>CAYXUD010000127.1:0-6936 GCA_964467775.1 uncultured Bacteroides sp. | reverse complement strand
TGAAAGGGGAAAGATTCTGTGGGAGTCTATGAGAAGTTGCAGGCTCTGCCCCCGGGAGTGCAGGGTGAACCGGCTGGAGGGGGAGACCGGGTTCTGCGGTGCAACCTCAAAACTGCGGGTGGCCTCCTTCCATGCCCACTTCGGGGAGGAGCGGCCGCTGGTGGGGGTGGGCGGCTCCGGCACCATCTTTTTCAGCCACTGCAACCTGGGCTGCATCTTCTGCCAGAACTGGGACATCAGCCACGGGGGCGCCGGGACCGACGTGGAAATTGAGGACCTTGCCGATATGATGCTGCAGCTGCAGGAGCGGGGGTGCCATAACATCAATATCGTCACCCCCACCCATTATTCACCGCACGTGCTCCTGGCGCTTGACCTGGCCGCAGGCATGGGCCTGCGGCTGCCACTGGTGTACAATACTTCAGGATGGGAACGGTCCGCCGTTCTTTCACTGCTGGATGGCATCGTGGATATCTACCTGGCCGATTTCAAGTACATGGAGGAGGAGAAGTCCGCCCTCTATTCCAGTGATGCGGAGAGTTATCCCGAAATCACCCGTTCTGCGCTCATCGAGATGGACCGGCAGGTGGGTGTGGCCAGACCGTCCGGGAACGGGGTGGTTTACCGGGGAGTGATGATCCGCCACCTGGTGATGCCGTCCGGAGTGAGCGGTTCGCCCGATGCCATGCGGTGGATCGCCGGGCACCTGCCCCCCGATACCTTTGTGAATATCATGATCCAGTACCGCCCGGCCTACCGGGCACACTTTTACCCGGAGATTGACCGGCCGGTATCCCTGGAAGAGTACCGGGAGGTGGTGGAGGAGGCCCGCAGGTGCGGGCTGACCAACCTCGATGTGGATGTCTGATGCCGGCTGGTCCTGACCCCGGTTGCGGCTATTCCCACTCGTAGGGGGTGACCTGGTATACGTAGTAGTTCAGCCAGTTCGAGAACAGGAGGCTGGCATGGGCCCTCCAGCGGATAACGGGTTGCTGCGCCGGGTCGTTGCGCGGAAAGTAGTTTTCGGGGATCGCCGTATTGAGCCCCTTCTTCCTGTCCCGCTCGTACTCGTCCCTGAGGGTCCCAGGGTTGTACTCCAGGTGGCCGGAGATGAAGATCTGCCGGTTGTCCTTCGAAAGGACGATGTTGGAACCCGCTTCGGGCGACCAGGCCAGAAGCACAAGTCCGGGATGCTGTTTCAACTCCTCCAGGCGGTTCTCGGTATACCTTGAATGGGGGGCCGGGAAAACATCGTCGAAGCCCCGTACCAGGTGGTGTTTGCGGTCGGTGATCAGGTGGTCGAACACCCCGAATACCTTGCTGGGGAGGGGATACTTCTGCAGCCCGTAGTGGTAGTAGAGCCCGGCCTGTGCCCCCCAGCAGATATGCATGGTGCTGGAGACATTGGTTTTGCTCCATTCCATCACTTCACACAGTCTCTCCCAGTAGTCCACCTCTTCAAACTCCAGGTGCTCCACTGGTGCCCCGGTGATGATCAGACCGTCATACCGCCGGTGCCGGATCTCCCCGAAGGTTTTGTAGAACACCTCCATGTGCTCCCGGGGTGTATGCCTGGATTCGTGTTCATCCATGTAGAGCAGGTCCAGTTCCACCTGCAGCGGTGTATTGGAGAGAGCGCGCAGCAGATCGGTCTCGGTGACCATCTTCAGCGGCATCAGGTTCAGCAGTGCGATGCGCAGCGGCCGGATGTCCTGGTGCAGGGCACGGTTCTCCTCCATGATGAAGATGTTCTCCTGCTTCAGCTCCTCCACGGCAGGCAGGTTGGTGGGTACATTGATGGGCATGGCAGTATATTTCCATTAATAACTCATGAAGGTGGTATTTTGTTTGAATTACGCGAGCGCATTCCCCGAAGTAGAACTTCGGGGTTAGCGAGCACAATTAAAATAAGAAATTAATCGATGATTCCTCGCAGCTTGCTGCGAGGAGAGTCAATCCGGGGGATTGATCTGACCGGTGCGGCCTATTCCTTCCGGAACAGCAGATGGAATTCACTCCCCTCGCCGGGAAGGGAGCGCACATGGATCCGCCCCTGGTGAAGCCGCATGATGTGCTGTGAAAAGCTGAGCCCCACGCCGGTGCCCTCCTCCCTGGTGGAGTAGAAGGGGATGAATATGTGGCCCAGCTGGTCCTCCGGTATCCCCTTTCCGTTATCCGCCACTGCCAGGCAGGCCTCAGCGGGGGATCCCCAGGCGCTGAGCGTAATGACCGGGCCGCTCTGCCCCCTGACCGCCTCAACTGCGTTCTTCACCAGGTTGATCAGGACCTGTTCGATCATCCTCTCGTCCATCTCAACCCCGAGGTCCGGGTCCACGCACCTGAGCTGGCATTTGATGCCTTCCCTTTCAAACTGTTCAGAAAACAGCTTGCTGATCCTCAGCATCAGGTCGCATAGATTGGTCCGTATCAGTTTCAGCTCGGGGATCCTGTAAAGGTTGGAGTAGGCATCCAGGAATACGGAGAGGCTCGAGGCACGGCGGTGTATCGTATCCAGGCCGGTCCGGATATCCCGGACCTCCCGGTTTTTCAGGGCACTTACGGGGACCACCTTCCCATCGTGCTGGAGTATGCCGGAGAGATTGCTGGAGATTAGTTTTATGGGAGTGATAGAGTTGAGGATCTCATGCCTGAGGACGCGCAACAGTTTCTGCCACGCCTCCAGCTCGTTCCTGTCGATCTCGCGGCTGATGTCCCGGACCGAGACCAGGGTGATCTCCCTTCCCTTTATTTTGAACCTGGAGGCGAGGAAGATCAGGTGGGTCGGCCTGCCCCCGATGGTGAGCTTTTTCAGGGACTCTTTCTGTTGTCCGAGCTCTCTCAGCCATCCTGGAAGTTCAGGGGAAACATCTCCCAGGGAATCGATCCGGTCCACCCTCTCCAGGCCGAACAGCTCCAGGAAGGCATCATTGGCGATCTCCACTTTGCCATCATTGTCAAATGCAAGGATGCCGAACCGGATGTGGTTCACAGTTGCTTCGAAGAACTGGTGTTCAGCTTCCCTGTCGAGCCTGACCAGCCTGAAGTCCCTGATGATCTGGTTAAACCCGTGGTGGATGGCACTGAAGAAGGGATCCCCGCCCTCCCTCGAGAACTGAAGGGTGGGGTCTTCGTTGCGGAGCGCCAGGATGAGCCTGAGCAGGTCCCTCCGGATCCGGAACAGGTAATAGACCAGCAGGAGGGTCTCCAGGATGAGCAGGACCACCAGCAGCGACCGGGTGAAAGGATACCCGGATTTCTGCAGGTATATGCCGAGGACCACCGATGTGGCCGTGATGGCAGACACCCCTCCCACGATGGTCCATATGAACCGGCTAAAACCCATATTTCTTCATTTTCTGGTAAAGCGTGGAGCGGTTGATGCCCAGCTCCCTGGCAGCTGCAGTTACATTTCCCCGCTCCTCCTTCAGGGCCCTTTCGATGATCAGCTTCTCGTTCTCCTCCAGGTTCAGGGGATTCTTTGGCCGGATGCTCCCGGAGGGAATGTTCCGGGGAAAGAGGTGTCCGGGCAGGATCTCACCTTTTTCGGAGAGGATCACGGCCTTCTCGATGGTGTGCTCCAGCTCCCTGATATTCCCCGGCCAGTCATGCTGCTGAAGGGTGGCCATGGCCCTGTCATTCAGGCGCAGCCCTGCTTTCCCGTACTGGTCACAGTATTTTCGCAGGAAGAAATGGGAGAGGGAAGGGATCTCCTCCTTCCGGCTCCTGAGCGGGGGGATCTCCACCTGGATGGCGTTGATGCGGTAATAGAGGTCCTCCCTGAAGGATCTCTGCTCGATCATTTCCCGGAGGGGGAGATTGGTGGCGGATATGATCCGTACGTCCACAGGGATGGGCCTGGAGGATCCCACCGGGCAGACCTCGCGGTTCTGGATGGCGGAGAGCAGTTTGCCCTGGAGGGGCAGTGGCAGGTTGCCGATCTCATCCAGGAACAGGGTGCCTCCCGAGGCAATAAAAAAACGCCCGTCCCGGTCCTCCCCGGCATCGGTGAACGCCCCTTTCCGGTGGCCGAAGAGCTCACTCTCGAAGAGGGTTTCGGGGATGGCTCCCAGGTCCACCTTCACGAAGATCTCATCCCTTCTGCCCGACAGCCGGTGGATCTCCCTGGCCACCACCTCCTTCCCGGTCCCGTTCTCCCCGAGGATCAGGACAGTGGCATCGGAGGAGGCGATCTTGCGGACCATCTCACCGATCTCCTTCATGGCAACGGACTGGCACCGGCATATCGAACGGTCCTTATCAATCTCCCCGGCCAGGTGTGCCTGTTTCTTCTTCAGGAGGGATATCTCCATCCGGCTTTTCCCGCGTTCATAGGCAGACCTTACGGTGGAGAGGATCTTCTGCTCATCCCACGATTTCATGATGAAATCGGCGGCCCCCTCTTTCATCGATTTCACCGCAAGCTCCACGTCGCCGTAGGCTGTGATGAAGACCACAGTAGCCAGCGGATCCCTCTCCAGGATCTGGTGCAGCCAGAAGATCCCTTCATTACCGGTCGCCATACCGGCCCTGAAGTTCATGTCCAGGAGGATCAGGTCATAACCCTTCCTCTCCAGGGTGGAGAGGATCAGGTTGGGGTTGCGGAGCGTATCGATCCTTTCGAAACCCGGGGAGAGAAACAGCTTCAGTGCGATCAGCAGATCCTCATTGTCATCGACGATCAGTATGGAACCCTCTTTTCTGGACATCCTGAATGGATTTGCATAAATTTACAGGAATGTGCGGAAACTGCACAACAGGTGTCGGGTTTTCCAACACTGCGTTCCTGCTGATAAGATCTTAAAGACTTAATAAATAGCATTATACGATAAATGGCACGATATTGTTTTCAGATAGGCAAAACGCTGAAATGATCCGCAATTACTTCCTTATCGCCATCCGGAATCTCTGGAGACACAGGCTGATCACCGTGATCAACCTGCTGGGCATGGCCCTGGGGTTCGGCATATTCCTCACCTTCTGGAGCTGGGTGAGGTTCGATATGAGTTTTGACCGCTTCCACGAGGATATTGACAGGATGTATCTGCTGAATGTAAGGGTGACCATGAACGGGTCTGAATATACTTCCCAGCGGACGGGGGGTATTTTTGCATCGGCCCTGCCCGAGAATTTCCCGCAGATACTCAGCAGTTGCCGTGTCAGTGAGCCGCTGGAATTTGAGTTCGGGATCCCCGCAGGAAAGGGTGAGGGGGATGTGCCTATGAGATACTTTAATGAAAATGAAGTGCTTGCAGTAGATAGTTCATTCCTCAGGTACTTTACCTTCAAACTGGTGAAGGGGGATGTGAACCAGGTTTTCACCGAGAGGGACCATATGGTGATCACCGAAAGCCTGGCCCGCAAAATATTTGGCGGGGAGGATCCGATGAACCGGGAGATCAGGATGGGGGAGGGGGGGTATTTCAGGGTGGCCGGGATCGCGGAGGACCCGCCGCTGGAATCCTCCTTCCAGTTCAACGCCCTGCTGGGATTCCATATCATGGAGGAGCTGGGTTACCCGGTGGACGGGCCTGGCGGGACCATTTACTACAGCAATTTCAAACTCGCTCCCGGAACCGACCTGGCCGCACTGAACCTCGCGATCAATGATTACACTGAAAGTTCTTTCGATATTGAACTGGATTCCCATTTTTTCCTTGACCGGCTGACCAGGCTGCATCTGCACGGGGAGACCAAGGGGATGATCGGGTTCATTATTAACATGATCATGTCGCTGGTGATCCTCTTCATAGCCTGTATCAACTTCATCAACCTGACCACCGCTTACGCCTCGGGCAGGATCAAGGAGATCTCCATCCGGAAGAGTGCCGGGGCCAGCAAAGGACAACTGGTGGTACAGTATATGGGTGAAACCTATCTGCTGCTGCTGCTTGCATTCTACCTGGGGCTTTTTTTCGCCGAGCACCTGGTGCCGTTGTCCTACCGTTCATTTGGCATCGACAGGGAAGCCGGTTTCACCGGGCTCTCTTTCTGGCTTCAGGTGCTGGTGATCTACCTGGTGACCGGTGTGATGGCCGGGCTCTACCCGGCTGTCAGGATCGCAGGGTTCAGGCCCATGGCATTCCTGACGGGGAAGGGCGGAGCACCCATGCATGGCGGCAGCAGGTCAAGGAAGGTCCTGATCGTGGTACAGTTCTCATTCTCCGTCATATTCATCATTGTGACCATTTTCATGATCAGGCAGTACGCCTACCTGAAGGAAGCCGACCTCGGTTTTAACCGGGAGGACCTGCTCTACATACGCACCACCGGCCGCGTGTGGGACCGGTATCCCCAGATCAAGCAGGAACTTTCAGAACTCCATTTCGTGGAGGGGGTTACATCCGGGTCAAGCATTCCGGTGATGATCAACCAGGGAGAGATCGACTGGGGAGAACGTGAAGGGGATCATAACAGGATCGCGGTCACCCTCTGGACCGATGCCGACTTTCTCTCCACATTTGAAATTAACCTTCTCAAGGGAGGCTATTTCAGGGAGGGGTTCGATTCACTGAACCATAAGTGCGTGGTGGTGAACCAGTCGCTGGTGGACCTGTTGGGGTGGGAGGACCCGGTGGGAAGGGACTTCTACCTGTGGGGCAGGGATTTTCAGGTACTGGGAGTGACGGAGAACATCAATTTCTTTCCGTTCGATCTGGAAGTATTTGATGACAGGGCCTTGATTTACCTCTTCGATCCGGTCCGGGAGTATATCTTCATCCGGATCAACCAGGAGATCCTCCCCGAGCAGGTGGCAAAGATCGAGGCTGTATTCCGGAAATACAACCCGGGCTATGAATTCATCTATGACCTGGTCAGCGAGTATGAGTATGAGGCGCTGGAAAATGCAGACGGGATAGGGCTGATTTTCAGGCTCTTCTCCTTTGTGGCTATATTCATCGCTCTCCTGGGGCTGATCGGGCTCTCGGTCTACAACAG
>CAYXUD010000126.1:0-23033 GCA_964467775.1 uncultured Bacteroides sp. | reverse complement strand
CTCTCCGGTTGGCTTCGCCGAGCCTCGCCATGCTCAAGTTGGCTTCACCGGGCTCTGCTGCGCTCCGGCCGGCTCAAAGCAGGACAAAAGTAAAAAAATAGTCCCATTCCCACAAGCATGGGCATGTGTTTCAATTTTACCCGGGATATTCAATGAAGGTGCCTATATTTATGAGCATAGCGAAGAAATTCAGCACCGAATGAATATCCCGGTGTATAATAAAAAACGTCCGCCGGAGCGGACGTCTGGTATTGACCGGAGGATCGGGGATCCTGTCTATCTGGTTCCTATCCCTGCAGTTTGGGAAGGTATGCTGCAATCAAACCTACGGCCTGGTCTTTTTCGATCCTGCGGGACTTCACGAGAACAGTCTGATCGTGGTACTCCCTGTGGTCAAATCCATCTCTGATGGCTGGACTGTTAAACATGGCCTTCCTGACTCCGAAACCCTCTTTTGTGCAGTTGTACCTGAACCAGTACCCGCTGGTGTATGCGATGTAGGATCTGCATGAGCCCTTTTCAAGGACAGCGATCTTCATGTTGTGCAGGGGATTGTCATAGTATACATTGTATACCTGGTACACATCTCCCTGGAAGTTGTAGACCTCATCCGTTCCTGTTACCACGAAATCACCGGCTGCCGTGTTTGTAGTTCCGCTCAGGAAAACCTCGTTGGCCTCACCCCCGGCGAAGAGTGCGGTCGATAAAAACATCAGTGAAAGTGTGACACCTGCAATTCTCCTGAGAAATTTAAATTTTGTTTTCATTGTATTGAAGTTTTTGTTTTGTTGATCTGCCAACTTAATTCCAATAGCTGTGCCAAAAGATGTATCAGCATAATTTAGTGTGTGTTAGGGGTGTTAGATCGCGATTGTAAAAATTGTTAAATATGACCGGAAATGGACACTTTTGTACGATAGCGGATGATTGTCAGAAGGTGTTATTAATTTGATTCCCTGTATGTTATAAAACATGATGGGCCGGCGCATAAACGCCGGCCCATCATCTTTTTTAAAATCTTCAGCTAAAACTCCGGTTGGTTCAAGTGATTAGCTTTTCATCTGTGGCACATAGGCTGCGATCAGGCCAACGGCCTGTTTCTTCTCTATCTTCCTTTCTCTCATCAGAACCGACTGGTCATGGAACTGCTGGGCATCGAAATCATCCTTTACCCAGGGATTTGAAAACATCACTTTTCTTACGCCGAATCCGTGCTTGTTACAGTCATAGAAGAAAATGAATTCGCCATTATAGGCTGCAAAGGATGTGCATTTTCCCTCTGCATTCACCGCGATCTTCATATTCATCTCCGGATTATCATAGTATACCCGGTATACCTCGTACTCCTTCCCCTGGTAATGGAACAGTTCACTGGTGGACTGAACCACGAAATCACCGGCGGATGAATTTGAGGTACCCGTGAGGAACACTTCTGTCGCCTCGCCATCAGCAAAAGCAAATGATGCAAAGACGAACAGTGCAACGGCTGCGGCCGTCATTCTGTTAATGAAACCAACCCTTGTTTTCATAGCGTTACTGGTTAATTGTTATGGACCAAAAATAGAAGGAACCTGAATCAGAATAAAATATGATCAATAAACAGCAATAAAGTAGAGATATAGGGTGAAAACATCAGTGCCAATGGCAGTGACCGTGATCAGGCTGCCACACGGCCAATAATCAGATCCACCGCAAAAATATCACCGATGGACCTGGCATCCAGATAATAGGCTTTCCTGAAAGATCCCTCAAGCAGCTTTTTGACGGCTTCAATCCCCAGCCCGGTCTGGGAAGCAGGGGTAAACACGCCGGGATGATCACACCTGTTCACTGAATTGCGGATCTTCAAGAGGACCTTGTCTCTCTTGACCAGCAGGTGAATGGTGATCCATCCCCGGTTTTCACACTTGCGGATCCCATGCTTGAATGCATTCTCAATAAGGGTATAGATTGTCAGTGGCGGAATGGAAACACCGCTTGTGTCTCCCTTCACCTGGAAATCCATCAGAAAAGAGCGCTCCCCGAGCCATATCCTCTCAAGGGCGATGTAATCCTGGATGAGTGCCACCTCTTCACTCAGGCTGATCAGGTCCTTCCTGGAATATGCGACGACCCTTTCCAGCATTTGGGAAAGCCCGGCAATGGCTTCAGGGGTCTGATCTGACTTGCGGAGTGAAAGTGCGTACAGGTTATTCAGAGAATTAAATAGGAAGTGCGGCTGCAAAAGGCTCTTGAAAAGCTCGAGATTATGACGGCTTTCGGCCTGATGCTGGTAATTCCGAGATACCAGGTATTGATTGATCATAATGCTCCATTACCTTTTTGTACCTTCCCTGTACAGTCCTCATTGAACTACATTTATATATCCATGATCTGTGCCAAATTCGTGATAGTATTGATTGTGTGAGTTTTGCGATATTTCCCCGTTCACCGAACTGTGTTAAAATCGTTCGGTTCTGAACACGGAATGTACGGTTCGGGAATAAAAAACTTGCCGCCGGGGAAGTTACTTATTAAACCTAAAACTTTGAAGTAAGACTGCTGGCGGCAAGTTTGCAATTGATGTGCATAGAGTCGGTTCAAATGTATGCCACCGGACGGTGGTTTGAAAACTTATTCAGGCACCGGCAGGTTTTGCCGTATGAACGTCACCCGGAAAAGTGTGAGCGGCATTCCTGCCTGACTGTCCACCACTCCGGATGATGACCGAGCATCCATAGCTGTGCATGTTGTAACCGATATCCACATCCCCTGAATAGATGGATTCGAGTTGCTTTATTGCCATCATGCATTCCTCAAGGTTCTCACCATGTCCACCGGACTCTTCCTGAAGTACCTGTATGGTGATCATGTTGGAAAAACCTGAGGCCTCGATGTTCAGTTCAGGGATCTGATCGTGCCGGTCAAAGCGCCTGAACAGGAGGTCAACAAATGAGAACAGGATCATCGGGGGAAGTTCGATGGTCCCCGGATCCCCCGATATGAAGAATTCAACATCGAGCCGGTTGCCCCTGAAAAGCTCGACCAGGGAAACCAGTTTCTTCACCAGTTCGATCTCCCTGGAGATCCATCGCTTCCCCTCCTCATGGTATATCATCACTTCGCTCAGCAGTTCGGAAGTCAGCGCAATAGCCCTGGTTACACCCGGATCTGACCGTTCAACCATCCTGTCAATATAGTCGATGGCATACAGCAGCATCAGCGGCTGAATCCTGGTCATGGTCTCCTCCATCTGCTCCTTCAGCTCCACCTGCATCAGCTCTTTCCGTTCTTTGCTCGCTATCGACCAGTTCCGGACCGTTCTGGCCGCAAGGAATACCAGTACGATATAGAGGTTGCCCAACCCGCTCCTTAAGACATTCCCTGGTGACAGGTAATCCTCCGTGATCCTGGAACCGGTGGGAAACCACCGGTAGATAAACTCGTTGCTGAGGATCAGCTCAAGCACTGAAAATCCGTAAAGAAGTCCCAGAAAAAGTGCGATGAATACCGGCAGCAATCTTCTTGAAAAGAGGTGAGGTATCAGTACATAGGCCACCAGGTAAGTGTGTGCCACAAAGATGGGAAGCGTAACCACATAGTAGGAGAACCACCCGAAATATACCTCATAGGGTTTCCCGAAGCTCTTGATGAAGGTGAAACCCATTACCCAGCACACCCAGAAGAGGATATGCCTCCCTGCCCGGTTCTCTATCATATGGCGCAAACTGACATTCATATTCATAACCTGATATGCAGCTCCACCACATGCTCCTGTTGCCGGTCCATGATGGTGAGCCTGTGGCTGTTGGGATACTGGATCTCCAGGCGGCGGATGCTGTTTTCAGTACCGCTCTCCCTGTTCCTGGTCCTGCCCCCCCCCATCCGTCTTGAAACGGAGTTTGCAGCGTAGAACCTGAGATTGGATTCGTTGACCGACAGTTCTATGTTGATCCATGATGGCCTGGGGTCCTCACCCGCTCCATGTACAAAACAATTCTCCACAAAAGGATAGAGGATAAGAGGGGCGATTTCCAGTCCCTGCATGTCACCCTGGATTGCAAAGCTGATCTGTAGCCTGTCCCCGAACCTCAACTCCTCCAGGCCGATGTAGTTCTCGATCATGGCGACCTCCCTTGAGAGCAGCACTTTTTCATTCCTGCTTTCCCTGAACAGGTAATGCAGGACCGATTTCAGCCTTTTAACAGTGGTTTTCAGGTATTCAGGTTTATAGAGCGAAATGGAATATAGGCTGTTGAAGTTGTTGAAGATCACATGCGGGTCCATATGGTGCTCAAGCAGTTTGATCTCTGCTTCCAGCCCTTTCTGCTTCAGCTCCCTGATATTCGATTCCAGGATATAATGATCTCTTGCGAACTTGACAATGGAAAAGAGCGCCACGATAAAGGTCATGTCCTTGGTGTTTACGAGCAGTGCAGGGAGCGAAACATGCCTTCCAACGGAAAGGTCCTCGGGGGAGATGGCCTGGTAGAATATGAAGTCCGAAAGCAGGAATTTCAGCAGCGAAAGCCCTATACCGGCAAGGATGAAGAGGGCAATGAACAGGAGGATCTTCCTTCGGGCAAGTACCAGTGGGATCAGCAGGTAAACAGTGAGATAGGCATATCCGAAAAAGACAAGTGCATTGATGAAGACCATCAGCAGTACGCTCCAAAACCCCTCATCCCCGTCCGATCTTGATTGGGCCACCCAGGAGAAAATGAGGACCATCGAAAGGAAGAGCAGCATATGGCGGAGGATCCTGTAAATCCATCTCTGATCCACAAAAAACCTGTACATGTTTTAAAATTAGCCACGCAACGGGTGAATCCCACTTATTATCAATCATCCCCCTTTTCCCCTCTGCAAAGTGAACACTGCAAAGAGGGAAAGCATTTTACTGACGTTTGTGTGCCGTTTGCACCAATTAAATCGCCTTTCACTGAAAAGTTTTAGGAAAAGCTGTTAAATTTGTTATGTTGGATTGATCTTCGTAAGACTTGTTTTCGTGTTTTTTTGAAAATTTTACCTCAGCCGGAGCTTCCGGAAGAATAACCGGACTGCTTCTGTGATTAAAATTAATGTGCATGAAGACAAGGTGCCTGATTGTTGATGATGAACCGCTGGCCAGGGAACTGATCAGGGGCCATATCCAGAAACTGGAGAACTTCGAGATTGTGGATGAGTGTGACAATGCCATGAGGGCCATGGAAGAATTGCGCAATCACACCATCGACCTTATGTTCCTGGATATCAAAATGCCGCAAATGACAGGCATTGATTTCCTGAAGACCCTGAAGCGCCCGCCTAAAGTGATCATTACCACTGCCTTCAGCCAGTATGCGCTGGATGGGTTCGAACTTGATGTGGTCGACTACCTGATGAAACCGGTGACTTTCGAGCGTTTCTTCAAGGCTGTGAACAAGTACTTCCAGTCGGGCCTGCCCGAGAATGTCAAACTGGAAGGAGGGAATGGCACCGGGGAGGATGCCTTTATCTACGTGAAGGAAAACAAGAGGGTTATCAAGATCTACCTGACGGAGATCCACTTTATCGAGGGATTGAACGAGTATATCCGGATCCATACCGACAACAGGCGGGTGGTGGTAAAGAGCAGCCTTCAGAATATCGAGAACAAGCTCCCGGCCGAGCTGTTCATCAGGATCCACAAGTCCTACATTGTTTCGGTCCCGAGGATACGGGCCTTCAATGCCACCACCATTGAACTTGAAAACGCCAAACTCAGGATTGGCCGTAATTACAAAAACCAGGTTTTCAGCGCACTTCACTATAAACAGGAGATATAAATGAAACATGCCGTCCGGTTGACAGGGCTGGGGCTTCTCCTCTGCCTGTCAGCAACAACTTTCGGGGAATGGGCCAGTCAGGGCTGCGTTTCCCCTGAGAATGCCGTTCATGTCACCATCATCTATGACAATTACCAGGCCGATGCAAGGCTCGGGACCGACTGGGGATTCGCCTGCCTGGTCGAGTACAAGGGCAACCGGCTTCTGTTCGATGCGGGCCGTAAAGCTGAGCTCTACAGGCAGAATGTTGAAGTCCTGGAGATCAATCCGGCAGAGATCCCCTCCCTGTTCATCTCCCATGAACACGGGGACCACACGGCAGGGATCCCATGGATCACGGAGATCAATCCGGCCGTGACCTGCTACCTGCCCTCTGCCTATGCTGCCCAGCTGAAAGCCAGCAATAAGCTTCCCCCCAACAGCAAGGCAATAGCAGAACCCACCCATTTATATGGCCCTTACTACTCCACGGGCGACAGTTTTGAAGCCTTTCATGAACAGGGCCTGGTAATCAACGCAGAGGCAGGGGGTGTCCTGATCACAGGCTGCGGGCATCCCGGTGTGGTGGAGATGGTGGAGGTGGCTGAAAAAGAGCTGGGTATTGAGATCGTGGCTGTCATCGGAGGCCTGCACCTGCTCCAGACCCCTGAAGCCCGCCTGGAGGAGATCGCAGAAACGCTCAAGAAGATGGGTGTCCGGCAGGTCTGCCCCACGCACTGTACAGGGGATAAGGCCATTGCCTTTTTAAAAGAGGCATTCGGGGAAGGATATATCGCGGGCGGTACCGGAAAGCACATCATCTTAGAGTAAGCATCCATCCATGATCGCTGTCAGGCACTTTACACGCTGACAGATATCTCGCTGACCGATATCTCGCTGATCAAGAAAAAGGGCCCTTTCGGATGAAAGAGCCCTTTATGTTCATTTAAGCAATATTCCGGGCTGTCACTGCCTGGTCAGCACCGCTGTCCAGGTCTCGCCGTAGGTGGTCCCTCCCACCACGGTGATCGTCCCGTCACCATTGAAGGTGAAATCACCCGATACGGTCTCCCCCCACGGATCGTACGTATCGGTGATGAAGAATATCCCGCAGACATCCTGGATGGTGCCGGGGAGATCACCGCCACCGTACCAGGGTCCGTAATAGAAATCGTATGTCCCGAAGGAGTAATCGGAGATGGCATAGAATCCCTCCTCTTCAGTGGCCGTGATGGTGACCACGTAGGCAAAATCCGTGAAGTCGCCGAAATCAGGGAAGTTGCCGCTGGTGAGGGCATCATAGGTTCCCACGATCACGTTGGGATCGGACGGGCATACCACGGCGCCCCTGAACCTGAAGCCCTGATGCTGGTCGGCGCTTCCGACCAGTTCCCCCTCCAGGTTGTCATAGGTCGCTATCTGGCCATTCTTCCCGGTGGCCTCGCAATTGAACTGGTAGAAATTCCCGAAAGTCTCCTCAACGGGCACTCCGAAAAGTGTTGCCAGTTCGTTTCCATCAACGGAAAACTCATACGGGAACTCGGTAATTGTTCTTAACAAGAGGTAGTCCGTTTCACTCTCGCCGAAGTTGTAGATTCTTTTCACGAAGACATCAAGACTGGCCACATTGCTGGCCGGCGCATCAAAGGTGCCGGAAATGGGGGTTCCCGCGATATCCCCGGAATTGATATTCCCATTGCTGGAAACATAGGTGACAAAGATCCCTCTCTCCACCTCATCCGGATTGAGCAGCATCGGTTCGGCACAAGAATAAACAAGGATCACCAGGATTGAAACTGGAATATATTTTATGATTTTCATGACGCGTTCTCTTTAGATTATTTAATGGCACCAGCCGGGTTGGTATCCCAGAATACCTGGACGGTATGGGGTTTCTGGCTGATGGATGAATTCAGGTTCACGCAATCGGCCGGGTAGTTGAAAGTTCTCGGGAACTCTCCCGGGAACTCAAGCAGGGCAGGCTGAAGGTTGGAGGGCATGGTGGTTCTCTTGACAAGGTTGTATGATTCGATCCCGTTCCCGAAAAGTGCTATGTAATACTCCTTGGCAATCACCTCAAGCCTTTCAGCTTCAGAAGCAGCATTATCATAAAGACTCTCCACCTCAGCCAGGTAGGCATCGATATCCTCCTGGGTGGGAATGTATCCCTCTGCCGCTACCTCCTCGCTGAAAGCCATCACAGTTTCGATGGAAGAAGTGACAGCATCAAGCAGAAGCTGCTTGGGATCCCCCGATGTCCCCATGGTAAGCGCCGCTTCGGCCAGCATGAACTTCACATAACTGTCCAGCATGATCACCTCGGCCCCTGCACCCTGCAAACCCGAGGCTGCATTGCCGGGCAAACCGATATCGCTGTCGAACTCACCCCCTGCCGGATAGACCCCCCAGAGGGTTCTCTCCCTGGTATCAGGCGGTATCCCGTCATCATCCAGGTGATCCCTGCCCCAATAACCATCACTCAGGGTGCAGAAGGGGATCTCCACCGGGTAGTGATCCGGCCTGTCTGTTCCGTAACATGGCAATTCCCTGAAATCTTCGGAAGAAACGAGAATCTGGCGGTAGAAGTAATAACGGATCCTTGGATCGACCACCGCTTTCTCCTCATAGAGGGTCCACATGTAATAGTTGGACATGTAATCGTTCCCCCCGTTCAGGTAGTTATAGGTAAAATAGGGATGCCGGCAGTCAGGATTATCCGTATTCCGGCTGTATGGGAAATACCAGTTCTGCGAGGATTCACTGATCAGGTCACCGTCGGCGATCAGGTCATTGATCACTGAAGTGGCCCCGGTGGGATCCACCAGCTTCAGGTTCAAATAGATTTTCAATTTGAGGGTTTTGGCCAGCGTGGTCCAGGCAGCCGCATCGCCCCCGTAGAATAGGTCACTGGAAGGGGTTGCCAGGGCTTCCCTGGCCAGGTCTGCTATAGCCTGGTCCAGTTTGGCAATGGCCACATTGTATACAGCCTGGTCATCATCCGCCACCGGGTTGAAATTGGTGGCGTCAAATGATTCGGACCAGGGAACATCACCAAAGAAATCCACCAGGGTGACCAGCGTATATGCCTCCAGGATCCGTGTGATCCCGGCATGGATCCACCACTCCTTCTCTTCGTAAATAGGCAGGAAGGTATGGGCATCCATCAGCAATCCTTCGTAAGCATTGTTCCAGACTGCATCAAAGTTCTGGGGATTGTATGCGTTCTCGTAAGTTCCCCCCCATGGATTCATCATCCGGACCACTTCCATGCCGAACTTGTTCATCCCGTTCCAGTTGGGGGGGTCTTCGTCATTCAGGAAATTCTTGAAATCAACCTGCATGGCATTGAGCGCATAATCAGGGTTGGCATCGGACAGCCCCACGGCATCGGGATCTGCTGTCAGCTCCAGGTTGAAAAAGTCACATGAGCCGACAACGAGGCCAAGCAGGGCGGTCACAACGGTTATTGCTATTAATCTTTTCATAACTCTCATTGTTTATTGATCTAGAAAGTAATTCTGATACTGCCACCGTACCTGGTGGAGCTGGGACCGGTAATGAAATCGAACCCGAGTCCGTTCCCCACCCCTAGACTCAGTACGTCAGTGTCGAAATTCACATATTTCGGGAAGCTGAGGGCTTTGAACCAGAGGTTCTGGCCGACCAGCGAGAGTTCGATCTTTTTAAAAGGCAACTTGCTCATCCAGGACTGGGGCAGTGCATAACTGAGGGAGGCCTCCCTCAGCCTTACGGTTGTGCCGTCGATCACGTTGACTTCAGAAGGAGCCTGTGACCCGAAATTATTGAAGTATGCGTTGGAAGCCGTGAGCTGTACATCATTGGGGGTTCCATCGTCTTTCACACCCGGCATCACAAAGGTTTCGAGCCGGTCGAAGTCGGTATCCTTGGTGATCCCCCGTCCAAGCAAGGTATTCACTGTTTCAGAGTATATATCACCCCCCTGGCGGTAATCCCATTGCATGGAGAATGAAATCCCTTTGTACCGGAGCCGGTTGATGATGCTTGTCTCGAAGTCCGGATGCGGATTCCCGATAATGACCGGCTCGTCCGACTGCAGGTAATTACCGTTCCCATCCACCCTGAAATTCCCTTCATCGTCCCGGGCAATCTCATAACCGTACATGACCCCGAAGGGCTGGCCGGCAATGGCATAGTTCCCAAGGTCAGTGAAGCCGTTGATCAGGACTTTGTCAAGGCCCATACCCAGTTCTTCGACCACACTCTCATATTTGGTGAAGATCCCGCTGATGGTCCAGTTGAAATGGCCGGTTTTCACCGGTGTCACATGAAGTTCTATCTCAAGCCCCCGGTTGACCATCTTCCCGATATTCACATAGGTCTGGTAATACCCCGTGGCCGGATCGAGCAGGGCATTGGTGATCAGGTTTTTAGTATTCTTAGTATAGACCGTGATATCTGCCCCGATCCGGTTCTCGAACATGGCCAGCTCCAGTCCCAGTTCCGTTTCAGCGTGTAATTCAGGCTGCAGCTCCGGATTTCCGAGGAAGAATGAAACGCCATTCGTGGGAACAACGGTGCCATCCCTCGTCACATATCCCCTGGCATTTGTTTCCAGTTCATCTTCGGTCACGTAAAGGGGCGGAAACCCTGCAGATGTTCCGTAACCGATCCTGATCTTGAGCAGGTCAAATCCTGCATCTTCCCTCAGCACGGTGAACACATTTGAAGGAATGAAGGAAAGACTGACACTGGGGTAGAACTGGCTCCTGTGCTCCTTCTGCAGGGAGGAGAACCAGTCATTCCTGGCAGACACGTTCAGGTAGACATAGTTGCTGTAACTGGCCGTAACCTGTCCAAATGCACCGAGTGTATTGGACTCCGAGGAGGTTTGCAGCGGGAACTGGTTAAAGCTGTTGATGGTACTGTGGTCGCTGAAATACTTGTGGTTCATCATCCCGAAAATCAGCTGGTTGGTACTCTCCATTCCATCGGCATTATAGATCTCCCTGACAGATGATCCACCCAGCAGTATATCCAGTGTTATCTGCTCTCCAATATCCTGCTGCAGGTTGAGAAGAACATTCTGGTCCCAGATGGTGCTCAGCAAATCCCGTGTACGGTACAGTCCGTTCAGGTAGTTGTCGTTCTGTACCGAACCCTTGTTCAGCTGGTATTCCTGCCGCTCTGAAAAATGATCGATCCCGTACCTGTAGGTCAGGTTCAGGTTATCGAGGATATTGTAGGAAAGATTACCCGAACCGTACAGCCTGTTCACGTTATCGATGGAACTTGCATATTTCGTGGTCCAGATTGGATTCTGGATGTCGTTCCCTGAACGGTAGTAGACACTCCGGTGGTCGATGGGGCTTTCATAGGGAAGCCCCATCAGGTCAATGGACCTCGGGGTATAGAGCACATCGGCAAACACCGAAATGCCGCTGCCACCCCCGATACCACTGCCGCTCCCATAACTGATGGGCGGTGTTCTCATGTCCGTCTTGACAAAGTTCATTGTCCCGTTGAAGGTCAGTTTCTTCCCAAGCCTGGTGCGGCCCCCGATCCCCACGTTGAACTTGGTCAGTTCATTTTCCGGGAGGAATCCCTGGTCGTCCAGGTAACTCACATTGGCATTGTAGTTCGAGTTCTCATTTCCCCCCGTCATATTCACCGAGGTGTTGGAGGCGACCCCGGTCCTGAAGAACTCGGGCACACTATTGTAAGGCCTCAGCTCATACTGTGCCCCCTGAAATTCCGGGAAAGCTTCGATCAGTTCCGGATCGGCGAACAGGGAATAGGGATGTTCCACCAGGGTGGGCGGATCAGTAAAGGCTCCCCCCCAGTTGCTGTAGAAATTCCCGTTCTGCTGGTTGTACCCGTTCCCGTAGGAATCCTGGAAGACTGGCAGGTTTACCTTGTTAAAAAAGAGGGACTGGTTGACGGTTATCTCCTCCTTGGACATGGCCTGAGACCCGTTCTTGGTGGTGATGATGATCACACCGTTGCGGCCTTCAGCCCCGTAGATGGTGGTAGCGCTCAGCCCCTTCAGGACAGAGAGACTCTCGACGTTGTTGGGATCAATGTCGAGAAACCTGCTGGAGGTGGCCTGGTTCCCTTCCATGAAGCCCTGTTCATTGTCGGTCCCTGAATTGGTGCTCCCCGAGAAACGGACACCGTCCACGATGAAGAGCGGCTGGTTGTTCCCCTTGATGGAGGAGTACCCGCGAATGGTAATGTTGGTACCGGTTCCTGAAACCCCGCTGGTGGCAGTGACACGGACACCGGCCGCTTTGCCGCTCAGTATCCGGGCGATATCGCTTTCAGGCTTCTGTTCAAGATCCTCGGCATTGAGCTGTGTGACTGCATAACCGAGGGCTTTCTTCTCCCTGGATATGCCCAGGGCGGTGACCACCACCTCATCAAGCTTCAGAAGCTCCTGCTCCATCACTACATCGATCACGTTGCTGGGACCGATCTCAAGTTCCTGGCTCAACAGGCCCACAAAGCTGAACACCAGCTTATCGGCACTCTGGGGCACACCCAGTTCATATTTTCCGTTGGCACCCGTGATGGTGCCGATGGAGGTGCCCGCCACGGCGACTGAAACCCCCGGCAGAGGCGTTCCGTCGTCTGCGCTGACCACCGTACCGGTAATGGTCCGGACCTGGCCCAACAGGGCCGCTGTGCCCAGCGCCATGAATAGCAGAAAGCATAATACTTTTTTCATAGACTTAGTTTTAGATTAACACGAGTTTTTTCAACCTACAGACAGAATTTGATTCTGAAATAAGCGGAAAGCACACTGTTTTTCTAATTATATCAAGCAATGGTAGTTATCCGGAGCTAATCGGCCGGTTGAATTCCGTTCTGTTCCGTTTACCCGTTCGAAATAGTATTTCATAGGGACAGAATGCACCCTTGGCTGAAGATTTCACAGAAGTTTGACCGATTTGGGGTATGAAAGCGGGTCAATGACAATGAAAATGGGGTCAACCAGGGCCCTGGCCCCGGAAAACCCCATCTGCTCTGTCCAATTTAAATCTTTACCTGGCAATGACCAGTTTCCGGCTGGAGATGATCCGGCCTTTTGCCGTAATATGGCAATGATAGGTGCCGTCCTGCAGGAGTGAAAGGTCCAGTTCAAACCGTTGCTCCCCAACGGGCAAAATCCCCAGATCCAGCCGGTGCACGACCTGCCCGTTAAGGTTGACAAGGGTCATCTCCATTCTTTCCGCTGAAGGGACATGAAAAATGAAATTGGCCAGCGCTGTGGCCGGGTTTGGATAGATATTCATTTCGATCCCGGCTTTACTACCCACATGGATGCCAGATGCCCCGGTGGCGATAAACTCGACACAGTTGCCGTAGGCTGTTCCCATACTGTTTATAGCATAGCTCCTGGCATAGTAGATGGATCCTTCACTCAGGCCCTCCAGTGTGACACTGAACTCGCCTGTTCCTCCTCCCGCGGCTTCAGTCTGATCTTCAGTGGTGGGATTGTAGTGTTCAGCCCAGGCAATTCCCCTGGAGGATACCTCTGCTTCCCCGTCTTCAAAGACAGTTCCCCTCAGGATCGCACTTGTTGAGGAGTATGCTGTATCGTAAGCTGTGGTGACCACAGGCAGACTGGTCACATCGTGATTTATATACCAGGCTTTCTTTACCGTCTTCTTGATAATATCACCCTGATCAAAATGCATGAATATGAAGAATAGCATCACCTCTGCCACCTCTGCCGGGGAGGAGCCCGGGGTGAGGGCCGACAGAACGGACCTGGCGTTCTTGTATAAACTGTTCATTTCCTGGTTACAGGACAATATATCCGCAGCCTTTTTGAATGGGCTTTCTGTTGTATCGGATTGCCCCGACGCATAGATTTCCAGGATAGTCCTGAATATCCGGGTGTCCACACTGTCCACAAAGAAGAAATCGTACTGATCCAGGGGCCCGTAACTCATCATGCAGCTATCGAACACCCGGCAGAATTCCCCGAAATCCTGTTCACCCACATCTCCCTGTTGCATGGCATCCAGTAATCCGGGATATTTTGTTTGAACCATTTCAAATGTATGCAGTTCAGCCTGCCGGTGGCCATCTATCACCGCCAGCCTGAATTCAAAATCCTTCAGCCTCTCCATACCCTGAAGATATGAGAATGCCGCATTCACCCTCAGAATGCTGTCGTATGGCGTTTCCTCCAGCACTCCGGTGGCCTCGTTATAATAATTATCGAATTCATTCTCATCAAAGGTATACTCTTCCAGCACGATATCCAGTGTGTCAAGGAACGCCTCCATATAATCATCCCCATAATCAATGGGGTACAGCTTGTACTGGTACCAGGGGTACCGGTCAACAAAAACCTGGAAGGAGGAGGTCATCTGGGCACTTGATGTTTTCTTTATTGTCTTTTTAAGCTGTCCCTGTTCATACCACCGGTGCTGATATGTCCCATTCTCCAAGGTCATTGTAGCCGGACCGTGGCGCAATCCATGGTCCATATAAACCTCTTCAGTGTAGCGGCAATACTCATGCTGATCCAGATCAAGTTCTATATATTTGATAATGAGCTTCCCATGCCATCTGTTATTCCCATCCTGTTTTCCTGTCAGCGAGTAATACTGTTTCAATCTATGAGAAGGGTGCCAGTAATACTCGTGGCGTTCCTCTTTCATCCCGTTCCCCAGATCAGCAGTAGTAATTGCTGGCAGATAATAGTCACCCAAGGCTGCAATATCTGAAGTCGAGATTGAACCTACAGCGAGCAGGATAAAGACTGCAAGTGTACCCAGTGAAAGGATGGAATACCACAAGGTTCTTTTGTTACTACAACATATTTTCATGAGGTTTCTTTTTTAATAAACTCATACAG
Organism: uncultured Bacteroides sp.; assembly: GCA_964467775.1. Taxonomy (GTDB): domain Bacteria; phylum Bacteroidota; class Bacteroidia; order Bacteroidales. The sequence goes on along the minus strand of CAYXUD010000126.1, from coordinate 8,417 downwards.
AAAACCATACCAAGACCCAGCCCGACTATCCCCAGAGCCAGATCAGTGAAACAGAAAGTTCCGCGAAGCAAACCTGCTCCCTGGAGCAGCTCAAATCCAATGACCAGGACCGGAACGGTAGCCATCCAGAAATACTTCCTTAGGGAATGGCTTTCCCACCAGATGCCATTGATGATCAGAGCATAGGCAAATGCCCACAATCCGCCAGGGAGAGAATAGATGAACCACTCCGGAAAATGACGGATCCATAAAGTGGAATAGTGGCCGGGGGGGGTGTACCCATCCAGTCCGGCGGCCCTGATCCAATTGTGAAAGACAAGATCTCCGGGCCTCAGGAACAGGTAGATAGATCCGCCTCCCAGGAGGGCGACGGCAGAAAGAAAGAAGACCAGTCTTCTCGAATGATCCGGAGCAGAATAATCCATTTCAATACGGGATTGCCGGAAGTCTAAAAGGTACAAAAAAAAATGGATATCAACAGGTTAGCCTCCTGAACCATGCATGGAACAAGGGTTATTTATATTTTGATATATTTACAAAGCTGTATACCAAAACTGAACACCATGCTTATCCTTACTGATTACCTGATCATCGCAGCCTATTTCCTGATTATTCTTATTGTAGGGGGGCTCACAGGGAGAAGGCAGGAGAAGGAGGAGTTCCTGATCTCAGGCCGGAAACTCACCTCCCTCCAGGCCACCAGCACCATCTTCTCCAGCCGGATCGGTGCGGCTATCCTGCTCACCTATACGGCACTTGTCTATATGTACGGGATGGGCGCCCTGTGGTATTTCGTGGGTTCGGTTTTCGGCCTTTTCGTCTTCTACTTTTTCGGGCTGAAGGTGAAGAAGATCGCCGATAAAGAGAAGTTTTACACCATGCCTGACTTCTTTTTTTTCCACAAGGGGCGGTTCGCGGGGTTCCTGGCCACGCTGATCACCATCATCATCATGTTCGGCTGGGTGGTCCTCAATTTCACTGCCGGGGCCAAACTGATCTCAGAATATACACCCATCACTTACGATTTCTCGGTGATCATCGTGGGTTTGATCATCCTGGCCTACCTGATTGCCGGGGGGTTCGATGCAGTGGTGAAAACGGATATGATCCAGACCATCGGCATATTCCTGCTTTTCGTGCTGATGATGTACCTGCTGGCCACCACTCCGGTGAAGCCCGAACTGGTGTTCATGGACCTCTTCAACATTCCGACTATGCAGCTGGTCAGTTTTTTCCTGGCGGGTTTTTTCATCCCCATGGCTTCGCCGGAACTCTGGCAGAGGGTGTATGCCATTAAGGACAAGAAGCATTTCCGGCGCAGCATTTTTCTCTCTTCCCTTTTCTACATCATCGTCGGATTCATCCTGCTGCTGATCGGCCTGGTCATTCGTGCCGATATCCCGGACATTGCACCCGATACTTCACTGATCGTCGGATTCAGCAGGTTATTACCGGTCGGGCTTGCAGGATTGTCAGTGGTGATCATTTACTCCGCCGTATCCTCTTCAGCAGACACCTATCTGTTCACCGCATCTGCATCGGTGACACAGGACTTCCTCGAGAAGACCGGGTTTACGGATAAAGTGAAGCTCAGGAGGACCATGCGGTACAGCCTGGTGGTGCTGATGGTACTGGGCATCTCCATGGCGCTGATCCTCCGGGATATAGTGGATGCCACGTTCTTCTTTGTATCCCTGACCATGTCACTGGGCCTGCTGGTGCTTGTCCTGTGGATCGCCCCGAAAATCAACCGCCTGAGCGTTAACCTCTCCATCCTTTTCTGCCTCATCGGTGTCCTCATCCCCACCATTGCCATCGGCATATCGGAGGACCTGGTCATCTGGGCCTTCGGATTCTGCCTCGGGGGTGTGCTCATCGGGCTGCTCGTGGAGCTTGCCAGGAAAATGGCAAGGCTTATTCGAAAACCGGCCGGCTGAAAGCCAGCCCTGCCCGGGGATCCTGCCCCGGAGCCAGGGGATATGCATGGCACACATACAAAAAGGGAGTAAACTTGAGGTTTACTCCCTTTTCACTGAATGGTACCCATAGCCACCAATCAGTGCCGAGCTACAGTTATGATGGCCGGCCCGCTGACTGTAACCCCGGGGGGTTATCGGCCGGCGAACCCTGGTTCTCGGCCCTTGCTCCGTAGAACAATGACTTGCAACCGTCCTTTCACCCAGCCATTACAGCTGGATTTCCGGGACCGGCTCCTGAAGGCCCCTGCAACGGCCAGGTCTTACGATCTACCCGAGGCCAGAGTGAAAAAGCTTAGTGGAACCCGAAGGATTCTTTTCGGCTCTTCAGCCTTCCGGATCAACCTTTTAAAGACCAACCAAGAAGGGATCTTTCGGATCGAATGCACCAGGAAACCCTGTTTCATGGCCCATGCCTGGCTCTGGATGAATCTCCGGTTGAGGGGAATCCCTTTACCGGCCGGTTCGCTACCCACGATCCTGTCGGACTGGCTCACTACACCGGGCGAAACTTCGAGCGGCCTATTATCTCTTACTCGGTAGAATCAAAAATAGACCATAGGCAGTTCCAAGTCAAGACGAGGAGGGCTTCTCTGTTCACAATTAACTCACAATGGTTATTAACAAAATGTTAATAACCTTAAATGATCTTCTCCGTATAACTCATTACCAGGATTTTTATAAATTTGTTCATAAACCACCACCACCATGAACCTAATGAAGAAGCAGTTCCTACTTATCACTGCAGCACTGACAGCCCTGGTCATTAACGCTGCGGGCCAGCCTGCCATAGAGATGAATTTTCAGGGTGTCCTGACCGACGGAGAGGGCATGGCCATTTCAAACGAACAGTTTGATTTTACCGTTAAACTGATGACTGCCGAGCCGGGAAAAACCGATCTGTGGAGCTATAGTTCATCCACCCGGACCGATGAAGAGGGCTGGCTGAGTTTCTCTGTTCCGGAGTTTTCTCAGTACTTCCTTAAGAACGGGACCATCCAGGAGCCTGTTGTGATCAGGCTGGAGTTCCTGCCCAATGAGAATACCTGCTGGATACGCAAAGGGGAGGACTTCATGGTTTCGTATACCCTGACCCCGACCCTGAAAGATGATGGCATCCACCTTCAGATGTCAAGAATGGAAGGATCTGAACTGGAGGAACATCTCGAAGACCACCTCTATGTCTTCAAGGATGAATACCCGTTTGCCTACCTGACCGGAGGGTTCCTTTTCACTGATACACCCCCCCTCAGTGCAAATTCGATGGATGATCTCAGGCAATGGATATCACCCGACCCGACAGAGAGCGGGGCAGCCTCAAGGGGTGTGAAAGGAGGTTTTCCGCAGGGCGGCTATCGCAAGAAGAATTAGGGCACCTACTTCTCTTCATCCTTCTCTCCCCGCCTCCTTGGAGGACGCTGGGTCCCTTTCGAAATGCTATCCCTCATGGTGGTGTCGGCCTCAATGTTCTTGAGCCTGTAATAGTCCATGATCCCCAGGTTCCCTGACCTGAACGCCTCCGCCATGGCAAGGGGGATCTGGACCTCGGCCTCAATCACCTTTGCCCTGGCCTCCTGGGCCTTGGCTTTCATCTCCTGTTCCGTTGCAACTGCCATGGCCCTGCGCTCCTCTGCTTTGGCCTGTGCGATGTTCTTGTCCGCGTTGGCCTGGTCCATCTGAAGCACCGCACCGATATTCTTCCCGATGTCGATATCAGCCACATCGATGGAGAGGATCTCGAAAGCAGTTCCCGCGTCCAGTCCCTTCTCCAGGACGATCTTCGAAATGGAATCCGGGTTTTCCAGCACCTCCTTGTGTGATTTTGAGGAACCGATGGAAGAGACAATACCCTCGCCAACCCGTGCCAGGACCGTCTCTTCTCCGGCACCACCCACAAGCTGCTTGATGTTGGCGCGAACCGTGACCCTGGCCAGGGCAATGAGCTGGATCCCGTCCTTGGCGACAGCTGTCACCGGAGGCGTATTGATCACCTTCGGGTTCACCGACATCTGCACTGCTTCCAGCACATCCCTGCCCGCCAGGTCAATGGCTGTTGCCATCCTGAAGGGCAGGTCGATATTTGCCTTGCTCGCAGAAACCAGGGCATGGATCACCTGTTCCACATGCCCCCCGGCCAGGTAGTGGGCCTCCAGTTCATCCCTTTTGATGAATTCCAATCCGGCCTTGTGGGCCTCGATCATCGACCTGACAATGGTAGTGGGCGGGACTTTCCTCCAGCGCATCAGGATCAGCTGCAGGAGGGAGATCCTTACCCCGGAAAGGAGTGCGGTAAACCACAAACCGATCGGGATAAAATATAGAATGATCCAGAGGCCGATGATACTGGCCACCACGATAATAATCCACGTAAAATTGAATTCCATGATTATCTGTTATTTACTGGTTTTACACTAATGCGTGTCCCCTCAATGGAGACGATCTCAATATCCTTATGTTCGTCTATGAATCCTTCCACCGACTTGGCTTCCCTCACCAGGTCGTTCACCATGATCTTGCCCATGGGGGCAAGGCGGGTCAGTGTGGTACCGCGGTCCCCCTCTTTCACCTGGTCCTTTGTAAGGTCCTTGTCAACCGTTCCATCCACATTGGTTTTCAGCATCAAACGGCTCCAGGTCCTGGCGCGCAACGACATGGCGATCACAAAAACACTGAGCAGGATGGTCCCGATCAAAACCCATATGCCCACCGCAGAGCCAAAATCATTGAATGCCTTGTAAACCCCGAAAACGGTCAGGATCAATCCACCGATCCCGGCAATGGTCACCCCCGGGACAAGAAGGAACTCAATGACGAACAACAGGATCCCCAAGACGATCAGAATAATAATAACAGCCATGCCCGGTCATTTATCAACGGATGCCTTCAGCCCGCGCGCAATAAGCTTATAACGCAACTCTCTCATCTCGCTCACTGTACCGGACTTCACCTGGCAACTGCCTTTGTAATGTGTGATGGTCGCGCACTGTTCTGCCTGTGTCGGGGAATGGTCACAAACCTCAACCAGCGTTTCCATCACATAATCGAACGAGTTGATATCATCGTTGTGAAGCACCAGTTTTGCCTGGCGCTGGCTGTCTGTTTCTTCCGAACCTATCTTATGGGGCCGGCTGGTAAAATTACTATCCATTTCAGGAGGATATCACGTCCGGTCAAATATACGAAATTTATCCTGAAAAGCGCCTTATTCAAGTTGTTTTGCCCTCTGGGTTGAAATGGTGGATCCGTTGTACCATGCCACGATAAATGCGTCTTCATACCCTCTGGAGCGTATCCTGGCAAGGGCCGCAGATGCATCCTCATATTTCGTGAATTTGCCAGCATAGTATTTGATCAGTCCGCGATCTGTGACCGTTTCCGCAGTGACCGGACTGATGCCCTGAAATGCGCCGGGTTCCACCTCAGTGGCAAATGCGCCCAGTTGCACCCTGTAAAAGACACCTCCGGGCAATGCAACATCCACAGGGATCGGATTGGAATCGCTGTATGGTGATGCCCCCAGGATATCAAACCGGTTCATATACCCGGAGGCAGCCTGTGTGACCGGCGGTTTTCTCGCCGGCTGGGTCCCGGGTTCTCCCTCGATCCCCGGAACCGGATCCCTGTAGCGGTATACCGTAAGGTCCCCCATGACCGTATCGACCTCGATGGTCTCCGGAACATTCACCGCAGGCCCGGGCCTGGCAGGTTCACTGCTTTGGTCCATTGTGGCATACAGCGCATCCGCAAGCTCCTCCTCATCCCTCGATTTTTTCTCCCAGACCATGATCTGCTTCTGCCAGACCCACCTGTCGTTGGGATCATCCGACTCCCGGACCCTTGCCCTTGCCGTTGTTGCCAGGTCTTTCAATGAGTCAGAGGCCGCCTGGTGCATGAGTGCTTCCGCAAGGATCTCCTGGTACGGGGCCTTCCCCCCGGCAGACGCACTGCCTGATGCTTCCCCCGGGGAAAGGATCGTTACCTTTGTTATGGCCGGTTCCCTTTTCGGCGGGACAGATTCAGGTGAAACCTCCCCGGGTGATGCATGCAGGGAACCCCTCCCCGGACCGGAGGCGGACCTTAATTCAGCCAGGATCTCAGACGCTACCCCTCCCAGGCTGGCAATCTCCTTCAGCATTCCGGGATTGTTGGGATCCGCTTTCTTCTTGGGCTCCACCAGGTGTACCCTGTACACGGTCACTGTACTGTCGGTCCCCTCGCGGTTTGAGAAGAACATCAGCATCCCCAGGTCGGAGCCCGGCAGCAGCAGGTATTCATCCATCACTGAATTGACAGGGAAACCGAGATTGATTGGTTCTGACCACTCATCCCGTTCCACATCGTAGTGAGACCGGTAGAGGTCGAACCCTCCCACACCCCCATCACAGTTCGAAGCATAGTAGAGGTCGTCTTCGATGGGATCAAAATAGGGCAGGATCTCATCCCCCCCGCTGTTCAGGGTCCTGATCTCCTCGGGATCACCCCAGCTCCTTCCGGGGCCTCTCCTCACCCTGAATAACTGGGCGCCATCCCTGCCTGCCCGGTTATAGCCCGAGTAATAAATGTAATCACCCCGGACGGGAGTGACAGGCACGAACATGATACTGCTGAGGCCTGCCCGGTCTTCCCCTGAACTGAAATACTCAGGGGGTTTCCTGCAAAGTTCTCCCCCCTTCATCCTGATCTGGCTGAACTCGGCCGAATCGGAGAGGTCGATGAAGGTGACGTTCATCACCTCATACTGGTTATAGCTGGCCGTGATCTCCCTTGCGCTCCTGCAGTCACTGATCATCTGCTTTACCCGGCTGGCCTTCACATCCTGGCGGGCAGCATTCATTTCGAAACGGCTGTAATACCTGATCGCTTCAGCAAAGTTATAGTCCCGGTGATAGGCCATCCCCAGGTAGAGGTCCACATCACCCGGGACGCTCTTCCCCGACGCGCTGTAAAGCAGTTCGATGGCCTCATCCAGGTTCTCATTCAGCTCCACCAGGCACCTCCCGGCATAATAGCTGCACATGGGGTTCCCGGACCGGTTTTGAATCATCTCTGTGAATCCTTCATAGGCCAGGCGAAATTCCCCTTTTTCAAAACTGGCCAGGGATTCCCGGAACAATCCCGGCTGGACCTCCCCGGGATCCTGGCCTGCTAACCCGGTTTGAACCATGGGCAGAATCAGGATTGCAAGGCAGAAATAGAAACGTATGGTGGCTGTAAACATATCGCTGTCCGTTCTGTTATAATGAGTGTGATAGCACTGCGGGTGCCGATCAAAAATAGCAATAATTAAAGCTGGTTTTAAAGCAACTTTTGTACATTTATAATTTGATTTGAACATGGCAGTATTGAAAGAAGGGGACCGGGCTCCTGCCATTGATGCAGTTGACCAGGAGGGTCGGAGAATCACACTTGAGGATTACAAAGGCAGGAAGGTTGTACTCTACTTCTACCCGAAAGACAACACCCCCGGCTGTACCGCTGAAGCGTGTGACCTGAGGGATCATTATTCTCAGTTCACCCGGCAGGGGTTTGAAGTCATCGGGGTCAGCGCGGACAGTGAAAAATCACACCGGAAGTTCATCGAGAAGTTCAAGCTCCCGTTCCGGCTGATTTCAGACGTTGATAAGAAAGTGCTTCAGGATTACGGTGCATGGGGCGAAAAGAAGCTTTACGGGAGATCTTTTCCGGGGGTACTCCGGAAAACATTCATCATCAGCGGGGACGGGATCATCGAAAGGATCATAGAGAAAGTGGATACCAAAGGACACAGCACGCAGATATTTGAAGAGTTACCACATTAATCACTAAAACAGCATGAGCAACGGAAATGCCAGCGGCAATCAGCAGGAGAAACTAAAAGCGCTGCAGCTGACCCTGGATAAAATTGAAAAAGGATATGGCAAAGGGACCATCATGAAACTGGGGGATAATGCCATTGAGGATGTTCCGGTGATCCCTTCCGGTTCCATTGGTCTGGACATTGCCCTTGGGGTGGGGGGGTATCCCAGGGGCCGGGTCATCGAGGTCTATGGACCCGAGGCTTCTGGCAAAACCACCCTGGCGATCCATGCCATTGCGGAGGCACAGAAGAGTGGCGGCATTGCAGCCTTCATTGATGCCGAACATGCTTTCGACCGGTTTTATGCAAAGAAACTGGGGGTCGATATTGAAAACCTTTACATATCGCAGCCCGACAACGGTGAACAGGCCCTTGAGATCGCCGACCACCTGATCCGGTCAGGAGCCATTGATATCGCCGTGATCGATTCAGTGGCAGCACTGACACCGAAGTCCGAGATTGAAGGTGAAATGGGCGACTCCAAGGTGGGCCTGCAGGCCCGGCTCATGTCACAGGCGCTTCGCAAGCTGACCGCCAACATCAACCGTACCCATACCACCTGCTTCTTCATCAACCAGCTCAGGGAAAAGATCGGGGTCATGTTC
>CAYXUD010000125.1:0-3334 GCA_964467775.1 uncultured Bacteroides sp. | reverse complement strand
CCGGTGATACCCAAGGGGGAAATCCTGCTTCGCCTGATCCCCACGGCCATACACAACCTGGACGACGTGAAGGAGACCATCGCGGCTTTCACCGAGTGCCGTGCCAAGCTGGAGGCCGGGGAGTACAAGAAGGAGGAGTTTACGGATATTTCGGCTTACGCCAGTTAGTAAGTTAGTGAGTTAGTGGGTTAGTGGGTTAGTGGGTTAGTAAGTTAGTGGGTCAGGTGCATCACGCACGTTATACATTTACAGGAAGGGGGCTATTCTGCCCCCTTCTCTTCATCCGGCTTCTGCCTGAACCTTCTGCGCTTTTTCAGCTGGCTGATCTGCTCTGCCTGCTCACTGAGCGCCGCCCGCAGGATCCCGATCTGTTCCTGCTGCTGTTTCATGGCTTCCACCAGCAGCGGGATCATGTCGGTGTAGGCAATGGCCAGGGAACTGTCGGGCATGACCCGCACCGCTTCGGGTACGACTTGCCGCACCTGCTGGGCCACCAGCCCCAGGCGGTAGCTTCCAGGGTCTTCCCCGGACTGCTCCTCCCAGTACCTGAACCTTGCCCCGTTCAGCAGCATTACTGAATTCAGCGGCGAATCAATGGGTGTCAGGGAGGTCAACAGTGAGCTGTCAGCACCCACATAGTGCCCCTGCATGGACCAGAGCCAACCCTCGCCGTTCACGAAAAAGACATCCCTGTCATAGTACCCGTTCCAGAGACGGTAAGCGCCGGCATTCCTGTAATGGATCCTGGTGGTGAATGCGCTTTCCCAGGGACCGGTGTAGGAATCCACCACTCCCTCCCCCATGACATGCAGCCTGGCGGCAGGATCGCTGGTGCCTATCCCGACGTTGCCGCTGGGCCTTACCTTCAGCTGGCCGTGAAGGGCCTGGCCTGCAAAGAGCGCCAGCGCCGCAATGATGAAAGTCCTGGTTCCCATAGCGTGATATTTTCTTTTCATCGGTTACTCATAGATTTCATTTACATCCAGGTAGAGCTGGGCCCCCGGGGGGACAGTGAATTCTCCCTTTATCCCGATCCCCTCGGCAGCCCTGAGCGTTATATCTGCACCCGCAGGGACCGAATTGGCACACCCCTCCCCCCCGATGGATATATCCCTCTTTACCTGGTAGTCATACTGCTCAAGGTTCACTGAACAGCTGTCAAAACGTTCGTTGTCCGCCTCCAGCCGGTATATCTTCAGGTAGTCTACATGCATGGCTGACGGAAACGGGGTGGTCCGGTCAGGAAGCCTCCAGGGCGCAACGGCCAGGTTGAATATGATCCTGACAGGATCGATGATCCCCGGGTTGGCCGAGTTCCTGACCATGCGGTTGTTTACATACCAGATGATCTTTGAAGGGTTCCATTCCACCGCGTAAACAAGGTATCCATCCGAATAGTCAGGGATCTCCACATTCAGCCCGTGGCACAGTATGGCAGGATCCACCTCCGGGCACATGGGATCATCCAGGAAATCGCACTGGCAATCGTTCTCCCCGCATTTGCAGTAGGCAAGGTGCATGTTGGTCCCCATCACCGTGGGAGGCTGGTCCCCCAGCATCTCGAATATATCAATCTCCCCGGCATTGTGCCTTCCGGGAACACTATCCCCCACAAAAGTCCAGAAGGCAGGCCAGAGCCCATATCCGTGGGGAAGCCTGATCCTGGACTCCAGGTAACCGTAACGGACATAGAGGGCCTCCCTGGTCTCGATCCAGCCGGAGGTATAGTCGTACCAGCGCTTGTTGCATGCCCAGCCATGGAGCTCGCTGCACCGGTAGGATTCCCTGTTCACCCTCAGGAGCAGCTCTCCACCCGACACAGAGACATTCTCTTCCCGGTGTGTATAGACCTGCGGTTCCCCGTAGTGGTCAAAGTCATTGGCCACCTTCCAGAGCGCCGGGTCGATGGAATCGAACTGCTCCTCGAAGATAAGGTGCCAGTGAGGGTCACTTCCGGGGACCTGGCCGGAAACGGTGCAGGTGATCCCCAGGAAAAGAGCCGGATAGAGGATCTCTCTCATCTTGCAGACAAGGTATAAAAAACCCCTGGTTCCGGAGCGGTAGCAGCGGTTGGAATCTTTGCCGGGGCTGCGTTAGTCCAGCTCCCCGAGGTAACGCTCGGCATCGAGGGCGGCCATGCATCCTGTCCCGGCAGCGGTGACTGCCTGCCTGTAGACCTTGTCCTGCAGGTCCCCGCATGCAAACACACCGGGTACGCTGGTTTTGCTGGACCCGGGCACCGTGATCACATAGCCGGTCTCATCGGTATCGAGGTATTCCCTGAACACCTCCGAATTGGGGGTGTGCCCGATGGCCAGGAAGAACCCGTCGATCTCCACCTTCACGATCTCCTCGTCCTCCTCTCCCTTGTTCCTGTAAAGTTCCACTGCTTCGACCACCTTGTCGCCCAGCAGCTCCCTGGTCTGGTGTTTCCACAGCACCTCGATATTCTTCGTATTGAACACCCGCTTCTGCATGGCCTTCGACGCCCTCAACACATCCCTTCGCACGATCATGTAAACTTTTTTGCAGATGTTGGCCAGGTAGGTGGCCTCTTCGGCGGCAGTGTCACCCCCGCCCACCACGGCAACCACTTTGTCCTTATAGAAAAATCCATCACAGGTGGCACATGCAGAAACCCCGAACCCCCTGAACCTCTCCTCCGATTCCAGTCCCAGGTACCTGGCAGTGGCCCCCGTGGCAAGGATCACCGCATCCGCTTCGATCAGGGTGCTCTCATCGATCTCAACCAGTTTCACCTTCCCGCTGAAATCGACCCGGGTGGCCATCCCGAAACGGACCTGTGTGCCGAAACGCTCCGCCTGTTTTTTCAGGTCCTCCATCATGCCTGTCCCGTCCACTCCTTCCGGGTACCCGGGAAAGTTGTCCACCTCGGTGGTGGTGGTCAGCTGTCCGCCCATCTGCATCCCGGTATAGAGCACCGGTTGAAGGTTGGCCCGGGCCGCATAGATGGCCGCAGTGTACCCGGCTGGTCCCGATCCAAGGATCAGGCATCTGACATGTTCCGATACTTCAGGCTTCTTTTTCTCACTTTTTGATACTCCCGGGGCAGGGCCCATGGGTTTGAACAGGTCCATAATATCTGGTAATTGGTTATTGGTTACTGGTAATTGGTTATTGGTTATTGGTGATCAAATTCAGTACCAAAACCGGCTGGTCCGCCTTTGCAGGGATCTTCCGGACAATCTTTCAGGCAACGTTTTGATGGAACCTGCATATGATGACGGGTTGACAGCCGGCAGCCATTCTGCACACCAATGTTTGAGAATTGCAAATGAATTCCTAAATTTGCACCCACGTTGACCGGGGTGTG
>CAYXUD010000124.1:0-20202 GCA_964467775.1 uncultured Bacteroides sp. | reverse complement strand
CAAAGGCTGCTTGAAGGCCGGGTGCACTTCTAGGCGGAATGTCAATGGCCTTCCGGGAATGCACCCGCAGCAGGCAACTTTACAGCCGGGTTAACGGCACGCGGCACAATCTTCTTCCCCCGGCTTCCCTTTATGGCAACTGATCTCATCGTGCTTCACGCACGTGATACCCAGTTTATGCATCTCGCGGTTGTGCCCCACGCGGTAGGAAGGAAACCTGCCATTCTTCCTCACAAGGATATTCAGTGCCAGTCCCAGCATGGCCAGTCCCAACAGGATAACGGATATAATGAGTATCTTTATAAACATCTGAACAGTGTCAAGCCGTGATTGTCACGGCAGATGACAAATATAGGCAGAAAGATATTAAAACCAGGAATTCCTGAAAACTTATTTGATTTCAGCAGGATCAAACCTCCGTCTGCCCCTCTTCACGGTCCGGTTCCCCTTTACTGTTCACTTCCGGACCGGGATCCCCGGGTCCAAACCGCCTGATGCGGTAGTTGATGGCGGCGAACAGGATGCTGAACAGCGGGCTCAGGAGGTTGAAGAAGGCGTAGGGGAGGTAGTCCACGGTGGGGACCCCCAGTACACGGGACTGGGTGGCCCCGCCGGTGTTCCACGGTACCAGCACCGAGGTGAGGGTTCCCCCGTCTTCCAGGGTACGGCTCAGCACCTCCGGCTTATACCCCCTTTCCCTGTAAGTCCTGGCAAACATCCGGCCCGGAACCACGATGGCGATATACTGGTCCGAGGCGGTGATGTTAAAGAAGATGCTGGTGGCGATGGTGGTGGCCACCAGTGAACCGGTGGAGCGGGCCCAGCGGATCACGGAGTGGGTGATCTTCATCAGCAATCCGGCAGATTCCATAGTGCCCCCGAAAATCATGGCTGACAGGATCAGCCAGATGGTATTCAGCATACCACTCATTCCGGTGCTGGACAGCAGTTCATTGACTATTTTATTGGAAGTGGGGATGGAAATCTCCCCGAAGATGGACTGCATGACAGAGATGTAGGAAGCCTTGAACATGGAGGTGGCAGTGCTATCCAGGCTTTGGGCCAGTTCCCTGACCAGGTGGGGCTGGAAGATGATGGCAAATGCACCTCCCAGGAGCGATCCGGCCAGCAGTGCCGGCACTGGTGGGATCTTCCTGATGATAATATATATCAGAAGGGCCGGCACCAGCAACAGCCAGGGGGTGATCCTGAATTTCGATTCGATGGCCTGCAGTACCAGGCCAATATCCCCGGGGGTGGAATCGAACCTGTAGGTGAAGCCGATCACAAGGAAGATGGCCAGGGTAAGGCTCATGGCCGGTACTGTGGTTATCATCATGTACCGGACATGGGTAAACAGGTCGGTTCCGGCCATGGCAGATGCAAGGTTGGTGGTATCGGAAAGCGGCGACATTTTATCCCCGAAATATGCACCGGAGATCACTGCCCCGGCGATGAGTCCCTCGTTGATCCCCAGTGCTCTGCCCACACCGATAAGAGCAATGCCCATGGTGGCCACGGTCGACCAGCTCGAGCCGGTAGCCAGGGATACCATCCCGGTAATGATCACTGTGGCAAAGAGGAAGATCTTGGGGTGAAAAACCTTCAGCCCGTAGTAGATCAGGGTGGGCACCACCCCGCTCAGCATCCAGGTGCCTGCCAGTGCTCCGATCATCAGCAGGATCAGGATAGCAGGCATGGCGGATCCGATGCTGTTCACAATGCTGTCCTGCACAATGGTCCATTTGATCTTCAGGTTCACCGCTACCAATCCTGCCACCGCTGCGGCAAGCATCAATGCAAACTGGTTGGAGCCATCCAGGGTATGGTCCCCAAAGTAGACCACGTTCAGTACCAGCAAGGTGATGAGTACGGCGATGGGAACCAGTGCCTGCAGGAGGCTGGGTGACCGGACTTCTTTCTCACTCATTGAGTTCAATCGATAAGGGGCCAAGATACTATTTTTTGCCAAGCTTCGTTTTAATTCACACAAAATTGCCGTAACTTGAACCATGGCAAAACGGGGAAATATGGAACTGAATATCGATTTCTTTAGCATTGTCAACGAGAACATTGCAGAGAAGGGCAGGATCCTTATTTCGGAGCCCTTTCTGAGTGACCACTATTTCCGGCGGTCGATTGTCTACCTCACGGAGCACAACGAGGAGGGGTCACTCGGTTTTGTGTTGAACAAACCCCTTGAGATCAGCATCAGCGAGATCGTGGATGATTTCCCCCCATCCGATTTCCCCATATCGGTGGGAGGGCCGGTGAGCAACAATACGGTCCACTTCATCCATACGCTGGGTGAGGAGGTCCCGGGCAGCGTGGCAGTGACAGACGGAATTTACTGGGGCGGTGATTTTGACCATATCAAGAAGCTGATCGCCGGCGGCCGCATTGCACCGCATCAGCTTCGCTTCTTCCTCGGCTATGCCGGCTGGTCCCCGGGCCAGCTTGACGGGGAGATGAAGGAGAATGCCTGGCTGGTGGGCAAGATCGCCCCCCGCATGGTGATGCAGGGCGTGGAGTCGGAGTTCTGGAGCGACACCCTTGCCCGCTATAACAACAAGTACAGGGCCTGGGCCAATTTCCCGGAGGACCCGGGCCTGAACTGATCCGGTGTCCTGCTGGACCAGTGCTCAGCCAATCTTTTCCAGTACCTCCAGCAGGTTGCTGTTGGGTTCGATCAACAGCGTCCGCACCCCTGCTGCCTTCCCTGCCTCCAGATCCCTCTGCGAATCCCCGATGAGCCATGATCGTGCCGGATCGACCCGGAACCTGGCCATGGCCTTTTCAATCATCAGCGGCAGGGGCTTCCGGCAGAGACAGGCTTCGTTGTCGCCGTGGTGGGGACAATAGTAAACTTCGGTGATCTCCACCCCTGCATCCATGAGAAGTCTCTGCATATGGCGATGGATCCTCTCCACGCTCCCGATGCTGTTCCTGCCCAGGCTGATGCCCCCCTGGTTGGTGATCACGATGAGCAGATACCCCCGTCTGGCAAGCTCCGACAGCGCTTCGACCACCCCGGGATTGAACCGGAAGTCCTCCACCCGTGTCAGGTAGTAATGGATGCTGTTATCGCTGATCACACCATCCCGGTCGAGGAAGACGGCTTTGCAGGAGGGGATCGTGTCGGCGGGGTTTTTGTTACCGGGGATCAGGCCAGCGGGATTCATGTCAGCCAAGGTATCTGTTTCGTGTTGTTATGTCACCGCGTGGTCAGGTTCTCTATGAAAACCCCGAACAGGCGGGGTTCAAGAAGGAGCGGGTAGATGAAGCCCACCACCGCGCCCCAGAAGTGGGCGGCATGGTTGATGTTGTCCCGGCTGCGGCGGCTCATGTAGCTGGAGTAGAGCAGGTAGAGGATCCCGAACAGGATGCCCGGTATGGGAAGTACCATGTAGAAATAGATCTTCTGCAGGGGTGCGAAGAAGATGTAGGTAAAGACCACTGCCGAAACCGCACCTGATGCCCCCACCGCAGCATAATCCGGATTGTCCCGGTAGCGTACCACCGTGGAGAGCGAGGAGAGGGCGATCGAGGAGAGGTAGAGCAGGAGAAAGAGCAGTGGACCGGAAAAGATCACTCCCTGCTGCTCCAGGCTGCCAAAGATCCGCTCGACCCCGGTGCCGAATGAGTAGAGGACCAGCATATTGATACCCAGGTGCAGGTAATCGGCATGCAGGAACGCATGGGTAAAGACCCGGTAATACTGCCTTGCGTGCACGGCTTGGTAGGGGGAGAGGTCAAAACGGGTCAGCAGCTCCCGGCGCCGTAAGGCCACTACGGAGGTGAGCACGGTGATGATGACGATTACCGTGGTGATCACAGGTGCAGGATTTTAAAGATCAGCTCTTTCAGCAACCCGCTGGCCGGGGCGTTGTTGCCTTCGTAGCCCTTGGAACGCATATCATAGGTGCGCAACAGCGAGATGATCTCCACAAGCTTTGCGCGCGGGTACCGTTTGGCGGCCGCGATATAGTCCCTGGCAAAATAGGGGCTGACTTTCAGCAGGGCGGCCACACCCTGCTCCGACCGGTCCGGGGCGTAATGGATCAGCAGCAGCTTGGAGTAGAAGTAGTAGAGGAAGGCGATCGTCATCTGGATGGGGTAGTTCCGCTCGTTGCCGGCAAAGTAATTGATGATCCGGTTGGCCTTCACCACATCCCTTTTCCCCATGGCATTCTGGAGTTCGAACTGGTTATAGTCCTTGCTGATCCCTATATGCTCCTCCACGTGGGCAGATGTGATCGAACCCTGCCGCCCCCCGGTGGCGATGATCAGCTTCTCCATCTCTCCGGCGATCCTTGACAGGTCGCTTCCCAGGAACTCAGCCAGCAGTGCTGCTGCCTTGGGCTCGATACGGTATTTCCGGCTGGAGGCATACCCGGAGATCCAGCCCGGGACCTGGCTGTCATAGAGTTTCTTGGAGTGGAAGCTGACCCCGTTCTTCTCCAGGGCCTTGAAAACCCGCTTGCGCTTGTCCGGGTTCTTATGCTTGTAACAGAGGACCAGCAGGGTGGAGGGCTGCGGATGTTCCGCATAGTAGAACAGGTTGTCAAAATCCTTCATTTCCTGCGCCTCCCTGACCACCACCACCTGGTGTGAAGCCATCATCGGGAATCGTTTTGCCAGGTCGGTGACCTGCCGGGCGTCACTTTCGCCGCCATACAGGATGGTCTGGTTAAAGCTCTGTTCGGCCCCGGTGAGCACATGGGCGGTGATGTAGTCACTGACCAGGTCAATGTAGTAAGGTTCATCCCCGTAGAGAAAGTAAATGGGCCTGAAGGACCTGCTTTTCAGCTCCCCGATCAGCTGTTCATAGGTCATTCCCAAAACTATATGAATTTCAGGTGTTTTACAGATTCCCTGTGTTCAATGATCTCACGCAGCGATTCGATCCCTATCTCCAGGTGCATCCGGGCAAATTTCTCGGTGACCATCTTGTCGCTTTTCCGGGTCTTCACACCCTCGGAGATCATGGGCTGGTCGGAAACCAGCAGCAGTGCCCCGGTGGGGATCCCGTTGGCAAACCCCACTGTGAACAGGGTGGCTGACTCCATATCTATGGCCATGCTGCGGATCACCCTCAGGTATTTCTTGAACTGGTTGTCATGCTCCCACACCCGCCTGTTGGTGGAGAAAACAGTGCCGGTCCAGTAGTCCCTTCCCATGTCCCTGATGATGTGCGAGACCGCGCGCTGCAGGTTGAATGCAGGAAGAGCGGGGACCTCCGGCGGCAGGTAGTCATCGGAGGTGCCATCCCCCCGGATGGCTGCAATGGGAAGGATCAGGTCACCCAGCTCGTTCTTCTTCTTGAGCCCCCCGCATTTTCCGAGGAAAAGAACTGCCTGGGGCCTGATGGCACCCAGCAGGTCCATGACCGTTGCTGCATTGGCGCTCCCCATGCCGAAATTGATCATGGTGATATCCCCCGCTGTGGCCGCAGGCATGGCCACATTCCGGTCGGCAACCTCCGTCCCCTGGATGGAGGCAAACAGGTCCAGGTAATTCTGGAAGTTGGTAAGCAGGATGTACTGGCCGAAACTCTCAATGGGAATTCCGGTATAGCGGGGCAGCCAGTTCTCAATGATCTCCTGTTTGGTTTTCATCTCAGGCGTAAATATTAAATCCATATCTTAGAAGGGTAAAGATAGCACATATGCGGAAACTGAATCTTCCCGATTACAATTTCCGGTTCCGTGTCCGGGACGGGAAAAAATATGTGCTGGATGAGTTCAGAAAAAAATATGTGCTCTTTACACCTGAAGAGGAGGTGAGACAGCGGTTTGCCCGTTATCTTGCGGAAGAAAAGGGTTATCCCGCCTCGCTGATCCAGACCGAGCATGCCCTGAAGCTGAACCGGATGCTCCGCAGGTGCGATATCCTGGTGCACAAACCTGCCGGCTCCCCTTCAGTCCTGGTGGAGTGCAAGGCCCCGGGGGTGAAGATCACCGGGGAGACCTTTGACCAGGCCGCCCGCTACAACATGGTCTTCAAAGTGAAGTACCTGATGGTCACCAATGGCCTCCGGCACTACTGCTGTTATATTGATTTCAGTGAGAAGCGGGTCAGGTTCCTGGAGGAGATCCCCTGCTATGGCTCGCTGGAATGAACGGCCGGGTCCACGCACTGCAGCAGCCACTCGCTTTCGTAGCTCCGGCCGTTGAAGAGCCACTCCTTTTTCTCACCGATCAGATGGAAACCGGCAGCGGTGAATAGCTTCAGGCTCTCCCTGTTCCCGCTGGCAATATTGCACCAGAGCTGGTGGAGTTTCAGGACCCTGAAACAGTAATCCATGAGTGATTCCAGCGCTTCCCGGGCATAACCTCTCCTCCGGTCTGACGGGTCTGCAATGAGGATCCCCACGCCGGCACGCCTGTGGTAGGGGTCAAAATCGAACAGGTCAATGGCCCCCACGGGCCGTTTCCCCTGCTTCAGCTGGATGATCAGCCGCAGCTGCTTCAGCTCGAAGATGTCTTTCCGGCTGTTCTCAAGGTATTGTTTCAGAAGGTACCTGGAGTAGGGGACCAGGGTTCCCGAAAGGTGCCAGATGGATGGGTCGTTTTCCCAGCGGTACAGGTCTTCAAGGTCCTCAGGTTCCAGGGCCCTGAGGGTAATATTCGTGTTTTCCAGGATCTCCACCCTACTGCTGCTTGTAGGAGATGACCTTGTAGCTCTTGTCGGGCCCTGAGAGGGCTTTGAAGGCATCGTTTTCGGCGTCGTAAAGGACCTCGATCTCCTCACCGGTGCTTTCATCCACAACAATAATAGCGAAGTCCTTGTTGCTCAGTCCTTTCCTGGTATCCAGGGCGAGGACCAGTCCGTCCGAGACAAATCCTTCCTCACCCTGGATCTCCACATACCAGAGGTCGGTCCGGCCAACGGCCTCGTTGGTAAACCTGGAATAGAGCCCGCTCAGTCCGTCGTTGAGGGGCACATAATAGGTGTCATCACCGGTGGTATTGATGGGAAAGCCGATATTGGTGGGGGGGCCCCAGTTCCCGTCGTTCTGCAGCTCGCATCTGAAGATATCGTAGCCACCCATATTGAAATGGCCTTTGGATGCAAAGATGAACCGGCCCTCTCCGGGGGCTATGTAAGCACAATTCTCATCCTCTTTCGTATTGATCGTTTCGCCCATGTTGACCGGCTCGCCCCATTGCCCGTCCCCCTGCCTGTCAGAATACCAGATATCCAGTCCGCCACGGCCACCCCTTCTGTCCGATGTGAAATAGATCCGGTTGCCATCGGGGCTGAAGGAAGCATGCTCCTCGTTGGCATTGGTATTGATGGCTCCATGAACCGGCTGGGCAGGGCTCCAGAACATCCCGTCATATTGCGTGTACCAGATGTCAGAATTACCCCTGATGGGCCTGTACACCATCAGCATGGTGGTTCCGTCGGCAGAGAGACCGGTGGGGAAGAGGTTCCCGTCCGAGACGATCTGAGGAGCGATCTCGACCGGGATGGTCCAGTTCCTCTCTTCCCGGGTGGACATGTATACAGCCTGGTAAAAGGCCTTGCTGCTGGCCCAGACCATCATCTTCCCGTTGGCTGAGATCACCCCGCTGTAGTCATCGCTGGTCGTATTGATGGGCTCCTTGAAATAGAGCGCCCTCAGGTTCAGCTCCGCATCCCTGATGATCTTGGCCCTCTCCACCTTCTTGATGGCATCTTCAGTAAGGCTCACGTTATAGTGCTTCTCGAAATTCTTCAGGTCACTGAAGGATTCAAGTGCTTCCAGGGCTTTATCCAGCTGGTTGGTCTTCCTGAAAGCCTCGGCCAGGTAGTACCAGCTGTGGTGGGGAGCCTGTTTTACGGAGTACTTGCTGTCCCTGTACTTCAGTGTGATGTCCCTGGTGGCTTCCTGGAAATAGGGGATCGCCTCCTGCTCCATTCCCCTGATATTGTTATAGCACATTCCCAGCAGGTATTTCACATTGGCATTATCGGGTTCCATGCTGAGCACCCTTTTGTAGAGGTAGGCTGCCTCCTCGAAGTTCTCCTCTTCGGTATACCAGAAATCGGCTTCATAGAAAAGGTATTCTGCCGTCTCCTCCTCCTGTGCGAATAAAGACTGGGCTATCAGACAGATCAGAACGGCTGCAGGCAAATATCTTTTCATCACTTACAAGTTCGTTGTTCAATCGTTTAACTTCAGGTGTTCGGGAACCTGGATCTTCTGCATCTCCACAATCACATTCCCCGAGGTGCTAACCTTGAACTCTGCCCGGCGGTTCAGCTTCCTTCCATCGGGAGCATCCCTGTTCTCAAAGGTGTTCCTGGCTATGTTCTCACTTTCACTTTTCCCGATCTCCTTCAAGCGCTCCTTGGAGATTCCTTTCGACTCAAGGTAGCCGGCCACTGCTTCTGCCCGGTTTTCAGAAAGCCGCTGGTTGTATTCGAAAGTGCCTATTGCATCGGTATGGCCGGTAATCTCCAGTTTCAGGGAGGGGAACCTCTCCATCAGGAGGGCTATCTCCTCCAGTTTGGTCCTGGCACTGTCCGAGAGGGCATAGCTGTCGAAAGCAAAGAAGACAGGCCTGATCAGGTACCTCTCAGGCGGTTTCGTCAAACCGGGCCCGGGTTCCGGTTCCGCCTCTTCCGCTGCTTCCTCCCCGGTCACCTCCGCGACCTCCTCCACCGGCTCTTCAAACGGAACGGGAACGGGGGTGGCAGTCGGGTCAATGATCTCAAACTTGAATACGGGGTGCTGGTCCGGCTCCCCGTTGGCGAATATGAAGGCGGTCCGCTCCTCCTTCATCCCTGTCGGGGAGATGGTGAAGTCATCATCGGTGGTATTCAGCGGATAACCCAGGTTCACGGCATCACCCCAGGAGCCATCGTCCTGAAGATCAGAATAGAATACATCAAATCCTCCGATGGCGTCGTGTGCCTGGGAGCTGAAATAGATCCTTTTGCCGTCGGGACTGATCATCGGGGTCTCTTCGTTCAGGGGGGTGTTGATCTTCTCCCCCAGGTTCACCGGGTCACCCCAGGAGCCGTCTTCCTGCAGGTCGCTCCGCCAGATATCCATGGCTCCCAGTGATTTGTCCCTGTTGCTGGTAAAATAGATGGAGCGGCTGTCGGGACTGAATGTGGCATGAGATTCGAAATACCTTGAATTGATGGGTTTCCCCAGCGACTGGGCAGGGTTCCACCTGCCGTTCTCATAGGTGGCCTTGTAGATGTTGCTGGAAAACTGGTCAGAGACAACCAGCAACATGGTATTGCCGTCTGATGAAAGCCCTACCACCTCCATGTTTCCTTCAGAGGCGATGGAGGGGTTGATCCCCTGGGGCCGGGTCCAGAGGCCATTCTCTTTCCTGGAAACATAAACCCCGCGGTAGAGGGGATTCCTGCCCATATAGGCCATGGTCTGCTGGTCTTGGGAGATCACCATGTTGTAGACCTCCTGGTGGGTTTCATTGATCTGGCCAAGATTTCCTATGGAGTAATGCACCGGGTTGTTGATGGCCGCCACTGCGTTTGAACAGGATGTGATCTGCATGTCGGCATAGAGGGTCTGGATGTTACCTTCCGTTCCCACATACTCTTCATACAGCCTGTACTGTTCACACGCCTTTTCAAACTCCATGTTGATGCGGTAGGCATTGCCCAGGTAGAGGTGTGCATCGGGAGCCGCACTCTTCTCGCTGAGGAATCCCTCCCTGTAACGCTCCGACACCGACTGAACTGCCTTCTCCAGGTAGGGGATGGCCTCTGTTTTTCTGCCGGGGATCTGGAGCAGGCAGATGCCTATGCGGTAGTTGATGTTCGCGTTGTCCTTGTAACCGTTGTTAAATACTTTGCTAAAGGTGTAGAGCGCTTCCTCATACTCTTCCATGGCAAGAAAGAACTCTCCATCGGCAAAGTCGATCTTGACATCCTGACCGGCCACCATCATGGTGAATAGAAGGAAGGGCAGCATCAGGAAAGGTCTTCTCATTTCAGGGTGGTTTATCGTGAATAATACAAATTTAAAAATATAATTGACAGGGCAATCAATAATCTAATCCTCCTCTTTCCTCTTTCGCCTGAACCATAGTAAAATCAGAAGGAGCAGGAGGGCAAGGATTCCTCCGGCCACGATCCCTCCGGCCAGGGTAAATGGAAATCCCTTCCCTTTTTCTTGCTGAATCAGTTCTTCAATGAAACCGGTCTGGCCCGGGAACATTTCCAGGAGGACCGCTTCGGCCTGATCTGCGTCATAGCCACGTGCCATCAGGGCATTGTAAAGGGCTTCGATCAGCTCCTCCACGGTATAGATGCCATCCCCGGGCACCTCCATCTCTTGCAGGATCTCCAGCACCGTTCCGCCGGCTGTTTCCAGGAGGTCCAGGTAGAGCTGCCCGGCTTCCAGGGGATGATCCAGTGCCCTGATCATGGCAGCCCGCACGTCGTCCATGGTGAAGCCGGTTTCCGCGGCCGCCTCTTCCAGGTGGCGGAGCAGCTCTTCAGGGGAACGGATCCCTTCCTCCTCAAGGTCCAGGCCCTCCAGGCAGACCTGAAGCGGGCCTTCGGAGTTTTCAAGCAGCAGCTGGCGGAGCAGCACTGCATCCCCGCCTGAAATGGCCCCGGCCAGAAGCAGGTCCACCTCCTCTTTGCTGTAACCGCCCTGATCGGCATTCCCGTAGAGGAGTGCGGACAGCTCCTGTGGCGTGCCGAACCCCTCCTTTTCCGGATCCAGGACCATCAGCGCCTGGTGAAGATCCCCTTCGGATTCCTCCCGCAGTTCCATCAAAAGCAGTCCGGCCGGGCCCGCCATCCAGGGGGCGGCCGTCTCCTGTACTTCCATCTCTACCTGTGGTTCAGCTTCCGGCTCAACCTTTGGTTTGACCGGGGCCGGCTCCCTGCCGATCACGGTGAACCCGTTGATATGGATATTCCCGTCACTGTCGATCATCTCCAGTTCGATCCGGCTGGTTCCCGGAAGCGCCATGATCTCCAGATCGGTCCGCCGGCTTTCCACCACCATGCTGTCCACGCTGACCAGCACCGAATCCTGGTAAATGCTGGTGATCAGCAGGGCTCCCTTTTCGAGCCTCAGGGGAACGGCCAGCGATTGACCGGCCACTGACTCATAGACGGTATCTTTGAGCCTGATCAGGCTTTCATCGCCCTGAAAGACCAGCGGCACCACCATCATAGGTTTAAGCTCGATGTCATCCCTCAGGGTGATCCCGCCCTTGTTTGAACTGGCCGTAATCGAAAGGGGCCTGATCAGCTCCTCATACCCCTCCCCCTGAAAGTGGAGGGCGTAGCTGCCCCGGGCCAGGTCCAGCTGAAATGCACCGGAACCGTCGATGGGTACGCTGTATCTGATCGTGTCACCACTCCCCAGATCGATCACGAACATCTCCAGCCGGGTCAGGTCGGCATCCCCGTCCATGGTGCGCACGGAGCCGGTTACCAGGTACATCCTGGGATTGTCCACCGAGTAGATCTCCAGGTAACAGATATCGAACCTTCCCTCTCCCGTTTCGATGATCCGGGAGTGGTAGCCCCCGGACCCGTTCTTAACGGGCTGGAAGAAGAGGTCATCTCCGGTGGTGTTGATGGGGTAGCCCAGATTGACCGGCTCTGACCAGCTGCCATCCTTGTTCCTCTTTGAATAGAATATGTCGTAGCCGCCAATGTTGAAGTGGCCGTAGGAGCTGAAGAAGAGGGTCTGCCCGTCCCCGGTGATGAAGGGGGTATCCTCGTTGTACCTGCTGTTCACGGTGGGCCCCAGGTTCTCGGGTACTCCCCAGCTCCCGTCGGGAAGCCGGTCCGACCTGTAGATATCGAGTCCCCCGAAAGTGCCTTTCCGGTTGCTTGTGAAGTAGATGGACTTCCCGTCTTTGCTGAAACAGCCGTGAGACTCCCAGTATTTCGTGGAGATGTTCTCGCCCAGCTTAACTGCCGGGAGCCACAGGCCATTCTCATACCTGCTGTAATAGAGGTTCCCGATATGTTCATCATCATAGTAAAGCAGCATCTCGGTCCCGTCGTAGGAGAGGCTTACGGGATAGACATTCTCGTCAAATCCCAGCATGGCTGTCAGCGACACGGGCAGGCTCCAATGCCCGTCCACCTTCTCAACGAAGAGGGCCTCATCAAAGAAGGGCTGTTCGGTGACGAACGCCATCCTTCTTCCGTCACCGGAGATCACAGGATTGATATCCGCATACCGGGTGTTGATCGGGGGGCCCAGGGGAGTGATGTCGAAATCCACCGGCATGGTCTTCAGCCGCTTCGCATTTTCACAGGCTTTGATCTGTGCCTTGACCAGCTGATCATCATACACCTCCGGATCGAGGATCTCCAGGAACCGTTTGAAGGTTGCGATGGCCTGGTCCAGCATATCATTCACCAGGTAGGCATCCCCCAGGTAATAGAGCACATCCGGGGGGGCGGTGGTCTCTTTGAAACTGCTCACTTTGTAATCCGGATTGATGTTGTCGCTTGCATCGAGCAGGTAGGCGATCGATTCCCCCTTCCGGTAGGGATCATTGAGCAGGCAGATCCCTATCTTGTACTTAAGATTGTCGTTTTCAGGGTACCACCGGAGCAGCTTCTGATAGATATTCTCGGCTTCAAGATACTCCTCGAAAAGGAACCACGACTCGGCATTCAGGAAATCGTTCCTGGAAGAATCCCTCTGTGCAATGGTCAATACAGGTAAAAGAAACAGAATGAGGAAGGATGAACCCAGGGATCTTCTCATACAATAGGCAATTTTGCTAAATTTAGTCAATTCTCCCATTATATCTTCCTGAAGTTCCGCGTGATTATTAACAGGTCATTGAAAACCCGGTAGTCTTTGGCATACACCACGTTGATCTCCCTGCCCCGATCGATGGTGAGGGTCGTGGCAGGGAGGTGGCTGGCCGGGTTCAGCACCCCCTTTTTCAGGTGGGGAAGCCCTGAGACATCATTGGAACCGGATTCGAGGTAGCCCACCCATGTCCGGAATCCAAGCAAGACCCGGATCACGTTGCCCACGCTCCGGAATTTCCCCTTCACCAGCAGGAACCAGAAAGGGAATGTGGCCAGCAGCAGGAGCGAGGAGACCGCATCGAAGAGCCTTTTGTTCCGCCGGTTCGATTCCTTGCCGATGGAGTTGAAATGGATGGTATAGAGGTCCCCGGAGGTATTGATGGAGTTTGACCCGATGATGGAAAGGCTTTCGGGAGGTGCGATCTTGAAATCGATGGAGGTGCCGATCAAACGGGTCATGATCCTGATGATGCCCTGGGAAGGCAGGTCCTTGGAACAGAATACGATCTCATCCACACGGTGGATCCCCGTGATCTCATCGATCTGATCTATGTGGCCCAGGAAACCGGGGCCCGTTTCTTCAGGGGAGGGTGAGACGAATCCGAGTATGTCCGGCTTTGCCTGGGTATCCAGCAGCAGTTTGCTGACCCGGCGGGCTTCCTCCTCCTTCCCGACGATCACCATCCGCTTCTGCTTGTTCAGGTCGATCTCATAACCCCTGACTCCAAACAGGTGCAGCAGGATCCTCAGACCCAGTGTGCTGAGAATGGCCCAGAGCGAACCGAGAAAGATCAGCGCCCTGGAGAACCTCCATTCCAGGGGAAGCATGGCATAGATGACAAGGATCACCAGTGTACCCACCAGGTGACCCTTCAGGAACGAAAGGATCCGGACCGGTTTGTCATACCCGCCCGAATAGTAGATGGAGACAAGCCAGACCAGGATATAGCCGGGAACCGCCACGTGAAGGAACAGGGGCGGGTAGTAGCCCTGCATGTCAAACCTGAGCTGTTCCCACAGCGGGAGTGCAAACATATACCCAAGGAAGATGATCCCCGCATCCAGCAGGGGCCGGAAGGCCTTCCTGAGGAACCGCCTTCCCACCGAGAGGGCTGCCCTGAAATAGATGGCCAGATTGATCAGCATGCGGAACGTGCGTGCCTTCCGGGAGGTGAAGTGCTTTCCCGCGAAAATGATCATGGCCTGGTAGAACATCTTCACATAGTTGAGGCTCCCCTTCTTGGTGCTCTCCCCCTTGTAATGAATGATGGTGGTCCCGGGATAGTAGTAGTTGCGGTAGCCGGCCTGGGTGATCCGGTAGGAGAGGTCAATGTCCTCCCCGTACATAAAGAAGGTCTCATCCAGGAGCCCCGTCTTATCCAGGGTTTCCCTGCGCAGGAACATGAATGCTCCGGCCAGCACCTCCACGATATGGGTCTCCCCTGCATCGAGGTAGCCCAGGTGGTATCTTCCAAAGCGTTTTGAACGGGGAAAGAGCCTGGAGAATCCGAACATCTTGTAGAAGGAGACCATCGGAGTGGGCAGGGAGCGTTTCGATTCAGGGAGGAACTCCCCCTTGCCGTTGATCATCTTCACCCCCACGGCACCTGCGTCGGGATGGCCGTCCATGAACGCAATGCACTTCTTAAAGGTATCCTCCACCACCACCGTGTCCGGGTTGAGCAGCAGGATGTACCGTCCTTTGGAGATCCTGATCGCCTGGTTGTTGGCTTTGCTGAAACCCCGGTTCTCCCTGTTCTCGATCAGCCTCACCCAGGGGAACTTTGACCTGATCTCACCCACCGACCCGTCCACCGAGTTGTTGTCCACCACGATCACCTCCCCGCTGATGCCTGTCAGTGCCTGTTGTACGGCATGAAGGCACTGTTCAAGAAAGTACCTGACGTTATAGTTGACGATGATGACGGATAGATCCATGTTTTTCGGCTCGCTGCGCTCGCAGTTATTGGTTATTGGGTTAGTGGTTATTGGGTTATTGGGTTAATGATTACCGATTACCGGGTTAAGGTATGTCGATCTCCACCTGGTTGCGGAGCAGGTCGTTCATCTCCTCCCTCTTCCTGATCAGGTAGTCCTTTCCCTGGTGGACCATCACTTCGGCCGGGCGGAACCTGGAGTTGTAGTTGGAGGACATGGCGAAACAGTAAGCCCCTGCATTCCTGAAGAGGAGGTAATCCCCTTCAGCAGCTTCCATGATCTTCCTGTTCCACCCGAATGTGTCGGTCTCGCAGATGTACCCCACCACGGTGTAGATCCTGGTCTTCCCCACGGGTTTGCTCACATTGATGATCTCGTGGTAGGCATCGTAGAACATGGGCCTGATAAAATGGTTGAGACCGGTATCGAGCCCTGCGAATACGGTGGATGTGGTCTGTTTGATCACATTGACCCTGGCAACGAAATATCCTGCTTCACTCACCAGGAACTTTCCGGGCTCGAAAATGAGGGTCAGCTGCCTGCCGTATTCTTCACAGAACTGGTTGAATCGGGCCGACAGGTGCTTGCCGAGGGCTTCCACGTCGGTCGATATATCGTCTGCCCGGTAGGATACCTTGAATCCGCTTCCCAGGTCGATATACTCCAGTTCCCTGAACTCCCGGGCCGTATTGAACATGATCTCGGTGGCCCGGAGGAAGACCTCCACGTCCAGGATGTCGGACCCGGTGTGCATATGGATCCCTTCCACCTTCATCTGGTTGGTCTCCACGATGCGGTGCACGTGGGGCATCTGGTATACCGAGATCCCGAACTTTGAATCGATGTGGCCGGTGGAGATCTTGTGGTTGGAACCGGCCAGGATGTGGGGGTTGATCCTGATGCAGACCGGGACCTCCCGTCCGTATTTGTGCCCGAACTCCTCCAGGATGGCAATATTGTCGATGTTGATGCGGACGCCCAGCCGCATCGCCTCTTCGATCTCTTCTATGGAGACACAGTTCGGTGTGAAGAGGACCTGCCCCGGATCGAATCCGGCCTTCAGGCCCAGGATGACCTCCTGCACCGAAACCGCATCAAGCCCCGAACCGAGGGAGCGGAACAGCTTCAGGACATTGATGTTTGTCAGCGCCTTGCAGGCATAATGGATCTTCATGCGGCAATCCCTGAAGGCTTCGGCGAGCCTTCTGTACTGCCTGACCATGGTGGCGCTCTCATAGATATAGAGAGGCGAACCGTGCTTCTCCACGAGCCGGAGCACGGGGATCCCGTCAATCATATACTGGTTCTTCCTGAGTTCCATCTGCCTTCGGTTTGTAGCTTATCTCCGCCTTAAATTACTCGATTTTTTTGAAAGTCTCCTCAAAAGCAGTGCGGTTGATGATCGATCTGCCCAGTGTCACCTCATCGGCATATTCCAGGTCGTCACCGATGGCGACCCCCCTGGCCAGGGTGGTGATGGCAACCGGGAATTCTTTCAGCCTCCGGTAGATATAGAAATTGGTGGTATCGCCCTCCATGGTGGTGCTGAGGGCAAGGATGACCTCGTCACACTGCCCCTTCCGGACCTTCTCCTCAAGCGATGAGATGGTAAGGTCGGCCGGGCCGATGCCGTCCATCGGGGATATAATGCCTCCAAGGACATGATAGACCCCCGTGTACTGCTGGGTGTTCTCCACGGAGATCACATCGCGGATCGACTCCACCACGCAGATGGTCCTTTTGTCCCTGTAAGGATCGGAACATATCTGGCACACCTCCGTATCCGAGATGTTGTGGCATGAAGTGCAGGTCATGATCTCCGATTTCATGCGCAGGATGGTGTTGCCAAAATGCTCGACATCCTTCTCTTCCAGTTTCAGCAGGTGGAGGACCAGCCTGAGGGCGGTCTTTCTGCCAATTCCCGGAAGCGTGGCGAACTCTTCCACGGCCTCTTCCAGTAGCCTGGATGAATAATTGTGCTGCATAGGCTTAAGGTGGAGTATCAAAAATAACATTAAATATTTTCAACATCTTTGCAATTTCATCAATTTTGAGGCGCATTTGATCAAACCGCATGTCCTCCGCCCTGATCATATCCGTCATTGTTGCCTATTTCCTGCTGCTCCTTGTGATCTCCTGGATATCGGGACGGGGTGCAGGGAACGACACCTTCTTCCTGGGGGACCGCCGGTCGCCCTGGTACGTGGTGGCCTTCGGCATGATCGGGGCTTCCCTGTCGGGGGTGACCTTTATTTCTGTTCCGGGCTGGGTGGTGGAGAGCCAGTTCTCCTATATGCAGATGGTGCTCGGATACCTGCTGGGCTATGCGGTGATCGCCAATGTGCTGATGCCCCTCTATTACCGGCTCCGGCTTACCAGCATCTACACCTACCTCCGGGAGAGGTTCGGGAGGTGCTCCTACAGGACCGGTGCCTCCTTTTTCCTGCTCTCCAGGATCATAGGGGCTTCATTCCGCCTGTTCCTGGTGGCCAACGTGCTCCAGCTTACCGTTTTTGAGGCCTGGCACATCCCCTTCTGGGTGACCGTTTTGGTGACCATTGCGCTGATCTGGCTCTACACCAACCGCGGGGGCATCCGCACCATCATCTGGACCGATACCCTGCAGACCTTCTGCATGCTCACTGCCGTCGTGGTCTCCATTGTCCTGATCACACGCGCCATGGATCTCTCCGTGGGAGAGATGATCGGGCAGGTCGCCGCCGGCGGGGAATCGAAGATCTGGGTGCTGAAAGGGTGGCACCTCGAGAACCACTTCATCAAGCATTTCCTGAGCGGGGCCTTTATCACCATCGTGATGACGGGCCTGGACCAGGATATGATGCAGAAGAACCTGAGCTGCAGGAACATCCGGGAGGCAAAAAAGAACATGTACCTGATGAGCGTCTCCCTGGTTCCTGTCAACCTGGTCTTCCTTTTCCTCGGTGCGGTGCTGATCCGTTTTGCAGGATTCAGGGGGATCCCCATCCCGGAAGCAACGGACGATCTCTTCCCGCTGATTGCCACCGGCGGGACCCTGCCCCCGGTGGTGGGGGTATTCTTTATCGTGGGACTGGTGGCGGCGGCCTACTCCAGCGCCGATTCGGCCCTGACCGCCCTGACCACCTCCTTCACGGTGGACATCCTGGAAGGCCGGCGCATGGAGGAGGAGAGGCTTGCCCGCACACGCCGCAAAGTGCATCTGGGCATCTCCCTGGTCCTTGGCCTGACCATCATGCTCTTCAGGGCCATCAACGATGAAAATGTGATCTCCGCCATCTTCCGTGTGGCGGGCTACACCTACGGCCCCCTGCTGGGACTCTATGCCTTCGGCCTCTTCACCCGCCTCCGGGTCCGCGACAGGCTGGTCCCCCTGCTGGCCATCCTTTCACCCCTCCTCTCCTTCCTGCTCAGTCACTTTTCGGAACAGCTTTTCGGCGGTTACCGGTTCGGCTTCGAACTGCTGATCGTTAACGGCGCGATCATGTTCCTCGCCCTGCTCATCACAAGCCGTAAGGGGGAAGCGGAAAGCTGACAGTCCGGGGGCCCAGCACGCCGGAAAGCTGACAGTCCTGGGGCCCAGCACGCCGGAAAGCTGGCAGTCCGGGGGCCCAGCACGCCGGAAAGCTGGCAGTCCGGGGGCCCAGCACGCCGGGATGGGTGCAGATTTCCCCTTCAATTTCCTATTTTTGCCGGATGGGGTATCCGTATCAAAAGGGGATTGGAGGTGGCCGGCCCGTTTACAAGGCCGCCCTGCTGTTTGCGGCAGCTCTCCTCCTTTGCAGGGGATCGGGGGGACAGGATGACTTCAGGGTGTTGCCCTATCTTCAGCATCCTGCCCCCGGTGCCATGACCGTTGTCTGGTTCAGCGAGGAGAGTGAACCGGGGATTTTCATGTGCCGGAAAAGCGGATCAGGAGGATTCACCACCCTTGCTCCTCTCCCGGAACCTGCAGAGTCACTGGCCTTTTCTGCCTGGGAGGACAGTGCCTTCTTTAACGGAGAGGCCCCGCATTTCCCTTACCGTCAAAGGGTAAGGGTGGAAAACCTTGAACCGGCCACCCTCTATGAGTATATCGTCATCCAGGGATCCACCCAGTTCAGTGCGGAGTTTGAAACAGCGCCCAAAGGGGATTCGCCCGTCCGGTTCATTGTCTATGCCGATGCCGAAACCGAGCCTGAGTCCACCGGGGAATTCACCGAATGGCCCGATCCCGTAACGGGTGACCTGCGCCCCTACCTGGTGGACCAGACCACCGGAACCCGTAACAACCTTGAGGTGATCAGCTCCCGGGCGCCTGACCTGGTGGTCATTGCCGGGGACCTGGTGGAGAGCGGCGGTGAGCAGAGGGACTGGGATGAATTCTGGCGTCACCTTGCCGGCCCGGACGGCGGGCCGGGACTGGCTGCCCGGGTTCCCCTCCTGGCTGCCCCGGGGAACCATGAATACTATAACGGGCCTCAACAGGGCGGCTATGACCAGCCGGGCTCCGAGCGTGCAATAAGCCGGTACCTGACCTACTTCGAATACCCTGCCAACCACTCCCTGAATGAGAGGCAGGAAGGCCGCTACTATGCCATCACCTATGGTCCGGCCGTCTTCATCGTGCTGGATGCCTGCAACAACAGTCCCAACTCCACCGGTACGGACACCAACTTCCTGCTGCTGGGGGAGGGTGACGAGGGCGGGGGAGATGCCCCTGATTTCCTGGCCGGTTCCCGGCAGTATGATTGGCTGGAGGAGCAGCTGGCAGCATCGCAGCAGGAGGCACTCTTTACATTCGTGGTCATGCACCACGCCCCATACTCCTCCGGTCCCCATGGCTTCCCGCCGGGCACCGGGGAGCATCAGAATGACCAGTCGGGATTCCCCGTGAGGGAGCTCACCCCGCTGCTGATGAAGTACGGGGTGGATGCGGTATTCTCGGGGCATGATGAGATGTGGGAGCGGTCGGAAGTGCGGGGAACAGAAGAGAGACCGGGCGGGGACCTGGAGCCGCACACCCTCCATTTTTACGATGTGGGCATCGGCGGGGATGGTCTCAGGGGGCCGGAGGAGGGGACCGAGAACCCGTTTCAGGTGTTCCTGGCCCATACCGATGCCCCCGAGGTGTGGGAAGATTCGGCACTGGTCAGCGGGGGAAAGCACTACGGGCACCTGGAGGTGGATATCGTCCCCGGGGAGGAGCAGAGCTGGCATGCCACGCTGAGTCCTGTTTATGTATTGCCTGTGAAAAAATCCGGGGATACAGCCTGCACACTGTATGAACGGCGCCTTTACGATGACCGCATCACCCTGGTCCGCACCAGGGACACCCTGCAGACCACTTCAGGAGCTCTCCACCCCGTCAGCGGGCCATCCGCCAAAAGAGTGGACTGCCGCATCTATCCCAATCCTTTCCGGCATTCCACCCTGATCGGGTTTGAACTGCCTGGGAAGGCGGCCGTCACCGTCCGGATCACCGACCTGCGGGGAAGGGAGCTGTTCACGACCTGC
>CAYXUD010000123.1:0-4658 GCA_964467775.1 uncultured Bacteroides sp. | reverse complement strand
AGGGGCACATAATAAACGCCTTATCTTACTACAAGACAAGGCGTTATTTTAAAAATCCGTTGACCCGCCAGGGCTCGAACCTGGACTCTTCTGAACCAAAATCAGACGTGTTGCCAATTACACTACGGGTCAATCGTGGTTGCGAAAAACCGGGTTGCAAATATACGAATTAATTATTTCATTCTGCAACCAATTCCAGTCCTTCCCCGGTCATTTTCCAGGATTTTCCAGCCATATTCCAATCGGAAAGGTGGTTCACATTGTGAATCCCTTCCAGATAATCCCTGGTTTCACGATCGAGCACAACCACTTTGCCTTCGGGGACCCTCAGGGTGGTTTCCACGCGGGGGAATCTCCATTTATGATCAAGTCTGACTGAATAGTAAGGATCCAGGATCAGGGTATTTTCCCTTGTGCGGAAAGCATAATCAATGTTGGCGGCGTTCTCCTTTGCGTTGTCCCATGTCCGGCCTTTCGATTCCTTCTCTATGTCAAGGACAAATGAATCCCCGGTTGCTTTTTCTATATCAATGGCAACCCTGCCATAGTAAGCCTCCGCATCTTCCAAAAGGAACCATTTGTCATTCAGATCAATGAGTGATTCATCCTGCAGGTACTCCTCCTGGTCCCCGTTCATTTCGATGAACAGGGTGTCGGAGCCGGTCAGCAACTCCTGAGAGAGACTTTCACGGCCGAAGTCCGAAAAGTTGGAACTTTCAAACGCCACGATCCCGATGATGGAAAAGAGGCATACCAGCCAGAGCGTAAGTGCTCCGATACCCAGGCCCCGGCTGCTTGACTTGATATTGAATATCAGTTTGACAAGCCCGTAGATCATTGCAGCCACAGGGATCAGGATAAGCAACGTGATGGCAACGGTGAGAAGAGTTACAGATACAGGATCGGTGAAGGGCAGCAAAAGATCACCCAGGGAAAAATGATAGGACTCGAACGGAAACAGGTGTATTCCAACAAATGGAAGGGTGATCACTCCGATCAGGAGCCCGATGCCAGCAATGACAAGACTGGTACCGATGATGATTAAGATAACCTTAACGAATACCAGAAGAATTCTTCCCAGGACCTCGAAAAAATCGGATGCCCCGCTCTGGGCTTTCTTGTATGTTTCCGAGCTCTTTGCCCTGGAAACGCCCTCTTTCACATTTTCCTTTACGTTCTCGTACTCTTCACGAATTTTTTTTTCCAGGTTTGATACGTTGACCTTCTCTCCCCGCATTTCAAGCTTCTGCGCTGCTGTTTCCGCTTTCGGCAGAACGATCCAGAGGATCACGTAGACAAGTATGGAAGCACCGCCGGCAAAAAAGAAGATCACGAACAGGAGCCTGAATATCACGGGGTCCACACCGAAGTATGCCCCCAGTCCGCCGCAAACACCCCCGATTACAGAGTTTTCCGGATCCCGGTAGAGGCGTTTGCTTGAAGCATAAGATTCGTGAAAGGACCTCTTTTCATCGGTTCCCTCTCCCGTATCGGCGAAATCTTCAGGATTCCCCATAATATCAATGACCTCATTTACAATTTTAAGTGTAATTACCTGGTTTTCAGCAGTTATTCGCTCCTGGAACAGTTCGGCAATCCTGGATTCGATATCATCAATGATCTCCTTGCTCTCCTGCTTGTCGGAGAAGTGCCTGCTGATCGTATCCAGGTATAGTTTCAGTTTTTCGTAGGCATCATCGTCAATGTGGAAGATGATACCGCTCAGGTTTATTTTAATCGCTTTCTTCATGGTATATGGCTTTATTTGTAGTTCTTGATAGATTGTACAGAATTGATCAGGGCAGCCCATGATGCATCCAGCTCTTTCAGGTATGCCTTGCCTATTTCAGTAAGTGCATAATACTTCCGGGGAGGGCCCTGGGTGCTTTCTTCCCAGCGGTATTGCAGCAGGCCGGCATTCTTTTGCCTGGTCAGCATGGGATAGAGCGTACCTTCGACCACGATCAGGTCGTTCTCCTTTAAAGCTCTGATAATATCAGAGGTATAAAGGTCCCTCTTTTTCAGTATGGACAGAATGCAGTACTCCAGTATACCTTTCCGCATCTGTGCTTTTGCGTTTTCGATATTCATAGGTCATATTTTAATGCGTTGACAAGAATGAGAAATCTAATCGGATTGCTGTTCCTGAAGATCAGAGGGTTTCTCCTCGGCTTGTGGCCATGCCTGACCTTTTTCGGATTCACTCCCTGGACCGGCAGATCAAGGCTGCGGCCTTTTTCCCTGTTCTCATCCTGCAGGGTTCTCTCTTCACCGGATTCCCTGCCGGGTTCGGAGGCTTTCCGGCCGGTCTGGATCCGCCGCGCCTGGGAGTCATAGGTGCAACTGGTATCAACCACTGCTTCAGGATGGATAATCTCATGCGTTGACGGAAGCAGATCAATCGCCGGTTTCTGGGCAGCTGTTTCTGAAAAAGTGATCCCCAGGGATATCAACATATATAATACTATGTATTTCACACTATATGTTTATGCAAGCAATATTATAATACAAAGATATATAAAAAAATAAATACCATGCAATACATGGTAGTAAATAAATATAAATAAATTCAATTTTGTAACTTGGGTTGCATGGAACAGACCGGCAACATTCGAAAAATGGCATCTTCTTTCGGAAGCGTGATCCGCTACAGGTTGCTGCTGGGAGACCACTTGATAGAGATGAACCCGCTGATCGGACATCGTATTCATATGGAGTACCAGGGAAGAATCAACTGCATAAGGTGCGGGAGAGAGACTGCAAAATCTTTTGCCCAGGGATATTGCTACCCCTGTTTCAACACGGCACCTGAAACTGAGGAGTGCGTTCTCAGGCCTGAACTGTGCAGGGCCCACGAGGGTGTGGCCAGGGACATGGAATATGCCAGGGAGCATTGTCTGATCGAACATGTGGTATACCTGGCAAATACAAGTGGATTAAAGATAGGTGTAACCCGGAACACACAGGTACCAGTCCGGTGGATTGACCAGGGGGCTGTTCAGGCGGTTGAGCTGGCAAGAACGCCCAACCGGTTTACAGCCGGTTTGATCGAGGTCGCTCTGAAAACCCGGCTGAATGATAAGACCAACTGGAGGAAGATGCTGGCCGGTGACGGAACTGAACAGATGGACCTGATGGCTGAAAAGAAGAGGATTGCCGGAATGGTCCCCGGGGATTTGCAGCACTATGTTGTGAAGGGGGGTGAAGTGCTCACCATGGTGTATCCTGTACTGCACTACCCGGAAAAGATCAAAAGCATCAACTTCGACACCGATCCGGTGGTTTCGGGTGTGTTGTCCGGGATCAAAGGCCAGTACCTCATATTTGAGGATAGCCGGGTCATCAATATCAGGAAATTCGGAGGATATATGATCCGTTTTCAGGCCGGATGATCCCCAAGGGCACGGATCTCCCTGCGCAGATTCTCCCAGTTGGATTCGTCCATCTTGGCACCGATCAATTCGATGATCCTGCCTGCTAGAATTGCCCCCATTTTCCCGCACGTCTCCGGGTCCATTCCCTTCAGGTGTCCATAAATGAATCCTGAGGCATAAAGGTCTCCGGCTCCTGTGGTATCAACCGGGGTTGAAGGCCTGACTCCTATTCGGATCATCTCTCCACCATGCAAACAGAAGGATCCTTCTGCCCCCATCTTGATCACCACCATTTCCACCTGGTCATGGAGCGCATAAGCCGCCTCTTCCGGGGATTTTCCACTCAAAGCCCGGATCTCCTCCTCGTTGGCAAACAGGATATTCACGTATTTGGGTATCAGGTCGAGGAAGAACTCCCTGTTCGCATCGACGACATTGTAGCTGGCCAGATCAAGACAGATCTTCAGGTTGGCGTTGGCAGCAAGCCTCATGGCCTTTTCTATCATGGCCTGATTCTGCACAAGGTACCCTTCAGTATAGAAGTAGTCAAAGCCTTCAAAAATGTCATGGGTGATATCATCCTCACTGAGATCAACCGCGGCTCCCAGGTAGGTGGCGAAAGTCCGTTCAGAATCTGAGGAGATCAGAGCCATGGCGCGCCCCGTCTCATGCATGGTTCGAAAAAGAATGGGGGTGATCTTGTTTATCTGCAGATCCTTCTTGAAAAATCTTCCCATCTCATCGTTGCCCACTGTACCTATGAAACCCGTTTCAACCCCGAGGTGGGCCAGACCATGGATGGTGTTGGCGGCCGATCCGCCTGAAGCCTTGGACCTTGGCAACCCGGCTGTCTCCGAATAAATATAATTGGAAGTGTCCAGGTCCACAAGGGTCATGCTGCCTTTAGGCAGGCCAAAATCATGTAGGACTTCATCATTGTCCATCTGTGTGATAATATCCACAAGTGCATTGCCCATTCCAAGTACCTTTGCCATTTTCCCTAAGTTTAAGTGCAACTGCTGCAAATATAAAATTAATAAGATAGATAATGATTTGTACGAATTTCCGCTGCAATGGTTTTTTCTGAAATGTATTGTTTTATTGATGAAAAGCTTTTACTTTTGCGACGCTTCCGGACACCGGTAAAGGCCGGATAAAATTCCTCAGTAGCTCAGTTGGTTAGAGCGGCGGACTGTTAATCCGTAGGTCGTAGGTTCAAGTCCTACCTGGGGAGCTTGAAAAGGTCAATCGGTTTCGGTTGACCTTATTTTTTTGCCTGTTTTT
>CAYXUD010000122.1:0-31727 GCA_964467775.1 uncultured Bacteroides sp. | reverse complement strand
CTTCAGACCGGCATTGAATCTCCTCGCCGCAAGCAGCGGGGATTGCGCTCGCGTAATTCAAGGCGATCAGCCCTGCCATCGCCAGTAGTGTTGATAAAACTGCTCTTTTCATCTCAATTCTTTATTTGTTTAACATTTCTGAACAGATCCTCCCTGGACAACTCCTTTTCCAGGAAAATCCTCTGGTCCCGGTTGAAAATAAGTGTGGCAGGGATCGCCCCCGACCAGGAGGGATCAACCTGTTCGATCCAGTCATTATAGTTCAGGTCAGTCATCAGAACCACTGAGGCGGATATGTGCTTCTCCTTCAGGAAGGGGATCACGCGTTTTTCGGCCTGGTCAGGAAAATCGAGGCTTACAAGGACCACCTTCAGCTTGTCGTCCCGGTTCAGCCGGTGAAGCTCCTCAAAATAATCGATCTCCTTTATACAGGGCGAACACCAGGTGGCCCAGAAGTTTACCACGTAGGTCGTATCATTTCTATTGCCGGTAATCGCCAGCAGCCCTTCCTGATCGATTTCTGCAAGGGCCTGGCCCGTCACTCCACCTGAAAACAGCAGGAAAAGCAGGAGTATGGAAGCCCGGTGGTTCATACCTACATAAACAGATTTGCAGCTATATTTGTTTGATCTTATTCCCGGACCTGTAAACAATCGGGCGATTTATTTGTAATCATCTCATAAACATTATTATGGCATTTACTTTGGAAATAGGAGCAAAGGCTCCAGGATTCAGGCTTCCGGCGACGGATGGGGAAACCTATTCATTATCCGGTTTCAAAGAGGATTTCCTGGTCATCTTCTTCACATGCAACCACTGTCCTTATGTGATCGGTTCAGACGAGGTTACCAGGGCCACTGCAGAAAAATTTGCCTGGTGCGGGGTGAGATTTGTGGGGATCAATTCCAACAGTGCGAACACCTATGAAACAGACGATTTTCCACACATGGTCAGGCGGATGGAAGAGCACCGTTTCCCGTGGGTTTACCTGCATGATGAGAGCCAGGAGGTGGCGCTGGCTTACGGTGCGCTGAGAACACCTCATTTCTTCGTGTTCGACAGGGAACGGAAGCTTGTATATACGGGCAGGGGGGTCGATCAGCCCCGGGATGCTGGTCGAAGCAGGGTGAACGACCTGGAGAGGACCCTTGATGAACTCACATCAGGAAGGGAGGTGACCGTGCCGGTCACCAATCCCATCGGATGCAATATCAAGTGGGAAGGAAAGGAGAAGCACTGGATGCCGGCCGATGCCTGCGACCTTGTCTGATCAGGCCGCGTAGACCTTGCGGATCTGTTTCTTTCCCAGGTGGATCCTGCTCTTGACCGTACCAATGGGAATGTTCATCTGCTGGGAGATCTCCTTGTAGGAGTAACCCGAGAGCAGCATCCGGATCGGCTTTTCGTAGGCTCCCGGGAGCAGGCCGACCACCTCATGAAGCTCTTTCCTGAAAAGTCTTTCGTCCGGCAGGAGATTCCCGTTGTTCTCCCTGTGATCGGAGTAGAAGGTCAGATCGTCGGTATCATACACCAGCTGTCTGTACTGGCTGCTCCTGAGGTAATTGATATAGGTGTTCTTAAGGATGGTATAGAGCCAGGCCCTGATGTGTTCATCGTTGTGCAACCGTTTCTTATTCTTCAGTGCTTTATAACTGGTCTCCTGCACCAGGTCCAGCGCATCCTCCCGGTCTTCGGTCAGCTGCAGGGCATAATAATAGAGATTTTCCTGCATCTGGACAAGGTTGCCGGCAAACTGATCATTCCTCCCGTTGTTTGAACGCTCCTTCATATCACCCGTGGTGCTTCATGTGGGTAATTTACCAAATAAAGGAATACGGTTCAAGTCATTTTATTCTCACCGCTCAGGAATGATAGTCTATATTTTTTGGCTGAACGGAATAGTTTTTACACTTTTGGATTCGTTTTTTTACATTTTTTCCACTGATGGAGCAAACAACTATTATCATAAGACCATGCAAACAAGAAGGAACTTCTTCAAGAATGCCGCACTAGCTGCCGCGGCGGTCTCGGCCGGCCCGGCGGCACTGGCAAAAGGCAGCATTGCCGGGGAACCTCTCCCCGCCGGGGAAAAGCCCGGAGGTCTGTTCTTCGATATTTCACTGGCGGAGTGGAGCCTGAACAGATCGCTTTTCGGGGGTAAGCTGGATAACCTCGATTTTCCTGCCTATGCCAGGGATCACTTTGATATCCATGCGGTGGAGTATGTGAATCAGTTCTTCCCGTCGGCTGACAAGGAATACGCGGGGCAGCTGCTCAGGCGCACGCAGGATATCGGGGTGAGGAATGTACTGATCATGATCGACCGGGAGGGAAACCTCGGGGAGCAGGAGGAGGCAAAACGCAAGCAGGCTGTTGAAAACCATTTCAAGTGGGTGGAGTGTGCCGAGATCCTTGGCTGCCATTCGATCCGTGTCAATGCAGGCGGAAGTGGAAGTGAACTGGACGTGGCGTATGCCGCAGTGAAAAGCCTAACTGAACTCAGCCGGTTTGCAGCCGATTATGGCATCAATGTGATTGTTGAAAACCATGGAGGATACTCTTCCAGGGGCGGCTGGCTGGCTTCGGTGATCCGCAGCGTGGGAATGGTCAATTGCGGGACTCTCCCAGATTTTGGCAATTTTAATGTCAGCAGGACCGAGAAATATGATACATACCTGGGGATCAAAGAGCTGATGCCCTTTGCAAAAGGTGTCAGTGCAAAATCCCATGATTTTGACGAGGAGGGGAACGAAACCACCAAGGACTTCTACAGAATCCTTCAGATCGTTAAGGATGCTGGCTTCAGGGGTTTTATCGGGATTGAATATGAAGGAAGGCGGCTGAGCGAAGAGGAGGGGATCATGGCCACGAAGAACCTGCTTATCAAGGCCGGTTCATCGGTCTGACAGGATCAGCGGCCTTTCTGGCAGACTTCAATGCTGAGTGCGATCTTTTCCACCAGGAGTTCCCTTGATTCCCTGGATGCCCATGCCATATGCGGGGTGATCAGGATCTTCTCCTTGTCGTAAAGCTTCAGCAGGGGGTTGTCAGCGTTGATGGGCTCATGTTCCATCACATCAATCCCGGCTGCCCCGATGACATTGTCGTTTAAAGCCCTGGCAAGGTCTTTTTCATTGATGATGCCGCCCCTTCCCAGATTAAGCAGGATGGCACAGGGTCTCATGAGCTTCATCTTTTCATAGGTGATCAGGTCCCTTGTCCCGTTATTCAGCGGAGCATGGATGGAAACCACATCCGAACTCTTCAGCAGGTCATCCAGTTCAAACCTCTTGTAATTGATGTGGTTGTTCCTTCCGGTGGTGGAGTAGAAAACCACCTCCATCCCGAACGATTCAGCAATCCGGGCCACCTGCCTGCCAATGGTCCCCAGCCCTATGATCCCTATCCGTTTTCCCTTCAGTTCCCAGAAGGGCTCGTTGTGGTGGGTAAAGGAGTTGCTGCGGGAATAGGCGCCACTCTTCACAAAGGTGTCGTAATAATAGGGCTTGTGAATCAGGTAGAGCAGCATGGTAAATGTAAGCTGCGCCACGGAATCGGTCGAATAACCAGCCACATTCTTCACCTCTATCCCGTGATTCCGGGCATAATTGAGATCGATGTTGTTGACGCCCGTGGCAGCCACACAGATCAGTTTCAGACCGGGCAGCTGCCGCATCACCTCTTCAGTCATCTGCACCTTGTTCACGATCACCACCTCTTTTTCCCGGCACCTTTCCACCACCTGGTCCGGGCCTGTAGATTCAAATACTTCAAGTTTCCCCAGTTTCGACAGTAGTTTCATGTTGTCCACCCTGCCTATGGTTGCTGCATCGAGAAATACAATATGATCCATGTTCCCGTTCCGGTTAGTTGGCGCTGAAGGCGATTTTACAACTGGTAAACACCTGTTTCCAGAATTGGTTCACTGAAGGGAGTCGGTGCAGCACTGTTGGTTAAGGATTGTTAAAAGGGCTGCCGGATATGAAATTATTGGATACATTTAGGAATATGGATCCCCGGAAAATCCTCATGACCGGACAGCTGCTGGTGCTTGTTCATGCGGCTGTCATTGCACAGGTTCCGGATTCGGTTTTCATGCTGACGGGGATCATTTGCACTGAATCCTTCCAGCCCGTTCCTGCCACCCACGTGGTTAACCTGAACACCCATAAGGGGAGCGTTTCTGACAGCCTCGGGATATTCCGTTTGCCGGTTCATCCGGGGGACACGCTGCTGGTCAGAAACATTGTCTACGTGGACACCCTGGTACCTGTGGCCAGCATCCTGGCCGAAAGGCATATCAGGATGCGGAAGGCAACCTATCCGCTGCAGGAGGTGAAGATATTTGAGTGGGGATCAACCTACAACGATTTCAGGGAAGCCATCATTGAGATGCCGAACCGGCAATCGCTGGGTGAGTCACTCGGACTGCCAAGGCAGGACCCGGATCACATCCCCTTTGATATGGATGAGGAACAACTGAAGAGCGCGGGGTTCCTGCTGCACGCTCCTATCTACTACTTCTATTACAACTTCAGCAGGAAGGAGAGGTCAAGAAGAAAGGTTTACTGGATCAACAGAGACCGTGAGAAGCATGAAATCTTTGAAGCCGTTACCAGTCCGGAGAACATATCACAGATCACAGGTTTGAGCGGGGAGGCCCTCCAGGGTTTCCTGCTCTTCCTCTTCCAGAAAATGGCGTGTGATTTCAAATGTGACGAGATCAGCATCTACTCGGAGATCTATGATCTCTGGCGGGTTTATCAGGAACTGGAACAGTGCCTTTCTAAATGACCTGTTCTTTCTCCCTGTCCCAGAATACGGTCCGGTTCTCCCTGTAGGCCATGGTGGCCATGGCAGAGGTGATCCCTTCTTCAAAAGCCTGGTCGATGTTGCAGCTGGGCTGTTTTCCTTCCCTTATGGCTGCGAGCCATTCCGCGATATGAAGGTGGGTTGTATCGACCCGTTGTCCGCCGCGGTATGTATAGAGCAATCCCCTGCTGGCAAAATACTGTTCAGTGGCGGTGGCCACGGAATCAACATTCTTGCGTCCCGGTATATAGCTGTATATGGGAACTGCAGGATCTATCAGTCCACTGCGGATCTGCTCCCTGTAGCGTGTGCTCTCAGCGCATGCATAGATCTGGAGCGTGCTGCCCAGCTCCATGGATGCGTCATGTCCCATGATCACCTTTCCCCGGTCCCGGTTGTTCGCCAGGGATGCACTGTACATGAGGGTGAAATCGAGGTGCGGGTATTCAAATACCGCGTTCCATATGTCTGGCACCTCCCTTACCTCGTTCACGTAATACTCCTTATCCTTGTAGAAATAGACACCTCCTGAACTGGCAGCAGACCCGGGAATCCCCATCCCGAGGATCTGGTTGACAGCATCATACTCATGGGTCAGGAGGTCTCCCGAAAGGCCGGTGCCATAATCCCACCAGCACCTCCAGCGAAAGAATCTCTCCGGGCTCCAGGGATGCTTCACTTCGCACGGCTCCTCGAACTGTGCCCAGTCCACCGTCCGCTCATTGGCATCAGGATGGATGTCATACACCCATGCGCCATTCGGTGAATTCCGGTTGGTACAAACCTCGACCAGGTTGATTTTGCCCAGCAGCCTCTTTTCCACCGCCTCTTTTGCCTTGATATAGCTCTCGGTCTGCCTGCCCTGGTGCCCCAGCTGGAAAACCACCCCGCTGGCCTTGATGGCTTCCCGTACGGCATAGACTTCATCCAGGGTCCTGGTCAGTCCCTTCTCCACATATACATGTTTGCCTGCCCTGGCGGCGTCGATGGCCATTCTTGAATGCCAGTGGTCGGGTGCTGCTATAATGATGGCATCGATATCATCGGCTGCCAGCATCTCTTTGTAATGGCTGTATCTTTTTGCCGGTGTTCCCATCGGACCCCCTGTTCCTTCCCTTCCCACGTTGGCCGATGCGGCCATGGCCCGCTCCGCATGGGTATCGAAAAGGTCGCAAACCCCGGTGACTTTTATATTCAGGTCATCCTGCTGCATGAAATCCTCATACCTTTTATTCCTGGGATCCTTTTCAGCATCATCTTTCCACTGCCGGATCTCCCCGGGCTGGACAAATCCTGCTGCTTTCATCAACTGGGGACCCCTGATGCCGAAACCGATAATACCCAGGCGGATGGTATCGCCGTCATGCTTGTAGTGGCTCAATTCCAGGTTTCCTGAACTCATATTGAGCTCACCTGCCAGCCTGTGGCTCCTGATATGGTCCTGCCTCCGTTTTCTCCATGTGCCGTATGCCAGCGCACCCAGGACAGGAACAGTGGCCAGCCCTTTCAGTAAATCCCTGCGATTCATTTGATCCTGTTTTATACTTCTAAGCTATTT
The DNA here is from genome assembly GCA_964467775.1 of uncultured Bacteroides sp. Taxonomy (GTDB): domain Bacteria; phylum Bacteroidota; class Bacteroidia; order Bacteroidales. The sequence goes on along the minus strand of CAYXUD010000122.1, from coordinate 25,357 downwards.
CTTTCTGAAAACAAACCTGTCCAGTCCTACCACTCTCCATGTGGGGAATAACAGAATGATCCATATCGCAAGCAACTCGATCAGGATCTTGTTGACCCACAGATAATTACCTTCGCTTGGAATGGCATAGGTCACACCAATAACGGCAGGATGGGAGAGATAGTAGAAAGCCAGCAATACGATTCCGGAAATCCCTGCAATACGGGTGAACAGACCGGTGATCAAACCTGCACCGATCAGGATCAGTCCCCATATGTTCATAAAATCCATCACGTTCAGCAAGGCGGCATTTCCGGCCAATGCATGGAACACTCCCTGAAACAGGCCCCTGGAATCCATCAGGTACCCCAGGGAGGACCAGTCAGGGTTCATTAATTTCGTAATGCCTTCATAAAGGAAATGCCAGCCAATGGCGACACGGAGGATCACGAGACCCCAGAGTTGCCAGCCTGAATAATCTCTGTTATTCATCATAATGAGCGAATCTGAAACAGGTAGGTTGTATTCTTGAAAATGCGAAAGTAACAAAACTGTCAAAAAAACCTTCCGTTACTTTTAACTATTTTTCCACTCTTTTAACCGCTATTTTCAGGATTGCTCCTGATGGTCTTCCTGATCAGCAGGTGGTTCCTGTGGTCTTTTCTGCTGTATTCTATGGAATCTGAGAATATCCTGACCAGGGTCAGGCCCATGCCCCCGCTGTCGGAAGCAGCAGGGTCTGATGCGGGTGCGGGCTGGTAACTGAGCGGATCAAAGGGTATGCCATCATCGATCATTTCAATGGATATTTCCCGGTCGCTCCTGGCCAACAGGAAATTGACCGTGTGGTCCAGCCCATCCTGAAATGCAAACCGGATGGAATTGGAAAACAACTCTTCCATGATGCGCATGATCTGTCTCAGTTCAGAATCCGGGATCTCCCAGGCCCGGGCCAGATCCTCCAGGTCCTTCCTGATCAGGGGGATTGCCTGTATCTCAGATCTGTATTGCAGGGATCTTTCCATATCATTGTTCCCTGATGAATTCGACAGGGTTGATCAGGGCAAGCCGGATGGTATGATAAAAGACAGCAATCCAGCTGAACAGGATCAGCACCACCGCACATAACGGGAAGATCCAGACCGGAAGTTCGCTCCTGTAAACGAAGTTCCTCAACCACCTTTCCATCAGGAACAGTGATGCCGGAATGGCCAGGGCCGAGGATAACAAGGCCAGTAAGAGGTAATAGAGCAGTTCGGGCAGGATCACCTGGTGTACCCTGGCTCCATTGATCTTGCGAAGGGCCGCAGCCTTGATCCGCTTCTGCATGAAAAGGCCGCTCAGTCCGAAGAGTCCCATCCCGGAAATGATGATGGAAAGCACAAAAAATATGGATAGGACCCTGATCTGTACCAGCTCCGGTTCATAGAGCTGTTCGATCAGCGAAGACGAAAAATAGTAATCAAGGGGGTAGGCAGGGAACAACTCCTCCCATACGGCCTTCAGTTGTTCCAGCGCCGGTCCGGGCTCCCCCGACGGAAGGATGGAAAAACAGTAGAGCCAGGTATACTTGGGAAAGATCACCATGGGGGATATCTCATAGTCCAGCCCCGAGAGATGAAAATCCTTAACGATCCCTGTGATGGGACCTGGCCAGATAAATCCCTGGTAATTGAAATGGAGGGTCAGCTGGCTGCCGATCAGCGATTCAGGCCGATCTGTAATCATTCTTGCAGCGGTCTCGTTCAATACGAAAAATTCGGCCGAGTCGGCCGGATTATACTCTGTGGGCAGGTCGGAACCATGCAGGATCTCAATGCCGTAGAACCTGAGAAAATCCTGGTCCACCGGGAAGAGGAACAACTGTTTGTCCCCTTCATCCGTGCCGTTGATCTCGAATGTGTTGGCGTCCATTGTCTGTCCGGTGGGCTCCTCCATGCTGGCTGTGACCAGGGCCACACTCGGGCTCTCCAGCATTTTCTCCTTGAAGATCGCAAACTGGTTGACGATGGTGCGATGCAGGCTGTGGAGATGGATGGCCTCTTTCTGGCCTGCCCCGAGCTGACTGGACATCGCAAACCGGGTCTGTTTTGAGGTCATGAACAGGTTCGATACCAGGATGAATGTGATCATGAATTCCAGGACGATCACTGCCCTGACAAACAGGTTCCTGCCCGTAGTGTCGGGCGGGGAGCCGATCTTCGTGGAGAGGTATTTTCGCTGCAGGTACCGGTACAACCTGTTCATTGAAAAAAATGCAGTCAGCACCGCACTAGCAACGATGATCAAAAGCAGAAGGCCGGTGGATAAAACAAAAATACCCGGGTCCCGGATCATGGCGGTACCTCCCAGTTTTTCAATGGATGGAAAGAGCAGGAGGGTCAGCACTATCCCAGCGAAATAGGCAACAAAACCCAGGAAGAGGTTGTCGATAAGGAACTGTCTGAAAAAGATCTCCCTTCCGGCACCCATATGCCACTGGATGACCAGCCGCTGTATGTACAACTGGTTCTGGCTGAAAGAGAGCAGGGTGAAATTGAACCAGGCCAGCAGGAATACAAGCATGCCGGTGATCACAAGGATCAGGACGGTCCTTAATCGGACATTCGGCTGGATCTCCCTGGCTTTATGCGATTTAAGGTGTATATCTGTGACGGGCTGAAGGCGGGGATGAATGCAGCTCGCATAGGAAGCATCAAAATTTGCATCGATGAACTGCTTGATGTTGTTCTCCGTTTCCCTCGGATCGGCGGAGGGTTCCAGCTTCAGATAGGCCCAGGCGGTCCAGGTATATTCCAGGGGGTCTTCGAAAGCGGTCAGCACAGAGATCTTCAGATGTGAGTTTAAAGGAAAATCTTTGATGACCGCAGCTACTGTATAGGTTGTGGATCTTGCATCGAACTGGTGCATCAGTTCGAAAGACTGCCCCACCGGGTCTTCATTGCCAAAGAATCTTCTGGCTGTGGATTCGGTCAGAATGGCCGTGAAGGGAAGAGAGAGAAGGCCTTCCCGTTCACCATAGACCACTCCAGGGTCAAAGATCTCCAGGAAGGCCGGGTCACAGGCATATGTGAACTTTTCGTAGTAGATATTCTCATCAATGATAAATGCCCCGTTTCGGAAGGGTGCCAGTCTGGCTGCCTGTTCTACCCCGGATATCATGTCAGAAAAGACGATCCTGTTCAGTGCGTTCCCGTGCAGTATCCTGGCCGTATGGCGATAGAAGCCTTCGTTAATCTCCTCAAACGTCAGCCTGTAGATCGATTCCTTATCGGGGTAATCACGGTCAAAGCTCATGTGCCAGGCGGACCACTGGATGGTGGAGAGGAACGTGGTTATTCCAATGGCCAGTCCGGTGATCACAAGGACCGCATAGAGCAGGTTTTTCTTAAGGCTTCTTAAGGTTAGTAAGAGGTGCTTCCCGATCATGGCCGAATCCCTAGCGCGTGTAAATATAGCGATTCGGAATTTATTTCCTCTCCATGTAGTCCGCGATGTATTTCATGGCATCCACAGCTTCACGGAGGATCATGTGAAAACTCATGAAGCCGTGTATCATCCCGCTGTATTCGATGTGTTCCACCTCCACCCCCATGTTTCTCATTTTTTCGGCATAGAGCCGGCCATCATCCCTGATGGGATCGCACTCGGCCGTAATGATTAATGCCGGAGCCAGGTCAGGGGTCAGTTCTGCCTCCAGTGGCGAAAGGTAGGGATTGCGCTCATTGGTTTCACCCGCCATATATTCTGATTTCACCATCCTCAGGAACTCCTCGGTCAGGACAAAGTCCCTCTCCTGGCTGCGGCCAAAGTAATCCCGGGAAGGGTAGGGGGTCTCCACAAAGGTGACACCCGGATAGATCAGAACCTGGCAGCAAGGCTGGGGCCGGCCTTCATCGCGGCAGCGGAGGGTGAGCACTGTGGCCAGGTTCCCCCCCGCACTGTCCCCCATCACACTGATCTTTGCAGGATCAGCGCCTATTTCAGCGGCATGCTCCTGCAGCCAGCAGAGTGCGGCAAAACAGTCATTCAGTCCGGCCGGGAAAGGAAATTCCGGGGCCAGGCGGTAATCCACAGATACGATAATATGACCCGTGATCCGGGCCATTTTACTCACCATGATGTGGTACTCGTTCACACTTCCCATGACAAAACCGCCGCCGTGAAAGAAGAGTATGACGGGCTGGTTACCCTGCAGGCTTCTCCGGGTCGGGTAATAGATCCTCAGGGGAACCTCCAGGCCGTTATAGCAGATCAACGTATCGACGAGCCTTTTCTGATGGATGGCGAACATATCCTTGATCCAGTCGGCCGGTTGCCTGTATGAATCCGGATCCTCACGGAACCTGCTGATCTCGTTCAGCAGGGCATAAGCCATTGGCCTCAGGTAGGTACCCGGTTCCGGGGTTGCATATTTCTCTTTTTTTCGCTGGGTTGCAGGAATATATTTTTTTGGTTTTTCAACCTGGCAGCCACTGAGAATGATGGCCGCCAGAAGGAGGAGATGCAGTGCTTTCTTCATGATAATACCAATTTCGGAAAAATCAGCTCTTTGATACAGCAATCAGCCTTCCTGCAGTGCGCAGTATCAGCATCCCCTCTGTAATTCCCGGGGCAACAAGGGATACTTCACCCAGTGGGATCTTATGAAGAAGCCTGTATTGGGGCCCTGCAGCAGCGATATAGAGATCCCCGTCTTCTGAAACCATATAGATCTTACCGTCAGCCGCCACCGGGCTGGCGATAAAACTGGAGGGATTGACCGTCTGCTGGTAGATCTCTTCCCCTGTTCTTGCACTGAAGCAGGCCAGGTTCCCGTTCCAGCGCAACCGGTAAAGAAGGCTGTCATATACCAGGACCGACGACATGTAAGCGCCCTCCCGGTCATAGAACCAGGCCAGGTCATCTCCCGGTTCCGATCCTTCCGCCGGGTAGGGAACCTCCCCGCTGGCACTGTTCCTTACTGCCATCAGGGGTGCATGGCGGCCATGGGCACTGTTGAAATAGATCAGCTCTTTCCAGACCACAGGGGTGGGGATGGATATATCACCCCCGCCTGACATTTTCCAAATCTCCTCACCTGTTTCCAGGTCATACCCTCCGCGATGCCTGAACCCGTTCACGACAACCCGGGCCCTGTCACCGTCAAAATAGATATTCGGGGTGCACCATCCTGAGATCTCGTCGCGTTCCTGCCTCCAGATGGTTTCCCCCGAGCGGAGGTGCAGCACTGCCACGAATGCAGTGTTCAGGGCATCTGCCTGGATGATGACCCGGTCCTGGAAAATGATGGGGGAACTGCAGAATTCCCATTCGGCCCATTCCACCAGATTCCATGCCGAGTTGATCAGCCCGAAATCACGTTTCCATTCCAGGCCTCCGTCCCTGTCGTAGCAGTAAAGGCCTTCAGATCCGAAGAAGACAATCACGTGAGTGCCATCGGTCGCAACCGTGGTATTTGCATGGGAGGACTTGGGGTGCCGTTTCACCCTGGGTATCCCCCTGCAGGCCTCACGTTCCCAGAGGATCTTCCCGCTGTTCCTGTCGATGCAATAGACCATCCACCTGTGTTCGGAGGAATCCTGGACGGGCACAATATCCCCGAAGATACCTGTCAGGTATCCCTGATCATCCTTGTCACTGATGGCAGATGTAATATAGACCCGGTCGTCCCAGATCACCGGACAGGAGAGGCCCATACCGGGGATCTCAATATTCCACTTCACGTAATGGGAAGACTCAATATTGAAGCTGTCAGGCAGGTTCACCCTGTTCATGTAACCAGAAGCAAAGTAGCCACGGTAAGAGGGCCACTGCCTGTTGGATTCCATGGCATCAAAAAGTGATATGTCCGAGTGAACCTGGTGGTCCGGCTGATCCTTTTTCCCGGTCTCATGACAGGACAGCATAAGGGTGGCCATCATAAGGAGCGGGAGTATGAAATAATTCATTATGCCTGGGATTTATCAATATCCATAAAGATATAGTATATTAGTTGAATGGGGCTGACATGACCTGAAAAGGCTATTTCGCCTCTTTTACACAGCGGAAACCGCCGGCGTGGTCCACCCAGTGCTGTGGCAGCGCATTGCGGTAGTGAACCGTAACACAGCCGGGTCCTGAATGCCATCCTCCTCCGCGCAGTACCCTGAACGAGCCATGATCCGGACCCTTGGGGTTATCCTCGGGCGATGTAGGATAATACCGCTCATCGAACCAGTCGGAGACCCATTCCCAGACATTCCCTGACATGTCGTACAAACCGTACCCGTTCGGTTCATATAAACCCACGGGAACCGGTCCTCTTTCTGCCTCGGGATCGTTATACCGTGCCCTGGAGTGGTCCGCCGTTTCACCGTATGGATAATCAATATCCTCAAGCCCTCCCCTGGCCGCGTACTCCCATTCAGCTTCCGTGGGCAACCGCTTTTCGGCCCATTCGGCATAATCACGGGCATCGGACTGACTTACACCCACCACCGGGTGGTCCGGGAAATCCGGCCCCGATTTGAAGATTGCCATTCCCCAGAATTCCGGAAGCCTGTGTCCGGTAACCATGCAGAATTCATAATACTGCCTGTTGGTCACCTCGTACATATCCATGTAGAAAGAGTTTACGTTTACCTGGTGAGCAGGGAATGCTACCGAGTACTGGCTGGCATTGGATCCCATCCGGAAAGTGCCTCCCCCGATGAGGACCATGCCTTCCGGCAATACCCCCGGATCCGGCTGTCCGCCGGCTGCTGCCGCAGTGCATATGATCAGGGTGAAAAAGACAAATCTGTGCATGGCAGTTGGTATTTTTCGTTGAATCCCGCTCGCGCATTCCCCGTAGCTTTGCTGCGGGGTAAGCGAGCACAAATAAAATAATTTATGGATCGAAGATTCCTCGGAGCTTGCTCCGAGGAGCTTCAATGTAATAAGTTATGAATATTTCGCAACAAAGGGGAAGGGAACCCGATCTTTTCATTAGTTTAGTGATGAAGTGGGGTGTACTGGATCATGAACCGTTCTCCTTTCCTTTCGCTGGTATTGGTATCATTAGCTTCGGTCCCGCTGAACGGCCAAAAGTTCATTGCGGCCTTCAGAATGGAAGATCCGATCACTGTTGACGGGATCCATGAACCTGAAAAATGGGCCGGGGCCGATTCTGCCACTGGATTCATCCAGATGGAACCTGTGCCGGGATATTATTCCACGGAGCCGACCGTATGCTACATCGGTTATGACAGTGAGAATATCTTTGTAAGCGTAAACCTGTACCAGGAATCTGAAGTGCTGTCCAAAGTGATGAACCGGGATGTGCTCACCAAGGGAGATGACTGTTTTGTACTGGTGCTGGATCCCTATAACGACAACCGGTCGGGTTATGGTTTCTGGACCAATGCCCTTGGGACCCAGACTGATTTCAGGATCAATGATGATGGCCGGAATAACGATGTGAACTGGGATACCGAATGGACCTCTGCCTCGGTTGTCCACGAAGGTGGATGGACTCTGGAAATGGCAATTCCATTCAGCAGCGTGCGTTTCAAACCCGGATTGGACACCTGGGGTGTGAACTTCGGCAGAGTAATCCGAAGCAATTTTGAGACCTCCTACTGGTCAGGAGAAATGACCGGCGATTTCCGGATCTCCCAGGGCGGGAAACTCACCGGGATCTCACCCCCGAAATCAGAAGGAAAGTTGATTCTCTTTCCATATGGTACGCTCAGCTTTGAAAACAACGAGTTTACCGGTGTTGATCGAAAGGTAAAACCGGATGCCGGTGCAGATGTGAGGTGGCAGATCACTCCCAATATTACAGCAGCTGGGACCATCAATCCCGATTTTGCCACGGTTGAGGCTGATGAGGAGCGCATCAACCTTACACGATATGAGTTGAATTATCCGGAGAAAAGGCTTTTCTTCCAGGAGGGGAATGAGATGTACTCCACCCGGATCAGGACCTTTTATTCGAGGCGGATCCAAGATATCCTTTATGGAGCCAAGTTGAACGGAAAGGCTGGCAAATACAATTTCAATACATTGAACGTGAGAACCAGGCAGCTCAATGATGAAGATGAACCCCCGTCGTTTTTTACTGCTGCCAGGGTGAAGCGGGACTTCCTGGGATCATCCACGGTAGGGCTTATGGCTGTGGATCGACGAAATGATTCATCATATGTTACCTCCTTGGGCGGTGATTATGTGCTGAACCTGGGTGATACCTGGAAACTGACCGGCCAGTTCGTAGCCAGTGTGCCAGGGGACCTGCTTTCCCACAGTGCATGGTTTGTACGGTTTGCTAAGGAGACCAACTACTACCACATGCACGTGCGATATACAGAGGTGGGCGAGCATTTTCAGGAGAATGTGAACCAGACAGGGTATGTGGTGGATGATGACAGGCGTGAAGTTGACAGCGATTTAAGCTACCGGTTATGGATCCGGAACAGGATCTTCCAATATATAGAAATGGAGTCAAATAACAATATTTTCTGGGCACGAACAACCGGGGATTTAAGAAGCTGGTATATCACTGATAATGTCGAATTATACCTGCAGAACAGATTTTCATTTGAATACCAGTACAATAACGAGTTCAAATTGTTCGACAAGAGGTATCATAATCACGGTCACAATTTCAAGGTGGGATACAACACTGCTGAATGGAGCAATGCAGAGATCGGGTATTCATTCGGACACAATTTCAACCGGGATTTTCAAAGGCTCTCCTTTGCGGGCAGGATGAAAATCACCGGTAAACTGGCAGCAGAGTATAACGGAGATCTGATCAGTTTCATACCTGATGTGGACAGCTCTTCCACATTCATCAATGTGATCTCTCTGAATTACAATTTCACGAAGGATTTGTGGGTGAAGGTATTCGCGCAGAACAGCACCAGCAGCAGCAAAGTCTATTTCTATGGGATGGCAGGATGGCGTTTCAAACCTCCTTTCGGTGCACTATACCTGATCTATTCCCATGACCAGGAGGCAGAGATTATGGGTGATCCGACTCGGGCCGATGCGCTATTCCTGAAGCTGACGCTTCCTTTTTCCGTTTTCAAGTAAGCCCCCTACGTTCAATGTTTTGCCGGGGCAGATGAGCATAAAAAACAATTTCATATATTGCATTATAACCAATAAAAAACATGGAACGGGCTGAACATGCCAGAAATCTGTTTCTCTCAGGGCATAACTGTGCCCAGTCTGTGCTCCTCTCCTTCGCGGATGAATTGAAATACAGCAGGGAGCTGGCCCTGAAAATATCGGCAGGATTCGGCGGGGGCATGGGGAAAAAACAGGAAACATGCGGCGCTGTTACCGGTGCCGTGATGGTTCTGGGACTGATCAACGGGGAGCGGACAAATAATAACGACGAGCTGTTGCCGAAGGCATACAATTCTGTGAAAGAGCTTTTCAGGCAATTTACAGAGGCTTTTGACAGCACCCGCTGCGGGGATCTGATCGGATGCGACCTCAATACCCCGGACGGGGCGGTCCAGTTCCGGGAGGAAAGGATCAGGGAGACCATCTGCGCTGACTGTGTGGCCAGGGCTGTACAGATTGTTGAATCGGTAACAGGGTAGAAGGGTGGATTGGAGAGGGCACGGGAGGCTTCGGGCGTCGGTGGAGAGCCGGCGGAAGGAATTTGACCAGATCCCCGATGCACGGAAAGCTGAACTTACCTGCCTGGCAGAGGATATCAGGTCCAGGTTAATGAAAGAAGATCCTGTCCGGATCATATTTATCTGTACCCATAATTCCAGGAGGAGCCACATGAGCCAACTATGGGCTCAGTTGGCCGCCGGGTACTACGGGGTGAAGGATATCCACTGTTTTTCAGGTGGGACAGAGGCAACTGCTTTCCATCCCCTGGCTGTGAAAACCATGAGGGAGTCCGGTTTCAGGATCGGGACGCAGATCCCGGGGGCAAATCCTGTTTACAGGGTCACTTTCCCGGGCCATCCTGAGGATAACCGTGTTTTTTCAAAAAAATATACCGATCCGCCCAATCCGGCCAGGGATTTCATAGCGGTAATGACCTGTTCTGATGCGGATGAGGCATGCCCTATCGTTAATGGTGCTGCTTCCCGGCACGCCCTTCACTACGATGATCCAAAGTCCTTTGACGGAAAAGCGAATGAGATGAAAGGGTATGCCGAAAGAAGCCGCCAGATCGCCAGGGAGATGCTATTCCTCTTCTCCCTGATCCAGGATATTGATATTGCTGATCAGACGCATACGTGACCGACCGGGATCTCCGGACCACGATCCATGTCGTTCATGGCATTGATCAGCCTGATCTTCTGAAAGCTCTCCAGGTCACCCCGGGTGATGCGGGCCTCTTTCAGGGTTCCCTCAGCCAGCAGGGAGGCCCGCATGGTGCCGGGCAGCAGCGGGGTATCCGGGGTTACCCAGGAGATCCCGTCCCAGAGCGCCACATTGGCGTAAAAGCTGTCTGTGAGACAGCCCTGTTTGACTATCAGGATGTCATCACATCTGCCCCTTTGCTCATACAGTGCAGTGAGGGAAGTCCTGTCGCTCGATTTGTAGCCATAGGAGATGGTATCGGAGGTGATAAGTTTCAGGGAGTTTACCACAGGTTTCCGATAAGGTTCGTACTCTATACGTTCTATATCCTTTCCGTACAGGACCCGGCACCTGTAAACACCCCGGTGCAGTCCATCCGGAACCGGGATCTCCCGGGACAGTTGGGGATGGTTCCTGAGACCGAGTACCTCTGACCGGGTCCGGTTAAACCTCAATTGATGACAGGAGAGGTTCCTCAGTTCCCCGTCCAGCAGCTTTATGGTTTCAATAAACGGGTACATAAACCTTGTTCAGCATCTCTTCATACTCCTGTTCACAGTTGCTCCGGAAGGTGATCCCCCCGCCGCTCTTGAAGACCAGGTCCCCTCCATCCTGCTCGATGTACCTGATGGCCACCGCTGCATCGAGGCATTTTCCGTCCCAGTAGCCGAATATGCCTGTAAAATAGCCCCGGTCATACTGTTCAGCCTGCCGGATGATCTCCACCGTTTTCCTTTTGGGTGCACCGGAAACAGAGCCGGCAGGCAGGAGACGGAAGATCAAATCCCCCAGTTTGCTTTCAAAGCCTTCCGGGAGCGTGCCGGTGATCTCTGAACTCATCTGAAGCAGTTCTCCCTGGTGGGTCCTGATCCTCTCAATGTACTTGAACCTTTTCACACGCACATTTTTAGCCACGGTGCTGAGATCATTCCGGATCAGGTCCACGATGGTATTGTGCTCCGCATCCTCCTTGATATCGGAGGTGAGTTTCGCATATGCACCGGGGATCCGGGCGTCGATGGTCCCCTTCATGGGATGGGAGGCAATGGTGTTCCCCCTGATCCGGATGAACCGTTCCGGACTGAAAATAACCAGCTCATCCCTGATGAAAAGTTTGAAAGGGGTCCGGCTTCCCGTAAAGATCTCCTCCAGCGAGAGGTTTGTCTCGATACGGGTGGGGAAGGTCAGGTTCAGCAGGAATGAATTTCCATAGAGGATCTGATCGGTCACCAATGAAAAAGCATGCCTGTAGCGATCCCTATCGATGGGGAATCTGCTGAAAGAGATCTCTTTGACCGGGGCAGCCCGGAGGGCATGGTTGACCAGTCCGGGCATCTCCAGGCAGAACCCCGCTGATGCGGCTTTGTCCATAGTCAACAAGCAGTTCCCCTCCCCGCTGAAGCTGATCAGGAACACAAAAGGGATCCCGTTTGAACTGTGGGAGTTCATGATCCTTACAGTCTCGCTTTTTGAATATCTGATCAGATTGCCGTTCATAGTTCAGTTGGCCTTCTGATTCCATTCCAGTGCAATGCGGGCAATGTTTGTGGCATGACTGTCGATGGTGCTCAGCAGGGCAAGTACCTCCAGATGTGTGGCACTGCTCTCGATCGATTCCTTCATGCCTTCCAGGATGCGGGCATAATGCTGCTTCTCCAGCTCCTGCGACATGGTCCTGTACTCTTTGTGCTTTGCCTTCATCCGGGCCGCCTTCTCCAGGTTGGTCTCATCAAAGACCGCCATTGCCCGCTTCAGCTGCTTCTCGACCTTGGCGTGAAAAATCTTCAATTCGGTCTTTCCCGCCTCGGAAAAATCATAGGCCGTGAGGCTCCATTTCTCAGCACGGTTGGCCAGGCTTCCCGAGACGGTGTCAGCGATCTTCTCGAACTCATTCATGGAATAGAGCATCTGGAAGGACTCGTTGAAACGGTCACTGCTGGCCATTTCACCGCTGACCTTGACCAGGTATTCCTTGATGGAATCCCGGAGGAAATTGACTTCCTGTTCAAGGGTGTAGATCCTGTTCAGCTGCCCGGTATCCTTCAGCAGGAAAGGCTCAAGGATCATGGAGAACATCGTCCGTACGATCATGCCCATCCTGATGATCTCCTGTTTGGCCAGGTTCAGGGCCAGTGAGGGGGTGGAGATCATGCCCTGGTCCAGGTAGAAGGTGGCAAATGCGACCGGTTCCCGCTCCTTTGCCTTGCCCATCAGCCGGTCCACGAAGGCAGCGACCATGGGCGATACAGGAAGGATAACGAGCATCAGCACCAGGTTTATAAAGGTGTGTGAATTGGCGATGAGCCTCTGCAGGGATGCTTCCGGGGCGATCCCTTTCATCAGTTCGCCCAGCCGTATGGTCCAGCCTGCAAAAATCAGGACACTGATGAATTTGATGATCAGAAACGCCAGGGCCACCTTCTTTGCCTCCCTGTCAGCCTTCAGGCTTGAAAGCAGCGCTGTGACCGTAGTTCCCAGGTTGGACCCCAGGAGCAACGGGATGGAAGCATCCAGCGAAAGCAGGCCCTGCGAGGCAAGGACGATCATGATTCCCACAAATGCACTGCTTGACTGGATCAGGGCGGTGAATAGTGCGCCTGCCAGGATCCCCAGGATCGGGTTTTCGAGCCTTAGAAGCAATTCGATAAAAGGTGTCCATTCCCGCAGGGGGGCCATGGCGCCCGACATGATCTGCATTCCGAAGAAGAGAACACCAAACCCGAACAGGGAGGTCCCCGCAGATTTCAGCTGCTCTCTTTTTGCAAAAGCCTGGAGGAAAAAACCAGCGGCCACCAGCAGCAGGCTGTATTCAGTGATCTTGAAGGCGATGATCTGCGCGGTGATGGTGGTCCCGATGGCAGCGCCGAGCAGAACCGGTATGGTCTCCCTGAACCGGAGCAGACGGGCATTCACAAAACTCACCAGCATCACCGATGTGGCACTGCTGCTCTGGATAATGGTGGTTACCAGTGTGCCGATCCCCACTCCCACGATCCGGTTGCGCGTGACAATGCCCAGGATGGAGCGCATTCTTTCGCCGGCTGAACGCTGCATCCCTTCACTCATGGTATGCATCCCGAACAGGAACAGCCCCAGTCCGCCGAACAGGCCGATCAGCAGCATATACACCCAGTTTTTACTGTTGGCGCTGGCCTTAAAAACCACCTCATTGTCCGGGAAGCCCTCCCTGATGCGGCATGACACATGGTACGTGCCTGGTTTTGAGCCCAGTGTGAGTGCAGTCTGCGCCATGCCCGAGAAACCGGTGGCTGCAAGCCTGTCGCTTAACAATCCGCCTTCAGAGCCGGCGGGAGCTGAAACGATGGAGAAGACCACATCCACCCCTGGCACAGGATGCCCGTTTTGATCTGCCACCATGACCCGGAGGGGCTCCCGGAGCCGTTGCCCGCAGATCCCTGACCTGCTGGCCTGTGCATCATCCAGGAGTACAATATGCAGGGATCTTTCGGCTGTGTCGGCGGCGATCCGGGGCGGATCCTGTCCCGCAACCCGGGGAGCCAGGAGGAGCATCAGGAATATCAGCCAGGATCTCTTCATGAGACTTAAGAATAGGATTCATCAGCCCAGCTGATTGGATTCATTGGATTGCCGGTTTCCCCTGTTAGAAATCATAAATCTAGCAAAATCCTCTCATGGCGCCAGCTTTTTATGATGCCAGAGGTCCAGCAGGAACCAGACCAGAATGGAAAAAAGGTAGATCATGATGCCGTAGAGCGTGGTGATCATGGAGACTTTCAGGCCGCCTGCTATGATTGCCGGTGAGATGTCCGCCGCCTGCTCGATAGCGTTGAACGCCATCATCAGACCGATCAGCTGACCGAGGATCCCCGTGATCATGGTGAACAGTCCCAGCGATTTGAGATAGGTGAGCCGGTGCCTGAAGCTGGCCTTCCCGGCAGTCTTTCCCGACGCTATGGAAAGAATGAAAATCACTGTCAGTACCAGCAGTACCAACAGTAACAATGTCAGGATGCCCATGAAGAGTGGGCCGCCCATATAAAATAACTTTGCCATAATAGTATGATTTAATTGAACGATTGAACTCGTTACAAAGCTATGGACGATGGGGGATACAGCGCAAGGTCGAATCCGGTCCGAAACCTGCTTTCTGTCGACGAAACCATCGTAGGAGCGCAATTTTTGCGATATTTGGACCCGATTCGGCATGAAAACCTACCAGCACATCATTTTCTGGATCGTGGTTCACGGCACCCTGACCCTGATCTTCGGGAACTGGTTTGAAGGATATGCGGAGGCATTCTACTATGTATCCCTACTGCTCCCGGTGGTGATTGGAACATCCTACTTCTTTAACTACTACCTGGTGCCACGCTACCTGTTTACGCGCAGGTTCTTTCATTTCGGCCTCTACACCGTTTACATGCTGGTGGTCTCCCTCTGCCTGGAGCTGCTGGCCAGTGTAATATCCATGCTGGTCATCATCCATTTCGGGATCAACAGGACGGGTGCGCTGGTTACCGATGTTTTCACCCTGGCGGTGATCCTCTATTTTATCGTCCTGTTCAAGTCCTTTATACTGCTGATCAAGCACTACTTCATTGACCAGGGCGCCATCAGCCGCCTGGAGGAGCAGCAATCAAAACTTGAGAAGGGATACATGACCGTTCGTGCCGGCAGGAGGACTTCCAGGATCGAGTATGACCAGTTGCTCTATATTGAGAGCCTGGCGGACTACATCAGGATCCATCGGGAGGATGGGGGAGAGGTGGTATCAAAAATGAAGATCAGCCACATCGAAAATGAACTGCCGGAGAATTTCCTCAGGATCCACCGCTCCTTTATTGTGAACACTGCGAAAATCACCTCGTTTTCCCGGGAAGAGGTGAACCTGGGTGAAATCGGGCTTCCGGTGAGCCGCACCTACCGGAGTAAGGTGATCTCAAGGCTGCAGCATACCTAATCGTCCAGGGTCTTGGCCTCCTCAGGGGTGAGTTTGGCCATCCTGATCACCTTCTCCCTTGTGACAGTGTTCATTGACAATATCAGCACGCAAAAGATAAAGATGATCAGCTGCTTTGCATCCTGCAACAGGATCAGGCCCACGATGGAGAGCAGGGCCACACCTTCGATCATGGCCCACCGGATGATCATGGCAGACTGGTACTGTTCAAATTTCCTGGCGAATGGTTCCCCCCGGTCGATCCCCGCCATTTTTCTGGTCGAGATTGTATATCCGGCAGGTATGGACCCCAGCATGAGCACGTTGATAATGGTAAGGATATCCACCTCCTCCCTGAACGGCGGGATGGCCATATCATTCAGAAAAACCCCCACAAAAAAGAAAATCAGCAATCCGGTATTCAGGGCGTAGAAGATCAGCTTCATTGCGCGGAAAGCCTGCCGGGGATGAAATTCATGACCCACCATTTTCAAAGGTTTAAGCACTAAAATACAGAAAAACCTCAATTTATCAATGGCCGGGAATTGAAAAGTACATCGGTGACCCGATGGATTCCCGCAGAGTTTACCAACCGGTAAGATTTGTCTGCAAGCTATTAAATATCAGTAAAATACTTGACTTATCTCCCCGTTCACCGTAACTTGTAATGGTCAGTCCAACCTTAAAAAATATTCGACATGAAAAAAATGATGATGATCCCGATCCTTATGCTGTTTGCAGTTATGACCCAGGGTCAGATACTGCCGGAAGGCAGTATCGTCAGCCTTCACTTGATGACCGTCACCCTTGATCCCGATGTCACCATGAACCAGTTCCTCGATTTCTTCGCGAATAAATGGATCCCGGCAGTGGAAGAAAACACGGAGGGCATAGACGGCATTCTATTGAAATGGGACAGAGGTGAGAATCCGAATCTTTATGCCTATATGTGGGTTTTTGAATCCCAGGAGGCAAGGAGCAGGTACTGGCCCAAACCAGACCAATCCACCGAGGCATGGAATGCCGTCATAGAGAAGCTGATGCCGGTCATTGACGAGTTCAGGCGGCTCGGTTCCTGGGAGGAGGTTTATACCGACTGGATCGTGCAGTAGTTAATTTTGAGAATTGGCACCATCTTGGTATCTTGAAATTCAATACCTGAATATGTATAGATGAAAAATCTCCTGTTCTTCATTTGCCTGCTGCTTTCTATTAGTCTTCACTCCCAGGAAATAAAGAAGGCCGATGCGCTGGTATCCCCAAGAATTACGGAACGTAGTTTGACTGTCGGGGGCGAAAGTGCGGATCTGTCAGGATTTGACAATCGCTCCATACAGTTTGCCATCGATGCCATCGCAAAAACCGGGGGAACCGTCATCCTGAATCCCGGCATCTATGCAATATCCGCACCGGTCCGGCTGAGATCGAACGTTGATCTCAGGGGCTCCGGCAAGGAAACCATTTTGAAAAGAGGCAGGGGGGTGCAGACAAGGTATATGGTGGATGCCGATTACGGGGAACTGAAACTGACTGTCGAGAACCCTGGTGGCTTTGAAATCGGCATGAAGGTACAGGTGACCGACGACCGGAATAACGTATGCTGGAATGTCTCCACGGCCTATATTACAGCCATTGAAAATAACGTGATCTATATCGATAAAGGATTGATCCGCGATTACCGGTCCGGTCTGAACGGCCTCATTTCCAATGCTTCGTCTGTGATCGATGTTTTAAATGCCGAGGATGCTTCAGTTTCAAACCTGGTGATTGACGGCAACCGGGGTGAAAATTTCTTTGCGGATGGTTGTAACAACGCCGGCGTGTTGATCCTCAGATCAAAGAGGATTACCATTGACAATGTGGAGGTAAGGGACTTCAACGGGGAAGGCATCAGCTGGCAGATCACGGAGAATGTGGCGGTGAAGAACTGCGAGATCTCCGGCAGCGGTAACACAGGTTTGCACCCCGGAACGGGTTCCCCCTTCTCGGTGATCGAGAATAACGATGTCCACCACAACAACCTAGATGGCCTGTTTATCTGCTGGCGGGTCTATGAGAGCAGGGTAACGGGGAACAGGTTCCACCATAACGGCAGGTACGGCATATGCACGGGGCATAAGGACACCGACGTGGTCTTTGTGAACAATCACATTTTCAGTAACCAGGGCGATGGGGTCCATTTGCGCGAGGAGCGGGAAAGCAATGCCCCTCACCGGAACACATTTATCAGGAATACCATCGAGGATAACGGGACAGCGGGAGGTGGTTACGGCTTTTCGATCAATGCACCTGCCAGAGAGCTGGTGCTGAAAGGGAACGTCTTCAAAAATTCCTCGGGGTCACAGAAAGCAGCGATATATGTTTATAAGGCCGGATTGAAGCCCACTCTGGAGGATAACCAGTTTGATGAACATGAAATGGGCGAACTGGTCTTCGAGACAGAGAATTAGGTGCCGGGATTGCCTGCTGACCGGCCCATGGCTGAATGGATCCGCCGGGACCACCCGGATTGCTCCGGGTGGGCTACGCTTTAGCCGGTCTCAGTGCAATTATGAGGATATAGGCGATACAGAGTCCGGGAACCAGGAATCCCGCCATCAGCCCGAAGAGGTCCGCCACCCCGCCGAACAGTATGGGCACAATGGCAGCTCCAAGGATGGCGGTGACCATCAGCCCGGATATCTCGTTGCTGCGTTCAGGCATGGTGTCGACCGTGATGGAAAAGATCAGCGGGAAGATATTGGCGAACCCAAGGCCAATAACAAAAATGACAGAGATGCCTGTAATGTGGCCGGGAGAAAAGTAGAGCCCCGCCATTCCAGCCAGGGAAACCAGGGCAGTAGCGATCAGGAATTTCTTCGGGGAGAGCCAGTTGAGGACCACGCCCCCGAGGAACCGTCCTGCAGTGAGTGAAATGAAGAAGAACATTGTGCCGATCAATCCTTTCTCCTTGATGTCAAAATCGAACTTATCAGCAAGGTAATTGGGCAGTTTTGCGCTCATGCTCACCTCGGCGCCCACATAGAGGAATATTCCAATCACCATGAGCAGAACGAACGGATTGCCCAGCAGGCCGAAACATGATTTCACGGTGGCAGGTTTCTCTTTGTCCAGCGACTGCTCCTCGATCTTTGTAAAGAACAGGTAGATCACCACCACCAGGATGACCGCACCATAAATGGGGAACAGTATCTTCCAGTCAAGGCCCCAGTACCTGGCTGCCAGAATGGGTACCAGCGATCCTGAGAGTGAGCCGATGGCTTTCACGAACTGCCCGTAGGAGAGGTTCCGGGAGTACTTTCCTTCGGGCGATACATCACGCATGATGGGATTCCCGGCTACCTGCAGCAGCGTTGCCCCTGTCCCCATGAACAGCAATCCTCCCAGGATCAGCGGGAATGACCTGTAACCACCCAGGATGGGCAGGATCATGCCCAGAAGGGCCGCCAGCAGGCCCAGCATCAGCACATGCTTACGTCCCTTCCTGTCCTGGTACAGCCCCATGGGGATGGAGAGCAGGCCGAACATGATGAACGCCATGAAGGTGACCAGTCCGGCCTCAAAGTTATTCAGGGTGAAATCGTTCTGGAGCTGGCTTGTAAGCGGGCCCGAGACATCCCCGAACCCCATCACCAGGAAAGACAGGAAGATGGGGGTTGATACAAGGAAATTCTTCTTCATTCCGGTTGGGATTAAACCTTATAAAAGTATAAATTCTTTGCAGAGAAATATGATCATGGAAAATAGTCGTAATTTGTGCTTATCCCGCAGCAAACTTCTTAAATGTTTCTGATGAATCCGGTTATCAATAAGACATCCTTCGGGTCCATTACTGTGGATGGGATCAGTTATGATCATGATCTTTTCATCACCCTCAAGGGGAAAGTGAAAAAACGAAAGAAGAAACTCTCCAAGGCAATCTACGGCACTTCACATAAGATATCGCTGGATGAGATTGAATATGTATACCAGGGTAAGCCGAAAGGGATCATTATCGGGACCGGTCAGCACGGCGTAGCTGTTCTCTCTGATGAAGCGGCCAAATTCCTCAAAGGCGAAAACTGCCACATCATCCTGAAACCAACCCCGGAGGCAATAGAAGAATGGAATCATGCCAGGGGAAAGTGGATCGGATTATTTCACATCACATGTTGAGGGTCTTATGTTGGCCCGGATCACCCTGTGTGATAATATTCCTCTTTCTCTGCTCTGCGAAATTCAGCCAGGGTAACCCACGGACTGCGCAAAGAGGATCCGCTGGTCTGCCCGGTGTTCTAATTCATGATCCAGAGCGAGATGGTTCTTTCGTCCCTGATAAAGAACCTGTTCCCCGCGACCACCGGGTGCGCATATACGGGCGAATCGGCGATCCTGAACCTGGAGAGTTCCGTGTACTCCACTTTCACCGGCTGGATGAAGATCAGCTCGGAGCTGCTGGGCAGGGCCATGATCACGGAGCCTGCATCAAGCATGGCAGCAAATCCGCTCCGGTCATGCTTGACCGTATCGGCCCAGGCAGTTTGCCCGGTCGCTGCATCAAGGCAGAATAGGCTGCCCCTATCAGAATATCCGAACAGCAGCTCCTGCTTAAGCACGGGGGTGCTGAACTGAACTGCCTGCTCCGGGTTTGACCATTGCTCACTGACCACAAAATCCTCCCCCTGCTTTTCAACCTTCAGAGCTTTCGTTCCCCTGCCGGCTCCAGTGATAATCACACTGGTTCCTTTGATGATCGGGGTGGCTGCATTGTACGCCCTTCTCTCCGGCAGGAACGGGAATTTCCAGCGCAGTTTCCCATCCGAAAGGCCCACACCGGCCACACTCTTTTCAGTCAGCGTGACCACCTGCTTTTCACCCGTAATCTCAAACAGTACCGGCGAACCATAATCGGGCCCCTCTTCAGCCCAGCGCCATTTCTCATCACCGTTGTTCAGGTCATAGGCGATGATGGCCCCGTTTCCCTGGCCCCCCAGGTAGGCAATGCACAATCCATCCACGATCATGGGCGACATGGAGGTAAAGAACATGGGTACCACATTGGGAAAGGGGTCTTTGCGCCACAGCAGCTTCCCGCTGGTGGCATCCAGGCAGGAGAGGATCCCGCTGGCACCCAGGGTCACCATCCTTCCGCCTGATACGGCCGGGGTACTCCGCGGACCGGGGTGCCTTGCACCGGGACCTGTAACGGCCGGTGCTTCATACGCATTCCGCCACTGCTCTTCCCCGCTGTCCGGATCAAGGCAAAGAATGACCTCCTGTTCCCCCTGCCGGGCAAACAGGTAGAGTCTGTTGCCCACAAGCACGGGAGTGGCATCACCGGTGCCCACAGAATCCCTCCACTGAAGGCTGAATTCCGGGGTCCAGCTTGCCGGAGCCAGGAAACCGCTCACCTTCCCGTCCCTGTTCACACCACGCCACTGAGGCCAGTCCTGTGCGGACAGGGAGAGAACGCCGGGGAAAAGAAGTGCTGATAATATAAATACCTTAAACCACATACTGTTTTTCATGATTCATTTTTCTTAAGTTAAGATCTGATCTGGTGAACCGGTTTATCAGGCCAGCAAGGCCGGATGAAAAGAGCTTCAACGTGAGAAGTATCCATCAAGGTAAATAGGCATATGCAAAATATAATACTTTCACCAATTCAGCAACTTAGTCCTTAAGCCACTAAAAATCAAATAAAAATTGACTTACACCATGTATTGTGATACCTTGTATAAGTCTAACCCTAAAAAATTTATGTCATGAAGAACTTTTTATGGCCCTTGATGATCGCAGCATTGGGTGCAGGCAATTCATGTCAGCAGGCAATGAATGTTGAAAAAGAGAAGGAAGTCCTGATAGCCGTTAATGAAGAGGAACGGGATGCCTATTTTGCCCGTGACCTTGGCAGGCTTGAAACCATCTGGAAACAGGAACCTGCCTCGAAACGTATTTTTACCTCGGCTAGCGCAATCACTGAATTGAATGGATGGCAGGAGATCCGTGCAAACTACGAAGAGGATTTCAATAATGCCGAAAAGTGGGATGATATGAAGGATGTTGCCGCCTCTTTCTCTCACTATGATATACAGATCACAGGAAAAACAGCGCTTCTCTATCATGATATCCACTGGACCGGGGAATACCGGGGGGAGGTCCTTGATATAACCCAGAAAAGGATTGTTCACTTTGTTCATGAAGGTGGTTCATGGAAGTTCAATGTAACAGTCCAGATGTTGGTTCCGGATGCAGATATCCAGGAGAATAAGAAAACAGCTGCATTATACCATGAACTGGTACCGGAAAACGTGGATCTAATCCTGGCGGAAGACTTTTTCGGTCAGAACGAAAAGGGCAGGCACACCTGGGACCGTGAGAGTCACCGCAGGTATCTAAGCAATGGAAATTATAAGAGAGACTCTATCTTTCAGCAGGTTGCTGAAGGAGATTGGGTAGCCACCAGGTTTTTCAGGGAAATGCTGCAGAATGGAGATACCGTTAAATTCGAGGCGATGCATTTCAAACGTTTCGAGGACGGAAAGATTGCTGAGATATGGGAATACGCTGATTCCCAGCAGGCGGAATAAAAGGAAGGGTATTGACCATAAATTCAGGCCCCCGGCTTTCACCGGGGGTTTTTCATACCCTGACTTTCCCTTACTCACCATATGGAACCTGAAAACCGTCAAACAAGAACCCGAGGTGTATGATTTTTCCAATTGATTCTTCTTATCTTAGAAAAATGATCTGTAACCTTGAATC
This sequence comes from uncultured Bacteroides sp., assembly GCA_964467775.1. GTDB lineage: Bacteria > Bacteroidota > Bacteroidia > Bacteroidales. The sequence goes on along the minus strand of CAYXUD010000122.1, from coordinate 3,414 downwards.
ATAACTGTCATTATAACTGTGGCCCGCATTTCATCACATCAATCAGGAATCACACACCAGGAGTTGAAGGAGGCCATTCCTGAAACCCTCCTGTCAAAAAACGTGCATCTGCACTGGGTTGACAAGTCCCTGTCGGACAAGGGAACCTACATATTGACAGCCAAAATAGAGATCGATGGACAGACATTGCTGCTACGGAGCAAAACCAGCGATACGCTGCTGATCGCCGACTGGGATGTGGATGACCCCACCTATCACACAAATGCCCGCCTGGTGGCCCTGGAACGCATTCTGACAGACCCAGCCAACGAGGATATCCTGCTTTCCGTGTAAGCTGCTCCCGTGGGATGCACCAGGCATCATGAATCCCTGGTTAGTATTACTCCAGCAGATGTAACTGTGACACAGTAAGGACTGATCAACTCCCGGCCAAAATGAATAAGTATATTTGCAGAGAATATCAAACCAATAACCCTGTACATGAAAAAAGCATTATTCTTCCTTATTCTGATCCCCGTGCTCGCATACGGACAGGAACCTCTGGTCATTGCCCACCGCGGAGGTGCAGGAATGGCCCCTGAAAATACGCTTGCTGCATTTCACAATGCTGTGGCCGTGAATGCAGATTACTTTGAACTGGATGTCATGATCTCCAGCGATGACTCTTTGATGATTATCCATGATGAAACAGTCGACAGGACCACGGACGGAACCGGGAGCGTCTCAGCAATGACATATGAACAGCTCAGGGCACTGGATGCAGGGAGCTGGTTCGGCCCCGAGTTTTCCGGGGAAAAGATCCCAACCTTATGGGAATCGCTCATGGTCGCCAGGGACAGTGACAATGACATTGGCGTTGTGATTGAGATAAAATCCGCCCATGCATCAGTACCCTCGAAAGTAGTGGAGATGGTTAAACTGAGTGGAATGGAAAGCAGGGTGATTATTTCCAGTTTCAGCCTGTCTCAGATCACAGAAGTGAAGGCACTTGAACCCACCATAGTCGTTCAGCTCTTCGGGACCATCGCGGAAGCCCATATTGACCAGGTTGCGGCCATTGACGGAGAATGGGTGGGAAGCGGAGGAACCCTCACTCAGGCTGTGATTGATTATGCACATCTGCATGGGCTTTATTTCAATGCATGGACCCTGAATTCTGCTTCTACCATGAATCCGGCCATCGATCTCGGTGTGGATGCGATCACCACCGATTTCCCGGCACTTCTGCTTTCCCTTTTGGACGAGACCGAACCTTCCGATGTGGTGTTGATCTCGGCCGTTCCTTCTGAGACGAAGGTGACATTGAACTGGGAGCAGGCCGTGGATAATGAGAGCGGCATTGCCGGGTACGATATATTCCGGGATGAGGTACCGGAAGCAACAACCCTTCTGATCTCAGTAGGGAATGTTACCGAATATACAGACGAGACCTATACGGAGGCTGCTCAATTTTATTACAGGATCAAGGCAAGAAACGTGGCTGGCATGACCAGTAAAAACTTCTCGAACGAGATCGCCGTAACCACCCTGAATGACATTACCCCACCTGCCATAAAGTTCGTCAGATCAAGGGGGGACAGCCATACCGTGGTGGTAGGATTCTCCGAGAGGGTCGATCAGCCGACGGCCGAAGCGACTGAGAATTACACACTTGATAACGGGGCAGCGGTTGAATCGGCCAGACTGGCCCTCGACATGGAATCTGTAATCCTGACCACTACGCCCCTGCTGGAACAATCCTACAGGCTGACCGTGGAGAATGTGAAGGACAGGGCAGATATTCCCAATCCAATGGATACGGAAGAGAGGTATTTCATGCATGATGCCATTCCCGGATCTGCAGTGGCCTTTTATCAACTGGATTCACTGCCCTTTGCCGATCCCAATTATCTGGTGGTTGACGCAACTGAAAATCATAATAACGGAATTGTGAAAAACGGAGCCTACTTGACGGAAGGGGTCCTGGGAAACGGCATTGCATTTGACGGGACGGACGACTTTGTACAATTCAGTGCTTCGGAATCCTTCGATATCAACCAGAGTGCTGTTACCCTTTCGCTCTGGACCAAACTCGCCTACAAACCCTCCGAACTTTCAGTGGCATATGCTCCCCTGTTCGATTCTGAAACGGACAATTATGTGCTGTACGGGGATCGAGGAAATAACGAGTTGAGGTTCAAGGTGGTAACTTCCGGGGGAGCAGAAAGGCCCGGGATACCCGACGCAGATATCACAGCGGGTGAATGGATTCATGTGGCGGGGGTGTATGATGGTGCCCAGGCCATGATCTATCTCAATGGAGTTCTGAAGGACTCCCATCCGATTTCCGGAACAGTCCAGGCCGGCCAGATCGCAACCCTTGGGAAAACAGGTTCAACCTACCTTAAAGGCAGCATTGACCAGGTGGAGGTTTACAGCAGGGCTCTGCCGGAAGAGGAGATCATGCAGATCTATGAGCATTTCAGGATAAGGCCCGCCGGATGTGAAAATCATTTCCTCACCGAGGATATAACCATCTGCAGCGGAGAATCATATACCTTTCCGGATGGGACAATGGGGACTGAAAGTATGGTATATGTCAGTGAACTGACTGCACTGGATGATTGCGACAGCATTATAACCACAAATCTGACGGTCGTTGCAGTGGATGTTTCCGTTACCCAGGACGGAGGGGTACTCACCGCAGGCCAATCCGGGGCCTCCTACCGCTGGCTCGATTGCGGAAATAATTGTGCAGAGATAACGGGTGAAACAGGCCAGTCCTATACCCCTTTATCATCAGGGAATTATGCGGTTGAGATCAGCATGGATGGATGCACGGATACTTCGGAATGCCTCTATGTGGAACTTTCAGGCTATCCTCTGCACGCTTCAACTGACTTAATGTTGTACCCTAATCCGAACCAGGGAACCTTTACCCTGGAGTTCGGGGGAACCGGGAACCGGGAAATAAGGCTGGCGATCACCAATGCCTGCGGAAATAGGGTTTATGAGGAGACTGTTGTTAGCGCAGGCACTCACCTGGTCGATCTCTCTTCCTTCCAGAAAGGAGTCTATTTCATCACCATCAGGTCAAAAGACTTTGTAACCACAAGGAAGATTATCAAGCTATAATAAGGTCACACAGGAAACCCCCGGTTCACGCCGGGGGTTTTTCTGCCACCGGTCAATTTGGCTGGGGGTTTTTTTATTAGCTGATATTTCCGAGTTCACCACATTAACAGGCATGGACTACAAAGAGAAGGTATTAAAAATCCGTACCTTGCTTTTTATCTGTGGTTGGCTGGAGGAGGAGGTGCAAAAGGTTAATAAATAGTGAAGCTTACACCTTAATCAAGTTTTATAATTAAGAAAGCGCGAATGATTATGAACAAAATCGATTATCTGACTACATTATTGTATTTCTATTCGACT
>CAYXUD010000121.1:0-17724 GCA_964467775.1 uncultured Bacteroides sp. | reverse complement strand
ACTGGCGAAAAAAAAAGGAGTCACAATTTTAACGTTGTAACTCCTTGATTATTAAGTGGGCCCAGATGGGCTCGAACCATCGACCCCCTGATTATGAGTATCCTTTTTTCGATATATTATATTCTTTAAAAATGGTGAGCTTTTTGAGTTATCTTCAACATTTACAGAGATATATGTGATTGAACCATTTAAATTAACTACAAATTAAATGTAAAATATTACACTGGTTTACATGGATTTGCAGGAATACTGGCGAAAAAACTGGCAACAAGTGGGTAATTTCAAATCCTGACTTATCAGAACCACTATTATGGTTTTGCACTGAACCATTAAACTTCTTGAGAAGAACGATGTAGGTTTCTGTTCATCCAATAAACTTATACATATTTGACCAAATAAGATGTTTATTAATTTCCTGAGTTTTCTCAATGTCCAGGCTCGCCAGATAATGTTCTGTAACCACAGAATTAGAATGACCCAGCATCTCTCCAATATTGTCTTTGGAAAAGTAAAGAAAGGTGATTGATCCTAACAATCTAATGGTCAATCAAAATCGGCATAATAATCAAGAGCAAGGTATGTTCATATCATTTTCTGCTTTAGCTGCATCGGAAGGGATATAATGGAGTATTTTAGTTAATGGATGAACAGATGTAGCAGAACCCAAATAATTGACTTTAAATATATTATGTTGTAATTTTATCTTTATGCCATTCAGTAAATAACAAGAATGTACACCTCAGCATATGAAAAGGTTACAATGTATTCTTTTGATTGTTGTCCTTGCATTTGATATTCATGGATATTTATTCGGGCAGGAAAGATATGTCCTATCAAGACTCGATGCTGAATTGGAATACGATGGCTCATGTGATGAACCTGCATGGGATCCTATTGAACCATTGCCATTAATTAAAGTATCCCCGTCGTATGGCGAAGTACCTTCGGAGAAGACAGAGATCAGAATTGCCTATGATGACAACTATTTGTATATGGGAGCAAGGTGTTTTGACAGTCACCCAGAAAAGATGAAGATCCAGCTGAAAAGGGATTATTGGGAATATGAATGTGACTGGATTATGTTAGTTCTGGATACTTTCAACGACAAGGAAAATACAGTTTTATTTGGCACCTCTCCTTCCGGAGGGAGAACAGATGTTGCATTTTCAAATGATTTTAACGATTTCAACTATGACATGAATACAAGTTGGAATACTTTTTGGGATGTGAAAACTAAGATTGACCATTTGGGATGGCAGGTTGAGATGCGTATTCCCTTTTCCAGTTTAAGGTTCCAGGATGTGGATGGGGATGTTGTGATGGGGCTGAACGTGAGCAGATGGATACCAAGTAAGAATGAGCAAATCTGTATGCCAAATGTTGAGGAAAAATACGGACCCGCGGGATATATAAAGGCATCACAAACGATGGAACTAGTGATCAAAAATATCAAAAGTAAAAAACCAGTTTATATTGCTCCCTATATACTTGGAGGCCTTCAGCAGGTAAATATTCTTAGCAATGATGAGACAAAGTATAATCATGAAAATTATAATGACTGGAATGCCGGTATGGATGTAAAATACAGGCTAACTGACAATCTCACTCTCGACGCAACAATTAATCCGGATTTTGCGCAGGTTGAGGCTGATAATCAAATAATAAACCTTACCCGATTTTCTTTGTTTTTTCCAGAGAAGAGGTTGTTTTTCCAGGAGAGGAGAAGTAATTTTGATTTCCAGTTTGACGGATCAAACAGGCTATTCTATACCCGTAACATCGGGCTCAACAATGGTGATCCGGTTGGAATTTATGGGGGAGGCAGATTGGTTGGTAGAATGGGTGACTGGGATGTAGGATTTCTCTCGATGCAATCAGCGCTTGCGGAAGATCTATTGTCTGAAAATTACACCGTCTTAAGATTGCGTAAACAGGTTATTAATCCTAATACTTATGTTGGTGGAATGGCGACAAACAGGATGGATTTCAATGGGAATTATAACACAGCTTATGGTCTTGATGGAATATTCCGCTTATTTGGTGATGATTACCTCAAAGTCATGTGGGCTCAAACATTTGATAACAATAGCAACAATAATCCGATTTCGCTAGACCCAAGCAGGATATATGTCAATTGGGCACGACGTACAATGAAAGGAATCGCCTATAACCTGAATTATTCCAGGGCGGGATCCGAGTATAATCCTGGAATTGGATACGAACAACGGACAAATTACTCACTGTATAGAGGGACTTTGTCTTATGGATGGATCTACGAGAAGTCATGGTTAAATTCCCAGAGTATTTCTCTGTCAGCCGACCAGTACAGCGAAAATGTTAATAACACTACTGAAACCGCAGGACTTTCTCTTAATTGGAGCATGGAATCAGCTTCAGGAGTAGTAGGATATGCTACCGGGAAAATGATTTTTGATCATCCACTGGAAGATTTTAGTTTGGACGATAACGTGACGGTCCTTGCAGGTGATTATACCTTTTTTAATATAATGGGAGACGTCGCGACGCCCAGGGGAAGGACAATTAAAATAAATCCAGGATTTGAAGCCGGAACATTCTATGATGGATGGAAAGTGTCTCCTCACATCACCACAAATTGGATTATTAAAAACAAGGTTCAATTAAGCGCTACTTATTTGTTTGATCGAATTGTTTTTCCCTCCAGGGATCAACAAATGAATTCAAATATATTCAGACTCAACACCCAGTTAGTATTCAGTACTAAATTATCTGTTTCAGCATTTATTCAATACAACAATAACATTGATGCAGTACTTACCAATTTCAGGTTGAGGTATAATCCAAAAGAAGGGAACGACCTGTACCTGGTATATAATGAAGGCTATAACACAGACCGGTTCAGGGATATCCCCATTTACCCTGTAACAAACAGGCGAACAATAATGATCAAATACACCCACACCTTCATTTTGTAATAAACCAAACGCCTTGGTCCTATCGCATTAATTAAAATAGACTGATTATTGTCTGATTTAGTAAAAATCAAAAAACATTAATTTTTGATTATTTGTATTTTAGGTTTTTGAAGCTTTCGACATTTTCATGAAAAATGCCCAAATAATAACTTATGCTTTGAACCTGTAAATTAGGCTTGGTGGGATTTCACAAAAGTAATAATCAAGAGAAGTGGTGATTCCCACCGGCCTTTTCACTCAAATCCTGGCACCAAACTGGCGAAAAAAAAGGAGTCACAATTTTTACGTTGTAACTCCTTGATTATCTGTGGGCCCAGCTGGGCTCGAACCAGCGACCCCCTGATTATGAGTCAGGTGCTCTAACCTGCTGAGCTATGGGCCCTGAAAGGGGATTGCAATATTACACAATTTACGAAAATCTGACAATAACCTGGAATTTCATTTCTGAGCAACATCTGAATTCTTTTCAAGGTAGTTGCTCATGCTGCTGGCAATCTGATTCAAGGTAATGCTGTCAAAGTCCAGCCTGTAAAAGGTTTTAAATGTTTCAATTTTCAACTCAGTTTCAGTTAAATCTGGATGCGCTTCTTTGATCCTGTTTTTAATGATTTCACGGGATAGTTCAGTCAACTCAAATAAGCCTTTGATTCTTTGCTCCAATGACTGACTATTAATAATCTCAAATTGCTTAAGGTAGATTTCTTTCGTCGTATCATTCATGGGAAAACAGATCAAATGTGTTAAGCTTTAGTTTATGAATCCATCCACTTATGTAATCCATATTTTTTTCTGAATTCAAAAGCAGATGTTCAATATCCCTCATTTGCTGTTCACTCGGATATTCTTGTATCCAGATAAGTTTCGCAATGATCAAATCTTCCAGACTGATCACCCAGAGTTCTGTTTTAAATTCCTTTATTCTTTTCCTTCTTTGAAATGCCTGCCTGAAATAATCTGTCTCTTTTCTTAAAATAAAATCAAGCTTAAATCCTGTTTCATGGTCAATAATATTGAACAGTCCGTTTTGTTGAATCTCTTCAACTATTGTTGCTTTATTCAGGTAGCTGTTGGGGAATAATCGGATAAACTCATCTATCCTTTTCAGGGGGAGCTCAATAACTATGTCTATATCCCGGGTCATTCTCGGAATCGCATAAAGGTTTAATGCTATACTCCCAGAGACCATGTATGGGAATCTGTTGTCATCAAGTGATCTGCAAACCCTGTTCAGTAGCTCTAAGATCATTTTATATGAAGGTCTATACAGCTAAAAGATACAAAAGAAATGGGAAAGTTCCGGTTCCGCTTATTGGAATAGATGTGAATCTCACCTGGTCTTCACCGTATAAGCCATGCCCCACTCGATCCAGTCAGCGCGGACCCCGTTGCGGGTCTTGATACATATGTTGGCGTGCAGGTGGTCCGTCAGCCGGACCCTTCCCCCCCACCTGGAAAAGATGAATCCCCTGTCATAGGTATGCTGCATGAAATAGGTCCCCAGGTTGATCAGGATGGTGACCCTGTCCACGATGAACTGGTAACCGATATGGCCGCCCAGGTAGGTCTTCTGGAAGGTGGTTACATCCTCCGGGGCGATCCCCTTGATGGCCCTTTCGATCGATCCGTCATACAGGAGATCGGTCCCCAGGGCAACGGCACCGCGGTTGCTGAAGCGGTAAGCGTAGTCCATCGTGAAGGATGAGGTAAAATAGTGCACTCCTTCGGCCTCCCCGAGCTCCTGCCAATCCGTAATCCCGGCTCCGGCCATCAGCTGGAGCTCTTCGTAAGGTTCGAACAGGGGCGGATCGGTGTAAACCAAAGGTGCACGGGTGAAGGTTTTGCCGGCATGGCTATCCAGTTTCCGTCTCTGGTGGCTGTTGAAAAAATAGCTCATTGAGAATGATCCTCCCCAGTGGTTGACCCCTTTCTGGGGCATGTGGATTCTTCCGTTGGAGTAGTGGCTCACACCGAACCCCGCACAGAGGTCGAGCCGCGGGGCCACCCTCAACCCCAGATTGAAAACAAAATCGAAAAAGAGATTCAAATGGGATGCGATCAGGTCGTTGTACGGATTGGTTTCCAGATTGAAGATAACGGAAGTGTAACTGAGCCCGAGGCCCATGTCGGTGCTGAAGGTAAAAGGTCCGATGGTGGCCCAGGGTGCCTTGTAGAAGCCGAACAGGCTGAACGGGTTCCCCAGGATCGTATCGGAAGGGTCCTTGATCAGGTCGGCATAATGGACCCCGAACCCAAACCTGGGATAGCTGTGGTACTGCTGCCACAGCTTGCCTCCGGTGGTCTGAAACCCGAACCTGGCATCGATCGCCCTGTATCCCCTGGATATCTGGTTATTCAGGTATATGGTCCGGCTCCAGTATACCCCTGTATGGTAGGTCAGCTGGAGAAAGGGCTGCCGGATGACGGGGGATGGATCAGGATCTTGTCCGAATCCTTTGATGCAAATGATCAGAATCGCGATAACCGGGAGTGCTCTCTTCATGGGCCTGTCACTGGCAGAATAATGTTTTTATCCCCTCTTCCGATGCACTGCAGATCCCCTTCTCCGTGATCAGCCCGGTGACCAGCCGGGCCGGTGTGATGTCGAAACCCGGATTGGCCACTTTCGATGATTCCGGGACCACCCTGACCCTCGAAATTTTCCGGTCCCCTTCATCCCACCCCTCCACGAATGCCACCTCAACTGCTTCTCTGTACTCTATCTCTGTTTCATTTCCTTCGATCATTCCAGGGTCGATACTGGAAGTGGGAAGGGCCACGTAAAAAGGGATATCATTATCCCTGGCAGCCAGGGCCTTCATGTAGGTTCCGATCTTATTGACCACATCCCCTCTCCGGGTGGTCCTGTCGCTTCCCACGATCACCAGGTCCACCTGCCCTTTTTGCATCAGGTGCCCTGCCGCACTGTCCACGATCACCGTATGGGGAACACCATGCTCACCAAGTTCATAGGCTGTCAGCCTGGCCCCCTGGTTGCGGGGTCGTGTTTCATCCACCCACACATGCACCGGGATCCCCTCATCATGCGCCATATATACGGGTGAGGTTGCGGTCCCGTAATCCACACAGGCCAGCCATCCGGCATTGCAGTGGGTCAGGATATTGACCGGGAAACCTTTTTCCTGGTAGCATTCCCGGATCAGGGCTATGCCGTGTTCCCCGATCCTTCGGCACCGGACCACTTCGTCCTCTGCCAGCCTGACCGCCATGTGGAACAGCCGGTCGATCGCCCCCTCCCTTGAACCCGTACAGTTCACCTCCTCCATGCCTATGTCCACGGCATGTGTAAGGTTGACCGCTGTAGGCCTTGATACTTTCAGCCTCTTCCCTGCTTCCTTCATTTCCGCACACCAGTTTTCCGGACCGGCATCCCTGGCAGCCAGGTATAACCCGAAAGCAGCCGTGACCCCGATCAGGGGGGCCCCACGGACCACCATCTCCCTGATGGCAAAAAGGGTCTCCTCCAGGGACCGGAGTTCAAGAACCTGGAACTCGAATGGAAGTTTCCGCTGGTCGATCACCCGGATCGCCCCTGTATCACCTTCCAACCATATGGACCTGTGGTGTGTACCCCCGATGCGCATGGCTCTGCTGTTTTTCTTCTATCTTTAGGGTGCACTAATATACAAAATGCCGCAACAACAAAACTTCCACAACATCCTGTTCGACCTCGGGGGCGTGATCCTGGACATCAATGTGCAGGCTACCCTGAAGCGGTTCTATGAATTGGGATTCCCTCCCGACCTGCTGCAGTATCCCCTGAATATGACCACGGACCTGTTCTACAGATATGAGACCGGCAGGATCGGGACCGGGCAATTCAGGAATGAACTGAGAAGAGTGACCGGCATTGATGTGTCTGACGGGGAACTGGATGAGGCATGGAATGCGATGATCGTGGGAATTCCAAAGGAACGGACCCGGCTCATTGAAAGGCTTTCAGAGCGTTATGACCTGTATATGCTGAGCAATACCTCCCCGCTCCACGCACCGGTATATGAAAAGATGTACCTGGAAGCTGCCGGGGTCCCCATACACCATGTGTTCAAGAAAATCTACTATTCCTTCGTGACCGGTTGCCACAAACCGGATGCGGAAGCATGGAAGTACGTGATCAGCGATGCAGGGATCATCCCGGAGGAGACCCTCTTCCTGGATGACAATATCCATAATATCAAGGCATCACAGGAATTGGGGTTCCGGGCCATCCACATCCACGAAAGGACCAGTTTGACGAAGCTCGGTTTTGACCTTTAACCGCAGGTCTGTCTATAGTTCCGCAACTACTGATTTGCCCGCACCCACCCAGGTTCTGACACCGGCCAGGTAGAGGTCCAGCCCCTCACCCTCCAGGTTTTCGATGGTCACCTTTGACTTATTAATATTCACTTTAAGCGTACGGTTCCTGTACAGGATCTTGAAGGATAATCCTTCCCACTTCTCCGGCAGCCGGGGTTCAAAACTGAGCATCCCCTCCCGGATCTTCATACCTCCGAACCCGTACACCACCGACATCCACGTTCCGCCCATGCTGGTGATGTGCAAACCTTCATCCACCTCCTGGTTGTAATCATCCAAATCGAGCCGCGAGGTCCGAAGGTAGAGTTCATATGCCTTTTCCGGTCTACCTATCCTTGATGCCAGGATGGAATGGACACACGGGGAAAGGGAGGATTCATGGACGGTGCGGGGTTCGTAGAAATCAAAATTCCGCCTGATGGTTTCCGTATCATACTGGTCTTCGAAGAGGTAGATCCCCTGGAGCACATCTGCCTGCTTGATGAAGCAGGAACGAAGGATGCGGTCCCACGACCAGTGCTTGTTGATCGGCCTCTGGGCAGGATCGAGTTCGGAGGCCAGCATCTGCTTCTTATCCATATACCCTTCCTGCTGAAGAAACACTTTCTCATTCTCCTCATAAGGGAAATAGAGGTTATCAATGATCTCCTTCCAGGCAGCGGTCTCCTCTTTGAAATTAAACTCTGTCCGGCTGATGATCTCATGGTAAGCCTCCGGGCTGGTCTCCATCACATGATCGAGTGTCTCGAGGGTATAGGAGAGGGTCCAGCTGGCTATCTTGTTGGTATACCAGTTGTTGTTTACATTGTTCTCGTATTCATTGGGGCCTGTTACACCCAGCATGACGCATTTTCCTTTCACGTCGGACCAGTTGACGCGCTGCCGCCAGAACCGGGAGATCCCGATGAGCACCTCCAGCCCGATTTCTCCCAGGTACTCCTTATCGCCCGTATACCTGATGTAGTTATAGATGGCAAAGGCTATGGCCCCGTTGCGGTGGATCTCCTCGAAGGTGATCTCCCATTCGTTGTGGCACTCCTCCCCGTTCATGGTCACCATGGGGTAGAGGGCGGCTCCCCTGCTGAATCCCAGTTTTTCCCCGTTCTCTATGGCCTTTTTAAGATGTTTATACCTGTATATCAACAGGTTGCGGGATACCTGCTGCGGCGCCGAACTGAGGTAGAAGGGGATCAGGTAGGCTTCCGTATCCCAGTAGGTGCTCCCCCCGTACTTCTCCCCGGTAAACCCCTTTGGCCCGATATTCAACCTTTCGTCGGTCCCTGTGTAGGTCTGGTTAAGCTGGAAAATATTGAACCGGATGCCCTGCTGTGCGGCCGTATCACCCTCTATGATGATATCCGAATGGGCCCAGTTGTTCTCCCATATTCCCGCATGCTCTTCAAACAGGGCATCAAACCCGGCATCCATGGCCTCCTGCACCAGCTTTCTGCCCTCCCCCTCCATGTTCTCTACTGCATGGTTCAGGGATGTAAGCACGGATGCATACTTGAAAAGAACCACCTCACTTCCCCTACCGATCTTCAGCGTTACACGGTTGGCCGCATAGTCGCTCCGCCGGATAACTTCCGGTTCCGGGTTCACGGTCTTTCCATCCTTTTGCAGGGTATATCCCATGGTCATGCAGGTGGCAAATCCGCTTTTACGGGTTCTTGCCTTCAGGTGGGCCATGCCATTGCCGGAACCGGTCCCTTCCATCTCCCAGAAGTGCTCCCCGTAGTTTGAATCCCGGTTGACCACGTTGCCGTCGATGTATGGTGTGAATGAGAGGGTTCCGGAGAAATCTTCCGATCTGACCGCATACCTGATGGCACCGATCTCGTCCCTTTTCATGCTCAAGAACCGCCTGGCCGAGATATGCAATTTCCTGCCCTGGTTTACAATTGTGAACGTGCGCTCCAGGTATCCGTGCCGCATATTCAGTTCCCGCCTGAAATCCGATGGTTCACATTTGTGAAGATCGAGCTGCTCGCCATTGATCTCTATACCGATCCCGATCCAGTTGGGTGCATTGAGGACCTTTGCGAAATATTCCGGATAGCCGTTCTTCCACCATCCCACACGGGTCTTGTCGGGATAGTACACCCCGGCCAGGTAGTTGCCCTGCAGGGTGCTCCCCGAGTAGTGCTCTTCGAAATTCGCCCGCTGTCCCATCCTCCCGTTCCCCAGGCTGAATATGCTTTCAGATGCCTCCTGCAGAGATGGGTGAAATCCTTCCTCAATGATGCTCCAGGGGTCCTCTATATATTGACCGTTCATCTGTTCCTCCCTGACTGTTTATCATATACATCCCTCACAAAAAGGATCAGCACAGCCGCAACCAGCAGGGATATCCCGCCGGTGAGCAGGGCAAATATGCTGTTCCCCCTGAACAGGGATTTCACCATGAAGCCAAGGATAGTGGCCGCCAGAATCTGCGGGATCACGATGAAGAAATTGAAGATCCCCATATATACGCCCATCTTATGCTGCGGCAGTGACCCTGTCAGGATCGCATAGGGCATGGCCAGGATACTCGCCCAGGCCAGCCCGATCCCGATCATGGAGAAGATCATGTGTTGGGGATTGCCCAGGATCAGGATGGAGGCAAGCCCTACCCCCCCCACCACCAGTGCTATGGAGTGGGTGATTTTGCGGTTGGTGAGCCTGGCCAGCAGCGGCAGGAGCAGCAGCCCGAAAGCGGCTGCGAAGAGGTTGTACCAGCCGAACATGCCGCTCACCAGGTTTGCCCCTTCGTTGTACAATGCAGAGGTGGTGTCAGTGGTTCCGTACATGTGCTGGGTGACCGCGGGTGTGGTGTAGATCCACATGCTGAATAGCGCGAACCATGAAAAGAACTGCACGATTGCCAGCTGCTTCATGGTCAGCGGCATCCGGTAGAGATCCGTGATGATGATGACAAGTCCGTTTTTCTTTCTCTTTCCCGAGATCATGGCAGCTGCGGCCAGTTGCAGGATCCCGAAGAGGCCGAAACCGCCTGCAAGGATATAGAGCTCCTTTTCCAGTGAATACCGGAGAATGGGCCAGGCAATGATCAATCCGACCACTGTCCAGAGGATCCCTCTCCGGAGGTATTTTTTCACCGGTTCAGTACCCTCTTCAGGTTCTTTCTGAATCCCTCCTTTCTCCTCCTCGAACTTTTGAAGTTCCTCCGGGGAATACTCCCTGGTCCTGAGTACGGTCCAGAGAACGGCCAGGAGGAATACGCTCCCTCCCAGGTAGAAAGAGAGCCGGACTGTCTGGGGGATCTCTCCCTCGGGGGCCGTGTTTGAAATATGGAACCACTCTGACAGGATATAGGGGAGCCAGGAGGCTACAAAGGCACCGATGCCGATAAAGAAACTCTGCATGGTAAAGCCCAGTGTGCGCTGTTCATCGGGCAGCATATCACCCACAAAGGCCCGGAACGGCTCCATGGAGATGTTGATGGAGGCATCCATGATCCAGAGCATGCCCACGGCGATCCAGAGTCCGGGTGAGTTGGGCATCAGGATCAGGGCAATGGAGGCCATGATCGCGCCCACCAGGAAATAGGGCCTTCGGCGCCCCAGTCTTCCCCATGTTCGGTCACTCATGTGGCCTATAATGGGCTGAATGATCAATCCCGTCACCGGGGCAGCGATCCAGAGGATGGGGATCTGTTCGATCTCGGCCCCCAGTGTCTGGAATATCCGGCTCACATTCCCGTTCTGAAGGGCAAAACCGAACTGGATGCCCAGGAATCCGAAGCTCATGTTCCAGATCTGCCAGAAACTTAGTCTTGGCTTTTTCATATGCAATGATTTTTTTCCCTCATCATATTATTTCTGGTATCGAAGATCCACCATTCACTTCCGCCCTGTTCACTCCAAATACTGAATCAGTGTTCCAAAAGGATCCAGTTGCAATTCATGGGTATTTTTAATATAAGTGCCGGATAAATATAAGACCCGGCCACTGGCATTCAGGAGCCTGCTATCCAGTTTTGCTGCTTTATCATCCAGGTTATGGATAACAACTATTTCACTGCCGGTGCCATATAATTCATAGGCACAAAAACTGTCAGGGATATGGTCCAGGCTCCTGATGAATCCCGTGGAAAGGGTTTTATTTTCCTTCCTTATCGTGATCATCTTTTTGTAATGGGACAAAAGCGATGTGGAATCCTCCATCTGTTGCATGACAGGTATCACTTCCCCCGGTTTGGAATAGCGGGGTTCGATCCAGCTGGTCTGGCCCGGATCCTCTCCCGGAAGATCCCAGACCATGGGTTCCCGGATGTACTCATCCGGTTTCATCCCCAGCATGCCAATCTCCTCGCCATAATATATGAAGGGAATACCGGGCAGCGTAAAAAGAATGGAAGCTGCAAGTTTCGCCTGGCGGGGATCGGAAAGAAGATTCATGATCCTGTCCTGGTCATGGTTTTTCAGAAATATGGCATCGTACCAGGAGTCCGAGGCCTCCCGGTACCCTTTGTGGATCTCACCCAGCATGCGGCCAAGGCCCGGATCCCTTCTTTTGACCAATATCTCTTCGATGGTGAAGCTCAAATTAAAATTAAAAGCAGCATGAACCCCCTTGTTCAGGAATGGCCCGATGGTTGCGGGTTCATCCCATATCTCGGCCACCAGGAAGAGATCATTATCTGAATCTTCCAGGCAGGCTCTGTATTCCTGCCACCACTCCACATTTTTCTGACTCAGTGAATCCGGGTAGATGTATCTGACGGCATCAAGCCTGAATCCATCCACTCCCACTTCTGTGATCCAGAATTTCCCGATCTTTTTCATCTCTTCCCGCACATCGGGGTTGTCAAAATTAAAATCGGGCATACCCTTCCAGAAGAATCCGTAATACTTTTCCCTGTCACTGTCATTGGTATGCCAGTGGTGGGGGTCCTGCCGGTGGACCAAAGAATCGCTGCTCCATACGTAGTAATCCCGGAACGGATTATCCTCCCCTTTCCTGGCCTCCCTGAAGTAGAAGTGCTCGCTTGAACTGTGATTGATCACCATGTCGATAAGCACCTTGATATCCCTTTTATGAGCTTCATCCAGAAGTGTTTTCATATCCTCCATGGTCCCGTAATCGGGGTGAATGCCGTAATAATCGATCACATCATATTTATGGTAGGTGGGAGAGGGATGCACGGGCAGCAGCCAGATCCCGCTGACTCCAAGATCCTGGAGATAATCCAGTTTCGCCGTGACCCCGTTGAGATCGCCTATTCCATCCCCGTTGGAATCATAATAGGATTGTACGAATATTTCGTAGAAGACGCGCTCACCGACGGGAATGGTGGATTTCCCTGTTTGATCTCCTGCTCTCTTCTCATCAAAGGAGACAGAGATCATTGAACAGATCAATACCAGGGCCAATATCCGGACCGCGGTCATAAAAGCTGCTTTTAGGAAAAGAGGATGCTCCAGGGAAGCACCCTCTTTATAACATTACACCGGTTGAGTTACCTGTTTTGCAGAAGATTCGGATTGACATCCAGCTGGGATTTGGGTATAGGGAAAACCAGCCTGACATCATCCCAGTTGTATTTGTTGCCGGCAATGTCAACTGCAAAGTTGGGTTTCTTTAGCCTCTTCATGTTGTGAAAGTAATCCCCTTCCAGGTAAAGCTCAATGTTTCGTTCTGCTTCACAATCAGCAAGGGTGGCCGCACCGGTATAGGATCCCGCTTCTGAACGTTCACGCACCACGTTCAGATCTTCGGTGGCACCCGCAGGATCTCCCTCATGTACCCTGGCTTCTGCACGGTTAAGGTATACCTCTGCGAGCCGGATGACCGGCACGTTCAAATATTCCACATCGAATTTCATGGTGTACACCTTGCCCTCAATATTAACGAAGGCATGATTAACCCTGGCCCTTGCATCATCATCGGTCGCCACGTGTGCCCCGATTTTCACAAGATAGGAGATGGGCATGATGAATTTCGAATTAGAGGCGACACGATAATAGCTTCTCAGTGTTCCCGATGCATCATCCACCGCGCTGGAGAGGACGGCGAACAATACTTCAGGGTTCGGATTCCCGGTCTGGAAACAATCAAGCATATCATTGGCCAGTCCACCGTTTGGCTTTCCTTCGAATTGATCGATCACATAATCGGCCGCATTGATCACTCCGGGCCAGTCCTCCTTGTAGAAACAGACCCTGGACAGAAGTGCCATTGCTGCCACATCCGTGGCACGGTTATCTGTGCTGATCCCTTTCAGAAGGCCGGCGGCATCCTCAAGGTCCATGATGATCTGCGCATAGGCCTCCTCGACTGTAGACCTGAAAGGCGTGTCAAAAGCAGAAAGCGATTCGGTGAATACCGGCACCGACAATGGACCCTCGCCCGTCACATCATAGGAATAAAGGCGGGTTAATTCAAAGAAAATCAATGCCCTGAGAAACTTAGCCTCACCCTCGATACGTTTGCGGGTCTGTTCTGTCATCTCCGCATCTTTCACATCCGGCAAAAAGGCCAGCACCTTATTAATGATACCGATGGCTTCATAACTGGCCTGCCATGTGGACTGAACGATCCGGTTGCTCTGTCCCGACATGGTTTTATTGAGCATCTGTAATTCCTCAAATACAGTGTTCTGCAAACCAGAGATCTTGACCGATCCGGCGATCATATCCGGTGACACCCAGAAACGGCCTCCGTAGAGGTCTCCATGCTGAAGCTTGTTGTAAGCTCCCATGAGGGCGGCATCCAGGCCGGCAGTAGAACTGAGGGCGATCTCATCGGCCAGCTCGACCACCGGAGATACGTCCATTACCTTTTCGCAAGAGCTGATCAGCATGACTGATGCAGCCAGTGCGGCGATTTTATATTTTAGTGCTTTCATGGTTCTGCTTTTCAATGGTTAAAAGTCAAGTTCGATCCCGAAGTTCACGGTACTGACCTGGGGTGGTGAAAGATAGGTTACACCCTGGGTAATGTTACCGGAACCATCCCTGTTCACCTCGGGATCCCAGCCGGAATAATCGGTCAGTGTCCAGATGTTCGTACCGCCCACATAGATCCGTAAGCGATCAATATAGAAGCGGTTGGTGAAAGATTTCGGAAGTGTATATCCAATTGTGAGATTCTTCAGCCTGAGATAGCTGGACTCATCCAGGTAGCGTGTGGAATTAAAGTTGCGGTTTTCCGGCTGCCAGTAAAGCTTATGGGATGCACCGCCGGGATTCTCTTCCGACCAGGCATCCTTGATAATGGCTGTCTGGTTCCAGTTCCCGTCAAATCCGCCATCCAGGAATTTCCCGTCGTCCCGGTACACCTGCATACCCACACTGAACGTGAAGAAGATACTGAGATCGAATCCCTTCCATTCCAGGGTGTTGTTCAGGCCCCCGAAGAAGTCCGGATAGGGATTACCTACAAACTTGGCATCCCTGTCAAAATCAAATTCATTGGTGATCTCTCCCCAGTGATTGTAAAACAGTTCGTCCCCGGCTTTGATCTCCACCTCTTTCGTGGTGATCCCCAGCTCCTGGTCATTAAAATCGATCCAGTCGGTAACCGATACTGTCTGGTCCTCCCTGGATATACCGGCCCACTCCACAAGTTCCCAGGTACCGATTGGATATCCTTCTGCAACCACATTGTTCCCGTAATTCTCACCCGCCAGCTGGTTGTCCTCTGTATTGGTCACCACATTGGCATTTCTTCCGAATGTCAGATCGGTCACCCATTTCAGCTGTGACGAAGAGGAAAGGTTGTGAGATGTCAGGAACAGTTCAATCCCCTGGTTTTCCAGATCGCCCACATTGGCTGTTATGGAAGATTGTCCGCTGGTCTGGTTAACGGGCCGGTTCAGGATCAGGTCGGATGTCTGTTTATAATAGTAATCGAATCCGCCGGAAATTCTTCCGTTCCATAACTGGAAGTCGATCCCCGCATCAATCTGCTCGGTCCGTTCCCACCTCAGATCCGGGTTTTCAACCTTGGAGATCTCAAGCCCCGGGGATCCCATGTAATTCACCGCACGCCAGAGGCCCATGTATTCAAAATCCCCGATTTCAGCATTTCCGGTCACCCCGTACGATCCCCTTAACTTCAAATAGGTAAGTATGGGATTCCCCTGGAGGAACGATTCCTCGGAAAGGGTCCATCCTACGGATCCTGATGGGAACCAACCGTACTGGTAGTTGGAACCGAACCTGGATGATCCGTCACGCCTCAGGCTGAAGGTGGCATAATATTTATTCTGGTAGCCATAGCTTGCCCGGGCAAAGTAAGAGAGGAACCCGTGTCCGGTTTCATATCCTGAACCTGATTGCACTGAACCCGAAGTCGGGTTTTTCAGCCCCGGATTGGGAAAATCGTTGGCCTGGAAAAGGCTTTCGTATTGCCTTCTTGATTCCACGGACATGCCCAGGGTGGCATTCACGAAATGATCATCATGAAAATTCCTGTTGAAACTCAGGTAGTTGTTGGTGTTGATGTTGGTGACCATCACCCTTCTGTCCATGCTGTATGCCTTCTCCTGTGTGATCGTTCCCACATACCTGTTCTCCCGCTGGTCATAAACATTGGCTGCCACTTCTGACCTGAAGGAGAGCCAGTCGGTGAAATTAAGCTGGGCGTAAATGGTGCTGATCAGGGTATAGACATTCATGCCGTAATCGAGGTCAGCATTGTATGCAACCGGGTTGATCCCGCTCCTGGGCGCATAGAAATTGCCCGTTGTATCGTATACCGGCATGATGGGCAGCGAGCGGCTCTGGGCCGTTCCGAGACCTCCGGCCCATCCCGTGGGCACCCTCCGGTTCAATTCATATACCAGCGTATTCTTGGTGCCGATGGAGAATACATCATTGGCAGTATGCTCAAAATTGATCTTTGCACTGAGCTTTTTATAATCATTGCCGAGCTGAACCCCCTCTTCATCACGGTATGCCCCGCCTATGTAGAATGTGTTCTTTATATCTCCCCCGCTGGCTGAAAGATTGAACTGGTGGACGATTCCTGTCCGGCTCATCTCATCGATCCAGTCGGTGTTGGTTGTGTCTGCCATCTCCCTGGTAATCCCGTAGGGCAGGTTATCATAGAATGCCTGGAAGTTGTTCGTAGTATCATTTCCGGAATTGGCCCAGGCAATTTTCCCGTACTTCAGGTACTCCGCACCATTGAGCATGTCAGGAATATTGGTGATCTTGTTGATACCCGCCCAGTAGCCCGCATTGAACTTGGTCTTTCCGGATTTTCCTGATTTGGTGGTGATCATGACCACCCCGTTGGCGGACCTTGAACCGTAGATGGCGGCAGCTGAAGCGTCTTTTAATATCTCGATGGACTCGATATCGGAGGGGCTCAGTGCGGAGAGGGTATTTGTCCCGTCGGCCCAGCCATTGGCGAAATTGCCGGTTATGACGGGGGTGCCGTCCACCACATAGAGGGGCTCACTGCTTGAAGAGATGGAAGAGGTTCCCCTGATCCTGACGGTCATGGCTGAACCGGGCATACCGTTGGAAGCGGTGATCTGAACCCCTGCAGCTCTGCCCTGGAGTGCATTCTGAAAACTTGATTGAGTGCTGTTGGACAGGTCTTCCGATTTGACACTTGAAATAGAGGAAGTGATGTCCCTTTTTCTTTTGGTACCGTAACCAATGACAACGAGTTCTTCAAGCTGTGCGATGTCTTCGGACAACACGAAATCCGCGGTTGAGGTCTGACCGGCTCCTACCTGTACTGTGATCGCCTGTTTTCCATAACCTACATAGGAAGCTTCCAGGACAACTTCACCCTGAGCAACCGAAGTAAGTGTGTATTGTCCATCCATATCGGTAATGGTTCCCTGGGTGGTCCCTTTGACCATTACGGTGGCTCCAATGAGTGTCTGGCCATCGGAATCTTTTACTGTTCCCTGTATGATCCCCGACTGGCCGTAAACCGCCCCGGTCAGGAATATCCCCATAACAAGCAAACAGAAATTGAGTAAATGGTGTTTCATAGTTTAGTGAATTAGGTTTGTATATGTCGTAATTTAATATAGCCTGGATTCTTGCACATAAAAATACAACAAAATAAAGAAACCTCCTCCCTATTATGATAGTAATATTTTGATTTATAACAACTTAATTTGACTTTTCTCTCTCTGAAACCGTTATTTCAAACGTTTGCAAAAGAGAAATTCAGTGGGTGTGGCTTCAGGAATTTTCAGCTTCGATCGGAGCGCCGCGGGGAGGGGCTCATACAACATGCTGGATGACCGTGCTCCCCCGGATGATCAGCTCAGATTTAATCACCTCTTTAACAGGCGGATAGTTTTCCCTGGAAAACAAACGGTCCAGCAGCAACCGGGCAGCATTCTGCCCCATTTTGTAACCAAACTGCTCAACGGTGGTCAGGGGCGGATCAGTCATATTTGAATAGATGCCGTTGCTGAAGCCCACGACGGCCAGCTCTTCCGGTATTTTTTTCCCGCATTCCTTGGCTGTCTGAA
>CAYXUD010000120.1:0-3252 GCA_964467775.1 uncultured Bacteroides sp. | reverse complement strand
CCACCTCACATTCAAGATCCTGGCCAACCTTGCCAGTGAGATCATCCGGGTGGTGCCGGGCGTTGTCAGCGTGACCTACAACATAGCCCCCAAACCGCCTTCCACGATCGAGGCGGTGTAGGACTTAGTTCATTACTATTTCCGGATCTTCTCTATTCGCCCCATTCTATTTTCCTGATATGGATCTGACACGCTTCATCGATCCTTTTCATGACCCTTTTCCATGTCAGGTCCTTTTCCTGCAATAAGACAGGCCAGTCAACCGTATCCACGTCATCAAAGAAAACAAGGCTTTTTAAAGCATGAAATGGATTCCGGAATGAATATTTATACTGATCATTATCAAGGATCCAGTCTGCATCATGTTCCTTCAATATCCAGCATTGGACTGATCAGCTTGTATTTGTGCCCGATAAGGTCTACCTTGATATCATCAACCGCACCTTTGATGGTATTCTCCCCGATCGTATCCATGCTAAATCCAAGTTCCAGTTCCAGTTTTTCCAGGATCTTGTCCCGGTCAAAATCTCTGGCAGTAAACAGATCAATATCATCTGATTGTCTGTGTCCGATTTGCAGGGCAAGCCCGGTATCCCCTACAAGTAAGGGGCTGCCCCGCAGCGGGACAGCCCCTTACCAGCCTGCTCAGCAGTGCTTACTTGATGAATTTCGCAATGGTGTTACCGGTCTTTACAAAATAGAGGCCGGCAGCATAGCTGCTGATGTCAAACCTGTGCTCGCTCCCGTTTACGGTGACCTCCTCGATCTTCTGGCCCACGCTGTTGTAGATGCTCACCGTGGCATTGACCGTGGTCAGGACAACATGCAGTTCATCCACGGCCGGGTTGGGATATACCTGCAGGGTGTTGACCCTGTTCGGGGCAATTCCCTCAGGCCAGGTGACGTACACCTCGAGGTCGTTCCAAACCTTGCTGTCATCCTTGGCGGAAGCAACGACCGTCACCATCCCGACGGAATCACCGGTCAGCAGCCCGCCGGCATCGATGGTGGCATCCCCGGTTCCGGGCACGACGCTCCAGTTCACACCGGTCAGGGTGGCACCTTCCGGGAGCACCTCCGCGCTCATCTGAAGCGTGGAACCCACCGGCACCACGTTCACCCCGCCTTCACTGCTTACGGCGATGGACTCCACGGGGACATACCCCTCGGTAAGCTTTGCCAGGTCATTTTCGTTGTAGAGTATGACGCTGTCAATGTATACCACAGGATCATGCCATCCAAGCATGAAATTCAACGCCTCCTGGGTGTCGGGAAGCTTGTTATCAAACAGGACATCAAAAGTGTACTTGGTCCATTCCGTTTCCGTGACAAAGGTCCAGTCCGATGTACCGTTGGAATACTCGTGTGAAGATGTGCCGTAGCGGGTGTACCTCTCTTCGAAGATATCCTCGAAGTCCACGTTGAATGTATCGGGTGAATCTGCCCTTGCAATAAAAGTGAACCAGTACTGGTCGGTAGTATTGCATCCGAAGGTGTGCTGAGATATGGTGTAATCCCAGACATTAAGCCCGCCCGAAGGCGGATCAAGCGTCAATACGCCCTCAACCACGCGGGGACTGCCGGTCCATTCGAGGGCCATTCCACTTCCATCCACCCGATCGAAGTAACCGTTCCTGATCAGGTTGATCTCCGGCATGGTCACGATCTGGTTGCTGATGGTCACCTCCACGGATTCATCTAAATATTTGGATGAAGCGGTGACCGTGACCGTGCCGTCAAGGACAGCTGTAACCACGCCATGCTTGTCGATTGTCGCCCTGCCGCCGTCCAGGCCGTCCGCAACCGACCAGGTCAGAGTCTCGGTATTGTCTTCCGGAACAGTCACGGCCTGGACCTGCAATGTGCCGTTGTTCTCGGTGATCTCTCCCCCGGTGAGGGTGATCTCATCAATATATACAGGTTCCACCGCGCCCTCAAAGTTGATGATCCCGCAACCGTCCATGTTGTTCCAGGACGACTGCGTGCCGTCCTCACCGCCGGTATTGGCCCAGACAGCGTTCCGCTCGCCCGCATCCCCGGGGTCCCTGTCGATCACGTAGACATCGAAACCGATATCTCCGGTCAGATCGGCCGGTCCGCCCTCACTATCTACCAGCAGGTTGAAGGGAACAAAATACTCGGCGATGTAATCCGGGTCATTGACCATAAATGCATACTGAACACCTTCAAGACCCGCACGAGTGTCGTATACCTGAAGGCCGCCGCCAATGTTAGTCTCTGTGAACTCAGGCTCGATCTGGTAGTGCCCGTTCCCTCCACCGATCCAGTCCGGCAGCGGTCCCCCGCCATCCTCGAGGTTGTAGTTGACATCAAAATAGAGCTCTGTTTTGTCATGCTGCCAGGTCTCCCCGGGGGGCTCCGCATCGTACCAGGGATAGAAGGCGTCATCGTTCACAATAATGAGGACATACATGCCGTCATCGGTCCACAGGCCCTGCCAGGTCGTCGTACCGGACGGCCCGACTGTGGGAACCTGCCCGAAGAAATCTTTATCAATGTTGTTCAGGGATGCTTCCGCCCAAACGTCGTCAATCTCCCCGTCGATCACCGGGGCCTCGGAAGCCTTCTTGATCAGGGCAGTGGGCTTCTGCTGGGCCAGGGCGCCCACTGTGAACACTGCACACAGAAAAAGCAAAGTAAATCTCATCTTCATGGTTGTAGAATTAAATTGGTAATAAAGCGTAACCTTGTTATTAATAACCGTACAATTTATTAATTTCTTTTGGAGAACAAAAATTCCGGCAAGGGTTTGGACGTCACGCTGTGTAAGTTTATTCCCGGCCCAAATGGATATGGCGGGTGAGTATTTTTTTGTATTTTGCTGCTATTCAAAAAACTCTAAGATGAACCATCAATTCATTCATTCAATTCCCCGCAGACCCGGATTCAGGATCGTGCTGCTGGTACTGGCCAGCATGGTTTTCAACACCTGTGTGGAAGAACCCCAGATATGGCGGGTGGCCTCCCAGCAACAGGTGATCGGGGATTATATTGCCAGCCATCCGGACCAGTTCTCCGAGTTCGGGAAACTGGTGGAGGCCACGAATATGGGTGCTTTGCTGAATACCAGGGGCCCTTTTACCCTGTTTCTCCCCACAGATGCGGCCATGCTTGAATACTACACCCTTAAGAATGCAAATTCACTGGCGGATTTCACCGATTCATTGAAGAAAGAATTGGTCCTGTATCATACTGTCGGGGCTGAAATCGGCGCCAATGACATCGGCCTGG
>CAYXUD010000119.1:0-2061 GCA_964467775.1 uncultured Bacteroides sp. | reverse complement strand
CCGGGACCCTTCCGTACGAGATGTCGGCCGACTGGGGGGTGAACGACACAGAATCAAGCAGCCCCAGGCCGGGATTGAAGAGTCCCAGCTCCTCGCCCTCCGCCGAGATCTTGTAACCGGCGTGCAGCCCGGTGTTCATGCCGTCGGCCCATATGATGAGAAAGCCGCCCGGTTCGATGATGGCATCCACGGGGATTTGCCACTTGTCCGGGTTGCCGAGGTTGTCCGTGACATAGTAGCCCTTCATGTTCCAGGTTGTGGTGCCCGCATTGTAGAGCTCCAGCCAGTCGGCATAGTCGTTGAAGTCGGGATCGGCGATGGTGCTGGAGTTCGAGGCGGAGAACTCGTTGATCACCACCTGTCCCCGGAGGGGGATGGGGAGTGCCGCCAGGAGGGCCATCAGCACTGCCGTTGCGGGGAAGGGGGACCGGTTCGATCTTTCCTTTTTCACACCTGCTTTTTTCAGGCCTGCAAGATAACATCTATTTTACGACATGGGGCCACCGGGGGTTGTAATAATTACACCCTCAAAAACCGTCCCGGAAATTGTTTCGTACGGATTAATTGGATTAATTTTGTTTATACGATGGACCAGGCCGGTGAGGATGGGCCTGTTGTATCAAAGAGTCACCGCATGGACATAACAGACCAATCCGTGAACTGCCTGGAGTGCGACCTGGATGTGGATTGCCTGAACAAGCTTGTTCCCGGGCAGAGGCAATTCCAGGAGGTACAGAAGATCAGGGTAAGATACAGGAAAGGGGAGACCCTCTGCAAGGAGGGGGGATTCCCTTCAGGAGTGAAGACCGTCCTGGCGGGATTTGTGAAGGTTTTCGTGGAAGGCCCGGGCCGCAGGAACATCATCGTGAAGATCCTGAAGCCCGGTGATTTCCTGGGGCTCTCTTCCATCTGCGGGTGTGTCACCTACTCCTATACGGCGATCGCCCTGAACGATTGCCTGGTCTGTTCCCTGGAACGGGACGTGGTGCGGGAGCTGATCGGGACGAACGGGAAATTCGCCTCTGAGATCGCCAAGTGGTACTGCAGGAACTATGCCGGGGCCTTCGATAAGATCTCCAGCCTGGGATTCAAGCGGCTGCCCGGAAGGATGGCCGACGTGCTCTTCTACCTGGACCAGCCGGAGTTCAGGCTGCATGACATCTATGAGCACCTTTCCCGGAAGGAGCTGGCAGACATGGCCGCCATATCGATGGAGAGCGCGGTGAGGATCCTTTCCGACTTCGACAAGAGCGGCATCATCAGGCTCTCCGGGAAGGAGATCACCATTCTCGATCCAGGCCGCCTGGAGCAGATCAGCCGCTCCGGCTGACCGCCGGGCCGGTCAACCAGCCGTTCTCCCGCTCCCCCGGTTGCCAAAACCGTCAACCATTTACTTGACGGATCTCTACTCCTTCATTGCCGTTAATCAACCATCCGGTTGCCTGCAATCGGCGGGAATGGCCGGAATAAAGGCCCGCAGTGCCGTAACTTTGCACACGTAAACCATTTAAAAACAGCGCAGATGTATAAAAAAGTCTCCGAGATCATCGAGCTCATCGAGCGTTACCACAAAGGTTTGAGTGAATATTACCTCTCCCTCAAGGCGAGAACTTCGGACCAGAGGGTGGATCTGCTGCTTGAGTTTTTAGGCAAGAGCGAGGCATTCCTGGCCGAGTACCTTGAAAAGTACAGGGAAACCACCCCCGGCAGGATCATGAACTCGTGGGTGAAGTACGTGCCATGGCTGCCCACCGATATCTTCTGCGAATGCAGTGAGAATGTGAACCTCCAGCCGCCGCTTGTCACCTACAATGTACTGGAAGCCGCGCTTCATTTCGACGAATGCCTCGTCAGCTTCTACACCACCCTGGTCCAGGAGATCCAGGACGAACGGGTGGCCGAGATCTTCTCCAACCTGCTGCGCGTGACGAAAAAGCATGAGATGAACCTTGCCAGGGACATCTCGTGGCTGCACGATATCTAATATATTTTGTAAATTTGCCCCGTACCGGGGCTGAACTGGCTTTGACAGCGGGTAAAACTGGTATGCAAGCATGCCGA
>CAYXUD010000118.1:0-4837 GCA_964467775.1 uncultured Bacteroides sp. | reverse complement strand
GCGCTCGCGTAATTCAAACTTCCCTTTCATTACCTTGGGGAAGGTAATGGAGATGATAAACCAGCCCGTCATGCTTAGACAGTCCAGGTTTATGGGATTGTCCCAGGCATCCGACCTCCACCAATAGAGCAGGTAATCACCTTTCCATTTGATATTCTCGAATGTATTCTGGCCGTCGTACCACCTCATGTAACCCTTCATGTAGAAGTCATGCACGGTAATTTCCAGGAAATCTGTTGTCTCGTAAACGATCCGCATGGGTTCGGGTTCGCATACAGGCAGGATATCGTCAATGGCATGGATCACCCCGTTCTTGGCAGGGGTGTTGGAGGCAGGTATATTGAAACCGGTATATTCGCCCGTGGTGTGATCCAGGTTGATCTTGTAATCTTCCTCATCAATGGTGACGGATATGTTGTTCTCCCTGGTCAGGTTGGGGTAGAGCCCTCAGTTCTGATTCACCAATTTCCTCCAGCGAACTGACGTTCTTCTGCGTATAATAATCCAGCATGGCCTCATTGTTGGGAAGGAACAGGGTAAACGGGCCCCTTGTATTCAGCAGGGACCGCATCCCGGTGACCTCCGCCAGCTTCCCGAATTCGGAAAATTGCTCAGGGCGGGTCTCAATGTAATCCTTCATGACCTGGTGCAGGGAATCAGGAGCCCAGAACTGGGGTTCTTCTGCGCAGGAATACAGGGCCACGATGACAAAAAACAGAAGGCAAATCCTGATAGCCTTTCTCACAGGGGAAGGACAAATTGAAGGGTGCTCCGGTCTCACTCTCGCAGTTCTAATCTCATTGATGTTGTAAGGTATTAATAAGACCGGAGAATAAAAAAAAGTTTCCCCCCGGTTGTTGGGCGCAAGTTGGTAGGTTTAATAGATAATCGCTGTATTTTCGGAAGATTGAAGAAAGACTACTGAAATGGATGCTTCAGAATTAAAATTGAGGATTTTCAGAGAAATTGATTCGCTTGAAAAAGGAAAGCTTCAGGAGATATACGGTTATATTCAGAACTATGTCCGCGGGAACGGAGCATTCTGTTTCAGTTAAGTTTTTGGACCTTGTTGACAGTCTATGGAAGCAAATAGCGATCAATCCAGGGCAATTCCCATTGATTCACAAACCTTTAAATATACGAATGCGATTGAGGTGCATGTGGCTGAGTTCCTGCTGGCCTGATTAAATACACTGGAAGATGGAGGAATAATAGGATTGGTTTGAGTATTTTTATCGGAGGGAATCCGGACAAAAACAGTGTGACCGTTGACATTTTCCAGTCCCATATACGCGATACTCTGCATCGACGAATCTGAGCAGAACCTGGCCGGTTTTAAATCTGCCTTCAGTCATGATTATCACATCTATACTGCGACTTCGGGCCGGGCCGGACTGGAGATCATGCAGCAGAAGACCATTCAGCTGGCGATCACGGACCAGCGGCTTCCGGATATGAGCGGGATCGAATTCCTGGAAAAGATCCTGGTCCTCTATCCCGATTGCATGCGGATGATCATGACCGGGATCAGTGATAAGGATACGATCATCCAGGCCTTTAACAGGGGGATCATATACCGGTATGTGGTCAGGCCCTGGAACAGGGAGGATCTGATACTGGGCATAGACAGTGCCATGGAGGTCTATAACCTGAAGATCCAGAACAGGAACCTGATCAATTACCTGGAAGATGCCAAGCGGAATCTTGAGCAGAAAGTGATGGAGCGGACCCGGGAGATTGAACGGCAAAGATTGAACATTACAGACAGCATACTCTATGCAAGCCGTATTCAGAAAGCCTTGATGCTTCCATCGGAGGAACTGGACAGGATCATCCCGTCCCATTTTGTCCTGGATAAACCAAAGGATATCGTGAGTGGAGATTACTACTGGGCATCTAAGAAAAGCGACAGGCTGATCATTGCCGTGGCCGATTGCACCGGGCATGGAGTTCCCGGAGCCTTCATGAGCATTCTGGGGATAAGTTTTCTGAATGAAATAGTAAACAGCCTGGAAATCCCGAGAGCCAATGATATTTTGAATGAACTTCGCGATCAGATCATAAAGGCGCTTGGCCAGACCGGGCAGAGGGACGAGACCAGGGAGGGCATGGAAATGGCTCTGTGCGTGGTCGATTTTAAGCACAGGATGATACAATTCTCAGGCGCATTCCGGCCGATGTACCTGATCAGTAAGGGCGAACTCAGTGTCATTGACGGGGACCGGATGCCCATCGGTATTTATGAAGAGGAAAGGGTATCCTTCAGCAACAAGGAGGTTCCTTTCGAGGAGAACGACATGATCTACCTGTTCACAGACGGGTATGTGGACCAGATTGGAGGCCTGCAAAGGAAAACTTTCAGATCAGCAAGATTCAAAGGATTACTCAAAGAGATCAGTCACAGGCCCATGAAGGAGCAAAAATCCATCCTGAGAGAGGAACATGAGATATGGAGGGCCGGCCGGGAGCAGATCGATGATATTCTGATCCTGGGAGTCGGGCTCTCCACAAAGCAGCAGGCATAAATCAATACCATGATATCATGATGAAGAAAAAAACTGTAAGAAGGATTGCATGGCTCCTGGCCGTTGTGCTCATCGGGGCCATTACCGTGTTCGTCTGGCCCCGGTTGCCCATCATTACCGCATTTGCATCAAAAGGCATGTGCTCCAGTGTGTTTCTTGCCCACAAGGAACCTGCCCGGGTGATGGCCGAAGACCTCTCTTTCTTTCCCATCAGCCTGGCCAGGTCGAAGGTCAACATGGAGGAGCGATCAGTAACGTCCAGGGTGTTTGGCCTGGCGAAACGGAAAGCGATCTACCGTGAAGGGCTGGGGGCGGTGATCGTGCTGGATACCCCCGAAGAGAAGCTGAAAGCGGCATCCTTCCGGATCCCCGACGCCGGGTACAGCCAGGATACCATTCCGTGGCCCCTGGGTGATGTGCTGCCTTCGGAGCGTGTGGAAGGGGTGGATTATGACAGGCTGCAGATGATCATTGACACCTCGTTTGACGGGGCAGGGGAGGAGCCCTTCAAAAAGACCCTGGCCATTGCCGTGGTTTACGACAACCAGCTGGTGGCCGAGAAATACCTGGAAGGCTATGATGCCCATACGAAGTTCCATGACTGGTCCATGACCAAGAGCATTGCAGGCGCCCTGGCCGGCATCCTGGCGGACCAGGGAAGGCTGGAACCTGATGCCCCCGTCAGTATTCCGGGATGGGCCGGCGATGACAGGGCGAAAATCACCCTTGAAAATTTGCTCCGGATGAGTTCGGGGCTCGACTGGTATGAGAATTATTTTACCATTTCCGATGCAACGGTGATGCTGATGCAGAGCGACGACATGTTTTCCTATGTATCGGGCTGCCGCCTGGCGCATGAGCCGGGGAGTGCCTGGAACTACTCCTCGGGCGATGCCAACCTGTTGTCGGGGATCATCCGCAGGGAGATGGCCGATGACGACGCTTACCATGCGTTCCCCTACGAAAAGCTCCTTCACAGGATCGGGATGCTCAACACGGTGATCGAGACAGACGCCAGCGGCCTCTTCGTGGCATCGTCCTACAGTTACGGGACGGCGCGTGACTGGGCAAGGTTCGGGATGTTGTTCCTGAACAACGGGGTCTTCCAGGGGGATACGATCCTGTCGCAGGAGTGGGTAGACTTCATGAAAACAGCGGCCCCGGCATCGGGAGGCACCTATGCAGCGACCTTCTGGCGCAAGGAACCCAACCCCGGGAATGCCCTGGTGGATGTTCCCGAAGAGCTCTTTTTTGCGGACGGGTTCCTGGGTCAGCGTGTCTATATGATCCCTTCCAGAAAACTGGTGGTGGTACGCATGGGATACAGCATGAGCAATTTCAGCATGAACGATTTCCTGAAAGGGGTGACCGGTTCCGTGGAAGGCATCTGACACTGTCATTTGCCGGCATGGACGCTTATGAAATGACATCGATATGGGAACAGGGATAAAGGATGCATTGCTGCGAAGTGCACTTGTGGCTGCACTCGGAGGATTGTTATTCGGTTTCGATACGGCGGTGATCTCCGGAGCCGAAGGCATGTTGAAGGAGGTCTATGCAGGGAGATATGCAGCACTGGGCAACTGGTTTGGTACAGAAACCTTCTGGCACGGTTTTACTGTAGCCAGTGCGTTGATCGGCACCATCATCGGAGCCATTGTTTTTGGAAAACCGGCCGATCTGTTTGGAAGGAAAAAAATGCTCTATGTGATCGGGATCCTTTATCTGCTCTCTGCTGCCGGAAGCGGGCTGGCATTCAACTGGTCGTTTTTTGTGATCATGCGATTCCTGGGAGGACTGGCAGTCGGGGGATCCTCGGTTGTGGCGCCGATGTACAATGCAGAAATCTCCCCGGCGCGTTTTCGGGGAAGAATGGTCGCCCTGACACAAATGAACATTGTATTCGGGATCATGCTTGCCTATTTCACAAATTTCATCATCAATTCGATGGATCTCGGGGATGTTACATGGCGCTGGATGTTCGGGGTGGAGGCTGTTCCGGCAGCAGCATTTATCCTTTTGCTGATCCCCAATCCCAGAAGCCCGAGATGGTTGATCAGCAAGGATCTTATCGAAGAAGCCAGGAGCGTTATTCAGAGACTTGGAGCCGACAGGGACAATATTGAAAAAGAGGTTCAGGATATCCGGGAGTCGCTCGCTGCGGATAGTGAGTCAGCAGGTGAAAGATTCTTCCAGGCGAAATATATGAAGCCGGTTTTTTTGGCCATCACCATTGCTGCATTTAACCAGTTATCCGGAATTAACGCCGTACTGTACTATGCACCCCGGGTATTCGAAATGGCAGGATTTGA
>CAYXUD010000117.1:0-72928 GCA_964467775.1 uncultured Bacteroides sp. | reverse complement strand
CCTGCTGATCATTTGTTAAAGAACCAGTAACCATATTCATAAACGATGTAAAACAATAATTTGCTATCATGAAAGAACGAGAACCTAGGCTCAATAATATTAAACTCAGCCTAAGTATCAGCTTCTATCTGATTGACTCTCCTCGCAAGCTGCGAGGAACCTTTAGCTCGACGAAGTCAATCATCGATTATTTGTTTATTTTAATTGTGCTCGCTAACCCCGAAGTAGAACTTCGGGGAATGCGCTCGCGTAATTCAATTTGTTTTGCTCATATTAATTAGCTGCTCCAGAGAGAATATGACCCCAACCGAATTGTTAATGGGCACATGGTATCTGAGCACTGCCGAGGGATATGATTCTACCTGCTGGAGCCAGGATTATATCACCTGTTCCAAGACATACCAACTCAAGGATGGAGTCCTGTCTTTGACCTATGATTCACTGAGTATAACAGGGGTCATTGACAAAAGTATAACCGAGGAGTACCTCTATGAATTTGAAATGACAATTAATGATTGGGGTGGGATTTCTGTCGAAGAAACATACTCAGACTTGAATGGAAATATATTGTATGAAATCTCTGCTGATTGTGCATGGAACCGCAATGAAAAGGGTGCGGAGCATTACGTTTTCAGACTAATCTTCAGCAATATATGGAATTTTACAAAAGTGTTTCATGATGTATTTGTCGTTTTCGAAGATCAAATAGAGAGTAACCGACTGACCTTTGATACTTATCGCGATTTTACAGATACGCGGAAGATGGAGGCAGTATATGTATTTAGGAGAGATAAGTAATATTATCTATTATAATATCTATTCTCGGTCTGATACAACCAAAAATAAAAATTGAGAAAACAAATTACGTCTGCCCACAAACTTAATCGCATTTAAACCAGCCGGTAATTTCCCGGATTTTGCCGTAACTTACTCAAACGAAACAGAGAACGTTTCAGAACAATAACGTTAAACGCAATTGGCCGAGCTCCGCTTCGCTCCGGTTTGGATCCGCCATTGCGGGCCTTACACTCTGCCCGAGCAAGCTCGGCAGCCTTCGCCCTCAGCGCGGAACTCCGTTTAGCGCCGCATTCGTGACAATTTGAGATTTTGCTTTCGAGCATAATTCATGTGTCTTTGATTTTGCATATGAATTGGAAGAATCATATCGAGATAAATCCTGGAATTCAGTCTGGTAAACCAGTGATATCGGGGACTAGGATTACTGTTGAGTTAATCATCGAGAGACTCTCAGAAGGAGAAACTATTGATCAAATCCTTGAATCTCATCCTCATCTGGAAAGGAATTCGATCCTCGCATGCTTATCCTATGCTGCTGATTCTTTAAAAGATGAAATAACCTTCCCGAAAGCCCAGTGAAGTTTCTTGCTGACGAAAGCGTTGATTTCGCAATCGTGAAATCTCTAAGAGATTTCGGATATGATGTTTCCTACATTACAGAAATGAGCCCTGGTATTACTGACAGTGAAGTAATTGAAATCGCATCCAGTCAGTCTCGTGTTTTAATAACTGGAGACAAAGACTTCGGCACTTTGACTTTTAGAAATAAAATGATTTCTCAGGGTGTTGTATGATATAGGCTTTCAGGATTAGGTAATGAGGAAAAAGCACAGCACGTCACTTCTGTAATTTCTGAGCATGAAGCATCATTAACAGGCTCTTTTACAGTAATCGGGAAGGAACTGACACGAATGCGGAAATTACCAGATGAAAAGTAACCTGTCCCTAACACCATTTGGATGAAGTGCATATATGCAATGAAAAGCCAGTGAGAACTGTAAGAATGAGCAGGTTCGTAGTCTTCTTTATGGATTGTCTTAATCTTTATATTCTGTTTGAGGCGAAAAAAAAAGGCCATCAT
This sequence comes from uncultured Bacteroides sp., assembly GCA_964467775.1. Classification (GTDB taxonomy): domain Bacteria; phylum Bacteroidota; class Bacteroidia; order Bacteroidales. Next base: position 71,049 of record CAYXUD010000117.1, on the reverse strand, counting down.
TCAGTGTGTATGATGGCCCTTTCAATTCAGGTCATTTTTACAGGCATCGGGCCGGGAGGAGGAGCGTTCATATCCATCCCGTGAAAATCACTGATTAGTTTAACCATACTCTTATCAAAACTATTTTCAGAGTGTCCCACCTTCTGCATCATGGTATCACCCCCTGGTCCTTCGTGCAATACTACAGCCACAGGTCCAGCTGGTGTTTCTGCCAGCCATACATCATGACGAGTGAGTCCGTAACGTTTGTTGAAATCGTCGAATTCACGCTTATTTGAACCTGTAAGATCTTTTGTCCAGCGCTTCCAGGCTTCCAGTTTACCCTCCACAATCGGAGCAACAACTAGTCCCATAATAGATATTTGAATTAGTGAAAATGAATAATGCAGAAAGGTACGGTATGTAGAAGGGGAAGTCCATAAAAAGCTGTTAATTAAGCTTTAATTAACAAGAACCATTGAAGCTCCTCGGAGCAAGCTCCGAGGAATCTTCGATCCATAAATTATTTTATTTGTGCTCGCTTACCCCGCAGCAAAGCTACGGGGAATGCGCGAGCGGGATTCAAAATAACTCCAAACGGGCGTTTTCGGACACCCCTGCGTGGCCCTTGGCAAGCACTGGATGATGGCAAGCTTTTACCGGATTACCAGCTTCCTTCTGGATCCTGTCAATCTCAATATTGTATTCCAGAAGGGCAGGGAGAAAGCCCTGGATTTAGAGGATCAGGATACAGAGGAGAAAGCTCCTGGTGTGAGGAGAAGGATTGGGAAAAGATCGCTTATGAAACGGCATTCATAATAATATTGGACTTTAATAAACATATAAAATAATAGCGTCCAGATCAAAATGTGTTCATGTCCGGTTAACACACCTCAAATCTTTTTTATCGGACAAAATCTTTGCGTTACTTTTGTTCAGCATGATCTGAACTGCACCCCATGAAATCCCTCCTCATCTACCTCAGGTCACTGAAAAGGAACACTCTTTTTTCTGTGATTTCCATAGGAGGGTTCTCCCTGAGCCTGGCTGTGGTCCTGCTGCTGCTCGCCTTTATCCGTTCCGAGAACCAGTATGACCGTTCCATCCCTGACCTGGACCGGATCTACCGGGTGGTCAGCCTGGAGAATTCCGCCTACGTTCCGGAACAGGCCAGGGACAAGCTCCTGGCCGATTACCCGCAACTTATGGCTGCCACCAAGGTGTACATAAATAACGATGCGGTGCTCCGGGATGAAGAAAACTATGATGTAAGGATCATCCATACCGATTCAGGTTTTTTCAGGGTGTTTTCGCTGCCCGTGATCGCAGGCCGGCGGGAGGGGTTATTTGCAGATCCATACCAGGTTGTTCTGACAGCAGGCTGTGCGAAGCGGATTTTCGGGGAAGCAGATCCCATCGGCCGGGTCCTTAATGTGGCCCACCGCGAAGATGTGGAAGTGGTGGCTGTTGTGAGTGACCTGCCCGGAAAAAGTTCCCTGAACGGTGAAATGTTCTGCAGCGCCGAACTGAGGATCAGTTTCAGTCGCTCCGGTTATAACGAACAGGAAGCCTACCTGTACAACCTGTACCTGAAACTGAATGAAGGCGGCAAGCCGGGGGAGCTGGATACAGCACTTACCCGGGTGATCCATCCTTTCATGGATTGGAAGGAAATCCATTACTCTCTGCAACCCTACAGGGAGGTCTATTTTGACATCACCACTCCATATGACAACCTGGACCATGCTAATGTGAAACTGATCAGGCTGCTTGGCTGGCTTGCCCTGGTGATCCTGTTCCTGGCAGTTTTTAACTACATCAACCTGGCCATTGCACAGAGCACCGGGCGCCTGCACGAGCTGGGAGTGAAACAGGTCTTTGGTGCCGGCCGCCGGTTCCTGGTCAGGCAGTTTATCAATGAAGCATTCCTGCAGGTTCTGCTGGCGCTGATCCTGGGTTTTTTTATCGCTATTCTGTTGAATCCCGTTCTTGGCAGGATCCTTGGTAAGGAGATCATTCTAAGGATAATCCTCATTGATCCGTACACCCTGCTGCTGGTACTGGGCGGACTGCTGGTGATCGCCGTGGTATCAGGTATCTATCCGGCACTGGCCATCCTGAAGCTTAAGCCCAGGGAGATGTTACTGAACCAGGTCTATACCATCCGGAGATCCTTTGACATTCGCCGGCTGCTGACCATTCTCCAGTTCACCGCCATGGTGGCCCTGATCATCTCGCTGATCACCCTGGTGAAACAGGTCCGGTATGTGCAAAACAAGGACATGGGGTACGATACAGAGCTGCTTGTAAGGATTCCTGTACACTACCGTATCAAAGAAAGGGTCCCTGCTCTGCTGGAAGAGATCTCCAGACTGGCTGTGGTTAAAAATGTCTGCGCCTCCCACGGAACCCCTGGTGCCATATGGAATTACTCCAGTGATGACGATATCAGCGTTTCACATATTTCATCCGATTACAGATTCTTGGAAACATTCGGTCTCAGCCTGGTATATGGCAGGAATTTCTTCGAAGCAGAATCCACCATGGTTTGCGTGGTCAATGAAACCATGATGAACGACATGGGGGGCTGGGATTCGGTGGAGAACAGAGTGTTTTTCGGAAGTTCAGTAGTTGGTGTGGTCAGGGATTTATATTTCAAGGATCTCTACAGCCCTGTCGAGAACCTTCAGATCCGCAACGAGCCCGGTGTATCCCACCTTTGTGTCCGGTTCCATCCGGGGGATATTGCCACAGCGATTACGGAGGTCCAAAAGATATTCCGGCATACCGCCCCGGGATTTGCATTTTCCTATGAATTCTATGACCAGTGGCTCGATGCCATGTACCAACAGGAAGAAAAAAGGGCTGATTCCATCCGGTTGCTCTCCATCATCGCGGTACTCCTCTCCTGCATGGGGCTTTTCGGGATGGCAGAATTCACAACCCGGGCAAGGACCCGCGAGATCGGGATCCGGAAGGTGAACGGGGCGGGTGTCGGCCATATCATCGGTTTGCTGAACCTTGGATTTCTCAAGTGGGTAGGGCCCGGTATCCTGGCAGGGATCCCCATTGGCCTGTACTTCATGCAGAAGTGGCTGGCCGGATTTGCCTACAGGACCCGCCTGGACTGGTGGATCTTTGCTGTGGCGGCGCTCTCCTCCCTGGCGGTTGCAGTTCTGGCCGTCAGCTGGCAAACCTGGCGCACGGCAAGAAAGAACCCGGTGGAATCGCTGCGTTACGAATAATTTAGAAAACTATCCCAAGTATCTGTCCGTCAATTTCTTCGTGATAACAGATTCTGGAGTATTATTCTTATCTTTGGCAGGAGACAAAATCCATTTACCTTCTTTCATAGTTTCATTTAGTTTTAAAAACAGGAGGACCCCACCATGAAGATGATAAAAAGAATCCCGTTAGTGGTTGTTCTGCTTCTTATGCAGACTGCATCTTTTCTGGTCCAGCCTCTTATGGGCCAGCAGACTTTCTGTAATCCGCTTAATCTGAACTACAGGTTTATGGTGGATGCCGTGGATGCGCGTGAAGCAGCTGATGCGGTCATTGTTCTGCTTAAAGATGATTATTATCTGTTTGCGTCACGTTCTGGAGGATACTGGACTTCGCCGGATCTTCGTGACTGGACACTGATTGTCCCTGAAGGAATCGATATTGAAACTTATGCACCAGGGGTTGTCGCAATGAGGGATTCATTGTTTTACGTTCCCTCACAAAATACCCAGGTGTATAAAACCGGCGATCCAAAATCGGGTGTATGGGAAAAGGGGCCGAAGATAAAAAGCTACGGTGATCCGGCATTCTTCCTGGATGACGATGGAAGATTGTATATGTGCTATGGCCTCTCAAACAATGCTCCCACAAGCATTGTCGAACTGGATCCTGTAACTTTTGAAGAGATCGGTTCTAAAGTTGATGTTGTTTTTGCACAGGCTTCGATACATGGCTGGGAAAGACGTGGTGATGATAACCTGATGGATGAAGAGCCCTGGATAGAAGGCTCCTGGATGATCAAAGAGAATGGCAAATACTATCTGCATTATGCGGGTCCCGGGACCGAGTTTAAAACGTACGCGGATGGTATCTATATTGCCGATTCACCGCTGGGACCTTATGAATATGCAACTTACAGTCCTTTTGCCTTCAAGCCGACAGGATTTATTGCAGGTGCAGGCCACGGCAGTACATTTAAAGACAAAGATGGTAATTACTGGCATATCGGTACCATGACGATTTCCGTTAAACACATGTTTGAACGCCGGTTAGGTATTGCACCTGTTGCATTCGACGAAGATGGCCATATACACTGTAACACAGCCTGGGGTGATTATCCACAGTATTTCCCGGGTGTGAAAGAGAATCCTATCGATAGCAATTTCACAGGTATGATGCTGTTATCCCGAAAGAAATTTGTAATCGCTTCCTCTTCCCTGGAAGAGTACGGCATTGAGAATGCCGTGGACGAAGATGCACGCACTTACTGGTCCGCTCAGTCAGGTGGTACAAACGAGTGGATGATGATTGATCTCGGAAATGAATGCAACGTAGAAGCTATACAGGTCAATTTTGCAGAACATCATACTGATCCCGCCCTGGTGCGGGGCAGGGATAAAATTTTGTATGAACAATATATTATTGAAAATTCATTGGACGGGAAGAGTTGGGAAATGCTTGTGGATAAAAGCCAGAACATGGAGGATGTACCCCACGATTACGTGGAACTTGACCAGCCTGCAACAACGCGTTATATCAAACTTACGAATGTATTCACCCCGGGCGGGGGAAATTTTGCCATTCGAGATCTGAGGATTTTTGGAAACAGCGACCAGGCTGTTATCACAGCAGTTGACGATTTTACAGTTGAAAGTGATCCTGAGGATGGCCGGGATGTAATCATCCGGTGGACACCTGTGGAAAATGCAGATGGATACATTATCAATTACGGGATCGCCCCTGATAAATTATATAATAATTACATGGTGTATGATGTGGACAGCATTGCAATTCACAGTCTGAATCATGGCGTTGAATATTATTTTGGTATCAGGGCTTTTGATAGTGGGACAGAATACTACCGTGGCACCGGTGAAATTCACTCCCATCAATCAGGGAACTGGAACGATGTAAATACCTGGACATTCTTTGACGGCACGGACTGGATACATCCCGCACCGGGTGTTCCCTCCGTATCGGATGGCCCTATTACTGTCCTTAATGGACATACAGTTGTTGTAACGGAAAACGATTCGGCAGATCAGTTGACGGTTGCCGCTGGCGGGACCCTTGAAATAAATAGTGGCATCACATTTCAGGTGAACAATCATATTGGTACAGACCTGGCAGTGGAAGGTACAGTAAGAAATTATGGATCTGTCACCAGTGATACACTGGCAACCATCAGTTTTTCCGGTAGTGGCATATATGAACATAAACTAGACGGGGGGGCAATCCCGGAGGCAATCTGGAGGCCCAGTTCAACATGTATCATTGATAGCCTGAAGACAAATGTTCCTTCCAATGGTAACCAGGATTTCTACAATTTCCTCTGGAATTGCCCTGATCAAACATCCGATATGAGCATGAAGTGGAACGAAATTACCATCGGGGGGAATATTACGATTCAGAGTACCGGCACGGCCCAATGGCAGATGTGTGCCCCGGAGGCCGGAACAGCGGCTGCGGTGAATATAACCGGTGATATCATACAATCTGGCGGAGAATTTACAGCAACCGGCACAGACAATGCCAGTACGGCGATAACGATCAATCATCATGGGAACATTGGTATAACCGGGGGTGACTTCTCAATCAGCCGGGGTTCACAGGGAGGTAGTGGTACCACCGAATGGAATATTTATGGAAATGCATCGTTGGCAAATGCCACAACCCGGAATTCAAATACCGAAGGGGCAAAGTTTGTTTTTTCAAACGATGCTGGTATCCAAACGCTTTCAATCTCAGGGACGACATTTGGCAGCGGCGGGTTCCCGGTTGAAGTTGACAGTGCTGTGATCCTTGATATTGGGACAAGCGTTTTACAGGGCGATGGTTACTTCCACCTGAAAAGTGGTGCCACACTTGTAACTGCTCATGCAGATGGTGTTGATGGCTCTGTGGCAACCACAGGTGTGAAGAGGTTCGAAGAAGGTTCAAGCTTTGTCTTCAATGGATCTGCAGCACAGGTGGCTGGAAGTCTGTTGCCTGGGATAGTCGATAATCTGACGATAGATAATCCTGGTGGAGTCACCCTTGCGGATCCTTTGACTGTAAACGGAACGCTGGAACTGGTAAATGGTGCTTTATCTTCAGGTGGTAATGTATTATCGTACGGCCCGGAAGCCTCTTTAAAGTATTCCAGTAAAACCCAGCAAACGACTACAGATGATGAATTCCCTTCAACCGGAGGGCCCGCCAACCTGATCATAGCAAATCAAAAATACGTAACGCTGCACGCTTCACGAACCATCCGTTATCTTGATATCCAGAGAAAGCTGGATTTAGGCCCGAACACAATAACGGCAGATTCTGTTTCTGACGCTGCGTATAACGCCTATGTGATAACGGCTGACGGAGGAACTTTGAGGAATCCCTCCGTAGGCGAATCGCAGGCATTTTTTCCTGTTGGAACAACAATTTATGCACCTGTCTGGATCACCAATTCCGGTGCTGCAGACGCCATCAATGTAGGTGTGGTGAAAGATACCATGGCAGCGTCAGATGGAAATAGTGTATTGTTGAAATGGAACATTGGCGAAGATATCCAGGGTGGCGGGAATCATACAATTCAGTTTGGCTGGATGACTGCAGCGGAGGGTTCCGGCTTCAGGGCCGATCGGGAGAACATGGCAAGGATATTCAATCTAACAGATACAGCAGAGGCGGGTACGGGTGATTATGCCATGCAGTTCACCAAAACACCCTATACCCTCTCGAGAGGAGGTATTACAGATCTCGGCCCCTTTGGCATTGGTGTGTTTGAAAAGCTGACAGGAGTGTTCGAAAATCCGGGAGTCGTTCCAAAGGGTTACCTTCTGTACCAGAACTATCCAAACCCGTTCTATGGTTCGACGATGTTCAGATTCGAAATTCCTGAAAAATCATTTGTTCATCTGAAAGTTTACAATCTTCTGGGTGAAGAGATCGTTGACGTGGCAGGGAAAGAGTTTAACCCCGGTTCACATTCCGTTACATTCGATGCATCCGGTTTAAGCGGTGGAATATATTTCTATGCGATCAATGTGAATGATTTTGCACAAACAAGGAAAATGATTGTAATGAAATAAGGTCATTTGACCAACCATTTTGACTATTTTCGTGACATGTTTCCCGCGGATGATATCAGGATGACGGACCAGAGATCCGACCTGGAACGCATTTTTAAGAACAACAACAAGAGGCGGATCGATAAGTGGAATCACTATTTTGACATCTATGAGCGTTACCTGAGCCGGTTCAGGAACAGAGAGATTGCCATTCTTGAGATCGGCGTGTCCCAGGGCGGAAGCCTGCAGATGTGGAAGGAGTATTTTGGCGGGAAAGCAGAAATATTCGGGATCGATATTGATCCCAGGTGCAAACAGTTTGAAGAGGAAAATATCCAGGTATTCATCGGCTCCCAGTCCGACAGGAAATTCCTGAGAGAAGTGAAAACGCTGATTCCGCGGCTGGACATTCTGATCGATGACGGAGGCCATACGATGAAACAGCAGATCGTAAGCTTTGAAGAGTTGTTCGGCCATGTGAAAGAGGATGGAATCTACCTGTGCGAGGACCTGCATACTTCCTATAAGTTGAACTGGGGTGGCGGCTACCGGAGAAGAAGAACATTTATCGAATACAGCAAGAATTTCATTGATTATTTGCATGCACACCATTCAGAACAAAACCATCTGAAAGCCAATACATTCACTTATGCCGTGAATGCCATCCATTATTACGACAGCGTTCTGGTGATCGAAAAGAAAACCAGGGAAAAACCCACCCGTGAAAAGACGGGAGAGCTGGTCTTTTACGGTAAGATCAATCATTCACCCGGGAAAAAAGCCGTCAGGGAACTGACCTATTTTTTCCTGCAGACAGTGAACCGTGCACTGCGGTTTTTCAGGTTTCCCGGGTCTTCAATCTGGAAATAGCAGGCAGAATATTCTATTTACGCAACAGTCATGAAATGCATTGGGCTATGTATTTAATTCTTACATTGGAAGTTACCCCAATGTTTTCCTTTAGCCCTCCGATTCCTCCGGTTATTCCTGATACGGCATTTCTGCCTGTCATCCTTGATTCAACCGTATGGTCAATAGGCGACTTCAGATCTTATACCTATGATGCGAATGGGAATCTGATTGAAGGAATTAATTGCTATTGGGACTCAGAAACCTATGAATGGAATGTCATTGAAGAATTTTCTGCCTATTGGTCAGAATTAAGCTCCCCGATTTGTGATACCTGGTTACTGGCAGCACCAGACACCTCATATTTTTGAACATATTGCAGTCACATCTTTAGAAGACAGAATGATTTACTTAGTACCCGAATACACGGTGAATCAGAATTACCCGTTAACTGCACAGTTGCAATTCGCTCACTAAGTGGTCAGTTAATCTATTTCAACCCATTTGAAATAATCACAATCCATTAAATATTTGCCGCTTATTCCTTCTATTGGTCACTTTTGTCCCTTAAATGTGCCTCTGTGTTTTTTACCTTGCCTTGGAATCGACGTATTATATTTAACTGAAGAGAATCAATTTGGATACCAGGGATATTATAAAATCCTGTATCAGCAAGGATGAAGCTGCCTTCAGAATTCTGATTGATAAATATTCTGGCTTTGCCTTTTCGGTGGCTTTCAGAATTATGAATGATGAGGAAGAATCGAAAGATATTGTGCAGGAATCATTTATCTCTGTATGGAACAAGATTGGGAAGTTCAATATTGGCGGAAATTTCAGCAACTGGCTGTACAGAATCATAGTCAATAAATGTTATGATTCTCTCAGAAGAAAAAAGAGGGTTACAATGATTTATCCTGATGACAACAACTGGGTTCTCCCGTATTTATTGAGTGATAATAATCCGGAAACAGAAATAAATAATGAGGAGACAGGGAAAATCATTCAGCTGCTGACAAACAGGTTAAGTGCCAAACAGAAAGTCGTCTTCATTTTAAGTGAACTGGAAGGATTATCACACGACGATATTTCTGAAATCACCGGGATGGCTAAAACCACTGTAAAAAGTAACCTTAACCACGCCAGGCGAAATATTGGGAAAAAGATCACAAAGTATACCTGAATATGAATAATGAGGATAAATATCTGAAAGCGATCAGGATCCTGAAGGGTCACAGGCCGGTTTTAACGAACAAGGAGAAACTGACGGATGATATCATGAAAAGGATTGGAGATTCATCTGAGAAATCTTCACTCCTGGAAAAGTCGGTGAACCATCTTTTCAGATGGGTGGATATTTATTGGTTGCGGGGGGCCATGGCCGTTGCCGCCGCATTTTTTGCCGGGTTATTCATTATTCAACAGCTGGTTATTACAAACAGGTTAAATAACCTTGAAGATCAGCTGGTAAAAACAATAAATACCATCAACGGTCATGATCCGGATCCTGGGATGATGCAGAGAGTTTTCATGAATATGATAATGACTGAGGAGGATAGTATTAAAGTGTCCAAATCTGATCTGGAGGCTCTCCTGAATTCCTATCTGGAAATGCAGAAGGAATATGAAGTCGACAGGCTGAATATCGTCCCGGAAAAATATATGAGGTACAGGATCAGGAAGAATCCTAAGGAAAGTACGAATGATGATGAATCTTAACTATAATTCTTATGCCATGAAACGGAAATTAAGAATATCTCTTATGGTTACAACCATGATCATACTCTTCTCGTGTGATTACAGGGAAACACATGTCATAAACACTGTTCATGCAAACGGGTCGGTTACCAGGAAGGTAACGGTGAAGACAAACACCAGGAATTACCTGGAGCCAAAAACTTTCGATGTGCCCATCAACAACACCTGGCAGATTGAAACTTCAATGGAGGTTCATGAAGAGAATGATACGATCTGGTACCTTACTGCGGAAAAACATTTCAATAGTGTGGATGAGATAAACGAAGAATACAGGAAAGATCTGGGAAGCAACCGGGGCTTGCAAAGAAGGGCGGATTTTTCCAAAAGTTTCAAATGGTTCACTACGGTTTACAGGTATTCCGAAACCATTGAAAGCTCCATGACCATCGATTGTCCAATTTCAGATTTCCTGTCGGATGAAGCACTTGAATTTTTCTATCTGCCCGCCAAGGTTCAGAATGATTTGAGAAACGGACCTGACAGCCTGAAGTTCAAAGAGTTGGATAACATATTTGATGTAGAGGGCATGCGATGGTTTTTTACTAGTGAAATCAGGCAATGGACTGAGATTTTTTATGACCTCTTTGAAGACGATCCCGAGCTTGAGATGAACAGGGAAGAAATGAGGTCGATGGAGTCGAAATTTGTGGAGCATCTGATGGCAGATGAAAGTGATCGTGAAATTGATGAATACATTTCGGATTCCCTTTTTATTTCTGTACTGGGGGAGGGCTTTTTTACCGCTTTCGAATCTGAGATAGACTACGCCATTGCCTTGTTGCATGAAATGGATAAAATTTGCCTGTCGGCACATGACTACGATATGGAAATAAGGATGCCCGGAAGGATCATTGCATCAAACGGGTATGCTCAAACGGAACCGGATTCCGAGAATAGAGGGGGTATCCTTTGGACAGTTGATCCAGCATATATTCTGACCCAGACATATGAAATGTGGGCGGAATCAAAAGTGAATAATTATATCGTATGGATTATTTCAGCACTGTTTGTCCTTTTTGTCATCACCGGTTTTGTAACACGTCTGAGAAAAGAAAATACTTGACCAATCCTGTTAATTGCGGTCAAAGGAAGGGCACCTGGCAGTATTGCTATTCCATATGTTTTGATATTTCGAGGTTTTTTAGATTATCTTTGTCATCCAAGGGGTGTTAGCTCAGTCGGTTCAGAGTGCATGCTTCACACGCATGAGGTCACTGGTTCGAATCCAGTACACCCCACGATGATACATTCAGTGTCAGCAGGCTGTCCAGCCTCTATTCTGTCCGGCAATAATACCAGATAACATATTTAAGGAAATAACTTTACCCCGGTAAGTTCTCTTCCAGTCTGTAAGTTCTAATTCATTGAATATCACATGAAAAAATCGGGATTTCTTTTTGCATTGACAAGCGTAACGATTGTTTCGGCTGTAATAGTCAGTGTTATATCCTTTACGATCTTTAAAACAAGGGTGATTGGTCCGGTAATCATCCTGCTGGGAATGGTCCCCTGGATTCCGTTGAAAATCTCGGGGAGGACGATAAAATCAACAGGTGCAGATATTGTATTCGGAGCGATTGACACAAGTTTTTTAGGAATCGCAGCACTGATAGGGGCGAATTTTGCAGGAGTGCTTGGGGCCGTCGTCGGGGGTGCCGTGGGGGATTCAATCACCGACGGTTTTGCCGGATTGTTTGAAGGAAGGATGGCAGAATACCTGAGAAAGCGCGGAATTGAAGAGGCAAGAACCCCCTTGAGTGCTTCTCTTGGGAAGATGAGCGGTTGCCTGATAGGGGTTGGAATTGTTCTGACGATTGCCTGGAGTATCCTGGGATTTAGCATATAGCAAGTTAATTATCTGTTAATTCCCGGATTAATTAGATTCATTCCAAATAAAGGATGTAATCTTACATCATAAACCAGACGATCATGAAAACAAGAACAATAATCACAGGCATATTTATCTCAGTATTCACTGTTACACTGTTTGGACAACTTGCCTTTCTGGATGGCCCTTCCAGGTTCATCTCAGACATGAAGAGCCTGGACAGCGAATCATTTTCAGGAGATGAATGTGTTGGTCCCTTCATCTCAGCAATGACCTGCGACATATCCTATGAATTGATCCTTGAGCCCGACGTGAGCGTTGAGGAGTGGATGACCGTTCCTTTTAAAAGCGGAATTGAGGAAGAGGAGCTTGTCCTGGAACCATGGATGGGTGAGCTGTTCTATCCTGAATTGACATTACGCGCAGCCAAAGGGGATTGTTGATCAATGACCCTGTGACACACAACGAGATGGTGGCCCGCTGGATATCGACCAGGCCGGAAGTTCCTGACCACCTCTTATCCTGTACTCTTTTGTCTTTCTTTTACCGATTGCGTCGAATTTAAAAGGTTCCCGGAACGCCAGGAAAGCACCCGTGGACTGCAAAAAAGCCGGTCCGGCTGGTTTATTTTTGCCGGCTGGCCGTTCGTCGTGAGATACTTGACTTTGGAGACTACTTCCCGTAACTTGCTGAATCGAAACCCAAAAACCTGAATCATGAAAAGTTTAAAGATTTTCTTCCCTGTCTTCCTGGCCTTTATGATACTGCCGTTTGTCAATGGTCAGGTGATAACCGATGAATCTGTCTTTGGCAACTGGAATTTTACTCTTAAACCTGAAGTTAAAACCGATAGATTTGAAAAATTCATGGTTGAAGAATATATACCGGCTTTTGAAAAGTACTTTACCGGTGTGCAGATGATCCTGGCGAAGGGGGACAGAGGAGTGGAGAAAGATGGGTATTGTGTCCTGCTGCTTTTTAAATCAATTGAAGAAAGAAATCAGTGGTGGCCTTCAGACGGCATCTCAAGTGACAAGGCAAAAGCGGCTGCGGCACAGATGAAAGTCCAGGATGACAGGCTGAATATGATGATCACATGGGAATCTTTTACTGACTGGTTCGTTCTTTAGGTCGAAAAGCGGGTAAGCGGCACCGGGGAATAATGGAGCAAGGGTGTACCTTAAATGAAGGGGCCTGTTCCCGGTCCTGGTTTCGTACCGACAAAAACACAGTACTGGCGGCTGGTCCTCAGCAGATGAATATTCAGCCTTACATGGATTGTATAGTATAGCTTCATCAGCAGGTCCTCCAGGAAATGTTTGCTCTTCATACTCCTGAACCATTTCCTGTAGTTGCAGAAACTGCGAATTACCTGTGAGGTGATGTCTGATATATTGACAATATTGAAATCTGCCAGCGGAAGTTCAGTTTTATAACTGCTGATGGGCCAGTGATGGTATGACATCTTCCTTTTCCAGTAATCTTTCAGCCGGCTTCTTCTGCTTTTCCTGGTCAGAATATCTGCAATTACAAACGATCCTCCGGGTTTCAGTACCCGGTTGACCTGGCGGAAGAACGCAGGTTTGTCCGGATAGTGGAAAGCACTTTCGATATTGATGACAAAGTCCACGGAATTGTTCTCCACAGTGGAGAGATTATGGGCATCATCCACATGGAAAATGATATCCCTGATACCTCTCTTTTCAGCCTCTTTCCGGGCAATTTCAATATTGCCGTTATTCAAATCTATCGCCTTCATAAGTCCGGGGGCGTATTTCTCATGTATATAGATGGCCTGCACCCCGTTCCCGCAGCCGATTTCAAGCAGCTCCTTTCCTTTGATGGAAGGCAGTTGTGACATACAGTAGTCGGTCAGGTTGGCCTGTGCTTCCATAAAGCTGTCACTCTCCAGTCCGTAATAGGGATAGTGCAGCATCGTGTATTCCTGATTCAGCCTGAACAGGGCCTGGTTCATGGAACTGTAATAGTTCCTGGTAGAGATCCCGGAATTGATGTGAGAATAGATTCTGGAAAGAATGCCCATTTCGGAAGGATCAGGTTCGATTCTGTTTAAGGCTGCAAGTTATGTAAAAATGGACCCATTCCGTTATATAATGGATTTTTATTCCTCTTTTTATACGGGTTGCCGGCAACTGATCTTTTTTTTATTATATTTTGCAGATATTCATCCCATTTTGAAGGAATTATTATGAGAACCCCCCTGTTAGCCATCATATTGGCATTCGGGCTGTCGCTCATGGCAGATGCCCAAACCGGTGCAATAAGGATCAATCAGCTTGGTTATTACCCTGATGCCCATAAAATTGTCCCGGTCGTTTTTACCGATGCCAGCACCTTTGAGGTGGTGAACACAGCTGACAGTACTGTAGAGTACTCAGGCAGCCTGGCTGCCCCGGCATACTGGTCCGATGCGGGCGACAGCATCAGGCTCTGTGATTTTACCGGTCTTACCAAAACCGGGGTCTATCAGATCCGCATCCCAGGTTTCGGGGAGTCCTACCCTTTTGAAATTTCTAAAACCGTATGGAGAAAAGCAGCCTACGCCTCTCTAAAATCCTATTATTACCAGCGCTGTTCATATGAACTTGCGCAAGAATATGCGGGACTTTGGGCCAGGGCATCGGGGCATCCTGATACAGCATGCATCTACCATTCGTCCACGGGAAAGAGCGGAAAACTGTCATCCCCGGAAGGCTGGTACGATGCCGGCGACTTCGGTAAATATGTGGTGAATGCGGGCATTTCGGTGGCCACCATGCTCTCGTTCCATGAAAACTTCAGCGGTTTTTTTGCTGACAGCACCATCCAGATTCCTGAATCGGGCAATGGCAAGAACGACCTGCTGGATGAGGTGAAGTATGAGCTGGACTGGCTGAAGACCATGCAGGATGAGGACGGGGGTGTGTTTGTCAAGGTGACAACCCTGGGGTTCGCGGGATTCATGATGCCTGAAGACGCAACGGCGGACCGTTATGTCATTGGGAAATCGACAGCCTCTGCACTTGACTTTGCAGCCATGATGGCGATGGCGGGCAGGATCTACACTGACTATGATTCCGCCTATGCCGCCGACTGTGTCACACGAGCCAGGGATGCCTGGGACTGGGCCAAGGCAAATCCGGCCATCTATTTCAATAATCCTTCGGATGTCTCCACCGGCGAGTACGGCGATGGAAACGTATCCGACGAATTTATCTGGGCTGCAGCGGAGCTCTATATTACCACCCAGGATGCTGAATATAAAGCCTACCTGGAGAGCAGGAGCAATTCACTGACCTATCAAAGTGAACCCGGCTGGCCCAATGTGCGGCCTCTCGCTTCACTGTCGCTGGCCACACGGGCGAATGGTCTGTCTGGAACACTTATTAACACGATCAGGAATTCCATGGTCTCAACTGCCGATAGCTGGCTGAACCAGATTGCTTCAAGTCCCTGCCGGATCCCGCAGTTCGGGTTCTGGTGGGGATCGAACAGCGGGATTGCCAATATGGGTGTCGGCCTGTTGTATGCATATATCATCAGCGGTGACGTGAAATACATCAATGGAGCAGCCGAATGTGCCGATTATATCCTGGGAAAGAATGCCACCGGTTTTTCCTTCGTCTCTTCATACGGTTATAAAACCCCGATCAATTTCCATCACCGGGCATCGGGCTCCGACGGCATTGTTCAGCCTGTTCCGGGTTTCGTCGCAGGCGGGCCGAATAAGGATCAGCAGGATGGACAGGCATATCCCTTCAGCGAGCCTGCAAAATCCTATGTGGATGTGACGGGCAGCTATGCATCGAACGAGGTCTGTATCAACTGGAACTCCCCGCTTACGGCGCTGCTGGCCGGCGTTGATGCCGTTCTGGGCGACAGCTCGCAGGTAGATTTTGAAGTACCGGCCAGTGCCAACAATCCGCCGGTCATTACGATTGCATCTCCGGCTTATAAGGTAGGATCCGATCAGCCTCTCATTGTGAAAGGGTCGGCAACAGATCCCGATGGGATCTCAAAGGTGGAGCTTTACCTGGATGCCCGTTTTGCGGGTGTATCTGCCTCCGGCGAGTTCGAGTGGGCCCTGGATTCGGTCCCTTTCGGTTCGCATTCAGTGACAGTAATGGCTTTTGACACTGCCAGCCTGGCCCGTGATAAAACAAAACTTTTCAGCTATTACCGTGTTTGTGACGTACCGGGGAGAGTTGAAGCTGAGTATTTCTCAAATATGTCAGGGGTTACAACCCAGGCGACCTCCGATACCGGGGGCGGACTTAACCTTACTTCCCTGCAGGCAGGAGACTGGATGGAATACAGCCTGAATGTCATGGAATCAGGATATTTCCGCGTTGATTACAGGGTGGCAAGCAGCACCGGGGGCGGAGCATTTGAACTCAGGACCCTCTCCCAGGCGGTGGTCTCTTCGCACACTGTTGAAGCGACCGGGGGATCACAAACCTGGGCTACCATATCAGACACCATATACCTGCCCGCGAGAAAACAGTCCTTCCGGATCTATGTAGTCTCCGGCGGGTGGAACCTGAACTGGTTCGATTTCGTAAAGGTTGAGGAGACCTCCATATTTGACCGGGCCGTATCAGCAACCGGGTATGCCCTCTCGGTTCATCCCAATCCGGTTCACGATATTTTCACCGTGAGGTACAGGGTGCCGGGACTCTCCCCCGTTGAGTTTGATCTTTACGATCCGGGCGGAAAACTGATTGGTGAGCTTAAGGATGAGAAGATTCACTCCCTTGAAGGCGAATTTGAATGGGAGATCGGGAAGGATCATGCCTGCGGCATCTATTATCTGTCCATGAGGCAAAATGGCAGGCAGGTGGCCACATACAAACTTCTCAGGTCTGACTAGAAGACGACCTTTTCTCTTCCAATGTCATTACACCTCTCCTCAATTGGGTGAATTGGATAAATCTCTTTAGATTTATTGTTCACCTTTGAATGAACGGGAATGAAAAAACCTCTATTTGTCCTTTGTACCCTGATTGCATTGAACTTGCAGGGCCAGCCGGCCGGACCGGCTGAGATTGAGTCGTGGATCACGAGCTATGACCGGTCCGAGCTCTTCCGCAGGCAGGAGACCCCCGTGCAGTTCGGCGACAGCCGGCGCAGCAGGCGGGGCGGGCCGACCATTATCATTGATGACGGTCACCGGATGCAGTCCGTGGATGGCTTTGGATTCGCCCTGACCGGAGGCAGTGCCGGACTGATGATCCGGATGGATCCTGCTGAGCGCGGCAAACTGATCAACGAGCTGTTCGGGACCGGCGGCAGCAACATAGGTGTCAGCTATATACGGCTGACCATCGGGGCCTCTGACCTGAACAGTTACGTCTTCTCATACGATGACCTGGCCGAGAATGAGACAGATCCGTCCCTTGAGAATTTCAGCCTGGCGCAGGACCTTCATGACGTGGTGCCGGTCATGAAGGAGATCCTGTCGGTGAATCCCGACATCCTGATTATAGCCTCGCCCTGGTCCGCCCCGCCCTGGATGAAGACCAATAACAGGGTGAAAGCCGGCAACCTGAAAAAGGAGTATTACAGTGTCTATGCCCTCTATTTCGTTAAATATATTGAAACGATGAGGGAGCAGGGGATACGCATTGACGCCATTACGGTCCAGAACGAACCCCTGAATTCAAATAATACCCCCAGCATGCAGATGCTTGCCGATGACCAGAGAGAATTTATCAGGGACCACCTGGGGCCTGCATTTGAGAGGTCGGGCATTGATACGAAGATTGTCATTTTCGACCACAACCTGGACCGGATCGATTACCCCCTCACCATCCTGAATGACCCTGCAGCGGCCAGATACGTGGACGGCTCGGGTTTCCACCATTACGGCGGGGAACTGGATGCCATGACCCTGATGCATACTGCCCACCCCGGGAAGAACCTCTATTTCACGGAACAGATGGTGGTTGAAAGGCCAGGCAGTCCGGTCATCGATATTGCCAGGCAGGTGAACCGCCTGATTATCGGTGCCATGCAAAACTGGAGCAGGAACGTGATACTGTGGAATTTTGCCGCCGATCCGGACAATGACCCGCATACTGACGACGGGGGCTGTTCCATGTGCCAGGGAGCGGTCACCATCGATCAGGACAGTGTCACCAGGAACCTGGCCTATTACACCATTGCCCATGCCTCAAAATTTGTCAGGCCGGGTTCGGTCAGGATCCATTCAACCCGGAAGGGGGACAGGGTGGTAAGCCTTTCTGAGGACGAAGAGCGGCGGGGTACGGGGGCACTCCGGGTGGGGGTGTCTGAAAGCAACAACATGTTGCCGAACGTGGCATTCCGCACCCCGGAAGGGAAGATCGTGCTGATCGTGGCCAATGACTCCTTTGATGACAATGCTTTCAGGATCCAGTACCATGGACAATACGCATCCCTGCGGCTCAGCCCGGGTTCCGTGGGAACCTATGTCTGGAAGGCTCTGTATTAACAAGTCCGGTAACCCTAAAACCAGTATGCCGTGAAAAAATCATCTCTGAGTGTAACTGAGATCAGCCGTTTCCTGGTCCCGGCTATTCTTGTAATGGTCGTTTCATTCCCGGGGTGCAACACCCCCGGATCTGCAGGAGGGGTAGCGGTGGCAGAGGATTCGCTGATGATCCCCACCTACCTGGTCGATCCCCCGAACCCGATGCCCCGTTTTTACGACGGCCAGGCGCACCAGGGAGTGAAAAGGCGGATCTATCCCTACCCCATGAACGAGAACATGACCCGTGTGAAGGAGGAGAGGGCATACCACATCATCTATCTCGAGAATGAATTCATCCGCATCGGGATCATGCCGGGCCTTGGGGGAAGGATCTATGAAGCCATAGACAAGTCAAACAATTACAAATTCTTCTACCGCAACGATGTCATTGAACCCTCCATGATCGGGATGCTGGGTTTCTGGATCTCGGGGGGAAACGCCCTGGGATTTCCGCACCACCACGGGGCCAATACGGTTGCGCCCATGGATTATACCATCGAGAAAAAACCGGACGGAAGCGTGACCGTCTGGATGGCCTACACCGAACTGTTCCACCGCACCCGCCTTTTCTACGGGTTCACGGTATACCCCCATTCATCCATTGTTGAACTGACCGCGCGCCCCGCCAATCCCACCCCGGCGGTCCATTCTTTCCTTTTCTGGGCGAACCCTTCGGTGCATGCCGATACCAATTACCAGGTTATCTTCCCCCCCTCGGTGGAGTATGTGACCCAGCACCATAAAACGGAGATGACCACCTGGCCCGTCGCAGACCGCCGATACAACCGGTTCGATTATAAGGGAATGGATATCAGCATGTGGAAGAATACCGGCGTTCCCTCCTCCTTCTTTTCCTGGGACCCGCAGGAAGATTTTTTCGGCGGGTACGATCATGGAAAACAGGCCGGGACCGCCTGGGTGGGTAACCATTACATATGCACGGGCATGAAATACTGGGCCGACGGGAACAATGCCGCCGGCAGGATGATCAACGAGGGACTGACCGACACCAGCGGCCGGTACATCGAACTGATGGCCGGGGCCTACACCGACAACCAGCCCGATTACAGCTGGCTCCAGCCCTACGAGATGAAGGAGATCACCATGACCTGGTATCCCATCCGGCTGCTGGGAGGATTGAAGCAGGCTAATGTGAACGCGGCACTCAACATGGATTTAGACGGTGGCAAGATATCTGTCAGGCTGAATACCACCCGCCTTTTCAAAAAAGCAACCGTTACATTATCCTGTCATGATGAAGAGTTGTTTAGCGAGACCATCGATATCAGCCCGGCCCTTCCATATACGATGGAGGTGGAACTGGATGGACCGGTCATAACAGAGAAACTGGTTTGTACACTGACCGGTTCATCGGGTGAACCGCTGCTGGAATACCGGCCCGTACCGCCCCCGCACAAGCCCATGCCGGAACCCCTCTCCTCTCCCCCCGCTCCGGAAGATGTAAGAACGGTGGAGGAGCTCTATCTCCACGGCCTGCGGCTGGACCAGTTCCACAACGCCTCCCTCTCCTCCCTGCCCTATTACGAGGAGGCCCTGAAGCGCGATCCGGGCGACTACCGGGTCAACACGCAGATGGGAATCCTCTGCCTGGAGAAAAAGAGGTACGAAGATGCGGAGAAATACCTGCAGAACGCGGTGGACCGCATCACCATGCGGTATACCAGGCCAAAGGATAGCGAAGCGCTCTATTACCTGGGGATCGCCCGGAGAAGGTTGCACAAGGATGATGCGGCTTATGACAATTTTTACAGGGCCACCTGGAATGCCGGATGGCATGCACAATCCTACCACCAGCTGGCCGAAATGGATTGTGAAAGGGGGGACTTTGAAACCGCGCTGGATCATGTGGACCGCTCCCTGGAAACCAATGTAAATGATAATAGAGCGCTGGGGCTCAGGGTGACGATCCTGAGGAAGCTG
Organism: uncultured Bacteroides sp.; assembly: GCA_964467775.1. Taxonomy (GTDB): domain Bacteria; phylum Bacteroidota; class Bacteroidia; order Bacteroidales. The sequence goes on along the minus strand of CAYXUD010000117.1, from coordinate 50,909 downwards.
GGGAGGCTTGATGAAGCGGAGCGCCTGGCCGGCCAGATCATCGAATCGGACCTGCTGGATTACCAGGCAAGGAATGAACTCTGTCTGGTCAGGAAACAGTCGGGCCGGGACAGGCTGGCCAAAACCGCGCTGGCGGACCTTGAGAACATCATGCAGGGAAGGGTGCAATCCTACCTGGAATTTGCGACTGTCTATTCCAACTGCGGTTTCTATGAAGAGGCCATCGATGTGTTGTCCCGCCTGGAAAAGAAGGAGTGTGAATTCCCGATGGTCTATTACTACCTGGGGTACTTCTGGTCACAGCTGGGGGAGGTGGGAAAGGCACAGCAATACTTTTCGCTGGCCAATGCAAAGCCCCACCTCTACTGCTTTCCATTCAGGGATGAATCGGTGGAAGCGCTTCAGTCAGCCATCCGGTACAACCCGGAAGAGGCCATGGCCTACTATTACCTGGGGGACCTCTATTATGAACAGCAACCCGAAAAGGCGGTCGCCCTGTGGGAAAAATCAAGGTCCCTGGACAGCCGGTTCTACATTGTGCAACGGAACCTGGCCCTGGCAGCCAGGGAGCAGCAGAATGACCTGGCCCTTTCGGTCCGTTTATATGAGGATGCATTTGCCAGCAATCCCCGGGACCAGCGGCTCATGTACGAATATGACATGGCCCTGGAAGCGGACAGGGTTTCGCCTGCAGAGAGGTACGAAAAGGTCTATAAAGGGAACAGCGAGGTGGCCGGACAGCGGACAAGTACCCTGCTCAGGGAGATGGAACTCCTGGTATTTCTGGGACGATACGATGAAGTGGCGGACCTCCTGAATTCCCATGAGTTTGTGGAGTCCGAAGGAAGCCGGACCCTGAGGGACATTTATCACAATACCTTCATATTAAGATCCTTGCAGGAGTGCGGGGCTGGAGATTATGCAGCCGCGATCAGGGATATGCAGGCGGCGCTGGATTACCCCATCGGCAGGTGGGGCAGCGAAAGGCGTGCCCAGATGTACTACCTGATGGGGACCTGTCATGAGGCAGCCGGGGACCCAGCAGAAGCTGATAACAATTACCGGAAAGCGGTTGCCGAAGTGGTGGAAGGAACGGAATACCTGTACGACCAGGGACTTGCATACCGGAAACTGGGGGACCCGGAGAAATCCCGCCAGCGGTTCAATGCGCTCCTTGAAATGGTGAACCAGCACATCGGCCGGTCCGATGCCTTCCGCTCCTTCGAGGCCGGTTCGGGCAGCAGTGCCCGGGAAGCCAGAAACCTCTATATGAGCGGCCTGGCGTACCTGGGAATGGGCCGTACCGGTGAGGCCCGGGTCCAGTTTGAAAAGGCCCTGGCCCTGGATCCATCCCATGTCTGGTCGAAACAAATGCTTGAGTCAGACTACTAAATACCTATCCAAGAAATGAAGAATACAGTGAAAACATCCCTGTTCCTGGCCGCAGTGGCATTGCTGTGCGGAACAACCGGCCAGGCGCAGACCACCCACGATCCACAGACACCCTCACACGTGGTGATCAAGGCGGTGGACGGTAAATATGGTTTTTATATCAATGATGTGCGCTTCGATCTGAAAGGCGTGGGGGGAAGCGATAACCTTGCCGTGCTGCAGCGTGCCGGAGGAAATTCAATCCGTACCTGGGGTCCGGGGCACGGGTTACAACTCCTGGATACGGCCCAAAAATACAACTTGATGGTGGCCATGGGGCTGGGCATGGGCCAGGAGCTGCACGGATTCGATTACAATGACACCGCTGCCGTAGCCAGGCAGTACAGGAGGAACATGGCAGCTGTGGAGGAATTGAAGGACCACCCGGCCCTGCTTTGCTGGGTGGCGGGCAATGAGCTGAACCTGAGCCCGGAAAGGGGGGGTCGCCGTGAATCCAAAGGTCTATGATGCATTGAACGATATTGTGGAGGCCATCCACCGGGTGGATCCCAACCATCCCGTCACCACCGCATTTGCAGGGGTAACGAAGGAGCAAATCAGCGTGGCCCTCGAACGTTGCCCAAACCTCGACTTCCTCTCCTTCCAGGTGTACGGGGGACTGGGAGGGATCTCCAGGGCAGTCCAGGGAACCGGCATCACCATGCCTTTTGCAATCACGGAGTTCGGTCCGGTGGGACACTGGGAGAGGCCCCGCACCGAATGGGGAAGGGAGATCGAGGAGACGAGCGCACAGAAGGCCTCCGGATTGTATGACAGGATCCAGCGGGGAATCGTGTCGGATCCCACCGGCCTCTGCCTGGGGGGCTACGCCTTCCTTTGGGGGCAGAAACAGGAAAGGACCCCCACCTGGTACGGCATGTTCCTCAAATCGGGGGAGGCCACCGCGGTGGTGGATGAACTGACCAGGTACTGGACCGGGGAATATCCCGAAAACAGGGCGCCAAAGCTGGACTCCATGAAGCTCAACGGCCAGCATGCAGTGGATAACATTTACCTGAAGCCCGCCACAGAATATGTTGCGAAGGTATTCGTATCCGACCCGGATGGAGATCCCCTGGAATACCAGTGGGTAATGATGAAGGAGGTGGTGGAACGCAGCCAGGGGGGAGCCCGGGAAATAGAACCGGGAGGCATTGAATTCGAGGTCAGGTCGGATCAGAACGGGGAGCTCCGGTTTGTCACCCCGGCGGAACCGGGCGAATACAGGCTCTTTTCCTATGTTTTCGATGGCAAACAGAAAACCGGGACGGCCAATGTCCCGTTCTGTGTTAAATAGCAATACCCTATTAAACAGCCATACCATATTAAATAGCCATATCATCGATCCCAAACCAAATATCCAGGAGAAAACCTCATGAACTGTCTGAAGAGATTCCTATCGTTCCTTATCGTGGCCACCGCAGGCCTGCTCGGTGTAAGGGCCTCAACCGTAAATACAAATTCCGTTTACCAGCTCAAGCCGGAAGATCCTGAGGCCTTCTATTTCACCCCTGAGAATTACGGCATCAGGGCAGACGGGGTGATGGATGTATCCGAAGCGATCCAGACGGCCATCAACCAGGTGAAGAGGGAGAAGAACTTCGGGATCCTGTTCATCCCCGGGGGAAAGTACAGGATCAGCAGGACTATCTATATCCCCGGGGCCATCCGGCTGATCGGCTACGGCAAAGAACGCCCGGAATTCATTCTGGGGGAAAACACGCCCGGGTACCAGGAGGCGGTCGAATCGGACAAGGGCCAGGCCAATTACATGTTCTGGTTTACCGGCGGGTTGGTGGAGGAAGGCAAGGAGCCCCGCGATGCCGGGGCAGGGACCTTCTACAGTGCCATCTCCAACATCAACTTCACCATCCGGGACGGCAATCCCCATGCCATCGCACTCCGCACCCATTTTGCCCAGCACAGTTTTGTCAGCCATTCGGTGATCAATGCAGGCAAAGGCAGGGCCGGCCTGTTCGATGTGGGCAACGAGATGGAGAATGTGAAATTCATAGGCGGGGACTACGGGATCCTGACCAACCGGACCTCCCCCGGCTGGCCCATGATGATCGTGGACACCTGGTTCGAAGGTCAGCGAAAGGCGGCCATCCGCACCAACGAAGGGGGACTGGCCATTGTCAACATGGTTGCGAAGGATCTCCCCGTGGCCGTGGAGATGGAGGAAGAGCGGGTGGACCGGCTCTTCATGGAAAACTGCTTTTTTGAGAATGTGAGCCGGGCGGGCATCGTGGTCAGTGTGGAAAACAACGTCATGAGCCAGGTGAACCTGCTCCATATTGATTGTAAAAAGGTCCCCTTGCTGGTCCATTTCCTGCCGAGCGGGACCGACCTGGCAGGCCCGGATAAAATGTACCGGGTGAAGGAGTTCACCTATGGGCTGGTGATGGAGGACCTTGCATTCGGATCCGGGTTCAAGACCATCAATAACCTGGAATCCCTGCAAAGCTTCCCGGAAAACACGGCGCGGGAGATCCCCTCCCTTCCCGGGATGGAAACCTGGGTGAACATCAGGGAGCTGGGGGCCAAAGGGGACGGCGATACCGACGACACGAAGGTGTTCCGGGAGGCCATCACCAGCCACCGGAACATCTATGTCCCGCAGGGCTGGTACCGGATCACGGAGACGCTGAAGATGCAACCGGGAACAAAGCTGATCGGCCTGCATCCCTTCGGCACCCAGCTCCTTCTGAAAGAGAGCGAACCGGCCTTCAGCGGTTTCGGTGGTCCGGTTCCACTTATCGAATCATCGGAAGGAGGGGATGACATGATCAACGGCATCGGCCTCAGTACGGGGGGTTATAATTACCGCGCGGTGGGCTGCAAGTGGATGGCCGGGGAACGCTCCATGCTCAACGATATCAAATTCGTGGGGGGACACGGCACCATGCGGAAACCGGTTCAGGATCGGGAGGAGCGAAGCGGCCCCCTGGGGGGCGGACGGAACAGGTGGGCCAGGGAGATCAGCTCCCCGGAGAACCCGGTATATGGACGGGACAAGGACCTGGCATGGGACAACCAGTACTGGAGCCTCTGGGTGACCCGTGGCGGGGGAGGCATCCTGAAGGACATCTGGACAGCGAACACCTATGCGGCCAACGGCCTCTATGTGAGCCACACCACCACCCCCGGGCGGATCTACGCCATGTCTCTGGAACACCATGTCCGGAATGAGGCCCGGTTTGCTCACGTTTCCAACTGGCGGATGTATGCCTTCCAGTTCGAAGAGGAGGGGCTGGAGGGGGACGATTGCCTGATGATGGACATTTCCAACTCCGGCAACCTGATGTTCGCCAACCAGTGGATGTACCGGACCATCAGGGTTTCCACGCCGCAACCTGTCGGTGTAAGGGTATCCAACAGCAGCAACATCCAGTTCAGGAACCTGCATAATTACACCCAGAAGCTGCAGGTGGTGGAGTTCCCGGTCTATGAAATGAACAGGGAACTCCCTGCATATCCCTGGGATTTTGCCCTGCTTACCATCACCGGTGATGAGACGGGCGACCGGAACGAGGTCACCGAACCGTGGAAACCGGTAAAGATCGCATCCGGGTTCATTTTCGGGACCGGGCTCACCAGCGACAGCAAAGGCAATGTCTATTTCTGCGAACACGACCGGAAACGGATCTATAAAGTGTCGGCCGGGAATAACGACATTACCATGCTGGCCGACCACCCCTGGAAACCCTTCACCCTGGCCACCGATACAAAGGACCACCTGCTGGTGATCTTCAGGTACGATCCCCAGCCGGGCTACCTGGTGAACGGAGAGCAGGAAAAGGTACCCCGTCTGGCAGACGACAATCCCATGTACAGCGGGTGGGGAAACAGCGGGTGGGCGGCATGGGCCTATTCCATTGACCCGGAGGACCCTGACGCGACGATCCGTCCCCTGGAAAGGGTGCCCTCTGGTGAGACCGGGAGCATCGCCAGGGCCATCTACCCTTCCAGCCGGTGGAGGTCAGATTTCGACCAGGCTGTGGTCTATGTTCCGGAACACAGTTTCGTGGCGCCCGACGGGGTCACCGTGATCCCGGAAACATACGACCTGGGGAGGTGTGCCCAGCTATCGGATGCCTTCCCGGGCCGGCCGCTCTATGTAGCCAAAGAGATCAACAAGACCACCGTGCAGCTGGATGTAGCTCCCGATGCAACCGTTTCCAATATGAAGGTCATCGCACCGCGGGGTGAGTACAGCACTGCCGTGGATGCCGATGGCAATCTCTACATCGCCGACGGGCAGATCTTCGTGTATGATCAGGAATTCCATGAAATCAGGAGGATCTCGGTGGAGGAGCGGCCCATCTCCATGGCCATCGGGGGAAAGGAGAGGAACACCCTCTACGTGACCACTCACAGTTCACTGTACGGGATCAGGATCAGATAGCCGGTGCAGAACAACCGGTTTTTGCCAACAAAAAACAGACGGTATGAGAAATTTCCATTTAAAGATTTTCCGGGGATCTGTTCTCCTTATTTTGTCCGTTGCTGTTTCATGCAGTCATCAATATGTCACCATCCATTTCGACAGTAAAAAGGAGGTGTCGGGGATGAAATTCGCGCTGGAGGATATCTCCCCAGGGCTGCCGGCTGACTGGGATGATTTTGAGTATGTGGTCCTGGAGTTCATGATCACCACGCCCCAGCGGTTCCAGGTGGGTTTTACCACAAGAGCCGGTTATAATGAACTGCGGGTCATGAATTACACCCCCAACGGCTGGAACCGGCTCGCCATCCCGCTGAGGTTCTACAGGGAGCCTCCTGCTGCCCGGAGCGACCTGGCAGCCACCTTCAACCAGCCCAGGTATACAGGGTGGATCAACCTGACCGGCCAGCGCTCCCCGCTGAAGGGAGTGGATTCCATTGGCATCAGGATGCAGGCACCCATCGGGAATCCGGTCATGAAACTTCGATCCGTCACCCTGGCCAAAGAGGACCCGGGTGATTTGTACCTCGGCAAAGTCCCGGTTGTGGATGAATTCGGGCAGTTTAACCTGGGGGAGTGGGAAGGAAAGATCCATACGATCGAAGAGCTTCAGCAGAAGTGGGAGGCCGAGGATCATCAGCCGGTGGACACGGAGCCATACAGCTATTCAAAATTCGGAGGCTATCTCGATGCCCGGGTGGATGAGGGCACCGGTTTCTTCAGGACGGAGCAGATCGACGGCCGCTGGTGGTTTGTGGACCCCGAGGGCTATCTTTTCCTTTCCCACGGGGTGAACTGTGTGGAACCGGGAGGCGGGGGGAACATCAACAGGCTCGATGAGCGAAGGAACCTCTACAAGGAGCTTCCCCCGGAGGAACTGGATCAGGGACCCGGCAGGTACCGTTCGGCCTCGTTTGGTGCATGGAACCTCTTCCGCCGGTACGGGTACGATTACAGGGACAGGTCCATTGAAAACATCATTACCCGGATGGACCGCTGGGGACTCAATACCATTGCCAACTGGTCCGGGAGGGATGTGTACCAGCTGAACAGGAAGGCCTTCATACTGCAGATGCGGGGCATCGGCATCGAAGAGGGACTCATGGGCCTTGCCGATGTGTATGCCCCGGATTTCGAAAGGAGTATCGACAGTGCGGTCCGGTCCACCGTGGATCCATACCGCGACAATCAGTGGCTGCTGGGCTATTTCACCTTTAACGAGCCCTCCTTCCTGGGACGGGAGCCGAGGCTCTGCGAACTGATCCTTGCCGGAGAGGAACGTCCCATAAGAAGTGCCCTGGCGGAACACCTGGCCGGGGGTGACACCCCTGAAAGCAGGGTGCAATTCATTCACCACACGTTCCGGATCTTCATTGAGACCGTCGACCGGGCGCTGGAGCGGCACGACCCCAACCATCTCACCCTGGGTATCCGTTTCGGCAGTGTGCCGGAAAACGAGATCCTGGAGATGTGCAGGGATGTCTTTGACGTGTTCAGCTTCAATTGCTTTGACCTGGTTCCCCGGGAGGAAATGCTGGACCGGTGCATGAAGGTGACCGGCAAACCCATGTACATCGGGGAGTACCATTTCGGTACGGTGGACCGCGGCATGGCACAGTCCCTGTGGCAGGTGGACTCCCAGGATGAACGGGGGGTGGCCTACCGTTACTATACGGAAAAGGCCTATGCACACCCGGGACTGATCGGGACCGCCTATTTCCAGTGGTGTGACCAGGACCTGACCGGCCGCAATGACGGGGAGAACTACAACTGCGGGATGGTGGATGTGACCGACAGGCCCTATCCCTGCCTGGTGAAAGCTGTTTCGGAAACGGCCAGGCGGCTCTTCGGGATACATTCCGGTACCCTTCCCCCCGTGGAACAGGCCCCTGCCAGGGCACGCGGGCACCATGCCATTCCCGACCTGTGGAACGAGTGACCCATCCAGGATTGATCACAAGCTTCTAATTTTAAATTCATTGCTTGACATGGATTGATAAATGGGGTAACTTCATAGAACCTAATCCCAAAAATCCCCGAAATGAAAAAACTCATATTGTGCCCGATCCTTCTCCTGGCTGCCGGTCTGACCTTTGGCCAGGGTCTTTCCCAACCGGAAATCGATCCTGAAATCGTCGGAAGGTGGGACTACCTGAAATCCGTTGTGGACGGAAAGGAGGTCTACGCCCTGGTTGGTTCAGAGCACTATTATGCAGATGGAAAGGTCATGTTCATCAACTGGCACCTGAAGCCTTACCCCATGGACCAGGTCCCCGAAAGCAGCAAAGAGCTGGCAAAGCACCACGACCACTACTTCAGCGGCATGGGCACCTACACCACCGATAAGGAGAATAACCTGCTGGTGATTACCCCATATGCAGTCAGCGATACATCGAACCTGGGCGGCTTCTTCAAAGTCAAATATGAGATCAGGGGAGACACCATCATTTTCGTCGATCAATACTACTTCACCAGGGCGGAGGAGTAACCGTTCATATACAAAATAATGAGAAGTACTTTCCTTTCGGTCCTAATACCTTTCCTGATGACCGTTTGTAACATGTTTCCGCTCCGGGCCGGCGTTGTTCCCGGTTCGTCATTCTACACGTCAAGACCCGAAGATGCCGATGCGGCCTATTTCACTCCGGAGCATTTCGACATCACGGCCGACGGGAAGACCGATGTCTCGGTTGAGCTGCAGAGGGCCATCGACCAGTTGAAAAAGGAGAAGAACTTCGGGATCGTTTTCATCCCGGAAGGAAGATACAGGATCAGCCGCACCATCTATATCCCGAAAGCGATCCGGCTCATCGGTTACGGCACCAACAGGCCCGTGATCTTCCTCGGGAAGGATTCCCCGGGATATCAGGAGGAGGTGGCGGACGACAAAGGGAAAGCCAATTATATGTTCTGGTTCACCAGCGGACCGGTGGAGCCGGGCAGGGAGCCCCGCGATGCGGGGGCCGGTACATTTTACAGTGCCATTTCGAATATCAACCTGGAAATTGAAGACGGGAATCCGTTTGCGGTGGCACTGCGGACCCATTTCGCCCAGCACAGCTTTGTCTCCCACGTGGATATCCATGCAGGGAACGGGAAAGCGGGGCTCTACGATGTGGGCAACGAGATGGAGGATGTGCGCTTTTTTGGCGGGGACTACGGGATCTATACCACCAAGACCTCCCCCGGGTGGCCCATGATGATGGTCGATACCTGGTTCGAGGGGCAACGGAAGGCGGCCATCCGTTCCCAGGAGGGGGGGCTGACCATCGTCAGGCTGCATGCGGACAATGTTCCCACCGTGATCGAGATCGAGCCCAACTACTCCGACAAGATCTTCATGGAGGACTGCGTGTTCAGCAACGTGAGCGGTCCGGCCCTGGTGGTGAGCAACGAGAACAACCACACCAATCAGCTCAGCCTCAGGAACGTCTTGTGCGACCGCGTGCCGGTGCTGGTATACTACCGCAGGAGCGGTACCCAAACCCCTGGCAAGGAAGGGATCTACCGGGTGGTCAGCTATACCCACGGGCTGCACATGGACGACCTGGCTGATGATCCCGTCACCGCAACCAGGGTCGATATGGAAGAGCTGGGCAATCTCCCGGAAGCAGTGAAAAGCGATATTCCTCCTCTGCCAGCTATGGAGACCTGGGTGAATATAAAAGCGCTGGGGGCTTCGGGCGACGGGGTGACCGACGATACGAAAGCATTCCTGGAAGCCATCGAAAAATACCCGAACATCTATATCCCGCAGGGTTGGTACGTGGTCTCGGAGCCGCTGAAGCTGAAACCAAATACCTGCCTGGTCGGTTTCAACCCGGTGGCCACGCAGCTGATGCTGCTGGAGAGCACCCCCGCATTCAGCGGGTTCGGGGGCCCCATGGCCCTGCTTGAAACACCGGAGGGTGGTGAAAACTACGTTTCGGGTATCGGGATCAATACCGGAGCGTATAATTACCGCGCGGTGGGTTGCAAATGGATGGCCGGGGAGGATTCCTACATGAACGATGTGAAATTCATCGGCGGACACGGCTCCATGGCACGCGGACCGGAGGAGCCCTGGCGGGGCGGGCGGGACCGGAGGATCAGCACCCCCGATGAACCGGTGGCATCCCAGGGAAAGGACCTTGCATGGGACAACCAGTACTGGAGCCTCTGGATCACCCGGGGCGGCGGAGGGACCTTCAAGGACATCTGGACGGCCAGCACCTACAGCGCGAGCGGGATCTATGTCAGCCATACCTCCACCCCCGGGCGGATCTACGCCATGTCCATCGAGCACCATGTCCGTAACGAGGCGCGCTTCAACGGGGTCTCCAACTGGAAGGTTTACGCGTTCCAACTGGAGGAGGAGAGCAGGGAGGGGCCGGACTGCCAGCCGGTGGAGCTGCAGGAGTGCAGCCATATGGTCTTTGCCAACCTCTACATGTTCCGGGTGATCCGGGTCAATACGCCCTATCCCTGGTCCATCCGGACCTGGAACTGCCGCGACATGGAGTTCCTGAATGTCCACAACTTCGCCCAGGTCAAGTACACCACAGACCTCCCTATTTACGATGTAAACACGGGCCTGGAAGTCAGGCCATGGGAGTTCACCCGGCTGGTCATCACCGGGAATGAGATGAGAAAACAACCGCTGGATCTCGATCCCGGGAAGGTACAAAAACTGGCCACCGGTTTCGAATTCATCGAGGGTATCACCCGCGACAGCAAGGGGAATATCTATTTCTGCGAACAGCGGATGCGCCGGATCTACAAGTGGGATGCCGGTCAGAATGCGCTCACCCTGCTGGCCGATTTCCCCTGGGAACCGCTTTCGCTGGGATGCGACACGGAAGACCACCTGCTGGTGCTGTTCAAATACAATCCCCAGCCCGGTTATAAGATAGACGGAAGGCAGGAACGGGTGCCGCAGCTGCCCGATGCGGGGGGAACTTCCTTCAGCATGTGGGGCAACTCCGGGTTTGCCACCTGGGTATACTCCGTCGACCCGGAAAACCCGGACGAGACCATCGCACTGCTGCCCAGGGTCCCCATGGGATCGGTAAAGGACGTCGCCAAGGCGCTCTACCCTTCCAACCGGTGGCGGGACTTCCACGATTTTAATCAGGTTTCTGTATTTGTGCCGCAGCATTGTTTCGTGGCACCTGACGGGAAGACCATCATCCCCGAAGTATATGACCTGGCCCGCTCCTCCTCGGTGCTGGAGGCTTTCCCCGGGAAACCGTTCTATGCATCCGATGAGTACGACCGCCGCATGGTCCGGATGGAGGTGGACAGCGAGGGGAAGCTCTCCAACCTGGAGTATTTCGTCGAACAGGGGGAGTTCGGCTCGGCGGTGGACCGGGAGGGGAACCTCTTTGTGGCCGATGGTGATCTCTGCATATTCGATCTCTCCGGCAACAACATGGGCAAAATAGAATTGCCCGAACGGCCCACTTCCATACAGTTCGGAGGGAAGGATGGAAATACGCTGTTCATTACGGCCAGGAGATCCTTCTACCGTGTCAATATGAATGAATAGGGTATGCGGATCGTACTTTGCTTGAAAGATCCCGGCTCCCGGGGTGGTACTTTGCTGAAAAGATCCCGGCTTACCGGGGGACAGATCTTCACCTGATGAATCCCTGCTCCCGAAGGAACCGGTCCGCCCGCATCAGGATCTCCTCATCAAAATAGGTGGCATACTGCTGGTTCCCCTCGTCCAGGTAGTGGCTCCTTCCTTCCAGCACCACCAGTTCAAAATCGGCGCCCAGTTCATCCGCTTTGCTTTTGAAATACTGCACGATCCAGAGGGGGACGATGCAGTCGTTGTCCCCGTGAAACTCCAGGGTGGGTGGAAGCCCGGCCTCCAGCTGATGGTGCGGGGAGATCGACCATATCTCCTCCCGGCGGTCGCCCATCAGGCGGTCCGCCCACGCCTCCATGGTATTCACATTGCTCGAGAAAAGGAGGATCGCGTTGGGGACCGGGCTGATCTCCAGGTTGTCCGATTCCTCATTGACTGAATGGACCAGGGCCGTGGAGAGGGCCAGCTGTCCTCCGGCGGATTGCCCCGCCGCTATAATCTGATCCGGGTCAATGTTGAATCCGGCCGCATTTGCCCGGATCCACCGCAGGGCCGAACGGGCATCCTTGACACACTCCACCGGGGTAATACCGGGATGGGGAACGGAACCATCCTCCCGGATGGAGAGCCGGTACTGGAAGGAGAAGGTGATAAACCCCATCCGGGCATAACGTTCACAGGCGGCATGGAACTCCGAGGGGCTTCCGTAGGCCCATCCTCCCCCGTGAAAGAAGGCGATGGCCGGTTTTGCAGTCCCTTCCCGGGACCACTGGGTATAAAATATATCCGCCGTCAGGTCAGCCCCCCCGATGCGCTTGTAAACCCTGCTCTCCCGGAGCACCTCTGTTTCCTGCCCGGACAGTTCCGCTGTCAGCAGTGCCACCAGGAGAGTGGCGATAACCAATAGTAAGTTTTTTCGTGCCATCGTGACCATGTTTTAGGGTATGATATATCGATCATCAAGTTATGAATTATTTCAAACCGGTTCCCCGGTGGCGCCCGTTCCGAAGCGTGGCGACTGCCCTTTTGATCCCGGTCAGGAGATAGAAGAGAAGTAATTCAGCGGCACTCTTGATTATTCTTTCACCAATACCTAACTTGTTATCTCCTAAAAAAGAAGTTTTATAAAAACGTGGCCATTAAAATTAAGATCATACGGTCGGTCGATTACTTAAGTGTAACCGACGAGGGCGAAGTCGATTTTGAGGAGAGCATGACCAACCTCTACAACCTGGCAGAGCCCAAGCGTCCCCCTGCCGACTATGAGATCCTGATGGATTTCCGCCGTACGCAATGGATCCTTTCAACTGCTGATATATACCACCTGGCCAAGGTGGTTATTGATTACCCGGATTCATTCCGGGATAAGATCGCGATCCTGGTACTGCCGGGAGTGAATTTTGACAAAGCAGAATTCCAGGAGCTCTGCGCCAGGCACAAGGGAATTACTGTCGGCACCTTCACCAATTACGAGGATGCCATTCACTGGTTCCATGATGGTTAAGACCGGATTAACGTTCATACCCCGGCAGGGACCGGGACGGATGGCGATGGCCCCTCTCATTTCACTGATGGCATGCCTGGCCTTGCTCATGAATGGATGTTATGTGGAGAAGCTGGTATCCGACGGGGAGGTGTCCATACGGGAAGATGAGAGGCTGGTCTCATACAGGCTGACCGACGGCAGGAGTATAGAGGTACCGCCTCCCAACCAACGGTACCAGGGTGCAATGATCATGGATAATACTTTATCGGTCGCACTGACCGGCTACGATCCCGCCCGGAACGATATGATCACATATAATAACAAGATCCCCCTGTCAGAGATCTATTCCATTACCCTGTTTTCAATTCATGACAGGCTCCGGTATGCATCCATAGGGGGAGGATATGGCACAGGGACCTATTTTTCAGGAGGATATACCCACATCAATAACCAGTTTGGATTCACTATTTCCGCGAGGGAACTGTGGTACCGGGCGAAGGACCTGCCATCGGATTATACGGGGTTCTATAAAAACAACAACATCACCACCGTGGCCGGCATGTTCGTTTTTGGGGGAAAGCCGGATAGAAACGGGAATATCTGGCTGGGACTGGAGCTGGGGCCCTCCTATGTGAATTACCGGAAGGAGGTTGAAACCCCGAACCCCGACTACGGAACAGGCTGGTTCATCTTTGTGGACCTTGACAAATATTACAGGGACAACATCATTTCAAATACCATCGGGCTGTCGGGGCGGCTGAAGTTTGACTGTATGTTCCTGAATTTCATGGGCGTTGAGCTTGCCTTTTACTGTAACCTCAATAAATACAAGCCCTTTTTCGGATTCGAAAGCTTCCTGCTGTTCGGGAAGACAAGGTAGCCCATACTAATTTTATTTTGTAAAAATGCCGGTGAACCCATGATTAAGAATTTCCTGAAGGAGAGGTTCCTGATCACCAGGATCAGGAACAGGTTCATCCCTTCGGTCCAGATCTCCCAGAGAAGGCTCTTTCATTACTACCGGGACCTGGCCCGTAAAGGTGAGCTTCCCCCTCTTTCTGATACAGGGTTCCGGGTCTTCTCGCAGTTCGAGGAGGATGGAAAGCTGCTGTTCATCTTCTCGGTGATCGGTATGGGAGGCAAGCTCTTTGTCGAGATCGGGTCAGATGACGGGGTGAACAGCAATTCAGCCAACCTCTATTTCAATTTTGGGTGGCACGGGCTTTTCATTGACGGGGATCCTGAAAGCATCAGGCGCGGCAGGAGGTTCTTCAGCAAATATCCGCACCCCTGGTTCTACAAGCCAAAATTCGTCTGTGCGAAAGTAACCCGTGAGAACATTAACCAGCTGGTGAAGGATGCAGGATTCGAGGGCGAGATCGACCTGCTCTCCATTGATATCGACGGCAACGATTACTGGATCTGGGATGCCCTCGAGGTGGTCCGCCCCAGGGTGGTGATCATCGAAACCCATAATGAATTCGGCCTGAACAACATTGTTGTCCCGTACGACCCCGGCTACTCCTTTCCCGGCAGGCACCCCGTGTACCACGGGGCCTCACCGGTGGCGATGACAAAACTCGCCGGCAGGAAGGGCTACAGGCTGGTGGGAGCCAACGAACTGGGATTCAATTTCATCTTCATCCGGAATGGCATTGCCGACAGCCATATCCCGGAGGTCAGCGCCGGGTCTCTTCTCCGGCACCCCTCGGTGGAAGAGGGATACAGGAAATTCGATCCTATCCGGGACTGGGAATACGAAGAGGGAAAATAGCCGGATGGGGCCGGCCGCAGAAGAGGCTGTCTTAAAAGGGACAGCCTCGAGATCAGGAAAGGATGGCCTGCAAAGGTGCAGGGGCTAATAGAGGTGCAGGGGCTAATAGAGGTGCCGGTGGCAATCGGCACATGCCAGCTCCTTCCAGGCTTCATCAATATCCACCGGGTGCCTGAATTCCAGTGACCGGTCAATGGTGGTGGCCTCAAAATGCCCTGTGGTCCCCTGGCCCAGGATGGTGTGGCACAGGTTACAGTCCCTGGATATCACCCGGCCATCCTCACTCACATGGTTGCCGTTATGGCACCTGAAGCAACCGTTGAACTCAACGTGCCCGGTCTGGTTGGGATAGGCGTCCCAGCTCACCTTCATCTCCGGGAATATGTTCCGGGAATAACCGGTGATGAAGCCTGCCGTGGCCTGCCGGATCAGCGGCTGCTCCTGGTCCGCGACCTCCGGAAAATTTGTCTCATAGAACTCCCCGATTCGCGCCGATATAAAACGGTGAGCAGAGTCGCGGTCACTGAATGTATCATTAAACACCTCCATGGCAAGGCTTTTCACTTCGGGGAGCGCGGAAGGGATCTCTCCGGAGGCGATGAGCATATCGGTGAATTCCTGGGGAGGCAGAAAGTGGTGGGAGGGCCGGTTGTGGCAGTCAAGGCAATCCATCTCCCTCAATTCAAGCGTATCCATGGCGGCCTCGTCCAGGGTCTCGTAAATATCATTGTATACGGTTGTATCACCGGTTGCGGTGTTGATGTGCCTGACCCAGGGCAGGAATTCCCGCTTCTTTGAAGAAGCAATGTACTCGATCCTTACATCCGGGTTGATGTGCCAGTGGATGCCTTCGGTCAGTCCCAGTGCACTGTACGCCGATCCGATCTTCATCTTCAGCTGTATGTTCCACTCGGTATTGGCCGAATCGGCCAAATAATGTCTCTCATTCTGCAATTTATATGAATAGAATTTCTGGGGCCAGTGGCACCTTTCGCAGGTTTCCCGGGCAGGTCTCAGGTTATGGATAGGTGTTTCTATAGGGGTGGGGTATTTTTTGGCAAGCACCGAATATACCTGGTAAAGTCCCGACAGCTTGCTCTTTACATACCAGCTGGCACCGGTACCCACATGGCATTCAACACAATTCACCCTTGCGTGGGCTGAACCCTGGTAAGCTTCGTACTCCGGCTCCATGACCTTGTGGCAGAGGGTCCCGCAAAACTCGTTGGATTCCGTATAGTGGAACGCCTGGTAACTTCCAATCCCGGTCAGCAGCAGGAAAAGGAATGTACAGAAGATAAAAATGGCCGTGGCATTCCAGTGCCTCCGGTTATTCATGTCAAGAACGATCCCTATGGCTTTTCCCGTTCCCTCCAGCTGCTTCATCCTCCGTGCCCTGCGGACCATTCCCACCGGGATCAGGATCAGCCCCAGTATCAGGAAAACGGGCATCACGATAAATACGAAAAGGCCCAGATAGGAACCCCCTATATCAAAAAGCCACATCCCGGCAAGGAAAAAAAGGATGATCACCACGCTGACCCCTGCAAGGATGCTACCCACCAGGGAGAGTGGATTGTAGATTGATTTCGGCAGTTTCACGGTCTGACCTGATGCTGGATGTCTAATATAATAAATCTTGGTTGAAGAGAGGGCCGGAATTCTTTTAATCTTATAACTTTGGAGTTTCAACCAAGGCCACTTTAGCTCAGCTGGTAGAGCAGTTCATTCGTAATGAACAGGTCGCGGGTTCGAGTCCCGTGAGTGGCTCAAAAGCCGTCCGCTGAATCCCGCCTGCCGGGAATCATCCAAAAAACGGTATGAAGGGAGGATCAGAGCGGGTTCCCCGTAACGGTCGTATCGATATCGATCCTGATGGTTACAGTAACACCTGTTTGTGAGCATGTCCCCGTAATACTGACCTCGAACTCCGTCAAATTGGTCAGGATATCCGATACGACATCGTAAAGCCCACCGACATCTTCCAGTTTGACGGTGGTCCCCACAACAATGGGCCAGTCATTCATGATGGTCCATGTCGCACTGCTCTCATCACCACTGATGGTGATTGAGGTGCCGGAAAGGAAGACCACATCATCCTTGTTCACACTCACCACCTCGGCAATGATGCTGTCCGCAGTAACGTTGACGATCTTTTCGAGATACTCCTGGATTTCCTCATCATCCGCGGGATCTATATATACAAGTGTGTCAAAGGGATAAGCTTCGGCAGCCTTCTTCCCGGGCTCCTGGACATTGATATTCAGGTCTCCGCTGAGGGTGGTCTTAAAATCCACGTCAAATAGGCTCTCGATGGAATCGCAGGATGCCAGCAGCATGGATATGATAGCCACCGGAAGGATAATGCTAAATATTTTTTTCATGGTTTTCAGATTTTAATTACACTTGATCTTTACCATAAAAATAGGCTTAATTCCTTATTTCATGGGCATATCCTGTGAATTTAACAGTCCCTTTTTTACCAATCGCCTGAATTCAATGACATGGAATCTGTTTCAGAATATGCGAAATGATGATCATTTGACAGGCTACCTGATGATTTTCTCTCCATTATCAGTCAGTCCGTCAAAAAATGCAGTGATGGTCCCTACTGCGATGGCCCTTCCCTGAGGATCCGCAAAGCAGCTGATTCTGCCCAGCCGCAGACCGATTCAACTTCCCGTTCACTGATCCTTGCCTTGCTGTGCATCACCTGGTAACTCTTTAAAGGCATGCTTCCCGACTCAACCACCTCGCATATTTCCGAAAGGGCACTGACTTTCCGGCGCTTTTCCAGCAGTCCGAACTCACCCATGTTCAGCTTCTCTTTCCCTCTTCTTATATGCATGTCCAAAAACCAGGATACCGGTGATATATTGCTGTACCATGGGTAATCTGTGGAATTGGAATGACAGTCGTAGCAGGAATTCCTCAAAACAGAAGCCACCGTATCGGGTGCCTGGATACTGCCCAGAAGGTCATTTTCCGTTTCGATCGCATCCAGGTTCCTTTCAGGCTGAAAGAACTGCAGGATGATGAATCCCACAATGATGACCAGGCCTGCAATTTTAAGCGCCCTACTCATCAATGCCTTCCGTCAGTTTATCCGACTCCTCCCCTGCCCAGTCACAGATCATCTCTTTCTGTGAATCAGACAGCGCCTTGTCAGGATTTGATTTCAGGAACTTCGCCGGAGGCATCTTACCGCCATCCACCACCTCACAGATAGCCGCCAGTTTGGAAATCTTCTTGGTAACCTTATAATCATCCCATTTATCGAAATTAAGCATTACAGGCGCCCTCTTGTTGGATGCATCATTCGAGTGGCAGTCAAAACAGGATCTCTTCAGCGTTTTTTCCACCTCCTCCGGGAAGGCAGGTCCGGGGACAGGTTTAATAACGAAGGCCAGAAACAGAAGAGAGGCACACCCGGCGAGAACGGGGATCAGGACCGGTCTTTTCATCAATGTATCGATTTTTTATTGGTTTTCCGGGCAGCAAGATAAGGAATTCCAGTGAAACAGAAACAGGTTCAAAACATCTTCTTCCCGTTATTTATTTGACTGGAGATGAATTAAGTAGTAACTTGCTGCACCAAACCAATCCTTTTTGCAATGAAAAAACTGATCCCAATGCTTTTTGTGGTAATGATACTTGCCACCGGCTGCCCGCAGCCCGAACCTGAGGTCCACCAGGTAGAAATCGGGCTGTTCACCCCCTACAACTTTTTCCCGGAGACATTGAACGGAAAGGTGAAAACAGTGATTGAAAGGAATTTCCTGGGCGTCGAGCAGGACGGGAAGATCATCAAGGGTGAGCGCCTGACGGTGGCTGCCAGGGATACCATCGGATGGACCAACGATTTCAGTCTGACTTACAACGAGGATGGCAACCTGATTGAATCAGCCCTGATCGACGAGAACGATGAAGTCATCGAATCGAACCAGCAGACCGTGGAGGATGGAAAGATCGTGAAGAGTGTTTACACGAAAAATGACACCGTGCGGAACTATGCCCTGCTCTCTTACGATGAAGCCGGTCACCTGGTCAAGGTTGAACAATTCCGGATGCCGGTGGATACCCTGGCATTGAGTGCCCAGATGTTATCCGATGACCAGGGGAATTTCCTGGAGTGGCGGTTTATGGACTATAAAGGCGATCCGACCACCAAGTTCATTTTCACCGTGAACCAGGATGGCCGCAGGACCGGCTACACCTTCTACAACAAGGAGGGTGAAAAGGCCTTTGAACAACAATACACTTACAACGATATGGGTTACATGTCCAGGCAGGTGCTTATTGACAAGGAAGGCAAGGAATATGTGTCGGAGTATGAATATGAATACGATGATATGAATAACTGGATCCGGGTTACCGGAACATCCTCAGAAGGACAGGTCATCATTGAGGAACGGACCATCACCTATTTCGAGTAGCCTTTGCCAGATGCGGCCGTTCCTGCCAGGATCTGGCAGGATCTTACAGGATCTGGCGCACATACCTTCAGGCCGGGATCTCCTCCCGGCCTTTTGTTTTGTTGATATCATTGCAGCTTTTTAACATTCCGGGGCACCTCTTCATTATCCGGGGTTGCCAAAAATGCCTATATTTGGTATAAGCTATTCAACCCTTTATCTTTTCACAATATGGCCCAGGACAAGCCAGCTGTGCTTTATGTGGATGATCTGCCCATGAACTTGAAGTTGTTTGAAGCGACTTTCAAGAATGATTTCGACCTCATCCTGACCGAGTCCCCCGCTGAGGCACTCAGGATCCTTGAAGAAAGGGAGGTCCAGGTGCTTGTCTCCGACCAGCGTATGCCCGAAATGAGCGGGACGGAGCTGCTCGAGACCGTTGCCGAGAAATACCCCGATATCCGGAGATACCTCTTAACGGCATACACCGATGTTGAAACTGTCATCGAGGCCATCAACAAGGGGCGGGTTCATGGCTATATTAAAAAACCGATGGACGCCATGGAGATCAGGCACTCCATCAACAGCTCCCTCGAGGTTTACCACCTGAGGAAGAAGAACCGGCAGATCCTCGAGGAGCTTGAAAAGGCAAACGCGGAACTGCTCAACATGGATGGCCTGAAATCGGAGATCATCAATTCGATCAGCAATGAGATCAGCAATCCGCTGAACCGGATCATGGGGACGCTGCACCTTCTGAAGACCAAAATAGAGGGGGATGAACTGACCGAAGTAGTGAATATCCTGGATCATTCCGTATTTAAACTGGAACAGTTCTCCTTGCTCGCCCGGCAGATCTCTGTTCTGAAATCACCTGGCTACCAGTTGAAAAAGAGCAGGGTTTCACTGAAACAGGTCATACAGTTCGGTGCCATTGAATCGAGTGAAGAGTTAAAAGAACAGGGGATCAGCCTGAAAAGAAACCAGGCATCACAGGATCATGAGGTTGAAGGTGATTCCGGATTGCTGGTGAGCTGTCTTGTGAACCTGATCCGGTTTGCGCGTGAACATACCGAACCCAACGGGGAGATCCGGGTGGAAGCCGGCTCCCATAACGGAACCCATGCCTGCCGGGTGGAGGACCAGGGCAAGAACTATACCGAACCTCTGTGGGAACTGCTGGCCAGTCATTTTTCGGAAAAGGATGCCCCTCTGAACCTCACCATGGGAATAGGTCTGGCCGTATCCCAGATGATCATGGAAGCACACGGAGGCCACCTGATCTTTCAAAGGAGCGATGACGGCAGGGGGCAGCTGAAAATGGTCTTTCCCCATGAATGAGTCGATGCTCAACTCCCTGATGCGCCTGTTTGCCATCATGGTGAGCATCAACAAGGGAGCGCTGCATATCCTCGCCCGGAACTTTGTTGAATCATTCCTGATCCAGCAGTTCAGCCGCAGGCTTGCAGATAAATATCTGCTGATCTTTGATGATTATGTACGCGAGCTGGAAAGCAGCGAGAAGGGGAGCAGGGGAAAGAAGATCTCGGCCTTGTCGGTGAAGATCCTGGGGATATGCAACAAAATCGTTGAAGAGCTGCACATCACCCACCGGTTTATGATCATGCTGAGCCTGATCAGGTTCACAGAATATTTCTCTGAGGGCTCGGTTTCCGGATCTGAATTTTCAAATACCGTTTCGGATGTGGTCCGGACCGTGGCCGAGGGTTTGCTGATCTCCGAAGAGGAATTTGACAATTGCTCGGCCTTCATCAGGGACAAATTCTTCAACGTCCCGGGAAAGGAGGATCTGCTTATCGTCAGCGATGACAAAGAGTTTATGGAGGGAGAGATCCGCCACCTTCAAAAGGACAATATCACGGGACAGATCTTTGTTCTCAGGATCCCCCGTGCTGATATCTATCTATATCAGTACGTGGGAAAGGCCAGGCTGGAAAGCAACGGGAAATATATATTCCCCCGTCTTGTCTACCTGCTCCCCCGTGGCAGTTCCATCAGGGGCGAGGGTATCTCACCCATCTATTATTCGGATATCGTTGCCGGTTATATCCTCTACGCCGAAGGAGATGCAATTCATTATTGTGCCAGGGAGATCGAGTACCATTTCAAAAATTCAACCAACGGTATCCAGCCGTTCAGTTTCCAGGGAAGTTCGGGCCAGCTGGTGGGGATCATCGGTGGCAGCGGGACCGGTAAATCGACCCTGCTGAAGTTGCTGAACGGAAGCCTGAAGCCTCATGCAGGGGGGATCTATATCAACGGGCACAACCTGCGGTTCGAAAAAAAGGAGCTGGAGGGGATCATCGGCTATATACCGCAGGATGACCTCCTGATCGAGGAGCTTACCGTCTACCAGAACCTCCATTTCAATGCCAGGCTGTGCCTGGACGGCTATAGTGCCCGGCAGATCGAGGAGATGGTGGCCACCGTCCTGAAGGACCTGGACCTGTACGAGGCCCGTGACCTGAAGGTGGGATCCCCCCTGGATAAATACATCAGCGGGGGCCAGCGAAAAAGGCTGAACATCGCTCTGGAGCTCATCAGGGAACCCCATGTGCTGTTCGTGGATGAACCCACTTCCGGCCTTTCGTCCACCGACTCGGAGAATGTGGTGGCCCTGCTCAAGGAGCAGGCTTTGAAGGGCAAGCTGGTTTTTTCGACCATTCACCAGCCCTCATCCGAGCTCTTTAAACAATTTGACCACCTGCTGGTACTCGACCGGGGAGGTTATCCGGTCTACTCGGGAAATCCCATTGACGGGATTACCTATTTCAAGCAACTGGCCGAAAGGGTGGATGCTTCCGAAAGTGAATGTGCCGTCTGTGGCAATACCAACCCGGATGATATCCTCAATGTGATCGAGGCCCGTGATGTGGACGAATACGGCGCTTTTGCCTCGAGGCGGAAAACCTCTCCTTCCGAATGGTATCAGCACTACCAGGAGAAGATCGAATCCAAAATGGAACTGGATCTTGAAAAGAGCACGATTCCCGGTAGTAATTTCATGGTCCCCGGGGCGTTCAGGCAATTCCTGATCTTCTTCCGGCGCAACCTGCTCTCAAAAATAGCCGACCGCCAGTTCATGTCCATTACCCTGTTCGTGGCGCCTTTGCTTGCTCTCATCCTGGGGTATTTCTCGAAGTACGTGGCCGGTGATGAAACCGATCCTCACCGCTATGTTTTCAGCATGAATGAGAATTTGCCCGCTTACCTCTTCATGAGCGTGGTTGTGGCACTTTTCCTGGGACTGATCATTGCAGCCGAGGAGATTATTAAAGACCGGAGGATCCAGCAGAGGGAAACTTTCCTCAACCTGAGCAGGAGTTCCTACCTGCTTTCCAAGATATCCCTGCTCTTTATCCTCTCCGGTATCCAGATGCTGATGTTCGTCCTGATCGGGAACCTGATCATGGAGATAAAAGGAATGACTGTTACCTACTGGCTGGTCCTGTTCTCCACGGCGTGTTTTGCCAACCTTCTCGGACTGAACATTTCGGACGGACTGAAGTCTGTGGTTGCCATTTATGTCATTGTACCCTTCCTCCTGGTGCCCCAGATCCTCCTGGCAGGTGTCATTGTTAAATTCGACAAACTCCACTACAGATTTGCCTCACACCAGGCAGTGCCTGTTTCAGGGGACATAATGGCCAGCCGGTGGGCTTATGAAGCCCTTGCAGTTACACAGTTTACCCGCAATGCCTACCAGAAGGAGCTCTATGCACTGGAGATGCTCGAGAGCAATGTCACCTACGACATGCAATTCCTGGTACCCGCCATCATCCAGGAGACCGAGGATGCATTGTCGGTTTATATGGATGATCCCGGCGATGACGGCCTGGATGACCGGCTGAATACCATTTCGACGGCCCTTTCCTCCATCTTCCTGGCAGAGCCGTATCCGGGGCTCGGCCAGATCTCCCCGGGACGGTTCACTGCAACTGCCGGGAAAAACGCCATCCGGTGGTTACGTCAATACCAGGCGGCACTCAATTCCCACCGGGACAGGATCTCGCTGGAAATGGATGCCCTCGTGGACTCCCTGAAAAAGGAAGCAGGGGGACTTGAAAACTACCTGCACCTGAAAAGGAGTTATCACAATGAACAGCTTGCAGATCTTGTGCTGAACAGGACAGATCTGCGAAAGATCGTGAAAAAGGACGGCGTTCTGCTCAGGAAGATGGATCCTGTCTACATATATCCCCTGAAAAAGAACGGGCGTGCCCATTTCTTCGCTTCCCTGAAGAAGGTAGGGAACCGTTATTATTCAACGCTTGCCTTCAACACAATGGCTATATGGGCCATGACTATTGTACTCTATCTCCTTTTAAGGTACAGTGTGCTGAGAAGGGTCATTGTTTTTTTCGGGGATCTGAGGAGAAAGAGCTAGATCCTTGGGCACAACTCGATTTTTTGTTATAAATTGGATTATCGTAAGGAATGAAATATCGGATCATATGAGAAAAAGGAATCTTGCAATGGTACCCGTGGTCTTCCTGATGGCCATGATCATGGCCGGTGGTTGCCAGTCGGGCAACAGGGGGACGCCGAAACTGATCGGTGATATGGAGGATACAGGAGCGGCAGGAGGCATAGAGTCGTTCAGCCAGATCTATCATCTCTATCCATCACCGGCAGAGATGCTCAGCATCATTGACATGACCGAGATGACCTATGATGAAACTCTTCTGAATCCTGTCGGCGCGGCTGACAAATACCTGGATACCAGGTCCAGGTCTTATATTCTCGGGGTATACATGACAGACCTGGCCTACGCGGCGCTCTTCGGACGGCATGAAGCAACGCTCGATTACCTGGAAACGGTCAAATCGTTAGCGGAAGATATACAGATAGACAAGGCGGTGGATGATGCCATGATCAACAAGGCTAAGAATAATGTTGAATTCCTGGATTCACTCTACAATATCTCCAACGAAGCCTTTATAAACATCCTTAATTACTGCGAGCAGAATGACAGATCCAACACGGTGGTCATGCTCTCTGCCGGAGCGTTTACCGAGAGCCTCTACCTGGCTGTTCACCTGATCGATGACTATGGCATGGCGGGCCAACTGCTTCAGCACCTGGCCGATCAGAAATACACCATCGACAATTTCATGACCTTTGCGGAGAATGTGAAAGGAGATGATCCGAATGTGGCATCAACCATCGAGGATCTGAAGAAGATCAAGAACATCTACGATGGCATCCAGCCCGGATCTGGTAAGGTCTCTGTGAAGACTGAGAAAGCTGAGGAGGGTGATCAGCCAAAGAAACTGGTGATCGGGGGATCCGGGGAAAACAGCCAGCCAAGCCTGACTGAGGAGGACTTCCGGAAACTCAGGGAAGCAGTCATTGAACTGAGAACAAAGATGACAGAAGGTTAATGCTTATTCGGTGCAACGATGAAAAGAACGATATATATTCATTTTCTTGCCGCACTCTTCCTCATTCTTCCTGGCCGGCTCATTTCACAAAATTGTGAAAACCACCACACCGAAGGAGATTGCAGGTACGACATTCAGAAAGGATTCAAGATATACAGCCAGTCCCACTCCGTCACCATGAGTCCCCTGGACACCATTGTGTTGAATGTAGTTTTCTACGGGCAG
Source organism: uncultured Bacteroides sp. (assembly GCA_964467775.1). Classification (GTDB taxonomy): domain Bacteria; phylum Bacteroidota; class Bacteroidia; order Bacteroidales. Next base: position 26,154 of record CAYXUD010000117.1, on the reverse strand, counting down.
AAGGATTACATCCTCTCCTTCTGCACCCATAAAAAGATGTATCCCATTCATTTTGTCCTGATTGACCAGCAGACCATGCAGGTACTCTATGATAATGAAGAGGACAAATACCTTGAATCAATCGGACTCGGATTTGATGTGACCAAATCCCTGATAATAAAGGTGGATGTACTTGCCAGGGAATCAAACGAGGAGGAGATCAAAGGAAACCTGGGCTGCCTGGGGCTTCTGATCCAGTACAAAAACTATCCCAGCAAGAAGGTCACACTTCAGATGTAACCCCGAATTGTTTTTATAGAAGCGTTTGCCTACTTTTGATTCTTTTATTGATCAAGATGAAATCATTATATATCGTCCTGGCATGGGTATTCCTGGCGGCGACAAGCTGCGTGATCGAGGAAGAACCGATATTGCTGATCAACCCGACAGCAGAGATCAGCGCCCATATCAAAGATCAGAAGATCTACGCAACGGTCCTGATAAACGTGAATCCCCAGGTTCTTACCCCGGGCAATATCCCAACCATTTTCGAATTTTCCGGCGAACTGGCCATTTTCAATACCATCACCGGTAACATCATTGATTCAAATGCTTTTGATGGCGGCGGGCTCTCACAGGTCTATACAGTTACCGCAGATACTGTCAACCATGAAAGATTCATAGTGATTGCTTCAGGTGCGGTCAATGCCTACGCGGATACCGGTAGTGACGGGGACAGCTCCAACGACAGACTCATATCCACAGGTGATTTCTATCAGGAAGCCCAATATCTGGTTTCAGAGCTGATCAACCCTCCAGCCAACTAGCATCACCGCCTGTTTGCTGGCATTGCCGGGACCTATTAATTTCGCTGAATGATCTTTTTTTTTCGCCAATTTGTTATTTTTATGTACTATGGTGCTCTCACGTGAGATCTCATTTTTAAAAAAATGGTACCTTTCTGTGCTTTAATGAAAATGAGTGTTCATATCAGACCGGGATGCGGAGTAACCATCAGGCTTCTATTATTCATATTGCCGGGACTCCTTCCTGGAATATTCATTTCTGCACAGGATATTCCCTCAAAACCGTTATCGATCCCTGTTTATCATCCCATGGTGATCAATCCCGCTTTTGTGGGCAGCAAGGACTTCACCAATATCAGCCTCACTTCGAAAGTTTCGAAATACCCCAACAACCAGATACTCAATCTGCACAAGCGCCTGGTGGATCCGGACGGGAATTACACCAACCTGGGAGTAGGGGCATATGCCTTCCAGGAACAGTTTAAGCATTCCTGGAATACCGGACTGGCACTGGCAGGTTCGTACCATATTGCCGTCGATGACAGGCATCTCCACAATATTTCGATCGGCGTCTCAGCAAAGGGAGTTTTTACCATTCCAAAGAAGGGGGACGAAGCTGCCGCTGACACATTCAAGACCAGATTTCACCCCAATCTGGATGCAGGGGCTTACTATTATGGCCCACATGCATTCGGCGGCATATCGGCAACCTCGTTATTTGAGAACGGAAACGAAGGCGATACCATCACACCATCATACTTGCAGATGGACAGGCATTACCACCTTTACGGGGGGTATAAATTCGTGGTGAACAAACAGCTGGGGATTGTGATCGAACCCTCGCTGCTGGTCTCGCTGAACGACACCACCCTTTCGGAACCACACAAGCACCTGGTTCCCTACCTGAAGGTCTATCTGCAGAACTTTTACCTGGGGACCTATCTGAAGGACCTGGATATATTTGCCCTCTTCTTTCAGTACCAGTTCCCCAAGTTCTACACCGGGGTCTTTCTCGAATTCCCCAGGGTGGGCTTTTTAAACGACGACAACATCATTATCGAATTGTCAATGGGGGTGAACCTGGGTAAGGAAGGCCAGCCATTCCTTCGCTACAGGCACTGGTAATTGCCTACAGAAATGAACCGGATCATACCACATATCGCCAAGTTCGGGTTGCCTTTCCTTCTGCTGGTTGCCTTTTCGATCCCCGGAACAAGGGTGACAGCCCAGGAGGCCCGGATGGATGATTCCATTGATGTAACAGAGTTGCTGGTAATGGATACGATCAAGCTTGAAATCCTGGGACCTTCCAACGATGTTGCCTTTTACATGAACGGGTTGGTATTTCTTTCCAACACCAAATATCACCACGGCATGCTGCCGGAACATATTAACTTCGGTCAGGATGCTTCCTATTTTGTTCCTCTGGAATACATCGCCATCGAGAGTTGCAGGCTCCTGTTCCCCAATGACCCATTCCCCTACTCTCCGGCAGGGACTTGCTATACAAGGGATTATAAGACTGTCTACTTCACCAAGATAGAAGAGATCTCAGGCAGAAGGAGGCCGGAAAAGATATTTGAAATGAACATCATCAACGGGGAAGGATCCGTGTACAACCAACTATCTTTTACTGCCGGTCCGACGCGTTACATGCATCCTGCCATTTCAGTGGACGGGGAATTCATGGTCTTTGCCTCGGACCTGGTTCCCACCAACGGAGGTCTCGATCTCTTCATGGTACGGAAGGCAACAGGGGGGTGGACAAATCCCGTCAACCTGGGATCTGAGATCAATACCAGCGGTCATGAATGGTATCCATTCCTGGACCAGCATAACAACCTGTTTTTCTCCTCTTCAGGACATATGGGTTACGGAGGATACGATATATATGTCTGTTTCTTCAACGGGAGCGGATGGGATAAGCCGGAAAACCTGACCCACCTGATCAACACCGGGAAAGATGAGATTGGATTCTCCATTCATCCCAGCAGGAAGATGGCTGTCTTCTCTACCAACACGGATGAGGAAGGTCAGAAAGATGAGGTGCTCATACTTGGACTGAACAACCAGGCTTTTATCCTTGCCGGCATTGACACCCGCAACCAGGACCTCTCCCTTCTTTTGCGGGACATGATCCGGACGGGTTATACATCCGCGAAATTCGGTGCAGCTTCCAAACTGGAGGTGGAGGCCGGAGCCAGCCTGACTTCCCTTCCCCTGATCACTGAACAGGAGGAAGAGCGCGAGCCTGAGCCGGCAGTTGCCACTGTAGTCCCCAGGGTCGCACCCCTGATCCGGGAACCAGAGCCGGAACCGGTTGTGGAAATAGCAGAACCGGAACCGGAAAGGGCCGATGTGGCACCTGTGATGGTTCCGGCAACCCGGGAGTCAGCAGCTGAACCGGAACCGGAACCCGAACCAGCCCCTGACCGGGTGCTGTTCCGCGTTCAAATCCTCTCCACAACCAAAGCCAATACTAGGCCGGCTGTAACCATTGCCGGTTCAACCTACAACACGTGGGAGTATTATTACAAGGGTGCATACAGGATCACTGTCGGCGAGTTTGCGACAGTCCAGGAGGCCCTCGCATTCAGGTCAAAGTGCAGGGATTCAGGATTCGGTCAGGCATTTGTAGCAGCCTTCCGGGGTAACGAAAGGGAGACGGATCCATCGGTCTTTAAATAACAGGCACCATGAACACTATTTCCATGACAGGGGCCATCCTGGTTGCTTTTGCCCATAGTACAGCCCTCTACTTCGTTGCTCCATGTTGTCTGTAGTACAGCATCCGCTGATCCAGCATAAGCTTGCGCTCATCCGCAATAAGGAGACGGGAACAAAGGATTTCCGGGAGAATCTGGATGAGATAGCCGGGCTTATGGCATATGAGATCACCAGGGATCTTCCAGTAAAGGAGACCCGGATTGAAACCCCGCTGAAGCAGTGTCCGGCACGGGAACTGGCACGGGATATCGTCCTTGTTCCCATACTCCGGGCAGGGTTGGGCATGGTGGATGGCATTACCAACCTGATCCCTACTGCCAAGGTGGGACACATGGGTTTATACCGGGACCACGAAACACTGGAACCAATGAATTACTATGCCAAGTTCCCGGGGAATATAGATGAAGCCGTGGTGATGGTTCTGGACCCGATGCTGGCAACCGGCGGGAGTGCAAGTGCAGCTATCACCACACTGAAAAGCGGAGGGGCGCGCTTTATTAAACTGGTCTGCATCGTAGGTGCTCCCGAAGGCGTTCAAAGGGTGGAAACAGACCATCCCGATGTGGACATCTACCTGGCCGCCCTGGATGAGTGCCTCAATGAAAAGGGATATATCGTTCCCGGACTGGGTGACGCCGGTGACCGGTTGTTCGGAACAAAATAGAGACAGGATCGAAGGAGCTAAAGATTCCTCTCAGCTTTGCTGCGAGGAGCTTCAATCATAACTTTATTTATCCTATTTTTACTACATACCCTGCAAGTCATGAGTAAAAACAGTAAGCAGACGAAGTCCGGCAAAAGTCATGACGACCCGAAAACAGCCCGGCTGGATAAGAAATTCTACTTCAAAGAACTTGAAAGGCTTCAGCTGGAGCTTGTCAAGCTCCATGAATGGGTCAAGGCAACTGACCTGCGGGTGGTGGTGCTCTTCGAAGGAAGGGATGCTGCCGGGAAAGGCGGTGTGATCAAACGGATTACCCAGCGGCTAAATCCGAGGATATGCAGGGTTGTGGCCCTGGGAGTGCCAACAGAAAGGGAGAAGAAACAGTGGTATTTTCAGCGTTACGTGGCTCACCTGCCGGCTGCCGGTGAAATAGTGCTCTTCGACCGGAGCTGGTATAACCGGGCCGGCGTGGAACACGTGATGGGTTTCTGTACCGAGGACGAGTACTGGGACTTCCTCCGTTCCTGTCCCCGCTTTGAAGAGATGCTGATACATTCCGGGATGACCCTGATCAAGTACTGGTTCTCAGTGAGTGACGAAGAGCAGGAGAACCGTTTCAGGGAACGGATCACAGACCCGCTGAAACGCTGGAAGTTCAGTGAAATGGACCTGGAATCCCGAAGCAGGTGGATCGAATACAGCAAGGCAAAAGACGAAATGTTCTCCTATACCGACACCAAGATATCCCCCTGGTACGTGGTCAATGCCGATGACAAGCGCCGGGCAAGGCTCAACTGCATCCACCACCTGCTAACAAAAATACCTTACAAGGAGATCAAATATAAAAAGTTCGACCTTCCATCCATCAGCATGGAAGGGTATGTGAGACCCCCTATTTCAGAACAGACCTTTGTCCCGGATGTGTATTAAGCCCTATAACCATTGAATGAATTGAAATTTAACCCCTGTAACTGTATTAATCTGATGAAAACAATGTTAAGATCCACCGCATTCCTGTCATTTGCCGTCATGATGTTTGCCTGCAGTGCCGATAACAAGGTGGTATTGTTCAACGGGGAGAACCTGGATAACTGGGAGATCTTCGTGGGAACCACGGATGTGGCGCCCGGAGATGTTTTCTGGGCAGAGGATGGCATGATCCAGACTTCCGGGATACCCAACGGTTACATTCAAACCAGGGAGTCCTACAGCAATTATAAACTGCACGTGGAGTGGCGCTGGACCGGCCAGCCTACCAACAGCGGGGTGCTCCTCCATAAACGGGGGGAAGATATGATCTGGCCCCAGGCCATCGAATGTCAGCTGAAACACGATCATGCCGGTGACATCGTCCTGATCGGTGAGGGATCGGGGATCACCGTCAAAGACTCCACCTACCTGATCACACCCGGTGAAGGACGGTTCAAGGTCATCGGCAGGTCTGAGGAGGCGAGTGAAAACCCGCCGGGTCAGTGGAACAGCTATGATATCACTGCCAGGGATGCAACGATTGAATTGGTGGTGAATGGGGTACTGCAGAACAGCGGAACCGGGATGACACTTACCGAAGGCAGGATCCTCCTGCAATCGGAAGGCTCCACCATGCAGTTCAGGAATATCTACCTGGAATCCCTGTAGCCTGCCCGCCTGCTGAAGCATCAGGACTGATTACCAGCCCGACATGGGATGATCCACCGTGATCGGATCTTTATACTGTGCAATATTGAATCCCACCTTGAAGCCGAAACGGGTTACCTTTATGAATTTATCATAATCGATCCTCTCCTCCACATCGGTTACCCTGTGATAATCCCGGTGTGTTCCTGTGGAATAGAAAAGAACCGGGATGTCCTTTCTTGCGAAATTAATATGATCGCTCCGGTAGAAATAACGTCCCGGGTCATCCTGATTGTTGTAATGGTAATTACCCACCAGGCCTATTTCTTCAAGGGTTTTCTCGCTGATCCTCATAAGGACTGAACTCTGCAATCCTCCGATCACCTTGATGGTATCCCCTCCCAGAATGGTAAGCTCCCGGCGGTTGCTCTTCATATCTTCCTCCGTTTTGCTGCGGCCCACCATATCTAGGTTGATCACTGCAGCCGTTTTTTCCAGCGGGACCAAAGGATTCTCAGTGAAGTACCGGGAACCGAACAGGCCGACCTCTTCTGCTGCCACCCAGAGGATCCCAATGCTCCTGGCAGCTCTTTTTTTCTCTTTCAGGAAAGCTTCGGCAATCTCAATCAGCGCCACAGTTCCTGAAGCATTGTCATCGGCCCCGTTGAATACCCCTCCTTCCCCGTCGGTTCCCAGATGGTCATAGTGGGCCACATAGATCACCGTTTCATCCTTCAGGATCGGGTCTCTTCCTTCGATCAGCCCGAACACATTGGCCACCTCCATATCTCTCTTCTTCATCTGAAGGTTGATCTCCACCCTTCTATTCTCAAGGATGAACGACCGCGGCGCCTGCTCCCTGTCGATCTCCTGCTGCAATTCAGCAAGTGATTTTCCGGTTCCTGAAAGCAACTGGTCCGCCACCCTGCGGTGGATCATTACTGTCCTCGGCCGGATTTCCGGCTCCTTTGATCTTTCGCCGGAAGACTTGAGGCTCAGGGAGCGGCCAAGATAATCGGCAATGCCCGGATCTGCATCTTCGATCGAGCTGAAACCCGATTTCGGGTCAAGAACCAGCAACACTGCCCTGGCCCCCTGGGAGTAGATGTATGGAATCTTATACCGCATGTTCTGTATCCCGGTCCATTTCTCATGATCAAACTGAACCTCCGTCCCATCTTCATTCATGGGTGCCCGGTTCATGATCAGGACCACCCTGTCACTGACGTCGATGTTCTCAAAATCATTGTAGCCGTGTTCATCGTCCCTGATCCCGTACCCGGCGAAAACCACCTCCCCTTCAATGGTAAGCTGATCCTGCCTCACGGGAGGGATTATTAAGAATGCATCCCTGTTCACCATCCGGGCGAAATCCCCGTCATATATGGTGATCCTGCTGGCTTCCGCCTCGTATGACCTCTCCTCGATGGTGAAAGGCTGCAAATATCCGTTTCCCGGACCCGCAGGTGCCAGTCCCAGCTGTTCTGCCTGAACGGCAAGGTAGCGGGCGGCCACCTGGTTTCCCTTCTCTCCGGTGTTCCTTCCTTCCAGTTCATCGGATGCCAGGAATTTCATGTGCATCTTCAGATCGTGAATGGTGATCGATTCGAGCCCAGATCTCTGTCCGGCGACCGGAACCAGGATCAGGGAAACAAACAAAAGCAACAAACTGATTCTTAGTATCCTCATGTGATGCCTGTTTTGATGAATAACCGGCTGATATGGAGAACCCGGCCATACCGGATGTGAATATAATCATAATATCCTGACCAGGTTCAGAACAAGTTTTTTCCTTACTTTTGCGCCTGTACCAATCTCAGCTGAATAATGAACCTCGATATTTCAAGGGTCAGTGACTTCATCCCTGCAGAGGAGTTCCGACGCTTCACCGAAAAGGCAGCCACAGCAAAACGGATGCTGTATGAAGGGAAAGGGGCCGGCAATGATTATCTGGGGTGGCTGAACCTTCCTCAGGGGATCACTCCTCAACAGCTCGGCCTTATTGAAGACGTAGCGGGGGAAATCAGGAGCAGGTCTGAACTTCTTGTGGTGGTGGGAATCGGGGGATCCTACCTTGGAACCAGGGCTGTGAATGATGCCCTTGCCCATAACTTTGCGCATCTTCAAAAAACAGAGCAGGCCCCCCGCATGATATTTGCAGGCTACCATATCGGGGAGGATTACATGCACGAACTCCTGGAAACCCTGAATGATTATAGTTATTCAATTGTTGTGATCTCCAAGTCCGGAACCACCACCGAGCCGGCTATCGCATTCAGGATCCTGAAGGACCATCTGGTTCATAAGGTCGGGAAGAAAGAAGCAGGAAAACGGATCATAGCCGTCACCGATCAGGATAGAGGAGCCCTCAGGCAGCTCGCTGACGGGGAGGGATACCGCAGCTATGTCATCCCCGGCAATGTGGGAGGCCGTTTTTCGGTATTCACTCCGGTTGGCCTGGTCCCCCTGGCCATCTGCGGCACAGACATCGGTCAGCTCGTTGACGGAGCACGTGACATGTGCGGCCGTTGCGGACAGGGAGTGGCGGTGGAGGAGGACCCGGCGGCCCTTTATGCAGCCACCCGTCATGCCCTTTACAGTTCAGGCAAAAAGATCGAGATCCTGGTGAACTACCAGAACAAACTCCACTACCTGTCGGAATGGTGGAAACAGCTCTTTGGTGAAAGTGAAGGGAAGGATGGCAGAGGGATCTATCCCTCCTCGGTGGACAATTCCACCGATCTCCACTCCATGGGACAGTACATCCAGGATGGGGAGCGAATCCTCTTCGAAACCGTGATCAGTGTGGAAAAGGCCGAACATGCATTGGTTATCCCTGAAGATGCTGCCAACCTGGACAAATTGAATTACCTGGCTGGCAAGTATATCGACCATGTGAATAAAATGGCGGAACTCGCGACTATCCTGGCCCATCTGGACGGAGGGGTGCCCAATATCCGAATCTCCATTCCCCGCATCCATGAATACCACCTGGGAGAGCTGCTCTATTTCTTTGAGAATGCCTGCGGAATCAGTGGTTATATGCTGGGCATCAATCCTTTTAACCAACCAGGAGTAGAGGCCTATAAACGGAATATGTTCGCCCTGCTTGAAAAACCCGGATTCGAGGAGCAAACAGCCAGGATCAAAGCCAGGCTTTAAACAAAACCGTACAGATGATGTGAAAGGACCGGGGAATTCCCCCGGTCATAAATTTCCATCTGCATGAAAGATCTTTTCCCCCGGATCCTTACTTAATTTCAATCTGCTTGGGAGCCTTCTGCACCTCTTCTGCCTTTTTTGGAAGCTCTATCGAAAGGATCCCGGAATCGTGGCTGGCCTTGATTCTGTCAAGGTCGATGGTCTCGGGAAGCTGAAAACTCCTTCTGAAGGTGTTATAGCTGAACTCCCTCCGCATATACCTGTGGTTCTTCTCCGCTTTCTGTTCCTTCTGCTCAGAAGAGATGGTCAGAATATGGTCTTCGAGATCGATCCTGAAATCCTTGCGGGACATCCCGGGAACTGCCATATCGATCCTGTAGGCCTGATCTCCTTCCACCACGTTGACAGCGGGTGATGCTGTGCCGGAATCTGGATTACTGTAGTTCCTGAAGAAGCTATCATTGAAAAAGTCATCCCAGTATGCAGGGACGTAACGTTTGTTGATTCTTGCTAACATGATTAATTCCTCCTGTTTTTAGTACATCATTAATTTTACTTGCTGACCACCCTAAGTCAAAGCATGTGCCAGGCGATAGTTTATGTCATGTTGGCATTAATCCTGATCCGAAGCATGTCATATTGGCACCTTGGGGGGGGCGCGCTCCGGCATTATGAAGTTGAGGATCTCCTTAACCTTTCGATCTCTTCCTGCAATTTCTCTTCCCGGCGGGCAGCATCCTGTTTTGCCTGTTCAAGCTTTTCAAGGTTTTGCATGAATACCTGTTCCTGGGATGCAAGCTCTTCGGCCTGTTTCTTCATCTGTTCGAACAGCTCCCTGCTCTGCAGGTTGGCCTTGACTTTGGACAGCGTAGTAGCCAGTGCATCCCCAAGCTGCCTGATGAATTCGATCTGGTGTGCCGGCATTTCGCCCAGGGAAGCCAGTTCAATGACTCCCAGTACATTGTTGTCGAGCATGACCGGGACAAGCAGCAGGGATGACGGAACATCCTCCCCAAGACCTGAACGGATCTTGATGTATTCCTTCGGAAGATCGGTTACATAGATCGGTTCCTTTTCCAGGGCAGCCCTCCCCACCAGGCCTTCACCGAATTCAAAGGACCGGCGGATGAATTTTCCCCTGTCAAAGGCATAACTTCCGGTAACCTCCAGGAGAGGGGGACCATCCCCGGATTCGGTAGTAATGAAAAGGGCTCCCACATCGGCTTCGGTATATGCCACCAGCTCCTTCATGAGCTCTCCTGAAAGCTCCCGGAGATCATCTTCCGCCTCCCTGAAAAGCTTGCTGAATTTAGCCAGCCCGTTTGCAGTCCAGGTGCGGTTCTCTTCCTCGCGTCTCCTGGATTCGGTCTCTTTCAGCGAATCCATCAGGTTTTCCCGCAGGGAGAGCAATGCCTCCCCCAACTCGTCCTCTCTGCTCTGTTTTTCGAACTTTCCCGTGAAATCCCCTGAAGCCATGGCCCTTGTAAAACGGGTGAGGTCCTGGAGGTTTTCCACATACTTCTCCAGGTTCTTCTCAAGATCGCCGATCTCATCGGATGCTTTGGATGCCCTGAATGAAGGCAGGTTCCCGCGGGTAAGCTGTATCACCAGTTTTCTTACCCTGTCGAGTGGACGTTTAAACCACACAATATGGATCACCCCCACCAGGATGCTGGCGGCAATGCCGGCGGCTGAAAGCGCAATAACCGGTGTATTCCCGCTTCCCAGTTCAGTGAGAAAAATCCATAGGAACAGTGCGGCAATAACCAGGTTAGGAATGATGATCTTTACTGTGAATGAGAACCTTAACTTCATCAGATGAATGGTTTCCTAAATATACCTCTTTCTTCGGTAGATGTCAAAACAGTCACCCTGTGCGATGGATCGCATCCGACAGTTGTTTTAATCCTCTTTCGAGTGTTTTGCGGGGTGTGGCAATATTGAGCCGCTGGTGCTTCTCACCCCCCGGGCCGAACAAGGTGCCATCATTCAGCCCGAGCCTTGCCTCTTCAATCATGAACCGGTTCAGTTCCCGGTCATCCTTCCCCAGGAAGGAGAGATCCAGCCAGACCAGGTATGTTGCCTGCAGGGGGGAGATTATGATCCCCGGGACCTCCTTGTCCAGGATATCACAGAGCATCCTGAAATTCTTTTCCAGGTAGGAAATCAATTGATCAAGCCAGGCATCACCATGGGTGTAGGCGGACTCAAAAGCAACCTGTCCAAACAGGCTCCCTCCCCCCACATGGACAGCATCCAGGATACGGTCATATCCTTTTTTCAATTCCGGATTGGAGGCGATCACTGCTGAAGTGTAAAGGCCGGCCAGGTTGAATGTCTTGCTGGGTGCAATGCAGGTGAATGTCAGTTCCGCAATCTCCGGTCCGAGGGAGGCAAATGGAATGTGCCTGTGGCCAAAAAGCAGCAGGTCGGAATGGATCTCATCGCTGATGACAAGCACCCGGTACTTCACGCATAATCGTGCCAGCCTCTCAAGTTCAGTCCTGGTCCATGCCCGGCCCACCGGATTGTGGGGATGGCACAGAAAGAACATTTTCACACCCTGGCTGAACTGCTCCTCCAGTTGATCAAAATCGATCTCGTATACCCCGTCAAGTCCCACCAGCTGATTATAAACCAGTTTCCGGTTGTGATTGGTGACCGCACTGAAAAAGGGAAAGTAGACCGGCGGCTGGACCACGATCCGGTCACCCGGATCCGTGAAAGCCATGACGATCAGATTCAGGGCCGGGACAATACCCGGGCTGAAGCTGATGGTGTCGGGACTGACCTCCCAGCCGTGCCGGCGGTTGAGCCAGGCTGCTGCGGTTTCGAAAAACCTCCTGGGCCTGAAAGTGTATCCGTATACCGGGTGGGCTGCCCGCTCAATAACCGCCCTCCTGATGAAATCGGGCACCTCGAAATCCATGTCTGCCACCCACATGGGTATTAGCTCATCGGTGCCGAACTGTTTTCTGTTCAGGTCGTACTTCACACTATCAGTCCCCTTTCTCTCGATTGCCTTGTCGAAATCGTATTGCATGCGTCCACTTTCCTTTAAGGTCCCTGTTCAAAGAATGCCGCTTTCCCCGGGAAGCGGAACTCCTTTTCCGCCCTCTCCCGGGACAGCAGGAAATAATCAACCGAACCCTCAGAGCAGAGGGTCTCCATCCCATCGAAAAGGTCCACCTTGATGGTGGCCAAATGACGGCGCTGCTGCACAAACCTTGCATGCAGGGTGATTATACCCCTTGAGATCAGGACCGGTGCCCTGAAGGCAACATTCAGCCTGCAGGTGACCCCGGCGGTTCCAAGTTTGACAAAAACCACCCAGCTGGCAATTTCATCGATCAGGGTGGATTGAATGCCGCCATGAAGCACATCATGGAATCCCTGGAATCTCGTGTCAGGTTCCCACCTGGAAACCACCCTCTCCCCATCCTCAAAAAACTCCATCCTGAGGCCGAAACTGTTGTGCGGACTGCAACCAAAGCAGTTGTATTCCGGGTAATCTGCGTATGGGTTCTTCAGTTTGATCATCTCCCTCTTTTTGCTTTTTCCAAAAATACCTAAATCATTTTAACTTTGACCGGATCATGGTATACCCTAAGAAATACCTGGGACAGCACTTCCTGACCGATCCTTCTGTTGCCCGCAGGATTGTGGATTCACTGGAAACCGGTCCGGGGGAACTGGTCCTTGAGGTGGGGCCGGGGACCGGGGTGTTGACCGGCCTGCTCATGGAGAAGGGGGTTCGCCTTCTCCCCGTGGAAATCGATCCCGAGTCGGTCCGGCACCTGCTGGCCAGGTGGCCTGAACTGAAGGGTAAGCTTATTGAGGGAGACTTCCTTAACCTGGATATCAGGTCGTTGACAGGTGGAACAATACACGTGATCGGGAATTTTCCCTACAATATCTCAAGCCAGATCCTGTTTAAGATCCTCGAAAACAGGCAGCAGGTCGCCTCCGTTGTATGCATGCTGCAGAAAGAGGTGGCCGACAGGATCGCTTCTCCCCCCGGTACCAGGGAGTATGGGATCCTGAGTGTCCTGATCCAGGCTTTTTATGAGACCCGGCACCTGTTTCATGTCAAACCAGGCTCTTTTTACCCTCCGCCGAAAGTCAGATCGGGAGTGATCCGGCTGGAAAGGAACCTTACCGAAAGCCTGCCCTGCGATGAGCAGCTGTTCTTCCGGGTGGTGAAGACAGTCTTTAACCAGCGCCGGAAGATGATCAGGAATTCCATACAGCCGATTTTGCTAAATTTGGGCAGCGATTTCGACCTGCTGGAAAAGCGCCCTGAACAGCTGGGTGTTCAGCAGTTCATAGATCTCACCTGCCGGGTCGAGACGCTGCAGGGGAAAAAGATGGAGGATCCTCATTAAAACCACCGGACTATGAATAGTGAACTGACCCGCGAATACCTGAATGAACTCAGGGACATCATAGAGATCAAGGATGATGCGGCTGCCCTGAAGAAGCTGGAGGACCTCCACCCGGCAGATATTGCCGAGATATATGAAGGACTTTCCATTGAGGAGGCCAGGTATCTATACCTGCTGCTGGACCCTGAAAAAGCCTCCGACGTGCTTGTTGAACTGGAGGAGGATGACCGTGAGAAGTTCCTGAACGCGCTTCCTTCCGATGTGATCGCCAGCCAGTTCATTCACCATATGGATTCGGATGATGCCGCTGATGTGATCGGGGACCTGGCGGAGGAGAAGAAACAGGAGGTTCTGCAGCATATTGACGACCTGGAGCAGGCCGGCGATATCGTGGACCTGCTCAGTTACGACGAGGACACTGCAGGAGGGCTGATGGCCAAAGAGCTGATCAGGGTCAACGAGAACTGGGGCGTTGCCACCTGTATCAGGGAGATGAGAAAACAGGCCCAGGACCTGGATGAGATCTATTATATCTATGTGGTCAATGATGAGAATGTCCTCCTGGGCATTCTCTCCCTCAAGTCCCTGTTGCTGGCAAGTGCCAGCACGAAGGTGAAAAATATTTATGACGGCGATGTTCGGTCGGTAAGGACCAGCACACCATCAGAGGAGGTTGCGCAGATCATGGAGAAATATGACCTGATCGTTCTGCCGGTCACCGATTCCATCGGGCGGCTGGTGGGGAGGATCACCATCGATGACGTGGTGGACGTGATCAGGGACGAAGCTGAAAGGGACTACCAGCTGGCATCCGGTATTACCACGGATGTGGAGACCACCGACTCGGCTTCCAGGTTATCAAGGGCCCGGTTGCCGTGGCTCATCATTGGATTGCTTGGAGGGATCGTTGTGGCCTCCGTGATCGGCAGGTTTGAAGAGGACATCAGGATCAACCCGGAGATGGCATTCTTTATCCCGCTTATTGCTGCGATGGCAGGAAATGTGGGGATCCAGTCCTCCGCCATTATTGTACAGGGTATCGCCAGCAACAGCCTCGGCCTGGAGAGTACATCCCGCAAACTGGCGAAAGAGCTCCTGGTGGCGCTTCTCAACGGGCTTATCCTGGCCGGTATCCTTTTTTTGTACAACTTCTTTATCAGCAAGAACCTGGCCCTCACATTCACGGTAAGCACCTCCCTTTTTGTCGTCATTATTTTCGCCGCGGTTTTTGGCACCATGATCCCCCTGCTGCTGAACAGGATGAGGTTTGACCCCGCTCTCGCCACCGGTCCTTTTATCACGACCATGAACGACATCATGGGATTGTTCATCTACTTTTTGATGGGAAGGCTCCTTTACCAGGTATTTATCTGATCGTTCCCTGTCAGAAGGAGGTATTGATGGCTACCACGGGGTCCATCCTGGCGCCCTGCCATGCCGGGAAGATCCCGCTGATCAGCCCGATTCCGCTGGAGATCCCGACTCCCGTCAGTATGTTGTTCAGGTTCAGGTAAACGGTAAAATCGCTTGAGAGGCTGATGGCCGTCGCACCAAGGAAAACCAGGAACAGGCCCACGATGCCTCCTGCCAGGGAGAGCATGATCGATTCAATAAGAAACTGTGAGAGGATGAAGTACCTTTTCGCGCCAAGGGCTTTCTGTATGCCGATGATATGGGTCCGTTCCTTGACAGACACGAACATGATATTGGCAATGCCAAACCCCCCTACAATGATGGAAAAGATACCAATGAAAAAGCCTGCGACCTTCAAAACTGCAAAAAGCTGATCAAGCTGCTTGTTGATTACACTGGTCTGGTTCACTGCAAAATCATCCTCCTCGGAGGGTTTTAACCGCCGGTAGGAACGCAACATCTGGGTTACCTCGAAGGTAAGCTCCTCCACCCCGACAGTGGGTTTGGCCTGCACCCAGATCATGGGATCAGCCCACTCTTTCCGGATATCAATAAATCCCTTGAAAAACTCCAGTGGAAGTATGGCAACATCATCCAGGACCAGCCCGCTGAAGGCACCGGTACCCTCCTTTTCCACCACACCGACCACCGCCACCTTGATACCGAATATTTCAATGTATTTCCCTATTGGATTCGCACCCTGAAACAGTTTTTTTGCTACCTCATGCCCGATCACAACCACATTTCTCCCTGCCTTTTCCTCCACATGCGAAAAGAACCTTCCCTGCTCCAGCTCAGTAGAGCGTATCTGCATGAACTCCGGCGTAACCCCCAATATGCCTGCTCCGTCCAGACTGTTATTTCCATATTCGATCCTGCGGCCCACCGAGGCGATAAAGCAAACGTGGCTTGCCCCCCTGGCATGGTCGCGAAGAAACTCATACTCATCATAGGAAGCCACCGGCCTGTTCAGATACTTCCACCATGGAAACTCGGTCTCGCCCTCAGGCGGCCCCCAGGGCCATTTCTGTATCCACAGGATGTCGCTTCCCAGGCTGTTCACGCTCTCACGGATATTGGCTTCAAGTGAGTCGACAATGGTGAATATCGAAATGATGGCAAAGATCCCGATGGTAATGCCCAACAGGGAGAGAAGGGCACGCAGACGGTTTACGGTGACCGACTGAACGGCCATGACCATGCTTTCCCAGATCAGGCGTATGAATTGCATCCGTTTATTGATAATTTGTTGCTTTTCCGCTTTATTTTGTCAGCGGAAACTCTTTCTTTTGCAAAGAAAGTTAAAGATAGCAAGATAAAAGCACAAATGCGCAATGACTTCCCCGAAACAGATTACCAGTGCACTTATATCGGTATATTCCAAGGAAGGGCTTGACAGGATCGTCACCAGGCTCGGAGAACTGAATGTTTCGCTCTATTCCACAGGAGGCACCCGCAGTTTCATTGAAGGCCTGGGGATCCCGGTCACTGCTGTGGAGGATCTTACCTCCTACCCCTCCATCCTGGGGGGAAGGATAAAAACGTTGCATCCCAAGGTTTTTGGAGGAATTCTGGGACGCCGTGAGGTAAAGGAAGACATGGAGCAGCTTGCCGGATACCAGATCCCCGAAATAGACCTGGTGATCGTGGATCTCTATCCCTTTGAAAAGACCGTTCAGTCAGGAGCTGCTGACCAGGAGATCATTGAGAAAATTGATATCGGGGGAATCTCCCTGATCAGGGCGGCTGCAAAAAACCACAGGGATGTTCTTGTGGTCGCTTCACGTGACCAGTATGATTCGCTGCTGGCACTTCTCGAAAGCGGGAACGGCACCACATCCCTTGAGGAGCGCCGCGCCTTTGCCACTGAGGCTTTCAATATCTCCTCCCATTATGATGCTCAGATCTTCAAGTACTTTGACCGTGGTAAAAACAGTGCCCTGAAAGTGAGTGAATTGAACTCCAAACAGCTCAGGTACGGGGAGAACCCACACCAGAAGGGTCAATTCTTCGGCGACCTGAGTGCACTGTTTGAACAGCTGCACGGCAGGGAGATCTCCTACAACAACCTGCTGGACATAGATGCCGCTGTCGGGCTGATCAGCGAATTCGGCGATACCACCTTCGCCATCCTGAAACACAACAATGCCTGCGGCCTGGCGACCCGTGAGCGGCTGACAGATGCGTGGGCCGATGCACTGGCCGGTGATCCGGTCTCTGCATTCGGGGGAGTTTTGATCAGCAACAGGGCTATTGATGCTGCCACGGCTGAAGAGATGAACAAGATATTTTTCGAAGTGTTGATCGCTCCGGGGTATGACAAGAATGCGCTGGCTGTCCTGAAACAGAAAAAGAACCGCATCATACTGATCCGGAAGAAAAACGGCATTAAGGGAGATACCATCCGTACGGTACTGAACGGCACCCTTTTCCAGGACCGGGACCGCTCCACCGAAAAGGCATCCGACATGAAACCGGTCACCACCAGGGTGCCCGGCAAAGAGCAGCTGGAAGACCTGGTCTTCGCCAACAAGATCGTGAAGCATACCAAATCAAATGCCATCGTACTGGCCAAGAACAGGCAGCTGTTAGCCTCGGGAGTAGGGCAGACCTCCAGGATCGACGCCCTTAAGCAGAGCATCGAAAAGGCCCTGCATTTTAAGTTTGACCTGCAGGACGCGGTCATGGCATCGGATGCATTTTTTCCTTTTGCCGACAGCGTTGAAATTGCAGGTAAAGCAGGAATAACAGCAGTGGTCCAGCCCGGCGGATCAGTCCGTGACCAGGAATCGATCGATTATTGTAATGCACACGGGATGGCCATGGTATTTACAGGGGTCAGGCACTTTAAACATTAAGACTTAACGAACCGGCCATATGGGATTGTTTTCCTTTCAGCAAGAACTTGCGATTGATCTGGGTACAGCCAACACCATTATCATTCATAATGATAAAGTCGTGGTCAATGAACCATCGATCGTGGCCATCGACCAGCATACGGGAAAACTGGTAGCTATTGGAGAGAAAGCCCGGCAGATGCACGGGAAAACCCACGAAGACATCAAGACCATCAGGCCGTTGCGGGATGGCGTGATCGCTGATTTCCAGGCTGCTGAATTGATGATCAGGGGCATGATCAAAATGATCAATACCAAGCGGAAGCTGTTCACCCCTTCCCTGAAAATGGTGGTGTGCATTCCCTCCGGAAGCACGGAGGTGGAACGCCGTGCTGTCCGGGATTCCTCGGAACATGCAGGGGGACGCGATGTATATATGATTTTCGAGCCCATGGCAGCAGCCATAGGGATCGGGCTGGATGTGGAAGCTCCCGAGGGCTGTATGGTGGTGGATATCGGGGGAGGGACCACCGAAATTGCTGTCATTGCACTCGGGGGCATCGTCTGCAACCAGTCCATTCGTGTGGCAGGTGACGGTTTTACCCTTGATATCCAGACCTATATGAGGCACCAGCACAATATTAAGATCGGTGAGCGGACCGCCGAGGAGATCAAGATCCAGGTGGGATCAGCCCTTCCGGAGCTGGATGACCCTCCCCAGGACTTCTATGTGCGCGGTCCGAACCTTATGACCGCGTTACCCATCGAGATCCCCATTTCCTACCAGGAGATTGGGCACTGCCTTGATAAATCGATCTCGAAGATCGAAACAGCGATCTTATCTGTGCTGGAACAGACTCCCCCTGAACTTTATGCGGATATTGTAGCCAAAGGGATCTACCTG
The DNA here is from genome assembly GCA_964467775.1 of uncultured Bacteroides sp. Taxonomy (GTDB): domain Bacteria; phylum Bacteroidota; class Bacteroidia; order Bacteroidales. The sequence goes on along the minus strand of CAYXUD010000117.1, from coordinate 7,660 downwards.
GCGGGGGGCGGAGCGCTGCTCAGGGGGCTTGACAGAAGACTGGCTGAAAAGATCTCCATTCCGTTCCATGTGGCGGAGGATCCGCTGCAGGCAGTAGCACACGGAACCGGTATTGCCCTCAGGAATGTGGATAAATACCCTTTCCTGATGCGATAGGGAAGGGATTCGTAAATAACCCATGAGGAAGCTGCTCAGGTTTATTCAGAAGTACTCTGATTTTGTGCTGTTTCTGCTGCTTGAAACATTGGCCATCATTTTCCTGGTTCAGAGCAGCCACTACCAGCGATCAAAGATCGTTGGCCTCAACCGGCAGGTCTCCGGGTACATCTTCAGCAAGGTGGATGGTTCCAGGGAGTATCTTTCGCTCAGGGAGACCAACCGCAGGCTTGTGGAGGAAAACATGGCACTCCGCAACAGGCTCGACCGCATGGGGCTCCTCCTCGACAGCGCCATTGTTATTTCTGAATTCCGGGAACCCTATCACTATTCATATATACCCGGCAGGGTCGTACGAAACAGTGTGTATAAGCAATATAACTACATGACCCTGGACAAGGGCAGGAAGCATGGTGTTTTCAAGGATATGGGTGTCATATCTGACGAGGGCCTTGTTGGGATCGTGCTGGAGTCTTCAAACAGTTTTGCAACTGTCATCCCGGTCATAAACAGGGATTTCAGGCTGAGTGTCAAGCTGAAGTCCAATAATTATGCAGGGATCCTGCAATGGGAAGGTGGATCACCGCGCTATGCCGTTCTGAATGAGATCCCGTTCCACGTGAATCTCATTGAAAATGATACTGTTGTGACCAGCGGGTTCTCCTCCATTTTCCCCGAGGGAATTGAAGTGGGAACCATCGAGTCCTACTCCCTGGAGAAGGGAAATTTCTATGAGATCAGGGTAAAGCTGTCGACCGATTTTCAAAGGCTCTTTTATGTGAATATTATCCGGAATTACAGGCAGGAGGAACAACGCAACCTGGAGGAGCAAACCAGATAATGTATGTCATAGTTCGAAATATCATCCGCTTCATCGTGGTTTTCCTCTTCCAGATCCTGGTCATGGACAATGTAATGATCAGCGGATACATGGTGCCTTATATCTACCTGCTTTTCATCATCCTGATGCCGTTCGAAACACCCAGGTGGATCGTACTTTTATCCGGTTTCTTTCTCGGGCTCGGAATAGACCTCTTTGAACATACCCTCGGGATGCACACCGCTGCCACCGTTCTCATTGCATTTGTCCGGCCTTATTTCCTGAATATGCTTGCTCCCCGGGATGGCTATGAACCCGATACCTTCCCGAGGATTCATTATTACGGGTTTCTCTGGTTCCTGAAATACACACTGCTCATCGTATTGCTTCATCACCTCGTTCTCTTCTATCTGGAGGTCTTCCAGTTGAAGGATTTTTTAAGTACCTTGCTCCGGGTGATCCTGAGCTCATTCCTCTCCGCCTCAACCATTGTTCTGAGCCAGTATTTTGTATTCCGGAAATAGATGAACCAGTATAGTGACAGAAGATATGTTTTCGCTGTTATCATAGTTCTGGTTGGCCTTGTGTATATTGCCAGGCTATTCCATATCCAGGTACTTGATAAATCCTACGAGCAATATGCCTTAAGCAACTCGCAGAGCGTCAGGATCATCTACCCGGCCAGGGGATTGATCTATGACCGCAACGGGAAGATCATGGTCTACAACCAGGCTGCCTATGATATCATGGTGACGCCACGCCTCCTGGAACCCTTTGATACCACCCAGTTATGCCAGATCCTTTCGATACCGAGGGAGAGTGTGATAGAGAGGTTGAGTTCAGCACGTGCCTACTCCTCCAGGGTCCCTTCGGTATTCATGAAACAGGTCGATTATGAACATGCAGCCCTCCTGCAGGAAAAAATGTTCCAGTACCCCGGTTTTTATGTCCAGACCCGGACCCTGAGGAAATACACCAGCCCAATTGCTTCCCATGCCCTGGGTTACGTGGGAGAAGTCGACCAGAAGATCCTGGATGAGGAGCCCTATTACCAGCTTGGGGACTATATCGGGGTTTCGGGAATTGAAAAAGCGTACGAGCCATATCTGCGGGGGGTGAAAGGGAAGAATGTCTATTTAAAGGACGTGCACAATCAGACCATCGAATCGTTCCAGGGGGGAAGGCTGGACAAACCCGTTGAGGTGGGAAAGAACCTGACCACCACCCTGGATGCATCCCTTCAGGAGTATGGTGAAAGATTGATGACACCCTACATTGGAAGCATAGTGGCAATCGAGCCATCCACCGGGGAGGTGCTTGCCCTGGTCAGTGCACCCACTTACCCCCCTGACCTGCTGGTGGGGAGGAACCTGCGTACCCGTTTTGGTGAGCTGGCCTCGGATACCCTGAATCCCCTTTTTAACCGTGCGCTGATGGCCCAGTACCCCCCCGGATCGACCTTCAAGACTGTCATGGGATTGATCGGGCTTCAGGAGAAGGTGATTTCAGTCTCCACCGAGCACCATTGCTATTACGGATTTTACGTGGGAAATATCCATACCGCTTGCCACCTGCATGAATCGCCCCTGAACCTCATCGGAGCAGTCCAGAATTCATGCAATACCTATTTTATCAATGTACTGAAGAGCATCCTGCAGGATCCGAAGTTCAACAGCACGGCCGATGCCTATACCAACTGGCGAAACCACCTTCTTTCACTGGGGTTTGCAGCACCGCTGGGAATAGAACTGACCAATGAGCTGAACGGAAATATCCCCGAGGCCACATACTATGACAGGATCTACGGGAGGGACCACTGGAATTACGTGACGATCCGTTCCCTTGCGATCGGACAGGGAGAACTGCTCATCACACCCATACAGATGGCCAACATGGCAGCTGCCATCGCCAACAGGGGGTATTTCATCACACCGCACCTGGTCAGTCGGATTGAAGGAGTGGAAGGCATTGATCCTGCCTATACCTTAAGACACTACACCTCCATCGATTCGGTCAATTATGTTCCCATCGTGGATGGGATGGACCTGGTGGTGAACGGCGGACCTGGATCCACTGCACGCAATGCCAGGATACAGGATATCACGGTTTGCGGCAAGACCGGGACCGCTGAAAACCCGCACGGCAACGATCACTCCATTTTTATTGCTTTCGCACCCAAGGAGGATCCCGGGATTGCCATTGCCGTTTACGTGGAGAACCAGGGGTTTGGAACCACCTATGCAGCTCCCATCGCAAGCCTGATGATCGAAAAATACCTGGCAGGAGAAGTCAGGAGGAGCTGGTATGAAAACTGGGTCATGCAGAAGGAGCAACCGGTGGTTTCAAAGCCGGCCCCTGCAACGGCGGACACCCTGCCGGCCATCCCGGTCATCGATTCCACCTCCGGTGGCGTACAGCCTCCTCCTGCCGATTCAACCGGACAAACCCCATAACATAATGGTCCAGAGGTACAACATATATGCAAACATCGACTGGCTCTCCATCCTGATCTGGGTGGTGATGGTGGCCTTTGGCTGGATGAACATCTATTCGGCCAATATCATGGAGGCTGATTCGGGGATCCTGGACATCTCCCAGCGGTTTGGCAAGCAGCTCATCTGGATCGGTGCATCGATTCTGCTGGCTGCAGCGCTTTTTGTGCTGGATGCCAAATTCTTCATCTACTTCTCATACCTGTTCTATGCCATTCTTGTCCTGGTCCTTATGGCGGTACTCCTGTTCGGGAAAGAGATCAACGGGGCCAAGAGCTGGTTTGTGATCGGAGGGTTTCAGTTCCAGCCATCGGAATTTGCCAAACCCCTGACCGCCCTTGCCCTGGCCAGGCTGCTTACCTCTCACAATTTTGATTTGAGGAGATTCGGCGACCTGTTGAAAGCCGGTGCCATCATACTGATCCCCCCCGCACTGATCATGCTGCAGCCCGATCTCGGATCAACACTGGTTTACCTGGCATTTGTATTCGTTCTGTTCAGGGAAGGATTTTCATCGAACGTGATGCTGATGCTGGCGGCGCTCCTGATTCTTTTCATCGCCACACTTCTGATCGACAAAGCAGTGATCCTGCTGATCCTCGCCGTGGTGGGCCTTGCGATCTACCTGGTTGCGGCCAGGTCCAGAAAGAGGGCGACCCTGGTCGCCGTGGGGGTTGCCGGCCTGTTTGTCCTTCTCTTCGTCCTGAACCAGTTGCTCCGCACCGGCTTTTCCCTTTTCATCCTGGGTCTGGCAACCATCATTCCAACCTCCGTCGTACTGACGATCAGCGGTCTGAACGCAAGGATGTACACACAGCTGAAGATTCTCGCGGGAGTGCTGATCGCCATTATGTTCACCATCTCGGTGGACTACGCGATGAATCATGTATTGAAACCTCACCAGCAACACAGGATCTATGTGACCCTGGGGCTGGAAGACGATCCCCAGGGTGTGGGTTACAATGTGAACCAATCCAAGATAGCCATTGGCTCCGGGGGATTTAAAGGCAAAGGCTACCTGAACGGCACCCAGACCAAACTCCATTTTGTACCTGAACAGAGCACCGATTTCATTTTCTGTACCGTGGGCGAGGAGTGGGGATTTCTGGGCACCACCTTCGTGGTCCTGCTCTATGTGGGGCTCATGCTCAGGATGATCATCCTGGCGGAAAGACAGCGCTCCTCATTCAGCCGGATCTTCGGATACGGATTCATCTCCATTCTTTTCACCCATTTTGTGATCAACATTGGCATGACCATCGGGATACTGCCGGTGATCGGGATACCATTGCCTTTCTTCAGTTACGGGGGCTCATCGCTCTGGGCATTTACACTTTTCCTGTTTATCTTCCTCCGGCTGGATGCCAGCCGGCTCGAGATGCTGGGATAGTCTTCATTTTTTTTGTACCTTTGTATTCTGCCCGACAAAGCCAAACCAGCTAGAATCAGGAAGGAGTTCTTGATGAAGTACAAGGCATATGCACGTCATAATCTCAACAAAATTCCAACTTTCGGACGGCTGAGCCAGCGACAGATCCGGGCGATCAGAATTGTCTCCGAGGTATTGCCCTTCAAAACCAATAATTATATAGTCAACGAGCTGATTGACTGGGATAATTACCAGGATGATCCCATGTTTATCCTCAGCTTTCCGCAGGAGTCGATGCTGAGGCCTTCCCAGTTCAGGACCGTTGCTGAAATGGCGGAGAATAACGCAAGCAGGGACGACCTGGCCAGGTATGTAGATGAACTGAGGCTCAACCTGAATCCCCACCCTGCCGGGCAGATGGAACATAATGTCCCCATGCTGAAGGGAAAGCAACTGCTCGGGATTCAGCATAAGTACCGTGAGACCATGCTCTTCTTTCCTGCACGGGGGCAGACCTGCCATGCATACTGTACCTTCTGTTTCCGGTGGCCGCAGTTCACGGGTCAGAGCGAGTTGAAGTTTGAAATGAAACAGCCGGGACCGGCGATCTCCTATCTGAAAGAAAATCCATCCATCACAGACCTGCTGATCACGGGGGGTGATCCGATGGTCATGAAGGCTTCCCTCCTGGAAAAATATATCAATGCTTTCCTTACTGCGGACCTGCCCCAGCTGAAGAGCATCCGTATCGGGACCAGATCCCTCTCTTTCTGGCCCTACAGGTACCTTACCGATCCGGATGCGGATCAACTGCTGAATCTGTTCCGTAAAGTAGCCGACAGTGGATTGCATTTGGCTTTTATGGCCCATTTTAACCACCCAAGGGAGCTGGAAACAGATGCACTGAAAGAGGCTGTGAAACGGATCAGGGAGACCGGTGCACAGATCCGCACCCAGTCCCCGCTGCTCAGGCATATCAACAACGATCCGCAAGTCTGGGCCGGCATGTGGCGAAGGCAGGTTGATCTGGGAATGGTCCCCTACTATATGTTTGTGGCAAGGGATACCGGTGCGCAATCCTACTTCGGGGTAACCCTCGAACAGGCCCACCATATATTCAACGAGGCGTATAAGAAGGTCAGCGGCATATGCAGGACCGTGAAGGGACCCAGCATGTCAGCCGGTCCGGGGAAAGTCCGGATCGCGGGTATCTCTGAAGTCAGGGGTGAAAGGGTATTTGTCCTCGAGTTTCTGCAGGGCAGGAATCCGGATTGGGTTGGAAAGCCCTTTTTCGCATCGTATGACCGGGAAGCCCAGTGGCTCGATGACCTGGTGCCGGCATTCGGGGAACCTGAGTTCTTCTATGAGAAGGAATACCGCAGGCTCCTGAAGGTCGACAAGTTGCCGGGCCACATCCTGGATACCGATAAAAAGCAGTACGCTTAACCCACTGGAAACAGACTAACCGCCGGGATACCCGGTCCGGCTGCAGGTGATACTGATCTTGTATTTATCCTCCAGGAAATGGATGATCAAAGGGAAGAATTCCTGGAAATCCTTCTGGAAATCTGCATAGTGCTCACTGAGCATCTCCACTGCAAATCCTGCATGATTGGGAAGTGAGGTATTCGCTGCCATCCGTTCCAGCACAAGTTCTATTCCTCCCACCGACTGGTAAGCCATCATCCAGTTGTTCTCAAGGAATGTCGGGAACCATTTTTTAATGGCGGCCGGCAGTACTTTGTAGTTCCGTTTCAGCAGGTCATAGGTGCGGCTCACAAATTCATTCAGGGGGAGGTTGGAGAAATTTTCCCAGAGCGATGCCAGGAAATGATCAAAGAATATATCGATGATGATCCCGGCGTATTTGTGGTATTTCGCGGCAATGAGCTGTTTGTTCCTCCGGGTGATGGGATGCATGTCGGTAAACGAATCAATATCCCGGTGGATCAGTATCCCTTTTTTCACCTGTTCGGGAAACTGCAGATAGCTCCTTCCTTTCACATAGTCTCCCATGAAATTCCCCACAATGATCTCTTCATTGCAGCCTGACAGGTAGGTATGTGCCAGAAAGTTCAAGACAGGCGATTTTTGGAATTTCGATAAAAATATTCGAAAAATCCTATTATAAGTAATACGTCGAAGTTATCAAAATGTTCTCAGGAAGAGCTATTATACAGCATATTCGGTTTGAAGCTGGTTTAAATCAAATAAATTTGATGGTCTTGAAATCTATAATCATCATTGTATGTCCAGAAAGAATATTTTGATCATTGGCGCTGCAGGAAGGGATTTTCACAATTTCAACACAACCTTCAGGGACAGGGAGGAGTATCATGTGGTGGCATTTACGGCTGCCCAGATCCCGGATATTGACGGGCGGAAATACCCGGCTGAACTGGCCGGGAGGCTCTATCCCGATGGCATCCCCATCTATGCCGAGGAGAAGCTCCCTCAATTGATCAGGGAGATGAACGTGAACAGCTGTATTTTTTCATACAGTGACCTCCCTTATCAGAGGGTGATGAATATCGGTGCTGTGGTCAACGCAGCAGGAGCCAATTTCGTATTGCTGGGGACCAATGATACCATGATCAAAAGCACCAAGCCGGTAATAGCGGTCTGCGCGGTGAGGACAGGGTGCGGCAAAAGCCAGACGTCGAGGAGGGTCATCGAACACCTGATGGAGAGGGGATTAAAAGTGGTAGCCATACGGCACCCCATGCCCTACGGAAACCTTGTGGCCCAGAGAATCCAGCGGTTTGCCACCCTGGAGGACCTCCAGAAGAATGACTGTACCATCGAAGAGATGGAGGAATATGA
>CAYXUD010000116.1:0-32890 GCA_964467775.1 uncultured Bacteroides sp. | reverse complement strand
GGCCAGATTCTGGTGGAGGAATCGGTGCTTGGCTGGGAGGAGCTCGAGCTCGAGGTAGTCCGCGACAAAAAGAACCAGATGATCACCGTGTGTTTTATAGAAAACGTGGATGCCATGGGGGTCCATACCGGCGATTCATACTGCACGGCGCCCATGCTGACCATCGATCCGGAGCTCCAGCAGCGGCTGCAGAAATACTCCTACGATATCGTGGAGGCCATCGAGGTGATCGGGGGCACCAACGTGCAGTTCGCGCATGATCCGGAGACAGGGAGGGTGGTGGTGATCGAGATCAACCCGAGGACATCCCGCTCCTCGGCGCTTGCCTCCAAGGCAACGGGATTTCCCATCGCCTATGTGTCATCGCTGCTGGCCGGGGGACTGACCATGGATGAGATCCCTTACTGGCGGGACGGGACCCTGGAGAAATACACCCCCTCGGGGGATTACGTGGTCGTGAAATTCGCACGGTGGGCCTTTGAGAAGTTTGACGGCCTGGAGGACAAACTGGGCACCCAGATGCAGGCCGTGGGCGAGGTGATGAGCATTGGCAAGACCTACAAGGAGGCGCTCCAGAAGGCGATCCGTTCCCTGGAGATCGGGAGGTACGGGCTCGGATTTGCCAGGGATTTCAACAGCAGGCCGCTGGAGGAGCTGATGGCACTTCTGAACCATCCCTCCAGCGAGCGGCAGTTCATCATGTACGAGGCGCTGCGCAAGGGGGCGGATGTGGATGAGCTCTTTAAAAGGACCTACATCAAGCACTGGTTCATCACCCAGATGAAGGAGCTGGTGGAGCTGGAGGAAGAGATCCTGAAGCACACCTGGGATTCGCTGCCGGAAGAGCTTCTGGTCCGGGCCAAGAGGGACGGTTTTGCGGACCGTTACCTTTCGCAGCTGCTGAAGGTTCCCGAAACGAAGGTGAGGGAAAAACGAACTTCCCTGGGGATCAGGGAGGCGTGGGAACCTGTCCCTGTGAGCGGGGTGGAAAACGCGGCCTATTACTTCTCCACCTACAATGCGCCCGACAGGGTGGAGGTGAGCGACAGGAAGAAGATCATGGTCCTGGGGGGCGGTCCCAACCGGATAGGCCAGGGGATCGAATTCGACTACTGCTGCGTGCATGCCGCCTTCGCCATCCGTGAAGCAGGTTATGAGTCGATCATGGTCAACTGCAACCCGGAAACGGTCTCCACCGATTACGACACCTCCGATAAGCTCTATTTTGAGCCGCTGACCGCCGAGGATGTGCTGAGCATTTACGAGAAGGAGCAGCCCGAGGGTGTGATCATCCAGTTCGGGGGACAGACACCCCTGAACCTGGCCGGTGAGCTGGCCGGCGCCGGTGTGAGGATCCTGGGGACCACCCCGGAGACCATCGACCTGGCGGAGGACAGGGACCGGTTCCGGAAGATCATGCGGAAACTGGGGATCCCCCAGCCGGAATCGGGGATGGCCAGCACCATGGAGGAAGCCAGGGAAATTGCCGGGAAGATCGGCTATCCCCTGATGGTCAGGCCTTCCTACGTTCTCGGGGGCAGGGCCATGAAGATCATCCTTGACGAGGAGATGCTCGAACAGTATGTGGCCGAAGCCGCCGGGGTATCCCCCGACCGGCCCCTGCTGATCGACCTTTTCCTGGAAGATGCCATCGAGGCGGAGGCGGATGCCATCTCCGACGGCACCGAGGTATTTGTCCCGGCCGTCATGCAGCATATCGAATATGCCGGGATCCATTCCGGGGACTCGGCCTGCGTGATTCCCCCGGTGATCATTCCTGAAAAGCACCAGGAGACCATCAGGGAGTACACCCGAAGGATTGCCATTGAGCTGAACGTGGTCGGGCTGATGAATATCCAGTATGCGATCTACGATGACGTGGTCTATATACTGGAAGCCAACCCCAGGGCGTCGAGGACCGTCCCCCTGGTCTCCAAGGTGTGCAATATCTCCATGGCCAGGATCGCCACCCAGATCATGCTGGGGCAGAAGTTATCCGGTTTCAATTTCAGGGAGCAGAAAATTCCGCACTTTGGTGTCAAGGAGGCGGTGTTCCCCTTCAACATGTTCCCCGGCGTGGATCCCCTGCTCGGCCCCGAAATGCGTTCCACGGGAGAGGTGCTGGGACTGGCGGAGTCCTATGGCCTGGCATTTTTCAAATCCCAGGAAGCCACCCAGACCACCCTGCCACTCGAAGGGACCGTGCTGATCACCATTGCGGACCGGGACAAGGAGAAGATCCTGGAGTGCGCAAGGAACTTTCATGATATGAAATTTAATATAATGGCCACCGATGGGACCAAACGATTCCTGGAGGCGCACGGCATTGAATGCGAATATATCAGGAAGGTGCACGAAGGCAGGCCCAATATTGTGGACGCCATCAAGAACGGGGTGATCAACCTGGTGGTGAATACACCGGCCGGCAAACAGAGTGAATATGATGACTCCTATATCCGCAAGAGCGCCATCAAGTATAAGCTGCCCTACATCACCACCACCTCGGCAGCCCTGGCTGCCACCAAGGGTATCAGGGACCGGAGGACCGGCGCCTATAAGGTAAAATCCCTGCAGGAGTACCATAAAGGGATCCGGGATTCCCGGTGAAGCCGCCGGAAACGGGCCAAAACTGGGCCAGAAATGAATTTTTACCCCGATTTGTGCCTGAATAATTGATTTTTTCGGTCGAAATTTTCATCAGAAAAGCGGAAATGATTTAACTTCGTGCAGAAAAATCCTCGATTTTAAAGTCAGGTATCTGTCGCCATGAGGTTCAAGTTCTACAACGGTGGATTTATTGAGGATGTTGAATCTTATATCAAAGATTACATCAAGCAGCATCCCGATGTGGAGGTTTTTATCGGTACCGACTCGGCAAAAGCCGGTAATGCCAATGAACAGCCCATGACGGTATTCGTGACGACCATCTGCTTCAGGAATCCCGGCAACGGGGTTCACTACATCTACAGCAAGGAGAAGAAACCGAGGATCAAGGACCTGTTCAACAAGATCTGGTCAGAGGTTGAAAGGACCAATAAGGTCGCCTCTTTCGTAAAACCCATCATTGGCGACAGGACCCTCTTCCTGGATCTCGATATCAACAGCCTGAAGCAGCATGCCTCCAACATCGCCTATGCGGCAGCCAATGGCTTCCTCGTAGGGCAGGGTTACAGTGTCAGGTCGAAACCCCAGGCCTGGGCCGCACATGCGGCGGACTGGCTGCTGAGATAACCCTGAGGATATCCATTGTTCCCGGGCGGGCTTTTCCCATCTGTTTCAACGCTTGCTGCCAGAATGCCCAGGGGATGGCGGAAACGGATTAGGCAGCACATCTTGTCATGGTCCCGGATTAAAATGAAGGGATCATTCCGTACCGCAAAAACTGATCTCTATCCCTGTTTCACCGGACCAGGTCTGTCTTCAGCACGACAGAGGCATGCTGCGGCAATGCCCTGTAGATGGCCCTCAGGTTGTCGACCGGCATTCTGATGGTTACCGTGGGATGGTACTCCTGCCTGCGAAAGGTGAAAAACCGGGAGAGGGCTTCCCATGCCCTGTGTGCCCTGAGATGGCTGTAGAAACGGAATCTTACCCACCTGTCATGGAACGCCGGATTGGCCTCCTGCTCAAAGACCAGGGATATGCCATGTTCGGCCCGGAGCCAAAGGAAAGCGGGGTTCTGCAAAAGGGTGTCGGGCTGCCAGGCGTTCAGGGCAGCCTCCGCAGTATCCCTGGGGGCCTGCCTGACCACGATGGGCTCTTTTACGATGGTGGCATACTGGGTGCTGATCTCCAGGGGCTTTGAGAACATCTCCATGTAAGGCAGTGCGGGCAATCTTCCCAACAGGCGGTCCTGCCGGAACTCCCCGATCCTGGTCTGGTGGATCTTCACCCCTTTCATGTAGAGGCAGACAGCACTGTCGGAGAGGTTCACCGACAGCTGGATGGAATCGGTTGCCGCCAATTTCAGCAGCGCTTCCACGTAAACCTTTTCACGTGCCAGGGCCGAAATGTCAGGGGTGAGGCAGACGCTGTCCGTTTCCCTGCTGAAGAGGGAGTCATGCCGGACCAGCCTGTCAGCCTCCTTCATATAGTGGACCGGGGCCAGGGCCACGGTCAGCAGGAATATGAGAACCACCAGGAGCAACGGACAGGAGACCTTTTCCGCCCGGTCCAGCTTCCGGACCCATGAAACGAACTTCTTCAGGCAGCGCATGGATGGAGCATTTAATAGATATAGACTTTGGAACCGACCGAAAGGGTGCGGTAGACCAGTTCAAGGTCCGAGTCGTTCATCCTGATGCACCCGTGGGTGACGGGCAGCCCCAGGAACCGCTGGTAGAGTGTGCCGTGGATCAGGTACCCATGGCCCAGGCTCAGTGCATAATCGCCCAGCACGCCGTATTCGTACCGGGAGTAATGGCCGGATGACGGGACCGGCAGTCCCTCCTCGATAAAGGCCCAGTCAGGTTTCTTCCAGACCGGCGAAGTGGTTTTGCCCTGGATCCGGAACTCCCCTTTCGGGGTTTTGAACATCCACTGCTGCTGGTCGCCGTTCTTAAGCAGTATGTAGCTTCCGGTGGAGCACTTGCCATTCCTGATCAGCATTCCGCCCCGCCAGAGGGAGAATTCGTTGGATGCGCTGTTGATGACCAGGTAGTACGATCTCGGGGTCTTTGCAGCCAGTTCCCTCTCCAGGGTCCTGGTCTCCCCCGAGATCCGTTCCCTCGCTGACTGCAGCTGTGCCCCGGTGACCCCTTCCGGCGGACGGGGATGGCGATAAGCCTGCCAGACCAGCATCCTGGCAGCAACAGGAAGCAGGATCATAAAAACAACCATGGCCGCAACGGCATAATGGCCTTTGAAAAAGTGCCGTGCTTTCCCCAGGCAGAGGTTCAGCTTTTTCATTGTGGGCCGGATACTATTTCTTCCAGGGGCCTTGCAGAACCGACAATGGCCACCAGGGTCCCCACAGGGCAGGCCTTGAAAAGATCGTCCATATCGGCATCCGTCAGGGCGATGCACCCGTCCGTCCAGTCCAGCCCTTTCCCGCCCTCTCCATGGATCTCGATAAGGCTCCCGATGGCTGCATCCGGATGGATGGTCCCCCTCTTTTTGTTGAGCAGGAACCGGGTCCTGTCGTCATCGTTCGGATAATCCAGCAGCAAAGACTTGTAATAACGGGTCTCCCCGCCCGACTTCCTGCCGATGATCCTGTAGATCCCCTCGGGGGTGGTCCTGTCGCCCTGCTGCTGCTTGTTCCCGATCCAGTTGGCTCCAAGCTCGATCCTGAAGCTCTGCAGGCGTTTGCCATCTTTATAGAGGATGCATTCCCGCGCCATCTTGTCCACGATGATACAGCAGGCCCTGTGCTTTTTTGAGTGGGCTATACCCTGGTTCACCCGCCTGTTCCACTGGTCAAAATCTGCAAAATATGCCCCGAGTTTCTGCTCATAGACCCGGTGAAGCCTGTTCATGGCCGTTTCTACGGAATCCAGCTTTCCCTTGCAGGATGCATAATTCCCGTTTTCATAGGCCAGGACCCCCTCCTGGAACTGGATCGTGCTTTTCAGCAGTTCGCTGTGATGTTCACTGTCAAAGGGGAAATTCCCGTACCTCTCCTCGAAATCCACGATGCTGGCCCCGAGCTCCCTGATCCTTGATCCGAGCAGGGTCCCTGTCTCTGAGAGGTTCCTTTTTGCCACGGAGATGGCAAGCCCGGCCTCGCTGGCCGAGTGACCGGCATATTCCCTGGCTTTACCGTAATCCCTGAAGAGGATGCATCTTTCATTTTCATCCCTCCATGCCGACATGGCAGAGTCATAGTATTGTACCGCATTGTCAAAATGTTCACGGGCGTAGTCCGGGGATTTTGCCAGTTCAGCCCCGGCGAGCAGGCTCCTTGCATGGTCCAGTGCCGCCCGGGGCGTCTCTTCCGTTGCTGCTTTGATCACCGCAATGGCTGTCAGGGTGACCAGGGAGAGGGCAGTGATAATGAAAACAGGCTTCTTCATCCTGGCCGGTGGTCCGTTGTAAAAAACCCCGGCTGGGGTTCAGCCGGGGTAAGTACACAGGATCGCAGTCCCGATGTTAATTTTTGCTCTTTTTGTATTTCGCAATGACCTCCGTCAGTTCCTGATTGATGGCACCGGCCTTCTCCTTGGCTGCCTTTGCTTTGTCAAGGGCAGGCTGGTACTCACCGCTGTCGAGCATCGTACCGGCCTCGCCGATGGCTGTTTCTAAGGCATCCAGTTCACCCTTGATCGCCGCCAGGGCAGAGGTGCCCTCCTTTCCTTTCGGGGCTTCAAGGATCAGTTGCCTGTTCGTGTCAATCAGGTCCTTCACATCGCCAATGGCCTGCTGGGCCTCCATTTTTATCTCCTCTTTGCGGATCTCAGCCTCCTGCTTCACATCCTGCGCAAAAAGCGCAATACCTTCCAACTGATCCACCTCTTTTGAATAGTTCTTGATAAATTTGGAACCCACGGCCTCTATGTTCAACATGACCACTTTCATGGAATCCTGCAGTGTCACAAAATTTTCCGCTGCATATACATCAGCGCCTGCGGCTTCAGCCTCTGCAATGGCTGCATTGGCCGCGTCAATTTCAGCCTGGGGTAATTTGGTACAGCCCGTAAAGAACATTGCTGTCAATCCCAGGACTGTAAAAGCTGCAAAAAAACTTCTTTTCATTTCTTCTATTTTTTTGGTATTAGGACGGCATTTATGCAGCAAGTAACAAAAAATAATCATATTTTTCATTATCCGGATAAACAGGGTCTTAGAGGGAGATGTAATCCAAATTTCATCACCTGTGAAGGGAGTTGCCCTCTTCCGGGGACAAGAGGCCGGGATGAAAGCTGACAGCACCACACACCTCAGGGATGAGGAGATCATTTTGAAGATCAGGGATGAGGGTTCATCCGGATCGTTCGAATTGCTTTACAACAGGTACTACCCGAAGGTGCTGGACAAATGCTACTCACTGGTAAAGAACAGGTCCACGGCTGAAGAGCTTGCGGAAGATATCTTTTCGAAGGTGTTTGAAAAGCTGCCATCCTTCAGGCGCCAGTCCTCCTTTTCGTCGTGGCTCTACTCCGTTACTTACAATCACTGCATCGATTACCTGCGTGAAAAGAAAAGGCTTCATTACCCGAACTGGAACAGTGAGAATGAGATGCCCGAGATATTGGATGACCCGGAAGAGATCGCCGGGAAGATCAACTACGACAACCTGCTGGTGATCCTGGATCTGATCCACCCCGAAGAGAAGGCCTTGATATTGATGAAATATATGGACAACCTGTCGATAAAACAGATCGGCGCTGCTTTGCGGATCAGTGAGGATGCGGCCAAGATGCGGCTGAAAAGGGCAAGAACGAGGATCCTATATCTCTATACGGAAAAATACCTCCGCGATTAGCAGCTGTTACCTGGACCTGTTTTTACGTCATATAAGTAAATTCTGTCAAGCATGAAAGAGTTCCTGAAAAAGGTGGTCGAGGGCAGCCGGGTGGCCCCTTCAGAAACCTGCCTGCAATCATTCAGCCAGAACTTTGAGGATGCCATCAGTGTGGAATGGTTCAACAGGGGGGATTCCTATGAAGCCATCTTCTACAAGGATAACCTGGAACATATTGCCATGTTCAGCCTGGAAGGGACACTGGTTGAATACAGGCTCAACCTGCCACCGGGTTACCTGCCTGAACCGGTAAGGACGATCGTGGAGCCGAAGGGGGAGATGATGAATGCCGTTTTGAGGAATAAAGGCAATATGCTGGAATACGAGATCATTTACAGGGACAGTGACCTGAAAAGATACATGATCACCCTCTCCAATCTGGGCAGGATAACCGGCGAAAGAGAGTTGTAGCCCGCAGATAACGCTTTGGCAGTTTCCGCACCGCCTGACCGCATAATGATTACTTTTACGCGGAAGATGAGATGGCTAAAGCGTTTTGAGGGACGGTTCCCCGAAATCGGTGAGCCGGTAAAACTGCCGGTATTCTACTTTATGCTTGCCAGCTCATTTGCCGGCTGGCAGTCATTCTATAACCTTCACCTCGACCGGATAGGGTTCAGCAGCCTGCAGATCGGGGCTCTGAATGCCGTATTTATCTCCACTTCAGCCCTTGTGGTCCCCTTCTGGGGAATGATCGCCGACAAATTCGGGAATAACCGGATATTGCTGCTGCTTACATCGGTCTGTGCCGTGATGGTCCTCCTGATCGGGGAGACCCTGACCTTCCACTGGATGCTGCTGTTCATAGCGGTTATCTCAATATTTCACCAGCCCTCCGGTGCGGTGGTGGATGGGATGACCATGGGGTATGTCAGGGGGAATCCCCGCCTCTCCTACGGACAGTTCAGGCTCTGGGGATCGGCAGGGTATGCCGTTGCTTCGCTGGTGGTCGGCTATTTTGCCAGGCAAAATACCGCCATTATTTTCAGGGTTTCGGCGGGACTCTTCCTCTTGCTCTCCCTGTTCAACCTTATTACCCTTCCCTCCAGGCCGGTAACGGGAAGGAGCCAGGTCACCTTCAGGAGCTTTGGTGTCTTTTTCAGGGACCTCAGGCTGCTCCTGTTCCTTGTCATCATCATGCTCTACGGCATTGCGGTCTCCCCGCTGCACCAGTTCATCAATCTCTATTACAGTGACATCGGGGCAGGAAGCTCCTTCATCGGATGGGTCTTCTTCATCCAGGCGGCCTTTGAGGTCCCGGCCTTCATTTTCGGGGCGACCCTTGGAAAGCGGATAAGACCGGAGAGGATGATCCTGATGGCCATGACCGTTTCCGCCCTGCGGATGCTGGTCTACGGATATATCACCAATCCCTGGTGGGCCATTTCGCTGAGCGTTTTTCACGCGGTCACCATCGCATTCTTCCTGATCGGGGTGGTCGAATATGTCCAGCAGCGGACCCCCGACCACCTGCGTACCACGGGCCAGGCATTGATATGGGCATTTCACTTCGGGGCCGGGGTCACCATTGGGAACCTGATACTGGGGTATTTACGCGACACCGCCGGAATGCTGGCCGCGATGCATATCCACTCACTGATCGCCATGGGGATCATCGCCTGCACACTATTGTTCTTCCGGTTTTCCAGATAAGGGATTGAAACCACTATATTTGTATCCACTGACCTCAACAAAAAGCATATGAAACGCATGAGATTCACTGTTGCTATACCTGTACTGATCATGATGATGGCAAGCTGTCAGGGCCCGGCCACGGGCGATTCGAAAGAAGGGAACCCCTTCTTCCCCGGTTTGAACGAACCTGTACCCTATGCCCGGGTGACACCTGAGCAGGTGACAGCCTACGGGCGGATCACGGTCCGCGAGACCGAAGCCGCCCTGGAACAGATCCGGACAGAGGAATCGCCCGGTTTTGAAAATGTGTTCGTGGAATATGACCGCGTGATCAACGGGCTGAACAAGGCCGCCAACAACTGCTTCATGCTCTACTGGGTGTCGCCCGATTCACTGGTCAGGGCCAGGGGACTGGAGAGTTACCAGGTACTCGATTCGCTGGCCACCGGCATCACTTCCGACCCCGGGTTGTACAGGCAGATGACCGCCTTTGCCGGGTCGGATGCCTATGGGGAGCTGACCGGGCACAGGAAGCTTTTCGTGGATGATGTCATCCGGCTGTTCGAACATGAAGGCGTCAACCTGGAGGCGGATAAGCTTGCCAGGTTCAGGGAGCTGAAGGCAGAGATCACTGAACTCTCGTCCAGCTATTCGATCAACATGAACAACGCCGATGAGGTGCTGGTACTGGATGAGGCCGGTGCCTCGGGAATACCCGGAAAATTCCTGGAGGCTTACAGGAGAGATTCCCTCTATGAGATCCCGGTGATCCCGGCTACCCGGGGACCCGTCCTGAACAATGCCTCGAGCGAAAAGACCCGGAAATCCTACCTGGTGAAATACCAGAACAGGGCATGGGAGGAGAACCTGGAGATCCTGGATGAGCTTGTAAGCAAAAGGCACGAGCTGGCCCTTCTCATGGGCTTCCGGTCCTATGCTTCCTATACCACCACCATGAAAATGGCCAAAAACCCCGGGACCGTCTGGGGGTTCCTGGAGGATTTGGTCGACCGGACGAAGGAGAAAGCGGTGATGGACCGGGAGCTCCTGGAGCAATACAGGAACAGGATCACCGGGATCGAAAGCAGGGCACCGGTCAACCCCTGGGATGTGCGTTATTACAGGAACCAGCTGCTGATCTCGGAGCATCACGTAGACCATGAGCGGATCAGGGAGTACCTGCCGCTGGAGGGTTGCATTTCCGGGATGCTGGAGATCTATGGAGGGTTGCTCGGGCTGGAATTCAGGAAGGTGGAGCACCCTTCGGTGTGGCACGGGGAGGTGATGATGTACGAGGTGCTGGAGGACGGCGCGGTCACCGGCAGGTTTTACCTGGACCTCTACCCCAGGCCCGGCAAGGAATCGTGGTTCTACGGGGTGGATCTCACACCGGGCAGTCTCACCCCGGAGGGATACGAGATACCGGTCTGCATGCTCCTGGCCAATTTCCCGCGTCCGACCGAAACCACCCCCTCCCTGCTGAGCCACGACGAGCTGAGCACCCTGTTCCATGAGTTCGGGCATATCATGGACCGGATGTCCTATACCGGCGAGTTCACCAGCCAGGCCGGTTCAAAAGAGGATTTTGTGGAATCCATGGCCCAGATCTTTGAGAACTGGATCTGGGATTACGGCATCCTGAGCACCTTTGCCAGGCATTATGAGACAGGAGAGGTGCTGCCCCGGGAGCTTTTCGACAACATGCTGAATGCCAGGAATATCACTTCGGGACTCGATGCACAGGGCACGCTCCGGAACAGCATCTATGACATGATGCTCTACGACCGGTACGACCCGGCGCAACCGCTGGACGGGGATGAGCTGTGGAGAGAGGTGGACCGGCAGATGGCCCTTCCCATGTACATCGAGGGCACCCACCCGCAGGCCAGCTGGATCCATATCAACACCCACCCGACCTACTACTACGGCTACCTGTGGGCAGAGGTCTTTGCGCAGGATATGTTCACGGTCTTCGAGAAGAACGGGCTCACCGACACCGGATCGGGGGTCAGGTACCGCCGGCTGATCCTTTCAAACGGGACCCAGCGGGACATTGTCGAAGCCGTGGAAGAGTTCCTGGGAAGGCCCTGGAGCAACGAAGCATACATCAGGAGCCTGGGGCTCAGCCGGGGGATGTGATCTTTTCCCTGCACCGGTGGCACAGGTGCCGCTCCTTCTGATCCAGGTCCTCCACGTAGGTGCTCGAGCGCATGACACAGACCGGGTTCCTGCAGTGGATCAGCCCGAAGGTGTGTCCCAGCTCATGTATGACCACTTTGCTGAAACGTTCGACCAGCAACCCCTCATCGGGCTCCAGCCCGTAATGCTCGTTCCTGAGCCTGTAGAGCGAGGCCACGCCCGTTCTGCCGTTCAGCGCAGCCTGCCCGAAAATATAGGTCAAAATGGGAATATAGAGATCGACGCGTACCATCCCGATCACCTTCAATGATTCGGGCGGGGCATTCTTTGAGAACATCTTGAGGATCTCATTGGCGTCATACTGGCGCCGGCCCGGATTGTAGAAATGGCTGATATCGAGGCTGCACTCTTTCAGGTTCACGGGATAATGAAACTCCCCGGCCACATCCTCGGCCATTCTTCCTGTGAGTCTCTTCTCAAAAAGGCCGCAAGATACCAGTATGATGCCCGGCTTCTCCAATCAGATCAGTCCTGTTTCAGTTGGTACTTCTTGATCTTGTTGTAAAGGGTGGCCCGGTCCACATCCAGCGCCTTGGCCGACTTGGTTATATTCCAGCCGTATTTATCCAGGATCTTGGCAATGTGCTTCTTTTCCAGGTCATTCAGGCTTTCAATGGAGTTGCTGATCACCTCCTTGCCCATGGGCAGGTCCCGCAGCCGGATCACCGTCCCGTTGCCCACCACGATGGCCCGTTCGATCATGTTCTCCAGTTCGCGGACATTCCCGGGGTAGTCAAACATCTCCAGGTGCTTCATGGCCGCCGGTTCGATCGAGATCATGTCCCTGCTCATGGAGGTGCAGTACTTGGCAATGAAGTGGTGCACCAGCAGGGGAATGTCCTCGATCCGCTCCCGCAGGGGCGGGATCCTGATGTTGACCACATTGAGCCTGTAGTAGAGATCCTCCCGGAATTTCCCGTTCTTCACCATCTCCTTCAGGTCCCGGTTGGTGGCACAGATCACCCTGAAGTCGGAGGTGATCTCCTTGTTCCCTCCCACCCTGACAAATGTCTTGGACTCGAGGACCCGCAGCAGTTCGATCTGCATCTTGGGTGAAATTGTGCCGATCTCATCCAGGAAGATGGTTCCCCCGTCAGCCATCTCGAACCTCCCTTTGCGGTTAAAGGAGGCACCCGTAAAGGCCCCCTTCTCGTGTCCGAAGAGTTCGCTTTCCAGCAGGCTCTCCGTCAATGCGCCGCAGTGAACACTCACCAGGGGAAAGTACTTGCGGGGTGAATTGGAATGAATGGCCCTGGCAACCAGTTCCTTGCCGGTACCGCTCTCCCCGGTGATGATCACCGAGGAGTTGGAGTTCGCCACGCGTTCCACCTCCTCCAGGACCTTTCTCAGGGGTGCGCTCTCCCCAACGATATCCTCCACGTCCACCAGGCTGGTGATCTTCTCTTTCAGGGAGAGGTTCTCGGCCTTCAGGGCCACCTGGGTCGCTGCATTCCGGATCAGGTGTGAAAGGTCGTCCGGATCGAAAGGCTTGGTGACATAATCGAACGCTCCGTCCTTCAGTGCCTGCACAGCCGTATCCACCGAAGCGAATGCGGTCATGATGATCACCACCGGCTCCCTGCCCAGGGCCCTGATCCGCCTGTGCATCTCCATCCCGTCCATCCCCGGCATCTTGATATCGGCCAGCACGATATCGAAGTTCTTCTCATCGAGCATTGACAGGGCCTGCTTGGCATTTTCCGCACACTCGACCTGATACCCGTCATCAACAAACCAGTTGTAGAGTGAATCCCTTACCGATTCCTCGTCATCAACGATCAAAATAGATATCTGATTGGTCATGATCTTGTATTTATCCTTCCGCAAGCGGAATGGTGATTGCAATGGTGGTTCCTTTGCCGACTTCAGATTCCACCTCCAGCTTCCCCTTGTGGTTCTCCACGATCCCGTGTACGATGGGAAGCCCGAGCCCGATACCGCTGGCATCATGCTTGGTGGAAAAGAAGGGCTCAAAAATATGGGGCAGGTCCTGCTTCGAGATGCCCACCCCGTTATCGGAAATGGTGACCCTGATGTGGCCCTCATCGGAATTCTGTGTCCTGACACAGATCTCACCCTGCTCGCGGATCGCTTCCGAGGCATTCACCAGCAAAGCCACAAAAGCCTGTTTCATCTGGTTCGGACTGCAGGTGACCAGGTCGTTCCCCGCCCGGAAATCCTTGCTGAAGTGAATATCTGCGATCTTGATGGAATGTGTCATCAGGCGGCTCGTCTCTTCCAGCAGTTTATGAAGCCGGACACGCTCGAAATCCTCACGATCCTTCCTGGAAAAATCGAGCAGCCCCTTCACAATATCGCCGCAGCGCTTGGTCTCTGTCTCGATCAGATGAAGGTTCTTCAGGATCGTCTCTTTCTTGGGGTGCTGAAAACTGTCGCCTGAGAGCTGCTTATGGATCAGCTTGCTGTAAACCAGTATGCCCGAGAGCGGGTTATTGATCTCATGGGCCACCGAGGAGGAGAGCTTGCCCAGTGAGGCGATCCGCTCCACATGGATCAGCTCGTTCTGGGCTTCCATCAGCTCCTCCGATTTCTTCTGCACCTTGTATTCAAGCTGCTGGGACCAGTTCTGGAGCTCTATCGTGGCACTCTCAATATTATCCAGCATGTTATTAAAGGCTACCGAGACCAGCCGCATATCCTCCAGCAGCTTGGGATTAATATCCAGCCGTATGGTGGTATCCCCCTTGGAGACCGCTTCACTTGCCTCGATGATGGAATTCAGCGGGTCCTTGATCTTCTTCCTCGTGAAGACCACCAGGAAGGTGACCAGTAACACGGTGATCAGCGTGGCCAGCAGCAGGAAATCGGTGGAGGACTCCACGGAAAATGCATCCAGGTCTTCCAGGGGAAGGGTGATCAGCAGCGAACCGAGCACCTCGTCGGTGGCCGCATGCGCATGGCACTGGGCGGTATAACAGGAGGATTCATTCAATATGGTCTGCCTGATCACCAGGTGCCTGCTTCCGTGCTCATTCTGGCGGATCCCGCATTCCGGGATGTTCGGCACGATCACATAGTCCCTGTCCTGGCGGGGGAATAACCCGGCAAGATCGGAATGGCAACCTATGCAGTTGGGGTTCCCCCGGCTGTCCATCTCGGTGTCCACCGAGGTATAGGCAAGGATATCCTGGTCATTGTACATGTTGACCTCGTCGATCCCCGACATGTTGCTGATGAGGTCCAGGGTGCGCTGCAGGGTGGCTTTGTCATTCTCCAGCATGGAGTAGTAGAGGGCCCCTTCCACGATCGAACTGATATGGTCCCCGTTCTGGCCGATGGTGCGGTTGAAGAAATCCATATAGATCGACCGGAAGACAATGTTGAAAAGGACAAAGGTAATGATCAGGGACCCGGCGATAATAAAGACCACCCGGCCATAGATGGACGACCGGAAGCGGACAAACCTGCCTATGGTTCCCGATTCATCCATGAACCGGGATAGTCCCCTGGAAAAACTCTTCATGATCACGCTCGGTTACATTCGGATTGATGGAATAAGAGGCTGTTACAAAAGGGGCAGCCTCTTCATGGTTCCTGAGTATTGCATCCCTCAGAATATTGATTGACTGAACCTTTAAGACAGCCTCATAAAATACAAAAAAGGATTGGATCCGTGTCACTCCGGCAGCAGAAACTTATTCTGGAAGTCGGTCCAGACCCGCTGATCCATCCCGCTCAGCGGATGATCCACCAGTTCGCCACCTGCCTGGAGTATCACCTCACGTTGCTCCGGCGATTCCGCCAGTTCACTGGCCATGAAGTCCTTAAACCTTTCCAGTTCCTCTTCAGCCCACCGGGTGGCCTCTTCAGCCATCAGGGTCCCGCCTGTCTCCTCACGCCAGTTCTCGGGCTTGATCCTGGCCAGCCAGGAAGCATAAGGATCGTCGCTGATGGCCCCCGGATCCTTTTCCAGGGAACGGTGGAGCCTTCGGATCTCGCCCGAGATGGGCGAAGCGATCACCAGGTCCTTGCCATCCTGGATGATCCTGGCAATGGGTTCTCCCTTTTTGACCCTCTCCTGATGGTTCTTCAGGTACTCCAGCTCCACTCCCCCGGTGAGATGAAGAAGCAGGTCATCCAGCCCGATCATGACCAGTCCCGATCTCTCCAGGTGGGTCCATGTGTGGTTCCGGTGATAGAATAATCCCTGCGGGATCCGCAGCATGCGGGCAGTCAGGGCACCCAGAGCCTGCCCCACCCTTGCTTTCAGCTTCAGAGGACGGTTCAGCATCATCCAGAAAGGAATGATCAGCAGCAGGAAGCCGATGACCACCAGATACTCGATACCCTTGGTATCAAATATATCTGTATAGAAAAACTGATTCATTCTGTATTGGTTTTTTGTATAGAAATAGAATATGTCAATGCTCCTTTGCCCATGCAGGGGGTTCCCTCAGGACCGGCATCCGCCTGACGATCCAACGGAAGATCCAGATCTCGACGAAGAGGACGGTCAGTGTCACCACGATCTCCATCCAGGACGGCACATAGTGTGAGGCCGCATCCCATTTGAACCCGATCACCGTAATATTCAGCCGGTTGATGATCACCCCTATCATGGTCACCAGCGCTGCTATTTTGATCAGCGTGATGTTCCTGGTCCGGTAACTGTAGAAATAGAGGATCATGGGCAGCAGCACAAAACCGATCATTTCTGTCAGGTACCAGGCCCCCATGCGCGTCGCGAGCAGCTCCCAGTGCTTGCCGTGCACAAAGACCACCACCTGCATGAAAAAATAGACCAGCAGGGTGAGCGTGCAGATCTTCGAAAGTCCGTGCAGGATCCCGTCATGGGCCCTGTGCCTCTCCGCGTTCATCTGGTCAAAGAAGACCTTCTGGCTGATGGAACCTTCAAAGATCACCATGGAGAGCCCTGCAAAAATGCTGGAGACGAAGAAAAGGATCGGGATGAACTCCGAGTACCATAGCGGATGTATCTTCTCCCTGGCCATCAGGTAGAGGGCCCCCAGTCCGGACTGGTGCAGTGTCGAGAGGGTGATACCGAAGATCACGGCCGCCAGGGTCATGCCCGACAGGATCCTGCGGGCCTTCCTGGCACCGATCCATTCGGCAATGGCCGGTGAGAACTCGATCAGCTGCGCGATCATGTAGAGCAGGAAGTGCCAGGCCACCAGGAAGAGGACCGAGCTCACCCCGAAGCTGTTGCCGATGATGGGGTTCACCACGTTCCACGGTTTCCCGAGGTCCAGCAGAAGGGCACCGGCGTAGAAAACATAGGCCAGGAACCCGTTCAGCACTGTCACCCTGACAATGGGCCTGTACTTCTCCATGTTCAGGATGTATACCAGGAAGGTCACCACGTAGGCGCCACCCGCGAAGGCCACCCCGGTGACCACGTCAAACCCGATCCAAAGCCCCCAGGGCACCTCCTGGGAGAGATTTGTCACGGCCCCGATGCCCTTTACAAAACGGATCACGATCAGTGCGATCCCCAGTGTCATGATGGGGACCGAGATCATGTTGAAAACGGTGAGGATCCTGCCCCTGGGCCTTAACTGGGTAACCAGGAATTTCCCGATGGGCCTGCCATCGTTGTCCGGGGGTGTGGAATAGTCTCTATGATTCATGGTCTTCGTCGTTTTTGGCATTATTTTTCGTTGCGTTGTGAATTCCCAGCAGCATGGCCGGCCAGAGAACAAAAATGGAAGGAACACTGTAGAGGAATCCCTTGGTCAGCTCCGGATAGGACCCTTTCCTGATGGAGGTGTTGAAACCGAGTTCCTCGAACGGGACGGGAGAGATGTAGAGGACACCTGTCCCCCCGGCCTCCAGTTCCCCGTAGATCCCGTTGTAATAGGTATCCGGATCCGCATTGATCCGCCTCCGGGCCTCGGTAAGCAACTCACGCCGTGTACCAAAGGTGAGGGCCTCGGCCGGACAATCCGCCACGCATGCAGGGAGTTCCCCCTCCTTTACCCGGTCAAAACACATGTTGCACTTCACGATGTCCGGGTTGGGGCTGTTGTACTCGAATTTGGGTATGTCAAACGGGCATGATACCATGCAGTACCGGCAACCCATGCACTTTTCGTCACGCCAGATCACCGGCCCCTCCTCCGTCTTGTACATCGCCCTGGTCAGGCAGGCCGAAGCACAGGCAGGCTGGTTGCAGTGCATGCACTGGTGTTTCACATAAACCTCCCCCCGGGAGGTCTCAAAGGCATTGATCACCGAACGCCTCGTTTCATTGGTTTTCCGCAGGATACCCGGAACGGGATAATCCTCCGGATCGGGTTCAGGCAGCCCGTTTGCCAGTGCACAGGCCAGCTCACAACTCTGGCACCCTATGCACCGGGTCGAATCATAGAGGATCCCCAGCATCTCTTTTTCACTGCCTTTCGGAGGAGATGCGGAGAGTTCGATACCGGTTCCCAGTGCTGCACCGGTCAGTCCGACCGCCCTGAAGAAATTTCGTCTGTTGATTCCCATCGTTAATTGATTTCAGTAGGTTTATAATTAAATGAATACTCCTGTGACCTTCTTTATGACTTCCCCGAGATGTTGATGAAGCCGGTCTGAAACTCCTCCCACACCTCCGGTCCGAACCTCTCCAGAACCCCGCCGGCGATCTCACCGCCCTCCTGCATGATGTGGACGGTCTCAACTCCTTTCAGGGGTGCCAGCCCGCAGGAGAAGAAATCCTTCAGACGGGAACACTCTCTCTGGAGCCAGCTGCGGTACTGGTCACCCATCAGGTAGGACCTCAGCTCGGAGAGCCAGTTCAGCGGCTCCATCACGTACACCCATCCCCCGGAAAACGGTTCGTCATTGATCCTCGATGAATCGAATGCCAGGTCACTGTTCTGTTCCACGATCGTCCCCGAGAGGGGGGCATGAATCTCCAGTTTTTTCCCCTCCTGCACCAGTGAAAGAAAGGGCTCCCCCCTCTTCACCTGCTCTCCCGGCTTTTTCAGCATGACCCGGGTAATGGGGCCTGTCACATATTGCAGGAAATCATCAATTCCGACCCGGACCTTCCCCTCCTTTTCCATGATGACCCAGGTGTGCGATTTATCATAAAACAGGCCGGCCGGAAAGCTCCTGATCTTTTCTCCCAGCGGCAAACGGGACCTCTCTCCCGGCCTCTTCTTCTCCGCCGGGACCCTCCCCAGCAGAACAGCAGGAATCATCACCAGCAGGGCCAGTACCAGGAGGCCGCCCAGAACCACCAGGATCACCCTGGCACCGGAAGCCCTGGCCGGGACCTGCACCACGGCCGTGGCTGCCCGGGCAAGCTTCTCCTTCCGGCTGTATTTTTCGCTCTGGCTGAGTGCGGCAAATCCACGGGATGCCAGCAACGGCTGTCCCTCTTCGAGCATCCACTCCATGAAGGCCTGTTGTTCACTGCCCAGGGAGCGCTCATCAGCCACCATGTAGATCCTGCTGTACAATGCAGCGGGATACTTCCCAAGCCAGATCCCGTGGGTGAGCTCCTGTATACCCCCGTAGATATCCTCAAAATAATCGATGGCCCCGTTCCCGTTCATGTCGATGGGGACCAGGCTCAATCCAGGTACGGCATTCCCTTCCGACTCCCGGACCAGCTCCGACAGGCTGCAGAACCCGATCCCTTTCCGGTCGTTCCGGATCAGCTCCGCCATCCCCTCTTCCCCGGCAGCAACCCTGCCTTCGATCCGGTCCGCCCCGGTTTTCAGAAAGTCGGCCAGGTATCCCCTGAGGGCGGGATTGTTGTTCATATAGGCCACCATCCCGGTTTGATTGTAAATGACCGGGGAACCCGTCTGCTGCTCCGCCGGGGGACAATAGAGACTGCTGAAGGCTTCAGGCGACATGCCATGCTGAAGGATCTCTTCCCTGTACGGGTGATCTTCATTCATGACCGGCACCCAGACTTCACGGCCGGCTACCAGGACCAGGAGATGATCCCTCTGGATGCCCTGTAATCCCTTCTTGTTGACCATTCCGACAGCACCCTCCTCCTTCAGGAGATCAGTCCATTGCTGACCCTGAACCTGAAACCAGGTAAGTTCGTTGCCCGGATGCGTCCCATTGTACCTCTGTGCCATGGTACCGGCCATATCCTCCAGCTCCGGGCTGTAAACCAGTTGAAGGGGACCCTCATTCGCGGCGGCTGTCGCCAAAGTCACCACCAACAGTGTGCATACCAGTGTGGACAGCCTGACCTGAATGTTCCTGAAAAAAGCTCTTTTTTTCATCTTGATAGGATTTAATGTCATATTTCATGCTACCAAACATAGTGCCATAAGATATTAACATGCTGAATACCTGGTTTTTACAACATAATACAGAGCCGGGCGGGAGGCAGAAAGTGTTGTTTTTTTACACAACAGTGGCGGAGGGTAAGTGTGAACAGCCTGATTATGAACCCTTTGGATGTAGTGTTGATTTATTCAACAGCTGGTGAATAATTCAACAGTAGCGTTCAGGCGATCTGCATGGCGAGATTCAAAACGGGAGTTTTTTGTAAATTGGTTCTCCATCAAACCCCTAACCAATGAAACATATTTCCTGCATCATGTTGACGGCCATTTTTTTGGCCGCCTGTAACCTTCCCCGTTCTTTCCATTTCACGGGTGACCTGCGCGTGGGAGAGGTGGCTGAAGGAACCCTTGCGCTCGAATCGCCCGATACATTCCATTTCGATTTCGGTGCCGACACTTATATCTACGGCGTATGCAACCAGGTGTCGGTGGATGTGGTGGTCACCCTCTATGACTCCGCCGGAACCGCCCTTGGCATGTTCGACGGTCCCGCTGCAGGGCCCGAGGATTTCAGCTTCGAGGTCAGGAAACCGGGCAGGTACATGCTGGTAGTGGCCCCTTTTGAAAAGAGAACCGGGACCTACACCATTGAACTGAAGGTTGTGGAGCCCATCGCCACCGATCCGGCCAGACGGGCCGACCAGCTCTTCTATCCCTACAGCGGTAAGGAGGTTCCGGGCGGTGTGGCCGGCGTAATGCAGAACGGAAAGGTGATCTTCTCCAAAGCCTACGGCATGGCCAACCTCACCCATCACGTACCCTATGCCACCAGTACGCCTACCAACATCGGATCTGTCTCCAAGCAGTTCACTGCCATGGCCATCCTGCTGCTGGAACAGCAGGGGAAGCTGTCGCTGGACGACGATGTCCGGAAGCATGTCCCCGAACTGCCCGACCTGGGAGAGGTGGTGACCATCAGGAACATGCTGAACCATACCAGCGGCTTCAGGGAGGTCTACAACCTGATGGCCATGACCGGGTGGCAGATGGAAGACGCACTGCGGCGCGATGAGGTGATCGAGATCCTGAAAAGGCAGAAGGAGCTGCAGTCCGCCCCGGGCGAGGAGTTCAACTACAACAACTCGGCCTTTATCCTGCTGGCCACGATTGTTGAACGGATCAGCGGGTTGCCTTTCCCTGAATTCATGAAGGAGAATATTTTCGGGCCCCTGGGCATGACCTCCACGATGGTCAGGGCCGATCCGGCCACCATTGTGCCAGGTGCTTCGCAGGGCTATGTGCAGGATTCCACGGGAGGCTACCGGGAGTCGGGCGACCTCTGCGCATCCTATGGAGCCGGGGGCATCTATTCAACGGTGGATGACTTCAATGCCTGGATGCACAACTTCAGCGACCCGGTAGTGGGCGGTGAGGGCCTTGTCACCCGGCTGGTGACCCCCGACACCCTCAACAACGGCGATACCATGACTTATGCCCTGGGCATTGAAGTGGGTGAACACAGGGGGCTGAAAACCTACAGCCACGGCGGGGCGGACCTGGCCCACCGTGCATTCATGGTCTATTTCCCCGGGATCAAAGCAGGGGTGGTGGCCATGAGCAACAACGCCAGCTTTCCCTCAAACCGGATTGCCTATACCCTGGCCGATGCCTTCTTCGGGAATGAGATGGGGCCTCAGGAGGAGGAAGGGGTAGATGCAGGGGAAAAAGATTCCACCGGCGTGGAGGTACCCGAAGAGGTGCTTACAGCCTATGCCGGGGAGTATATGATCAAGGGGACAGGGTTTGTCATGAAATTCAGCATGGCCGACGGGGCCCTGAAGATGACCATCGAGGGGCAGCCGGATGTTTGGATGATCCCGCAGTCAAAAACCCGCTTCAGATATGAGGGGGTGGATGCCTTTATCGAATTCCGGCCGGACAGCGACGGGAATGTGACCGGAGCAGTGCATTCCCAGGGCGGGCAGGAATTCGAACTGGAACGCCTGGCCCCCTACGAGCCCTCGTTGGACGACCTGCTGGCACTGGAAGGGAGATATTTCAGCGATGAGCTGGAAACCTTCTATACCCTCGAGGTGCGCGACAGCACCCTGACTCTCCTCATCAGGAATGCCGGGGAGGTGAAGTTATCGGCCATCAAGGAGGATCTCTACAAGGGCGACGTGTTCTTTATCAGCGAGCTCGCTTTCGCGCGGGACGGGGCAGGAAAGGTGACCGGGTTTTCCGTTTCCAGCGGCCGGACCAAAGGAATTTCCTTCGAAAAGCGCTGAAATGGCAAAAGAAATTATCTTTGTCAGATATTTCATAACCGTTTCAAATGAAGTTATCTGTCGTTGCTTTTGAGGCAAACACAGGGGATACCGTGGAGGAACAGGCTGCAGAATGCCTGGATCAGCTGGACGCGTTTATCTCAAAAGCCTCTTTTACCCTGAGAAATATCGTCTCTATCAACTTCTTCCTGGCCGCCGGCGATGCGGAAGTCTACCACGACCTGACACAAAAGGTGATGAAATGCCTGCCCGACCAGGTGAGGACCGGCATCCCGGTTGCCTGCCTGGCACAGGCCCCGGCCAATGGTGCCTATGTATCGGCCGAAGTCTACTGTATCACCAACCTGGGCGATGCGGAAGTCATCCCGAAGAGCGAGAATGGGAACCTCTACCTGGTGATCCGGAATGAGAAGGGCGAGAAACTGGTGATCGCCAACGGCATCGGGCAGAACAACGGCAAAAAGAGCATCACGGGGGATGCCGAGAAGGTTTTCGGGGTGATGGAGAGGATCCTCCGGGCAGAAGGGCTCGATTTCAGCCATATTTTCAGGCAGTGGAACTATATCGAGGATATTACCGTTGTTGAATCCGACGAACGGAAAAGCCAGCACTACCAGCAATTCAACAACGTGCGCTCGAACTATTATTCGCGGTCTGACTTCAGGCAGGGCTACCCGGCTGCCACGGGGATCGGCATCAGGGCCGGCGGGGTGATTGTCAGTTTCTTCGCCGCCTCACCGGAGGGATACCGGACCATGGCGGTCGAAAATCCCCTGCAGAAGGCTGCCTTTGATTATACCCGGGAGGTCCTGGTGGGCGATGCGGAATACAGGGGAATGATGAGATGCACCCCCAAATTTGCACGCGCCAAATTTGTGGCAAACCATGAATACGAGCAGGTATTCATCTCCGGCACAGCCTCCATACGGGAGGAGGTCACCGTGGGTGAGAATGATGTGGCCCTGCAAACTGAAATAACGATCGAAAACATCCAGAAGCTGATCAGCAGGGAGACACTGACCCTGATGGATAAAACGGGCCGGGCAATGCCAAAGATCGAATTCATCAGGGTCTACATCAAGTTCCCGGAAGACTACCTGGCCGTGAAGGATATCTGTGAGCAGCGACTTCCCGGGGTCCCCGGCATCTATGTGGTCTCCGACGTGTGCCGCGAAACCTTGCTGGTTGAGATCGAGGCCCTGGCCTCCGCCTGATCCCGGACCAGGTCAGTCGTGGTGGTAGAATTCACCCTCCTGTTGACTGGCAGGTACGGTGGCACCGGTGGAAAGGCTCACACTCGCTTCTATATTGAAGCCGCTGGATTCCGCACCCTTCTTCGCCAGGGCATACACTTTCCTCGGATTCAGGTCGACCTTCCCGGAGATGAATTCAGGCCGGTTGTAATTGTAGAGATAAACCTCATAAAAATCCGGGTGCCTCTGCGGCAGAACAAAAGGTTTGGCGGCAACGCCGTTCTCATCCACATGGCTGAACCAGACCTCGGACATGATCCCGTCGTCCCGCTTGCTGACAAACATGAGCCACGCGCCGTTGCGCGACCAGCTGGGATAACTCTCGGTCAACGGTGAATTGATCCCGGGCTTGGTGATCTCCCCGTTCTCCGTGTTGTAAAAATAGACATCGGCCTCATTGTTGTAGATGGAGAAATAGCCGTAGTCGAGCCCAATGAATGAGAGCAGCCTCCCCGAGGGCGATTCCCTCGGGAAAGTGATGCTCTTGCCGAAATCCCCGCAATTGATGAGCGTGTCCGGAGTGCCGAATGTTCTTGTCCCCGGATCGAAGCCGATGCTCATCAGGCTGTACACTTTTTCATAATAGGGCAGGGTGTCGTATTCCCGCTCTTCAGCGCAGATATAATAGAGCTTCCTGCCATCCCGTGACCAGGCGGGAAGGTTCTCAAGTTTGTCGGTAGCCAGTACTGCCGGCCGGGTGACGGTGTTGGCCTTCACATCGTATAGCAAAATATCGGAATACCTGTCATGCACATAATCGATCTTTCCCATCCTGGAATGGAACCCCTGGTTGATCATATTGGCCGAGAAGGCGATCAGTTCACCATCAGGGTGCCATGCAGGGTACACCCCGGCACTTCGTGTATGGTCGCTCTTTGTCTCGACAAACCGGGTCCCGTCCCTGTCCTTCACCACGGTACCCCCGTATGGCCCGCGCATATGGAACACCATCTGCCCCGGGTCGCCCGCATTGAACATATGGCAGTTCATGCAGTTTTCGTCCGTCAGGCTGTTGACCATGATCGGGGCCTGCTTGAAATTCTCCACGCAGCGCTGGTAAATCCCCATGTTCTTCCAGTATATGTTGGTTGTGGGTATTTTCCTGAAAGCGATATAGGGATCGATCTCCTCTGTGGAGATCTCATTGCTTGCCTGCGCCAGCTTTTCCCACTGTTTTTCCGGGGTCTTCCTCCAGACTGAAATCGTCAGGGTCCCTCCCCTGCCCTCTTCCAGCAGCTTTTTCCAGGCCCTCATGGGGATCTCTATGGTTCCTGTCCTGCTCCTGACCCTGATGCTCCTCTCCCGGCTGTTCGATATCTCCGCTATGAAATCTATCCCCTGGTTCCTGATCTGGAAATTCAGCGGTGCAATGTTGGGCGGGATGACAACGGAGGTATAGTCCGGGTATATCTCCGGTGGCTCACCGGTTTGCTCAGCATCCCCGGGAGTCCGGTTGCACGCCGCAGCCAGGGCGAGGGTGCAGAGGGCTAATAATCTAATCCTTCGTGGCATAGGGGCTGGATAGTGTAATGTAATACCAGTAGGTGTTCCTGTATTTTGAGACCTTGATGATCCTTTCATCCCTGTCCCGGGTGCTTGACATCAGGCGGCTGAAATCCTGGAACTCTTCCCAGCTCCTCTGGCTGACACTGTAACCGGCCACGGGAAGTTTACTTTCAGGCGTTCTTGTTATATAGACCAGCATCGCCTCCTCAACGGCCCTCGGGAGCCTCCCATAGCCAAATTTTCTGAAGGTCGGAAGATGAACGGCCACATTGCCTAACTTGTGCTGAAGAAGGTAACTTGCGATCAGGAACTCAAAAGCCATCTGGTTCTCCGGGTTATTGACGTAGAAAGCAGTTAGTTTCGCGGTGGGATTCCTGGTCTGGGCAAAAAAGTCGACTTTGGGGTCATTCTGTATAAAGGCCTGGATCGCCAAGTCGTCGCCGGCGGTATTGTTTTCAATCATCACGCGGACCCGGTCGCACCACTCCCGGTAAAGCCTGGATCCTGAGAGGACACGAAGGTATTTCAGGGCTGCGGCATGATTGCCGATGGCGGTGTAGGTCATGATCATGTTCTTCAGCACGACGGGATGCCGCATCAATCCTATCTGTGCCTCGTTGGCCCAGTGCCTTGCTTCGTTGGCATATCCCATGTCATAGTAGAAACTGATCATATGGATGGCGATCCGGATGGAGGCATTGCCTTCCAGG
Source organism: uncultured Bacteroides sp. (assembly GCA_964467775.1). GTDB lineage: Bacteria > Bacteroidota > Bacteroidia > Bacteroidales. Next base: position 7,612 of record CAYXUD010000116.1, on the reverse strand, counting down.
AACAGACCCTTTTCCGCGTATTGCTGGGGATACTGGAACAGGTTATCCAGCAATTGCCCGGTATGGTAAAGCGCCTTGTTGACCTCGTACTGCACCAGCTGGTTGATCTGTCCTCGTCCGCTTGTGAGCCTGATCACCTCTGCCCACTCCCCCCGGAAGCCGGCCTGGTATATTTTGAAAGCATCCTGTTCCTGTTCGTTGATGGCGGCCCGCGAAGAGAAGTACAGAGCTGCCATGACCACGATGATCCCGGGCCCGGAAATAAGTATGGACCATTTCAGGGTGAACCGTGACAACAGATAATCCAGCCATGCATATAAAAGGAGGAACAGCAGCGGGGAGAAGAGGCTGAAATAGAGGATGTGCGGCAGTTCATCATATTTTGAAATCAAGAATGAGCTCAGGTAAGCATGTTTCAGGGTATAGGAGAGGTCTAAAGGCAGGTAGAGAACGGGGACGATCAGCAGGGGCAGTGCCGTAACAAGTTCAAGGTAACGTTTTGACAGGACCGCCTTAATGATGACCGCCTGCAGGAGTATATAAAGGCCTGCCGCTCCTGCCACCAGGTAGACAACGATGGCGGTGATGAAATTGTACAGCGACCCGGCAACCAGCTTCCGGGGGGCATAGAGGCTGTGGAGCGCTGCAAGCAAAAGGCCCGTTGCCAGGCTCATGACCAGGCCGGCCGGCAGCCTGTAATGAGCAAAGAGCATGATGAAGGGGATCAGCGCCGCCAGCAAAAGGATGAAAAACAGGGGGCTCTCCTTCACCCGCCTGAACAGCAGGTGCAGCGAAAAGAAAACGATTGCCACCAGCAGGGCCACGCCCAGGATCCCCGGGAGGGGCCGCGTCAGGAACTCCAGGAACCTCTCCCCCAGGAAATCGGATACGCCGCCCGGGACCGGCAGGTAATCCGCAAATGAGAGGGGTATGGTCTGCTGCCAGTAATAGATCAGCGATAGATCGACCGTCCTGAGGAACCAGAACAGGTAAGCAAGGGTAAGAATGAATCCGGTATAACCCGAAATTCTTATGGCCGTGGTTTGCTTCATCAGACGAACCCTGCATGTTTGCCTTTCGAAAAGTAAACAATTATTTGCACTTTCGCTTCATCCGGAGCGCAATTGTTTATCAGGCGTTTCGTATTTTGGTCCTTTGAAGATCCCGCATAACCGATGTTAAAAAAAAGATTTTCAAGGGTCACCTGGGCCCTGTTATCGCTGTTCACAGCCTTGTATCCTCCTGCGGATGCCCAGTCGGACACCTCTTACTCCTTTCTGGCTGCCGGGCATGCCTACGGTGCACACGACGGGGGCAACACCGGGCTTCATCCCGCATTTCTCAACAGCCTTGACTCCGGGTTCGATTCGCTGGCCGCATTGATCGTTTTTACGGGCGATATCGTCAACCAGAGCACCCCTGAAAGCTGGCAGCAGGTGGAAGATGAGCTGTCGGGCTATGGCATCGCCTGTTACTTCGCCATGGGCAACCACGATAACAACGATGCCGGCCGGCAGCACTTCGAGGAGAGGTTCGGGGGCACCTACTATGCATTCCGCCGGCAGAGCGACCTGTTTGTCGTTCTGAACAGCACGGAAGAGGACCGCTCCATCTCCCCCGGGCAGCTCGACTTTCTGGAGGAGCAGATCGTGAAGTCGGGCGATTCCACACGGCACATCTTCATCTTCTTCCACGAGGTCCTCTGGAACAGCCACGAGAAGTACGCGGGGGTAAGGAGCAACAGCAGGTCAAGGTATGACCAGATGGTGAATTATTCCAATTACTGGGAGGAGGTCCACCCCTTGCTGACAGCAAACCCGGACAAAGCGTTCTACCTGGTTGCCGGGGACGTCGGGGGAAATACCGATGCGGTCGCTGCATTCTACGATCAGTGGGACAATGTCACGCTTCTTGCATCGGGCATGGGGGAGGTCCCCGATGAGAATTACCTGCTGATCCGGGTGCATGGCAATGGCCAGGTTACATTTGAGCTGGTGCCGCTGAACCCCGGGCTCATCCTTCCCGGCATCGGGTTTTACAGCGTCCCTCCTGCCCCTGAAGCCATTTCCGGCCCTGACACGGTAAGACAGGGAAGCAGCGGAGCTGAATATGCAGTGCCGGAGGTCTTCAATGCCACTTCCTATGTGTGGGAGCTGCCTGCAGGCCTTGCGGGCTCCTCCACATCGAACCGGATCTTCGTGGGTGCCGATACCGGTTTTGCCGGGGGCATCATCTCTGTCAGGGCTGAAAGGGATGGATTTGGCAGGGGCGGTGCAGCATCAAAAACGGTCACGGCTGCCGATCCGTCGCTGGGCATGGATCAGGCAGCGGCCGGTTCCTGGCAGATCGGGTTCCTTCAGGCCGGTGATGGCCTGGCCATCAGGACAGAGGGGCTTAACGGGAAGGTGATGACGCTCCGGATTTTTGACAGCCTCGGGAGGTTACTGAGGGTGGAGGGGGTGCCTGTGCAGGGCGACGGCTTCACATGGAGGATCCACAGCAGCGAACTCCCCGATGGGATCATATTCATTTCCGCATCGGTACAAAACAGGCAGATCCACGGGAAATTCATGGTAAAATGATTATGTTTGTGCGGTAACTCCGGGGGTATAGCTCAGACGGCCAGAGCGCGTGGTTCGCAATCACGAGGTCAGGGGTTCGATTCCCCTTACCTCCACTGCAAAAAATATTTTCTGTCAATTTCTATTACCCCGCCATCACTGCACCGTCTAAATCATGGTAAATCTTACAGAACCATGATACTTGAAGAGAGTGTTGAACAGCGAAGAGGCAACAGGATAGCCTTGATAATCAGCCTGGTATTAATTGCAGCGATGGTGATCGTAATGCTGCTCATGTAGTGGTCACCTGAGGCCGAAGCGGTAGGATAATTTCACCAGGAAGGTATTGGTCGCCTTCTTATCCGTATAGAGGTACTCCAGGTTCTCCCCTACCCTGAAACTGCCGTCCGGGGTATCATAATCCCTTGTCTGTGACCAGACCAGGTAGGCGGTTGACCCGGGCAGGAATTCCCACCTGACCACCAGGTTGGACAGCCATTCATCCACGGTGAAATCGGGGTTCTCAAAGCTGTAATCCTCCACCGTATCATAATCTTCATCAATCACATAGTATTCGTCCTTCAGGCTGACCTGGCCGGAGGTGTAGAGGTGGAACCTGTCGCTGAACTCCTCCGCCTTCGGGTCGGTGATCATCTTGAATTCTTTATAGTCGCCCGATGCGATGAAGGGCTGGCCCCAGTACTGGATGGTCAGGTCGGGGGTGATGTTATAGTCGATCCTGAGCGACATGCTCAGCACATGCTGGACGATCCGGCCGAAAATATAGCGTTCATCCCCTTTCAGCTCCTGTTCCGTCACGTACTGCAGTTCCTGGATATTGTTCGTGTATGACGGATTCAGGGATATGGAAAGGGTATTCATCGGGCGTACGGTCAATCTGAATTCCAGGGAACTCTGCCTGTAATAGTTATCCGCGCCCCAGCTGGTGTTTCCAAAGACCCCGGCCGAGAAGGCCTTCCGGTCGTCCGATAAAACATGCATGCTGAACCTGCCGCTGTTGGGCAGGAGCATGGAGGGGCCCCCTCTCAGGATCGTGTTGGACACCTGGTGAAAATTGAATCCTCCGCCCACTCCCCCGTGCCAGTAGTTCCTGAAATCGGCATGCGCATTGTATTCGTAACCAAGCCCGTTGACCCTTCCGCCGAAATCCCACGACAGGTAAAGATCATTGTTCAGGTCCACGCTCCTGAAGATGCTGAAGGGCTCTATGAAATGATATCCTGTCCAGAGAACATTCAGTATATTGTCAGCCTGCCTCATGTAGCCCATATCGTTGAGCTCCAGCCCGGGGCTCTTGAACACATTCAGGAACAGGAAGTTCCATTTGCCTCCGATCCTCCCGAACTCCAGTTTGCCCCCGAGGCCTGAGAGGCCCGTCCGGGTCGAGTCGTACGCCACGTAGCCGGCATCCGGCCGCTGGAAATACCTGGCCGGGGAGAGCTGGGTATTGGAGATCGCCTCGGCGGAGCCCCTTACATTGCTCAGGTAGAGCGCGGCATCCAGGGAATAGTAACGCTCCCTGAAGTACTGCGTGAAATCCACTCCGGCAGCGGTCGCATTCCCGTGAAGGTACCCCATCTCCGTCCCGTCAAGCCTCCGGATGGTGCTGGTCACCGCCCCCCCGATGATGGAATTCCCCTTGTTGAAATCCTTCTGCAGCCTGGCCAGGGAATAGTTGGTCAGGGGTTCCACGGTCTCCTTCCTTTCGGTGCCTTCGCTGTCGATGGTGGCCCTGGTATCGGCAGTAAGGGCCTCGACCACGGCCAGGGAGAGCCCTTTCTCCGTTTTCCCGGTCATTTTGGCCGCCCCCAGGATGGGCGTAAAGGTGGGCATTCTGATATATTCCCCGTCAGCGACTTCCGGGTCTCCCTGCGGCCTCCTCCCGATCCTCCTCGAATAGAAGAGGTTGTCGTTCCCCACATCCCCGTCGCCCAGTCCGACGTTGAAGCTTGTGATGCTGGCCCCTTCAATGAAAAAGGGCCTTTTCTCCTCGAAAAAGGTCTCGAATGCCGTCAGGTTCACCTCCGAAGGGTCGGCTTCCACCTGACCGAAGTCAGGATTGATCGTGAAGTCGAGGGTCAGGTTGTTCGTGACCCCTATCTTTCCGTCAAGGCCGGCGTTCAGCTTCGGGTCGGACCCGTCTGCGTAAGGGTTGCCCTGCTCCGGTTCGTAGGTCGTCATGGAAGCGACACCATAGGGGGTCAGGTCAAGCTGTTTTCTCGGTTCTATCTCCTGCAGTCCCTCCAGCTCCCCCATGGCATGGATCAGTCCCGGGGCAGTCCTCGGGATCGGGTGCCAGAGGCTCATCTCATTGTACCTGAATATCTGGCGTGCCACCTCGAACCCCCACACCTCATCCGAGTTCTTCTTGAAGCGCAGCTGGGTGAGGGGGATCTTCATCTCCGCCCCCCATCCCCATTCATGGAGCTGCACCTTCGCCTGCCAGATGGGGTCCCAGGTGGGATCCTCGATCTGGCCGTTGCCGGAAAAGATCTGATCGAACCGCACCCCGGCCGAGCTTACCCCGAAGCAGAAGCCCGTGCGCAGGTCATGGTAGCTGTCAAACACCAGGAAGACCATGTCGCCCTCCCCGTTATCGCGGCGGCTCATCCGGTTCGTGATGCTGTCGGGGGCATCATCGAGGGCCCTGATGGCCGCATAGAGGTTCATGTCGTCAAAGGCGATCTTGAACTCCGTCTGCTGCGACGGCGGCCTGTCGGCATAGGGCTCATGCTGGACAAAACCGCCCGCCCACTCGCCGCGGGTCCATGCATCGTCATCAAACACGCCATTGATGACCGGGGCCGCCTCCACCCGGTAGGCTTTATATCTTTTCTTCGGGAGGTATTCGGCCTGGCCATGCAGGAACGATGCAGAGAGCATGAGCATGATTACCGGGAGGAGCAGGGGCCTGGTCATGTTGTGAATGCGGGGGTTTCCTGAATATAATAAAGACGGCTGGGCCGCCATCCTGTTACAATAGTATGAATAATTTTTAAAAAGGTTTTGTAAATTACACATCTAATTAATGACCGCGGCATGTTTAAAAAAAGGAACCTCATCATCCCGGCAGTGCCCCTTCTCCTTCTTCTGACCGGCGGGAGGGATGCATTCGGCCAGCCCTCCATCGAAGTGAGTGCCGGGATCGGCTTCACCGGGGTGAACATGGATAAGTGGAGCTACGGCACCGCGGACGACTGGGGGCAATTCCTGGGAGGGGCGCACCTGACTTTCTTCCCGCTGCGGCTCGGGGGATTTTCTCTGGGAGCGGAGGCGGGCTTCCAGCACCTGTTCTGGTATGAATACTACGTCACGGGATACGGGTACTACAACGACGTCAATACCGATGCCTTCAGGCTGGCAGCCGTCATCCGGTATGAATGGCGGATCCACCTCTTTGCCGAGATAGGCCCCGGGGCCTATTTCTTCAGTGAATTCACCGATTTCGGGGTCACCGCGGCGGTCGGCTACAGGATAGACTGGGGGAAGAAGATCACCCTCCCTGTAAAGTTCCGGACGGGGATCGTGTTTGACGAGGACACCAAGCTCTATCCCGTTGACCTCTCCTTCGGGGTTGCCTATACGTTCTGACAGCGGCTGAAATTCCGCCACTGCATGAGCAACCATCACAGGTCGTCCTGCATCTTCGTGATAGAGTCAAAACATACCACACGATGAAAAGCCATATCCATTTTTCGCTCATCATACTGATGTCACTGGGCACCTCCCCCTCGTGCGAGGATGCCGGGCCGGCCCGGAAGGAGTCTCCGAAGATAACGCTCCATAAAAAGTCCGCCGAGATCATCGAGGCCGATAAAGCGTTCGGCTTCGAGCTGTTCAGGGAGATCTGCAGCCTCACCGGGGAGGAGAACCTCATGATCTCCCCCATGAGCGTATCCTATGCCCTGGGGATGACCTACAACGGGGCTTCCGGGGCCACCCTCGAAGCTTTCAACGATGTCCTGCATTTCGGGGAGCTCACCACCGAGGAGGTCAACGAGAGCTACAGGGACCTGATGGACCAGCTGGTCCACCTGGACGAGCAGGTCGAATTCTCCATCGCCAACAGCATCTGGTACCGCCTGGGATACGAGGTACTGCCAGCATTCATCCAGGCCAGCAGGGACTATTTCGACGCCGAGGTGAATGAGATCGATTTCAGCGATCCCGCGACCGTCGAAGCCATCAACCAGTGGATCGAGGATCAGACCAGCGGCAAGATCAGGGACATGCTCGATTACATCCCCGCCGATGCGGTGATGTACCTGATCAATGCCATCTATTTCAATGCAAGCTGGAAATATGAATTTGACAGGAAGGACACCCATGAAGGAACGTTCTTCCTGGAGGGGGGGAACACGAGCCAGGCCGATTTCATGAGTGTTACCGGCGATTTTGTCTATACGGCGAATGAGGAGTTCACCGCCGTTGAGCTTCCTTACGGGGACAGTGCCTTCAGCATGGTGGTGATGCTCCCCTCCCCCGGGAAGGGGGTGCAGGACCTGGTGGCCCAGCTGGATGTCGCCCACTGGGATTCATGGTTCGAAAACTCCGCTTACCGGGAGGTGCAGATCGACCTGCCCAGGTTCAAATACGGGTTCAGGCAGCTCCTGAACACCCCCCTGGTCAACCTGGGCCTCGGCGTGGCCTTTTCACCGTCCGAAGCGGATTTCACGGGGATCAACCCTGCCGGGGAGCTCTATATCTCGAGGGTGATCCACCAGACCTTCATTGATGTGAAGGAGGAGGGCACTGAAGCTGCCGCAGCCACCATCGTGGAGGTCTCCCTGACCAGCGCGGGAGGGGGCCCGGTCTGTTTCAGGGCGGACAGGCCGTTCCTCTACCTGATCAGGGAGAATTCAACGGGGGCCATCCTCTTCATCGGGAAGGTCGGCAGGCCCGAGTATCCTGATTAAAACACCCGGCATCAATCGGTTTTGTATTCAAAATAGACATATTGACTCTCCTCGCAGCAAGCTGCGAGGAACCTTTAGCTAGACGAAGTCAATCATCGATTAATTTCTTATTTT
>CAYXUD010000115.1:0-6399 GCA_964467775.1 uncultured Bacteroides sp. | reverse complement strand
CCTCCAGGTACTATGGCAGGCCATTGCGCTCCTTTACGGGAGCCTTCAGGGAGGGGCCCCAGTTCGATGAATCGGACCATGCCAGGCTGGTGGCCGAGGCTGCCGGGGCAGAGTTCTTCCTTACCTATGCCACCGAGGAGCAGTTCATTGAAACGCTGCCCCGCCTCATATACCACCTCGATGAACCGGTTGCCGGGCCCGGCCTCATTCCCCAGTACATCGTCTCCAGGCTGGCCAGCCAGCATGTCACCGTCTGCCTTGGAGGACAGGGAGGGGACGAGATCTTCGGGGGGTACGCCAGGTACATGGTGGCCTATCTTGAACAGGCGCTGAAGGGAGCGATCTTCAATACCAATGAGGAGGGTGAGCATATTGTCTCCCTGAATTCGATCCTTCCGAACCTGCCTGCCCTTGAGCACTACATCCCCCTGATGCAGGATTTCTGGAAAGGGGATGCCTTCGAGGGCATGGACCGCAGGTATTTCAACCTGATCAACAGGATGGGAGAGTCTGCCGCCTACATCAATGAGGAGGTGATGGACCGGCACGGACAGGAGCTGATCTTTGAGCGGTTCAGATCCCTGTTCAACCACTCCGACACGCTGAGCTACTATAACAAGATGACCCATTTTGACATGTTCGGCAGCCTGCCTGCTCTGCTGCAGGTGGAGGACAGGGTGAGCATGGCGGCCTCCCTGGAGTCGAGGGTGCCGCTTCTGGACAGAAGGATTGTGGACCTGGTGTCAGCCATGCCGGCAGGGATGAAATTCAGGGGGGGGGAGCTGAAATACCTCTTCAGGAATGCCATCAGGGATGACATCCCCCGTGAGATCCTTCAACGGAAGGACAAAATGGGATTCCCGGTTCCCCTGCACCTCTGGATGAAGAGCAGGGCAGGAGATTTTATCAGGGAGACACTGAGCTCCCGGAAATGCAGGGAGAGGGGATTCTTCAACACGGAGAGGATCTCGGCTCTGATGGATTCAGAAAAGCCCTATGGAAGGGGATTGTGGGGGCTCCTTTCACTGGAGCTCTGGTTTTCCACATTTATTGACGGTTGAAACGGGGGCTGGCGTATGGCGCATCGGGCAGAACAGTGGAAAGTTGAGAAGATAGGGGTGATAGGGCCCGGGATCGTGGGAATGCCGATGGCGGCTATGCTGGCGGCTGCCGGTATCCGGACCGGCAGGGATGAAGCGGCAAGGGTTGTGGTCATCCAGCGGGATTCAGCAAATTCAGGATGGAAAGTCCGGGCCATCAATTCCGGAAGATCGGTGATCGGGGGCATCGAGCCCGGGCTCAACGATCTGGTGGAGTCCGCGGTAAGGTCCGGGACACTCTCGGCTTCGCACGATTTCAGCGATATTGCTGATGCAGACCTGATCCTGGTGGCCGTGCAGACCGATAAAAAGGGTTACGGTCCCGATTACGGGCCCATGATGGGGGCCCTTGACAGCCTCTGCAAAGCCCTGTTAAACAGGCCGGCCGGCAAGCGGCCGGTGGTCGTTTTTGAATCCACCCTGGCTCCCACCTCAATGACCACTGTGATCAGGGAGAAGTTCGCGGCATACGGCCTGCGGGAGGGCACCGATCTCTTCCTGGGGAACAGCCCCAACAGGGTGATGCCCGGAAGGCTGGTGGAGAGGATCCGCACCTCGGATAAACTGGTGGCCGGCCTGCATCCGGAGACCCCCGGCAAGATCAGGGCCGTGTACAGCCATATGGTAACGGGGGGAATGCTCCTGGAAACCAATGCTCTGACAGCAGAGATCGTGAAGACCCTCGAGAATGCCTACAGGGATGTCCGTATTGCATTCACCACGGAGATTGCCCGGTACTGTGATCTCCATGACATCGATTTCTACCGGGTGCGGGAGAGGGTCAACGGGATGCTGTCGCAGACAGATGCTGCCAGCCATGGCGCCCGCGTTGTGCCATCGGGGGGGATCCTCATTCCCACCCTGGGAGTGGGCGGGCACTGCCTGCCCAAGGACGGGATCCTGTTGTGGTGGAGGGGGATTGAACGCGGACTGGATGCGGCGGACAGCCTGATCCTTACATCGAGGATCATCAATGACGATTCACCCGCCCAGGTCATCGGGCAGGCTGAGAGGAGCTTCGGCCTCCTGGATCACAGGGCCGTCACCCTCCTTGGGATCGCCTACAGGTTTGATTCGGAGGATACCCGCAATTCACCTTCCCTGGTCGCCGCAGGATTGCTTCAGGAAAAGGGCTGCAGGGTCGTCCTGCACGATCCCTATGTCAGGGAAGGCGACCAGAACCTGGTCGGGTCCGGGCTGACCGGGATCTTTACCAATGACCTGGAGGCGGCCCTCTCGGAAGCTGAAATAGCCATCCTGGGGACCGCCCATAAGGTTTACCTGGACGGCCTGAAGGAGATCCTGCAATACGGAGGCCGCCTGAAGGGTGTATTCGATGCCTGCAACATCTACCGTGAGGAGGCGTTTGGCGGGGACGCCCCGGATTACGCCGGCATAGGCAGGGGCCACGTGGCGCCATCGGCGGAGTTCATACAATTCGTCTGTGACAGTTTCCGCCTGACAGAGAGAGGCGTCGCCAATGAGCTGGAAAGACTCATCGGATTCCTGAACGAAGAGTTCGTGAGCGAGCCATTCAACAGGGTGGAATTCAAAGAGGTTCAAAGGCTTGCGGGAACCTGTTCAACGGGCTGCAGGATTGCTGATCCGGGGGAGGCCGGCGCCCCCCCCTCCTTTGACGGTTTCACCACCCGGCTGGCAGCATCTGCTTACCGTGCTTCCCGGAAGAGCGGTTCTCAGCCGCCGGGCACCCGGTTTTGACAAAACCATGGAATCGGCCGGTCAATGAAACAGATGGCTTGATAAAACCAGGTTTTCAAAAATCCCTTCCAAATCTCCAGAAATACCCTTTCAGATACGCTGTTAGACTGACGATCATCCCGCTACCGGCATTGGTCAAATAGGGCAAACCGGGCTGGGCCGGAACCGTAAAATAGTGGTATTTTGGATCAAATATCATGACACCGCCAGGGTGAAATTGAATGAAAGAGAATGGGATCATAGGATCGTTGCGCATCAGGGCCAGGACGCTGTTTCATAAGCACTCCCTCCCCAGGTGGAGCGTGTTCATTGTGGACTGCGCGCTGGTGGTGGGTACCTTTTTCATCTCCTATTTTCTCAGGTTCAATTTCGAGCCCAGTGCCATTGATTTTGCACTGGCACTGGAACACTCCGTTCTGGTACTGGCCGTCTTCATCATTTTCGAACTGGTATTCAGGTCGTTTGCCGGGCTGATCCGGCACACCACCATCCAGGACGTCTTCAATGTGATGCTGACCACCACCTCCACCTTGCTGGTGCTCTCTTCACTCACCTTTCTGAGCCGGCATTTCGGGTGGACCGAACTGGTCAATATCCCCGTTTCAATCATACTGATCCACTACGTGACAGTGACTGCTTTCATGTTCATCATGAGGATCATGGTGAAGATGTTCTACGAGGTGGTCTCTGCCATTCCGGTGGCCAAAAAGAATGTTGTCATCTTCGGGGCAGGGGCCATGGGGTTGATCGTGAAAAGGGTGATATACAGCGATCCTTCACGGGAGTACAGGATTATCGCTTTCCTGGACAATAACCGCAAACTTCAGAGCAAGGATCTGGAAGGGATCCCGGTACTGCGCCCCGGAAAGCTCAACAGGGATTACCTGAAAAAACACGGGATCGGGGCCATGATCTTTGCCATCAGGGACATCTCCACTTCAGAAAAAAGTGAGATCTTCAAATTCGCTCTGGGATTTGGTTTGGAAGTGCTGGAGGTTCCGCCGATCAACCACTGGCTGAATGGCCAGTTCAATATCAAACAGCTGAAAAAGATCAGGGTTGAGGATCTGCTCCGGAGGGAAGCAATTCACATGAACATGTCGGCCATTGCCAGGGGGCTCAAGGGAAAGACGGTAGTTGTCACAGGTGCCGCAGGATCGATAGGTTCAGAGATAGTCAGGCAGCTGACCGTGTTTGACACGGAGAGGATAGTGCTGATAGACAATGCAGAAACCCCCATGTTTCACCTCGAGAGAGAACTTCTGGAGCACTACCCGCATGCACCGGTGAAAACATGCCTGGCCGATGTGACCGATCCCCACCGGATGGAGTGGCTCTTCAGGAGTTATGAGCCTGATGTGGTATTTCATGCCGCCGCCTATAAACACCTGCCGTTGCTGGAGGAGAATCCGAAAGAGGCGATCCGGGTCAATGTGGGAGGTACCATGCTGCTGACAAAACTGAGCCAGAAATATGGTGTGGAGAAATTTGTGCTGGTATCCAGTGACAAAGCCGTGAATCCCACCAATGTGCTGGGGGCATCCAAAAGGATGTGCGAGATCATTATGCAGGCCAGGAACATGGAGCCCGGAAACCGGGTGCGCTTTGTTGTCACCCGTTTTGGAAATGTCCTGGGTTCAAGCGGTTCGGTGATCCCGTTATTCCAGAAGCAGATTGAGGAGGGCGGGCCTGTGACCGTCACGCATCCTGATGTCACCCGGTTCTTCATGACCATACCGGAAGCGTGTCAGCTGGTGCTGGAGGCCGGATTCATGGGCATCGGGGGGGAGATCTTTATCTTCGACATGGGGGAACCGGTGAAAATAGCTGACCTGGCAGAACAGATGATCCGGCTGTCAGGCCTGGAGCCGGGAAAGGATATTAAAATTGAGTATGTGGGCCTCCGTCCCGGGGAGAAATTATTTGAAGAACTGCTGACAGACCGGGAGAAGGTCGTCCCCACCTACAACCCGAAGGTCAAAGTGGCCGAAATGGCCGTGGTTGATTTAGGGATGGTCATGTCTGCCATCCACAGGCTGCACTACACCTATACGAACCTGGCAGATCATGAGCTCATCGAAAGGATGACCGGGATTGTTCCCGAGTTCGTTCCTGCCAACGATAAGTACAACCATGCCGACGGGGCCGAATCGATCGAGATGGAAGCCTTCCCGGATTAGGTGACCGGTGATCTCCCGCAATGATTTCGTTTCCCATCCATCCAGAATAGAATCCCGCGAGCACATTGTCTTCTGCTGCCCGGCAGGGCGATTTTGAAATATCGCGGGAAAGAGGTAGATTTAGATCACTCCCCGGATGATCCGGAGAATTTCTAATCTCAAACCGGCAACATGGATAAAGGTCATGTAAGAATCGTCATTGACCCGAGAGTCAGGCTTGTATTTGCCAGTTACTATATCAAGGGATTCTGGGAGCTTTTCGGGCATGAAAATATCAGCTTCAGCCGGAGGCCTTTCGGCGAACTGGATCAGCTGAAGGATCCGGATGCCTTCAATCATTATGTGGCTTTCAAGGTCATTGAAGGAGGCCGTGAGATCCGGATAGTGATTGATTACCGAGACATGCTGAACATCAATCACAACGGTTATGAATGGAGTGATATCTACGGGAAGATCAACCTGAATACCGGGATGACTGACAGGCATTACCTGGAAAAATCTGTCGCACTGGGCCCTGCAGTTGGGATAAAGATCTGGAGCATCCCCCGGACCTACTACCACTGCTTGAGGAACTATGGCAGGAGCAGGGAGCACCTGAAGGTCGGACTGAGGTACTATATGTCGGGATATAACTGGCAGGCCAGGAGGCCGGAGCTTTCTGTATATGAGCCGGAGAAGGCGGAGGCGGACTATGTTTATTTTGATTCAAGCCTCTGGAGAAAGGAGGGAGGCGCTGAAACGACCAATGCATGGAGGGCCTCTTTCATGCGAGCGTGCAAGGCATCGGACATCCATTTTGAGGGGGGTTTTTTCGGATATAAAGGACATCCCGACTATGAGAAATACAAAGATGTCCTGCTGACCAAATACATCCGGTCTAATGAATGGATAAAAAGGGTGAAGCGGTCAACCCTTGTATTCAACACCCCATCGGTCCACGGCGGTCATGGCTGGAAACTCTGTGAGTTCCTGGCGATGGGGAAGGCCATGATCTCATCCCCCATCCTCAACGATCTGCCGGCTCCCCTTGAACATGGCAAGCACCTGCACCTTATCTCATCCGAAGAGGAGATCGGGGATGCCATCAGGCTGCTTGTCTCGGATGACGGGTATCGCAGCAGGCTTGAACAGGGTGCCAGGAAATATTACCTCGATTATCTGACGCCTTCAAAGGAGATGCAAAGGCTGCTTGAGGGCCGGGTGCACTTTTAAAGCGGGTCACAGGCACGCGGCACAATCTTCCTCCCCCGGCTTCCCCTTATGGCAACTGAGCTCATCGTGCTTCACGCACGTGATACCCAGTTTATGCATCTCGCGGTTGTGCCCCACGCGGTAGGAAGGAAACCTGCCATTCTTCCTCACAAGGATATTCAGTGCCAGTCCCAGCATGGCCAGTCCCA
>CAYXUD010000114.1:0-21343 GCA_964467775.1 uncultured Bacteroides sp. | reverse complement strand
GTTGGAGGTACTGTCGGCCTGGTTGAGCTGATTGAACCTGGTGTCGGTGTAATAGATATTTCCTTCGAACCCTTCGCTTGCTGTTTTGAACGCTCTTCCTTTATAATCCACGAACTGTTGTGTGTAAGTAGACAGGGAGTCCTCAGTCAGGATAGTATAAAGGGTCTGAGCCGGATCTGATGATTCTGCCCAGCTGATAGAGGTGTTCCTCGACAACCCTATGGGGGAGATGGTCGATTTTAATGCTCCCCATGTATCGTAGACATAGGAGATCTGGTTGTCATAAATATCAGATTCAGAGAGAAGGTATCCCCTGATGGTGTCGAAACTGAAAGAGGTTGTTCCAAGAGGTGATGTTCTGGAGGTCATAAACCTGCCGCTGGCATCATACTCCTTTGTGAAGGTCTGTTTGGTCAGTCCATCAGGTGTTATCTCTATTTTTTCTGAGTTGCCAAAGTCATTATAGTTGCTAAGTTCAGTTAGAATCTCATTGGATTTTCCAAAATTCTCAATAACCTGTTCTACCTGATAGTTTGTTGTATTGTATGAGATCTGGGTCTCACTTGAGAATTCATTGGAAGAGTCGTCTTTATGTTTTTGGTTTTTAACAATCCTTTCTGGGTAATAAGATCCATCTGCAAGGTAATCGTAGTAGAGTATCTCCTGGCAGGATCCGTCACCAAAGTAAGTCTTTGTCTTTGTAAGGTTACCGAGGGTATCGAACGTTGGATCAACCTGGATCTCATTATCATTAAGGTAGTCAAAGGTGGTTCGAAGATCGGTATAGACAAAATAGCAGCTGTCCCCGCCGGCAAGGGTTTTGGTTATGTAATTTTTCTGGCTACTTGTTGTCCGGATCAGGTTTCCATGATAATATCGCTGTACCGAGTCGGATGACGCATAATAATCAGGAGCAGTAAATGAATTGTAGCTTCTGGCGGAATGAACTGAATCGGCTGTGGATTCAATATTCTTGAATCCAAGAAAACCAAGCCCTTGCTTATGTACCACCGCATCTGTGTACTCGAACTCCGACTTCGAAACCAAAGCGTCATTGTTCAATGACGATGTTACTTCATAGGATTCTACGACATGCACCGGATCCAGGATGGACCGCATCGGGAAGGTAAATGAACCCTCCTGAGTGTAAGTATCATCCTTCATGTCCAGAAGTGTGTTGAAATGTACATTGGTCCTTACCCCCGTTCCGTTTTCGATAAACTCCACCAGATGATGCTGATCACGGGGATTATGCATGAAGTAACGGTTCTCATTGAGCGTTAACAGGTCAACTCTTCCATCTCCATTCACGTCAGCCACCTGGGTGTTTTCAAAATTAAAATCAAAATCCCCGATTACTGTAACAGTTTTTACAACAAACGTTGTATCCCCGATGCTTTCCCTGAAGCTGATAAGCCAACCTTTTGTGTAGCGAAGTTCAATGGTATCGTTTACAAAACTAACCAGGTCATCTTTTCCGTCCCCATTAAAATCGGCAGTGTAGAAGTGATCTGGTTCAGCACCAATCTTGATTTAAGATTTGTATTATTGCTGTTTGCACGTTTCATCAGGAATGAGGCTTATTTGTAACCCAGATTTTATATGTTGCAGAACATAAAAAACAATATTCTCCTCCCACAACATATGAAAAGCTGAAGTCCAACTGTAAACCTGCTTTGCACAGGTCCATACGGGACGCCCAGAAAGGGGATCGTGAACAAGAGTGTCATATTCATCAGATGGAAGCGTTGGAGGTAATCATCCAACATGATTTCAGCCTGATTTTGCACGATTAGAACGGGGATTTTATAGATTTACGGGTAATCCCGGAGTGCACAACTAAATTGACTGCCGTTATGAAAAGGAAAATTGCTCTGACCTGCCTCACTTTTTTGTTATTGATTGCCACACTCAGCGCCGGACCGGAGTTCAGCGAGATCCGTACTGCTTCCGACCGCGTAATCGTGGCCTTCTTTAGGAGTGACACGATGGATGTGGAGGAGATCGGCACCGGTGACCTGTCGGCGTGGAAAATCAACGGGAAGCCCCCGGCCGCCATCTATAAATATGTGATGCAGGCGGACCAGTGTGATCACCACATCTACCTGGTCACCGATCCGCTGGTGGAAGGGATGGAATATCATGTGGAGACTCCCTACGGAAGCAGGGATTTTGCTTTCCGCGAAAGGGAAGTCTTCTGCGAGTCCATCAGGACCAACCAGGTCGGGTACAGCGCCCTGGCCCGGTCCAGGTATGCCAACTTCGCCATCTGGCTGGGTACCGGGGGTGGTGTGAAGACCGAAGGGGAGCTGCCGGGGTACGAGGTTTTCGAAATGGCAGGTGGCGGGACGGTCCTTTCAGGGAGGCTCCAGGAGATCGGGGAGGATGGATCCTCGGGTGAACATGTCTACCGGATCGACCTCTCCGCGGTGCCGGAAGGCGGCCCCTACAGGATCGCGGTGCACGGATATGGCTCATCCTACCCGTTCGGGGTGGGGGGAGAGTTCTCGAAAAGACTGGCCCATACCATCTTCCGCGCCCAGTACCTGCAGCGCTGCGGCTGCCCGATCCTTGAACCGGAAATACGGGCCGAGCCGTGCCACACCCTGATCTATGACGTGGATGGACCCATTGGTGAGGCGAACATCGATGTGAAGGGTGATGAGAGGACCTTCCGCTGCTATGGTGGTTACCACGATGCGGGGGATGCCGACAGGCGGGCCTACCACATGGCCAACCCTATTATCAACCTGATGATCTATGAAGCCTTCCCTGAATACTTCAGCGACGGACAGTTCCGGATCCCCGGGGATTTCGATGAGGATTACCATATCCTGAACTATGAGAACGGGATCCCCGATATCATCGACGAAGCCGAGTGGGGGGCCCTGGTGTGGGAGTACCTGCAGAATGGGGACGGGACCATCCATTTCGGCACCGAGACCAGGGGATACCCCGATCCCTTTGCCGCGCCGATGGACCTGGACGGCAAAAGATACGGCACCGTGAAGACAGACCCCCGGGCCACCTGCACGGGCGCCGGGCTCTTCCTTCATTTGGCCCGGATCCTTCAGCCCTACAAGCCGGAGAAGGCTGAGAGGCTGCTGAAAAGGGGGGAAAAGGCGATGGAGGCGGGCCGTGACACCATGGCCGGTCCCGAGAGGCTCTATTACCATATCCAGCGTTACCTGCTGCTGGGGGAGGAGGCCGACCACCGGGAGATCAAGGCACTCTACACCATCGCCGGAGGCTTGAAGGACAACCTCTACGTCACCCCGGGATACTCGCTGAACGATGAGAGGTTCGACAACCCTGCCTACATACTCTCCTATGTGCTGGCGGGCGAGGCTGAAACGGATCCCGTGATCGCCGCCTTTTTCAGGCAGGCCATCCGGGAGGCAGCCGATGCGAACATAAAGGAGCTGAGGAGCCATGCCTACCCGGTGGGCAATAACCCCGAGGGGAGGGACTGGGGCCATAACGTGAGGCAGCCGCAGTATGCCTGTGCGCCGCTGCTCCAGTGGAGGCTGACCGGGGAGCAGCCCTGTTTTGATGCAGCCTCGGAACTGATGGACTGGAAGCTGGGCCTCAATCCCCTGGGGATCTGTTACGTAACGGGCCTCGGCTTCCACCGGGTCCATAACATTCATGACCGGGAGAGTGCCTATACCATCGCCAGGGGATGGGGGCCGAAACCGGGGATCACCGTCTTCGGCCCGGGTATAACGGGCTGGCGAAGCCGGGCCAACGTGATTCCCCCGGTGAGGGAGCTCCCCAAGGAGAAGCAGTTCACGGACGACCGCGGCATCATATCCTTCAATGAATTCACCATATTCGAGACCATGCACTACGATGCGCTCTACACCATCCTGGCAGGGGGCGGAAAATGGAACGGCACCGATCCTTTCCTTACAGTGAAACAGTGAACCCGGCAGCCAGGGACAGCGTATTGCCGGTCAATAATAACCCATATACCATGAAAAGACTCCGCATTGTATCCTTTGTCCTTCTGGCCCTTATGCCAATGCCCCTTCTGTGTGCCGGGGAGTTTGTGAACTTCAGGGTGGCTGTTTACTGCCGCGCACAGCAGGTGGCCAGGATGGGTGACCTGGAGTGGCTGGAACCGCTCTGGGATAACATTACAAAGCAGCTCCACGTGGACAAGGTCTACCTGGAGACCCACCGTGACCGGATCCTGGTGGATGAGGAGAGCCTGGAGACGGCCATCCGTTTCTTCAGGGAGAGGGGGGTGGAGGTGAGCGGGGGGATCACCTACACCATCCAGGAGTCCAACAACTTCCAGACATTCTGCTATTCCGATCCCGAACAGAGGCAGGAGGTGAGGAGGATCGCCGAATATACGGCCCGGTTCTTCGACGAGTTCATCCTGGACGATTTCTTCTTTACAAGCTGCAAATGTGATCTCTGCATCGAGGCCAAGGGGGAGAAGAGCTGGACCGGGTTCCGGCTCGGACTGATGAAGGATGCGGCCGCCGGGCTGGTGATCAACCCTGCAAAGGCTGTCAACCCCGGTGTGGAGGTGGTGATCAAGTACCCCAACTGGTACGAGCATTTCCAGGGACTGGGATTCAACCTGGAGGCACAGCCTGCCCTGTTTGACGGGCTCTACACGGGGAACGAGACCCGCAACCGGGACGGGGACCAGCACCTGCAGCAGTACCACGGCTATTCGGTGTTCAGGTATTTTGAGAACCTGAAGCCGGGACAGAACCGGGGGGGCTGGGTAGATACCTACGGCTCCAGTCCTCTGGACAGGTACGCCGAACAGCTGTGGCTGGCCATGTTCGCGAAGGCGCCCGAGATCACCCTGTTCGAACTGACCGCGATGAACATGGACTTCAACGAAAGGGGCCGTGCGCCCTGGGCGGGCACCGGTACGAGCTTCGATTTTGATGAGATGAGACAGCCGCTGCTCCTGGAGGATGGCTCGACGTTCGTTCCCACGAAGATGTCGGGGGTGGCCGGGTACTCCCTCGGGGTGGTGGACAGGGTGCTGGGAGAGCTGGGAAGGCCCGTGGGGATCAAGAGCTACAAACCGTACCATTCCACCGGGGAGGATCACCTGCAGAGCTTCCTGGGAATGATCGGGATCCCGGTTGAAATGGTCCCGGAATTTCCCGGGGGCGAGGAGATGGTCCTGCTGACCGAATCGGCAAAGTATGACCCCGGGATCGTGGATAAGATCAAGGGCCAGCTGAAGCGGGGGAAAGAGGTGACCATCACATCGGGCCTCTATAAAGCCCTCCAGGGAAGGGGCATCGGGGATATTGTGGAGATGGAGGTGACAGAACGCAAGGCTGCCGTGAAGCAGTTCCGTGCAGGGTGGGGAAGGCCCATGGAGATCGACCACGAGATCCTGATCCCCCAGGTCACTTACCTGACCAACGATTCCTGGGAGGTGATCTCGGCCCTGGATGATACGAACGGCTGGCCGCTGCTGCACCGGGCTGGCTACTCACAGGGGCAGCTGTTCGTTTTGACCGTTCCCGACAATTTCATCGATCTCTACGGGCTGCCGGAAGGGGTGCTGAACCGGATCCGGCAGGAGGTGGCGGGGAGCCGGGAGGTGGTGCTGGAAGGGCCCGGGGAGGTAAGCCTTTTCCTCTATGACAACGGGTCCTTCGTGGTGGAGTCGTTCCTGGATGAGACGGTAACGGTAAGGGTGGTGGCGGATCCCGGGATCACAGAGGTGACCGATATCATCTCCGGGGAAAAGGTGGCGGGGACCATCCGGAACGCCCCTTCCTTCATGGGGCGGAAATTCGGGAAGGATGCCTGTGTCATAGAGATGGAGATCAAACCCCACTCCTTCAGGGCATTCACCATGAAATGAAGCTTCGCCGGTTGCGGAAGTGCTGTCCGGAATTATTTTTGTAAGCAAATAACCGGTCTGTGCGAAAGCATTTGTTGTGCTGTTTATTGAGATGTTCATGAGAATAGGGCATATAGTTGTCAATGCGATCTTTCTGGCAGTTTCAGCCTTCCTGCTGGAGGGACAGCAGCCTGTGGAGAAAACAAACCCCCTGAAGGTCTATATGCACTATATGCCCTGGTTCGAAACCCCTGAGACCATCGGGGCATGGGGCTGGCACTGGACCATGAACACCAGGGAACCCGATCAGATAGGGACCGGCGGACAGCGGGAGATCGCTTCCCACTACTACCCCCTGATAGGACCCTATGCGAGCAGGGACAGGGATGTGATCGAGTACCACCTCCTGCTTATGAAATATTCGGGGATAGACGGGGTCCTGATCGACTGGTACGGGACGGTGGGATCGAACGGTGACGTGAAGGAGCTGCTGAAGAGTTCGGACAGCATTGTCTCCTACACCGATGATTTCGGGATGCAGTTCGGGGTGGTGCTGGAGGACCGTTTCAGCCGTTCCATCGATGATGCGAAGGCTAATATGGCCTACCTGAGGAACAACTATTTCAACCGGGCGGAGTATATCCGTTACGGGGAGGGGGAGGACCCGCTGGTCTGCATCTTCGGGCCCGTCACCTTTGAGGACCCGGCCGACTGGGAGGAGATCCTTCCTGCAGCGGGTGAAGAGGTTGAATTCCTGCCCCTCTGGTATGAATCGGGCGATGCGGGGGTCCTTGCCGACGGGGAGCATTCGTGGGTCTACCAGGATGAACAGGACCATCTCACCCACCTGGAGAATTTCTACTCCGGCCGTGCCCCGGCACTGAAAACGGCCATGGGTTCAGCCTATCCCGGGTTCAACGATTATTACGAAGAAGGCGGGGCCGGCAGCAGCTATTTCACCATCCTCCATAATAATGGTTCCACCCTGGCGGCCACCCTGGAGAAGGCCGGGCAGTACAAGGATCATATTGACATGCTCCAGCTGGTCACTTTCAACGATTTCGGGGAGGGCACCATGTTTGAGCCAACGGTGGAAACGGGATTCGATTACCTGGTGAGGGTCCAGGAGTTTACCGGCGTAACTTACGGGGAGCCGGAGCTCATCCTGGTGCACCAGCTCTACCTCCTGCGAAAAGCGTATGCGGACGATCCTGAAACCCGGCAAGTGCTGGACCAGGTTTCCCTCCACCTCAGGAACCTTGAAACAGGGCAGGCGTCACTGCTCCTGGAGTCGATCCGGCCCGCAGCCGTCTCCCTGCCGGACGATCGTTCTGCGGGAGGCACCAGGGATATCATGCTCTTCCCCAACCCGGTGGCGGAAGGCCGCCTGAACATCCGCCTGGATCTGAGGCAGGGGATAGACCGGCTGATCATTTCGGATATCAATGGAAAGGTGCTCTACAGTGAAAAACCCGATACCGGAGGCGGCCTTTACTGCATTGATCACCTCAGCCTGCCGCCCGGGGTCTATCTTCTGACACTGCGCGGAGGATCCGGGAGCTCCACCGTGAAATTCTCGGTTCCTGATTAACGGTTCCGGTGTCCCGCCACCGGATCCCGGCTCCTCAGATTCGCATCATCAATGAAGAGCATCTGCACAATACTGGTTACGGCTTGCATTTCAAATTCCATATTCCTTTTATATTTATCATATGAGACCTTTTTCCGGGGAATTCCAGGTATTTGCCAAACCGGTGGGTGCGCAGTGCAACCTGGATTGTGCCTATTGCTATTACGTGGAAAGGAACACGCCGCCCCACCCGGGAAGGCCGGAGGTTATGCCGGATGAGCTCCTGGAGCGGTATATCCGGCAACACCTTGAGGCTGATCCCGGACCGGTTGTTATCTTCTCATGGCACGGGGGCGAACCCACCCTGGCGGGTATTGACTTTTATCAAAGGGCCATTGAGTTCCAGGAGAAGTACAGGAAGCCGGGAGTCACCGTGATGAACGGGATCCAGACCAACGGGACACTGATCAACAAGGAATGGTGCGAATTCTTTAAAAAAGAGTCCTTTTTTGTGGGCATCAGCATGGACGGGCCGCCACCTTTGCACGATCGCTTCCGCCTGTCAAAGGGCCGGAAGCCCACCCATGGCAGGGTGCTCCGTGGTTACAGGCTGCTGCAGGAGTGGGGGATCCCCACGGAGATCCTCTGCGTGGTGAATGCAGCAAACGTGAAGTTTCCACTGGAGGTTTATGGTTACTTCAGGGAGACAGGGGCCCGGAATCTCACCTTCCTGCCCCTGGTGGAGAGGATGCCGGAACCTCCGGGTCCGCCCGGCCACTCTTCCGTCCCGGACGGTCCCGGCCTTGCCCGGGTCAGCAGTCGTTCAGTCACTGCCGGTCCCGGCGTTGCCCGGGTCAGCAGCCGTTCGGTCCCGGCCCGGGATTTCGGACGGTTCCTGTGCACTGTTTTTGATGAATGGCTGGAGAAGGATATAGGGAAAATCAAGGTCCAGATCTTCGAGGAGGCTGCCCGGACTGCCTTTCACCAGGACCATACCCTCTGCATTTTCAAAAAGAGATGTGGTGCGGTCCCGGTGGTCGAGAGGAACGGCGACTTCTTCTCCTGTGACCATTTCACGGACCAGGATCACATGCTCGGGAATATCCGTGAACACCACCTTGGTGAACTGCTCGGCCACCCGCAGCAGTCAGTCTTCGGAGAGTCCAAGGAGACCACCCTTCCCCGATGGTGCCGCGAATGCGGGGTGCTCGGGATGTGCAACGGGGAGTGCCCCAAGAACAGGTTCGTCATCGCCCCTGACGGTGAACCTGGCCTGAACTACCTCTGCGAGGGATATAAGATGTTCTTCAGCCACTGCAGGCCTTTTGTGGATGCAGTGGCCGGCCAGTTCAGCCAGCCCCCAGTTTCTCCCTGAAGAAACCGACGGTCCGCTCCCAGGCAAGCTTTGCAGCTTCCTCGTTGTACCGGGAAGGGTTGGAGTCGTTGTTAAAGGCATGCTTTGCCCCCTCGTAGACGAAGATCTGGTAATCGATCCCCGCTTCCTTGAGGGCTTCCTCAAATGCCTCTATCCCTGCATTGATCCGCTCGTCATCCCCGGCATAGTGCGCCATCACGGCAGCCCTGATCCTGGGAACATCCTCGCTGGCTGGCTGCCTTCCGTAATAGGGGGCCGCCGCATCCAGGTCCGGGGCATGCACAGCCACCTGGTTGGTCACGCCCCCGCCCCAGCAGAATCCGGTGCAGCCCACCTTGCCGG
Source organism: uncultured Bacteroides sp. (assembly GCA_964467775.1). Classification (GTDB taxonomy): domain Bacteria; phylum Bacteroidota; class Bacteroidia; order Bacteroidales. The sequence goes on along the minus strand of CAYXUD010000114.1, from coordinate 12,223 downwards.
TGGTCAGGGGATGCGTTTTCAGGTACTTCACGGCAGCCACGAAATCGCCGGTGGTCTTCTCAGCATCGAGTTCCCCCATCTTTGACCGGGCCGCATCCGGATCATCCTCCGGGGTGCCGCCCAGGGGTGAGAGGGCATCGGGTGCAATGGAGAGGAAACCCTCCCTGGCCATCCGCCTGTTCACATCCTGGATATGGGGCTGAAGGCCCCTGTTCTCGTGGATCACGATCACCGCGGGCAGCCTCTTCCTGCCCTTCGGGCGGGAAAGCAGGGCCCTCACCTCGCCCGAGGCCCCCGGGTAGGTGATGAACTCTGACAAGACATCCTCCGGGTCCAGGGAGAGCGCCGCTGCATAGGCAGCGTTGCTGTCAAGCAGATCCATCACGCCTGTTGCAGCAGCAGCCCCCCCGGTGATCACAGCCAGTCTCTTCATGAACTCCCTCCGGGCCATCCGTCCCTTCCGGAATTCATTGTAAAGGTCACCGATTCCCTTGTCCATAACCGGGGATTTCTGATTTCGGTTACTCCTTGTCAAACACCCAGGTTTCCGGGGAACTCTCCCTCCGGCCCCCTTCCATCTTGTTCTCGACCACCAGGTTCTTTCCATCCATCCTGTAGGTGGCCTCTATCTTCATCTTCCCGCCGTCCCGTCTTTCTCTGGTGGTGACGATGGTCAGGGATTTGCCGTCATCGGCCCACCTGGCAACGGAGATAATCTCGGATCCCTGGTAGCCTTCGTTGACGCTCTCCTTGCCATCCAGGGTGTAGCTGCTTGTCCGCGTGACTTCATTGCCCTGCCTGACGGATACCGTTTCGGTAGTCAGGGAGTTCTTATCCTGCGTGATGGTGATCTTTACGGGCGCAAAGGAGAATTCTGTATTCAGTGTGCTTTTGGATTCATTCAGCTTCCACTTCCCCGAGAAATCGGGGTTCTTTGCAAATCCGCAGAGGGTAAGGGAAGCAGCCGTCAGAAGTAAGAATAGTCTCTGAAAATGCATTCTGGTTCTTGAATTCATGATGTTGCAGTTTAAGTTAGACAGATGTGAATTATTGCTTATCGTATATCATGGTGAGTTCCGTTCTCTCCCCCCTGAAACCTGTGGACTCCTGGTGGATCTTCAGTTCTGTGCCCTCTTTGGTCAGGGCCCACTCCTCGCTGCTTTTCATCTCTATCCTGTTCTCACCCCGCGCGAAAACGACCTTTGATTCGATCTTCATGGAGCCTTTTTCCGTATTCCAGCTGGTTTTCGAGATGCGGGGCGAATTGAAGAATTCCGACTTCATCTCCCTGCCGTCCAGGCAGATCTCCTCATCCGTAATGCGGTCGTCACCCCACTCCACGATCTCGTATCTCTTCAGGAAGAGGGTCTCCTCATCCTGGTACACCTTCAGCCGGCAGGGGATCCTTCCTGTTCCCGAACTGCCCACATCACTCTTCTCTTCGTTGAAGAGCCAGGTGCCCGAAAAGTCAGACGGGTACCTCTTCTCCGGGGGGAGGGGCGGCAGTGAGCAGGCCGCCCGGAAGGGGGCCGTCACCTTCCAGTAAACCGGGTCATCCCGCGTCAGGATCCGCGGATCGCTGTAAAGTTCCCGGTACTGCTTTTTCGAGATGTTCCTGGCCATACCAGCCCAGATCACCCAGAGCGTCCAGTCCGGCTGTGCATCCAGGACCTCCGGGAAGGGCGGGTTACCGACCTCGCCGAAAAGGAGCGGTTTCCCCTTCGAAAGCACCTTCAGGCTGTCGTAATAGTCCTGGTTGAAATCGCTCCCGTAGACATCGAGGGAAAGGATATCCAGGTACTCATCTCCCGGGTAGAAATTGGAGAACCTCCTGACGGGGGTGGAGGGGCGGTCCACGTTCCAGACCCACACCAGGTTGCTGAGCCTGTGATGGTTCACATAACGGTCAAACAGCTGCCGGTAGAGGTCTGCGGTGCTGTATTCACCCACGCGCCCTCCCCACCAGAACCAGTCCCCGTTCATTTCATGGTAGGGCCTCCATAGCACCGGTACCCCCGCCTTTTCCAGCTGTTTCAGGTAAAAGGCCACCGAATCGACCTGGGCCATCCACCGGCTGTGCAGGCGGGTCCCAGGTGTGAGCACCTCTTTGAACTGCTCATCCGGCAGCTGTCCCTGGATGCTGGCCAGGGAATCGGGGGGAAAGGGCCCCGCGGGACGGAAAGTGACAGGCTCATCGGCTGTGGGGGGCACCGCATGCCAGCAGATGGTGATGATGGAACCATGTTTGTGCTGCCTGATGGCTTCCCGGACAATATCGGGGCGGGCCAGGTAGGAATCGGTATCCCCATCCCCGGCAAATCCCATATCGGTGCTCCATACAGCCGGCATCTGCCCGCTGTATTCCGCTGCAAACCGGCTGTTCCGGTCCCTCGTGTTGGGATAGTTATGCTGGCCCGTGAGGGTATACCTGCCCGTCAGTGAGCATATGAATTCGAGCAGGGCCCTGGCCTCCACAGAGGCATTGGGGGTGACAGGTTCCTGGCAGGAGGCGTTCTGGAAGAACCAGATCAGCAGGAGGAAGGAAGAAAGAAGGATCCTGTTTCCTTTCATGGCGGATTGGTTTCAGAATGATTAGACTCCCCTTTTCTCAAAGGGTTTAATCTGCCTGAGCTTTAGAAATACTATATTTATCGTTGAATGCAGGATATGAAAGCAACCTTGCGGGGGAAACTTCCATCTTGGTTCAGAAGACAACCGTTTCCAGGCATGAAAAAACTGGTTTTTCTGTTCCTGCTTGCGTTCATGGTCTCCTGCGGGGAGTTCCAGAAGGAGACCGATGCCCTGGGTGAAAATGCCGTAATCGTCGGAACCTGGGTGGAGGAGGGATCTGAGGAGGATGTGACCCTGTTTGAGCGTTCACTATCCCTCGATTCGGCGAAATACGGATTTATCATCAGGGAGGACGGGACCTTCCTTGAACGGAAGAATGCCGGCTGGTGCGATACCTCTCCCATTGCCTTTGATAATTTTGATGGTACCTGGGAAGCCCTTTCCGACAGCCTTCTGGAGATCACCGTGGGTTACTGGGGCGGGACGATCTCCTACCAGATGCGCATCGTATTCCTCAACCAGGAGGAACTGGGGATCCGTTACCTCTATGCGGATAACCGGGCTGAGAGCAGGTAGGCCACTATTCCGATAAAAGTTCTATCTTCGCCTTCCTGAACCAAACTGATGGAGCGCGAAAAGTTTATCCTCTTTCTCTGGGGCTGGGTCCTCCTCGGGTTATCCATATTTATAGTACTGTTTTTCGTGACCGCCCCCTATGGCCGCTACAGCCGGAAGGACTGGGGGCCGAGCATACCCAACAGGGTGGGCTGGGTCATCATGGAGCTGCCCTCCCTGTTGGTATTCGTACTGGCTTTCATGCTGGGGCCTGCCGGTATACAGCCGGTCACATGGATATTCTTTGCCCTTTACGTGGCCCACTACACCAACCGCTCGGTGCTCTACCCGATGAGGACCCACACGGCGGGAAAGCAGATGCCCCTGGTGGTGGCCCTGATGGCGGTCTGCTTCAACCTGGTGAACGGCTTTATCAACGGGTACTACTTTTCGTCATTTCCGCGGGTCTATACATGGGACTGGCTGGTTGATGCCCGCTTCATAGCCGGGATCATCCTGTGGGCAGCGGGCGTATTGCTGAACTGGTGGTCGGATCAGATCCTCCTGGACCTGAGGAGGGGAGGCAGGAAAGGTTATTTCATTCCCCGGGGGGGGGTGTTCAGGTGGGTCTCATGCCCCAATTTCCTGGGCGAGATCCTCGAATGGACCGGCTTCGCCGTGATGACCTGGAGCCCGGCCGCACTGGCTTTCGCATTGTGGACCTTCTTCAACCTGGTGCCCCGGGCCCTGGATCACCATAAGTGGTACAGGTCCACCTTCCCCGATTATCCCCGGGAAAGGAAGGCGATCATTCCCTGCCTGCTCTGACCGGCAGCGATGATCTGAGCAACACCCTCCGGCGGGGCTCCATCCCGGATGAACGAAGAATCCTCTCTTTTTTTATGATGGCTCTTTTATACCTGGCTGGTTCCTGGTCACCTGGAGGAGCTGATGCCCGGAGCATACGGGAAGCGCATCTTCATGTACTCCTCCAGGGTCCTTTCCGGTTTTTCAATCCCCTCCGGGATAGCCCGCCCGGATATGCTCTGGAAGTACAGGGTGCAGGCGTCCCTCCACCACCGGGCCTCCTCTTCCTGGATCGCCAGGAAGGCGGCTACCTCTCTTTGTCTCTCCCGGTCTATTCTTCCCTCCTGCCTCTGCCAGGTCTCCTCCATCCATGCAACGGAGTCAGCCCCGGCCTCATAGGTGAAGCATAACTCTTCCCAGAGCGTCCGGCCCGACCTCATGGGGTAGTCCCAGGAGAGATGGTGGAACCAGAGAAGGTATTTGTCGGGACAGCTGTCCAGGTTCCCGTAAAGGTCACTGACTTCCCGGCGATACTGGCCGAGTGCCCCGCTGCCGGAAGCGGTCCGGTCAAACCCGATCCCATCCCCGTCGGCCCGGTGATAATATACCGAGGTCCAGTCGGCCCTGCCGCGGCTCACCCAGGGGCCGGGCCCGTAATGGTTGCCCCTTCCCATGATGTGGTGAAGGCCGAGCGGGGTCATGTACTGAACGGCGATCTCCCGCGACCGCATCATCATCTCCCTGGTATCCGCGATGAACCGGGGATCATGGGTGAAGGTCATCCGGATCCACTCACCGGCTATCTGTTCCGGGCTCAGGCGGTGGTCCCAGGCGAGCCGTCCGAAGGCGTACCAGTTGGCCTGGCCGAAAAGATGGCCGGTCCAGTTCCTGTCGGTCCCGATATTGGCCACCCCTGCCATGGCCGAGGTCCGGTGGCCGAAGAGCGTTCCGTCCACCACTGAGGAGACGGGTGACCCTTCCCCTTTTGCATAGGTATCAGCATCCAGGCACTCCTTGAACAGCGGGGCCAGGTAGACAAGGTGGGTGCCCTGGCCCAGGTACTCCTGGGTGATCTGGAATTCCACGGAGAGGGGGGTTCCGGGCATGGCGCCGAACAGGGGATGGAAAGGTTCACGCGGCTGAAAGTCGATGGGGCCGTTTTTCACCTGGATCACCACGTTCTCCCTGAATGCCCCGTCAAGGGGCACAAACTCATTGTATGCCTGCTTCGCCCGGTCCTCCGGAACATGCTGGTCATACACGAATGCCCTCCACATGACAATACCCCCGTGGGATCCGACCGCATCTGCCAGCATGTTGGCACCGTCAGCATGGGAGCGTCCATAGTCCTGGGGGCCCGGCTGCCCTTCCGAATTGGCCTTCACGAGGAAACCGCCGAAGTCGGGGATCAGCCGGTAGATCTCGTCGGCTTTTCCCCTCCACCAGTCAGCCACCGACGGATCCAGCGGGTCCGATGTAGGGAGACCGTCCAGTTCCATGGGCGCACTGAAACGTGCTGTCAGGTACACCCTGATCCCGTAAGGCCTGAACACTTCCGCCAGGGCAGCCACTTTCTCAAGGTACTGAGGTGTGAGGATGTACGCATTGGCATTCACATTGGTCAGCACGGTGCCGTTGATCCCGATGGAGGCGTTGGCGCGCGCGTAATCGAGATACCGGGGAGAGATGTACCCGGGGAGCCTGTGCCAGTCCCATATGGAGAACCCGGCATATCCGCGCTCGACGGTTCTGTCCAGGTTGTCCCAGTGGTTCAGGAGGCGGTGCCTGACCAGCGGGACCTCGGTGATGTCCAGGGCGGAGAGATCGCTTCCGGTCTGCACCAGCCTCAGCAGGTGGAAGATCCCGTAAAGGGTTCCCACGGGTTTAGAGGAGAGGACCACGATGCATGCCGCGTGGTCAAGGGTATCGTTGAAGATCGCGTACCCCTCCTCCCCCAGCTTGCCGGCCCTGGACCTGAACTGGTCCCTGTTCAGCAGGTCACACTGATCGGGGGTTCCCGCCACCACCCCGCCATGACCCGTCAGGCTCTTCTGAAATTCAAAACCGGCATCCAGCAGGCCTGAGATTCCTCTTCTGAGCTCCTGCCTGGCGGCCTCCAGCTCCGGCGCCTCGCCCTCCATCACCGCGTACTTCAGCCGGCCGCGGTAATCTTTCAGCCGGCCCTCATCCCCGATCGCCCGGTACCTCATCCAGAGCTCATACCCGTCTTCATCCCGGAGAGGGACTTCAGCCTGGCAGGATGCCAGGGCCAGGACCAGGAGAAGGATACTGCTGATAAGTATCTTTTTCATCACTGAGTGTTTTTCTGATTCCTGTTTCAAATCCGCGGATCTCCCCCATGCTCTTCATCCTGCGCAGAGGGAGTACCCCGGGTGATTTCGCCGAAGATTCTGAAAGTTGATCAACTGTGTTTTTGTACCATCTCCAGAAAACACCTGATGTTCTCCGTGGATACGCCCGGCGGCATTCCTCCTCCGCACGATGCGATAACGCCTCTCCTGTCTTCCAGGCCTTCCAGCATCTCTTTCACATTTGTTTCAATATCCTTCCTTGTCCCGTTGGCCAGCACATCCCGGGGAGGAATATTGCCCAGCATGACAACCTTATGGCCGGTCTGGTCCTTCAGCTCACTGAGCGGGGTGTCGAATCCCATGTTGAACAGATTGACACCGATCTCCGGAAGGTATCTGACGGAAGACCTGGAGTCTGCATCGTTATGTAAAAACTTGATGGTCAGGTCCCTGTCATATAACCTTTTCAGGTAAGGCAGTCCGAATGCCCTGAACTCCTCTTCCCCGATGAACCCGATGATGTCATCCAGTACAAGGATCCCGTCAATGGTCGGGAGGGCCTCCCTCTGCAGGTCGTGCCAGCTGACCAGGTACCCGGTGATGATATCGAGCAGCCTGTGAATATCCTCCGGATGGGTGATCATGGCCATCAGGAACTCCTGGACCCCCATGAGGAAGGATGCAATGTTCATGGGCCCCCTTGACACGGAAAAATAGATGCTGTGCCCGCTCTGCCTGATCCGTCCGGCATTCAGCACGAGCCGGTTGAGAATGAGGGGCCCGAGGCCGTCCGTCGCCGGATTCGGCTGCCGCAGCCTGCCGATGTCATCCATGGAGAGGATGATCTTCCTGGCATGGGGAAATTCGTTCAGGGGCAGGGAACAGATGGCCCCGAAAGCGGACGGTTCGCTACACATGCCGAATTCTGACCAGAAACCCGGAAGGAAGATCACCTCCGGGAAGGTGGTGATGGCATGCAGGTTTGCTTTGAACCACAGATCGTCGGAGGTGAAATAGTCGAGGACCTTTATTCCGTACCAGTTCGGCAACCAGGGGCTGTCGATAATGAACCCCACGGGAAGCGGTTTGAGTTCCTTTCCCTTGATCACGTCGACCAGTATGGACCATTGTTTTTCTGTCATCCGGCAGAAGCAGAGGTAGTTGAATCAGGATCTGGGCCAGCGGGTATCTCCATAGGGTTCAGCTTATCGGGATTGTGTGGCGGACCCATGCATGGGTTCCCCCGTCAAATTTATACAAAAAGCAGATAATAATGCAACCGATTGCAGAGAATGGTTGAAATTTTGACATCCGGGGCCTCCTCTTCCGGGAGCCGGCCCTTCTCTAACGCCTCTTCCTGATCCACTCCCTGGCATTCACAAAGGCTTCCAGCCACGGGGTGGCCTCGTCCTGCCTGCGCCCCTCCGGATAGGTTCCGCATTGCCAGGGCAGGTAGGACCTTTCCATGTGGGGCATCATCGCCAGGTGGCGGCCATCCGCAGAACAGAGGGCTGCCACATCGAAGTCGGAACCGTTCGGGTTGGCAGGGTAGGTGGAGTGGCTGTAGCGGGCTGCTATGTGATATGCCTCCTCCTCGAGGGGCAGGCTGAACCTTCCCTCGCCGTGGGCCACCCAGACACCCAGCGTCATGCCTTCCAGGGAGGAGAGCATGACCGACCGGTTAGCCGGGATCTCCACCGAGAGAAAGGCCGATTCAAATTTACCCGAGGTGTTGAGGAGCATTCTCGGCGGCTCGCGGTGTTCCGGGACCACCAGGTCCAGTTCGACCATCAGCTGGCAGCCGTTGCAGATGCCCAGGCTGAGGGTATCCTCCCGGGCGTAGAATCCCTCAAGGGCGATCCGGGCCTTTTCATTGTACCTGAATGCACCGGCCCACCCTTTGGCCGAACCCAGCACGTCCGAGTTAGAGAAGCCTCCCACAAAGACGATCATGCTGACCTCCTCCAGGGTCTCCCTGCCCGAGACCAGATCGGTCATATGCACGTCCTTCACATCGAATCCGGCCAGGTGGAGGGCATAAGCCATCTCCCGGTCCCCGTTCACCCCTTTTTCCCGGATGATGGCAGCCCGGGTACCGCTGGCGGACCTCCGGCCGGGATCCACACCCAGTGCTGCAAAGGTCCCGGGGAAGCTCCCGAGTTCCAGGCGAAGCGCATGGTCCCTGTAATGGTCAAACCGCTCTTTCGCCAGCTTCTCCCCGCACTGTTTCCGGTCCAGCAGGTAGGAGGTGCGGAACCACAGGTCGCGGTAGTGGTCTATCGGGAGGCTCTCTGCCAGGTTGCCGCTCCGGAGCTGGATATCCCTCTCCCCGATGGGCCTCCCGATCACATGGTGGAGGACCGCCTCCCGCTCCAGCAGCCCGGTGATCTCGTGAACATTCCTGACCTGGATCACCACACCGGGTTTCTCGCTGAAGAGAACGGGGATGGTCTCTCCGGGAATGCCCGAGATATCCACCTCCATGCCTCCGGAGGTATTGGCGAAGCACATCTCCATCAGTGTGGTGATCAGTCCCCCCGCCGACACATCATGGCCCGCCATGATCCAACCGGCTTCAACAAGGGATTGCAGCAGGTTAAAGGTCTTTACAAAATAGGCAGCATCCGGCACGGTCGGGGCTTCGGTTCCCAGCCGGTTCATGGTCTGGGCCAATGAGCTTCCGCCAAGCCTGAACCCGTCCCCGGAGAGGTCTATGTAGATGATCCGGGAGCCGGGATCATTCACCAGAACCGGCTCCACGATCTTCCTGATATCGGTCACCTCCCCTGCGGCGGAGATGATCACTGTCCCCGGGGCGTAGACCACCCTGTCGTCATATTTCTGCGTCATTGAGAGGGAGTCCTTTCCCGTGGGAATATTGATGCCCAGTTCCGTTGCAAAATCACTGGCGGCACTGGCGGCACGGTAAAGCCTGGCATCCTCCCCCTCGTTCCTGCAGGGCCACATCCAGTTGGCCGACAGGGAAACACTCCTGATACGGTCAGGCATGGGCGCCCAGACCAGGTTGGTAAGGGCCTCTGCAATGGCCAGTACACTTCCCGCGGCAGCGTCCACCAGTCCCGCTGCCGGTGCATGTCCGATGGAGGTGGCATATCCGTGCACCCCCCGGTAGTCGAGGGCCACGGCACCCAGGTCGTTCAGCGGGAGCTGCAGCGGCCCGGCACACTGCTGGCGGGCGATCTTCCCGGTGACGGAGCGGTCCACCTTGTTGGTGAGCCAGTCCTTGCAGGCCACTGCTTCCAGTTGCATGACACCCTCCAGGCAGCGGGCCAGGGAGGCCGGATCAGCCTCTGGCTCCTGCCAGGAAACCTCGATGGAACGGTCCTGCATGATGGTACGGGGCGGGTTCCCGAACATATCGGCCAGCTCCAGGTCCATCGGTTTCTCACCGCTCTTCTGGTTGTAAAAAACAAACCTGTGATCTCCGGTGATTTCACCGATGATGTATATGGGGGCCCGTTCTCTGTTTGCGATCCGGACCAGTTCATCCAGGTCCTCCGGTTTCAGCACCAGCCCCATGCGTTCCTGGGATTCATTCCCGATCAGCTCTTTTGCCGAAAGGGTCGGGTCGCCCACGGGGAGCCGGTCAAGGTAAATGATCCCCCCGGTGGCCTCCACCAGTTCGGAGAGGCAGTTCAGGTGCCCTCCGGCCCCGTGGTCATGGATGCTCACGATGCTATTTCTTGCCGATTCGGACAGGGCCCTGATGGCATTGTAGACCCTTTTCTGCATTTCGGGGTTTGCACGCTGGACGGCGTTCAACTCGATGGCATTCCCGTACTCCCCGGTATCCACGGATGAAACTGCCCCGCCCCCCATACCGATGCGGTAGTTGTCCCCCCCGAGCAGGACCACCAGGTCCCCTTTTTCGGGGATGGCCTTTTCGGCATCGGAGATCTTTCCAAAACCGATGCCCCCGGCAAGCATGATCACCTTGTCATAGCCGTACACCCTTCCCTGCTCCCCGTGTTCAAAGGTGAGCAGGCTCCCGCAGATCAGGGGCTGCCCGAACTTGTTCCCGAAGTCACTGGCCCCGTTGGAGGCTTTGATCAGGATCTCCTCCGGGGTCTGGTAAAGCCAGGGCCTCGGGGGCATGGCCTGCTCCCAAGCCCTGCCCTCCACCCGTCTCTCCCCGTGCGTGCCCTCTCCCGGCCTGGGGTAGGAGGTCATATAGACCGCTGTCCCCGCCATGGGGATGGACCCCTTCCCGCCGCCCATCCGGTCCCTGATCTCCCCCCCGGTGCCTGTGGAGGCCCCGTTGAAAGGTTCCACGGTGGTGGGGAAATTGTGGGTCTCCGCTTTCAGGGAGAGGACCGTCCCGGTGTCGGTGACCGTGAACCAATCCGGACCGTCCTGGGTGGCCGGGGCAAATTGCTCGATGACCGGACCGCGGACAAAGGAACAGTTGTCCTTGTAGGCCGATACCACATGGTTGGGATTGGCCAGGGTGGTCCGCTTGATCAGCTGGAACAGGGAGGACCCCTGCTCCTCCCCGTCGATGATAAAGGTGCCGTTGAAGATCTTGTGGCGGCAGTGTTCCGAGTTCACCTGGGAAAACCCGAAGACCTCGCTGTCAGTAAGATCCCGGTCGATCCTTCTGCTCAGGCCTTCGAGGTATTCAATCTCCTCCTGGCTCAGGGCCAGTCCTTCAGCCCGGTTATAGGCAGCAATATCGGAGATCCGGGTGACAGGATCGGGCCTCCTTTCAATGGTGAAGAGGTCCTGCCCGAGCCCGTGATAGAGTGCCTGGAGCATCGGGTCATACGCGGCATTCCTCCCACGGGCCCTGAAGAACTGCTCAATTCTCCTGATCCCCGGAATACCCATGTTCTGCGTGATCTCCACGGCATTGGTGCTCCAGGGTGTCACCATCTCCCTGCGGGGTCCCACAAAGGAGCCTTCCACCCTTTCAGCTGCCAGGCAGGTGGCCTGTCCAAACAGCCACTCCAGCTTTTCCATGGCTGCAGCGTCAGGATTGGAGGAGGCCTCCAGTGCAATGATCGCCCGGTCCCGGAGCTGAAAGAAATGGATCATGCCGCAAAGATAGCAAACTGAATGAATGAAGAGTTTTTAAACATTGGGAAGGATTTCCTATATTTAGATAAACTAAAACTGACCGGCTATGATCCAGCAGAATTTCATCAGGCTTTACGAGAAGAGCTTTGCCGAGAACTGGGAGCTCCAGGCCCTTTCCGATTACAAGGGGATCTCCTATACCTACGGGGAGGTGGCCAGGCAGGTGGCCAGGCTGCACCTGCTCTATGAGGGGCTGGGCATTAAAAGGGGGGATAAGATCGCACTCTTTGGAAAGAACTCCGCCAACTGGTGCATCTCATTCCTGAGCGTATTCACCTATGGTGCAGTGGCTGTCCCGATCCTTGCCGACTTCAAACCCGGTGACGCCCATGCCATCATCAACCATTCAGATTCGGTGATGCTTTTTACGGACAGGCAGATCATGGAAACCCTTTCGGAAGATGAGATGAAAGGGGTGGGGGCCATCCTTTCACTGGATGATTTCGAGATCCTCTCCGCCCGGCCTTCTGAAAGGTTCAGGAAAGCATTCGATGATATTGACGGACTCTTCGACACACGGTACAAGGGTGCCTATACGCGGGAGCATATGAAATATGCGGAAGTGGACAACAGCGAAGTGGTTGAGATCAATTACACCTCGGGGACCACGGGGTTCAGCAAGGGCGTGGTCCTTTCAGCGAACAGCCTGGCAGGGAATGTGGAATTTGCCATGCGTGCCATTGAGCTGAATGCGGGTGAGCGCATGCTTGCCATCCTTCCCCTGGCACACTGCTACGGCTGCGCCTTTGACTTTCTCTATCCCCTGGCGGTGGGGGTCCATGTGACCATCCTGGGCAAGCTGCCCGCCACGCCGGTGATCCTGCAGGCTTTCTCCGAGATCAGGCCGCACCTGATCATGTTTGTGCCCATTTTCTTTGAGA
>CAYXUD010000113.1:0-26000 GCA_964467775.1 uncultured Bacteroides sp. | reverse complement strand
CCCAGCGAGTCTATGACTCGGTGGTCGATTTTATCGAGAAGAAGTTGAAACTTAGGATCAACCGCTCGAAAAGTCAGATCATACGATACCATAAACTCAGGTTCCTGGGCTTCGGGTTCCTTCCGGGTGAACAAGCCAGATTTACAGTTCCCAAAGAAGTCCGGACAAGGTTCCGTAAGAGGATCAAATCTCTGGTCAGGAAAGGCAGAGGGATGAACCTATATTGGTTCATCACTAAACACCTCAATCCCTTCCTGAGAGGTTGGGCCAATTACTACCGGTCATGCAAAGCTAAGCAAATGGCCGAAGAACTGGACTCCTGGATCCGGCGGAGACTTCGGCTGATCATCTGGCGTCAATGGAAGTGCCCCCGGACTAGGTACAAACGCTTCGTGGCCGCGGGCTTTGCCCACGACCGTGCTATGCAATGTGCATACAATGAAAGGGGGCCTTAGTGAAACTCGGGAGCGAGTCATATGAATCTTGTCCTCCCAAGCTCCTATTTTGCTAGCCTGAACCTTGTCTCTCTGCTCAGACTGATGGTTTCAAGCTGATGACATTATTAATTACAGGAACCGCCGTATACGGACCCGTACGTATGGTGGTGTGAGAGGGCCGCAGAAAATTATCTTAATAATTTTCTGCTCCCTACTCGATGCATTGATTTACATCCGCATAGAACTCAGCCCCCAGCGGTACAGTGAAATCTCCTTTTATTTCAATCCCGTCAGTAGCCCGTAAAACAACTCTTTGCCATGGAGAAATCCTGTTTTCACAACCACCACCGCCAATGATAATGTCCTTTTTTACCCTGTTGTCATGGGAGGAGAAATCATATGAACAAGTATCTATGCTCTTTTCACAATCATCTCTAAGTGCATAGATTCTGACCCAGTCAACCAGCATTTTTACATGAGAAGAAGTTATAATAGGATCTTTCCAGCCACTGAATCCAACATCGAATATGAGGTGACTTGAATATACAATACCCTGATTTATTGAATTTCGCACAACCTTTCCATCTACATAGAGTATTATTTTATCAGGTGTCCATTCAACTGCATAAGTATGATAGTCCGTATAGTCATCTATACCATATGTTCGAAAATCCGTCCTGACAATTCCCGCTGAATCCAGCCAGTGAATATTACTTGACATTACATTTTCATCATGGTAGCTGCCATTTATAAATGCGCCAGGAAGTAATTCAAAAATATCTATTTCACTATATGGTTGTCCGTTATTTACAAATGTCCAGAATGCTGTATTTAAACCGATATCATTGGGGCATTTAATTCTGGCTTCGATATAACCATACAGATAGTCCTGGATCGACTGCACATATCCGGAGGTATAATGATAGCGGTCCCCTGTTTCTGCTTGCGCTGAACAGCCATGTTCATGGCGAGCTGACTTTGGACATGAAAATTTCTCCTTAATCAACTCAATGACGAGTTCACTTTCTTCCGTTCTTACGTTTGAGCTCTTACTCAGAAAAATAAGATCACGCAATGGACTTTCGGGTACCTGTATATGGGCACTGTGATCATAGTTGTCAAATACATGCCACTCTGTTGTATCGATCGAGTCGAAATCATAATCATGAATTAATTCCCAATGAGGATCACTTGATGGAGTTTGTGCATTCAGCATAAAACACCGGAAACCTGCCAATATTAGTATAAGCCTTATATTCATCTATAAATGAATATGTTACTGCTGAATTGCATATTCATATATGATTATTGATGTATACCCTGGAACTCCAATTTTTAACCATCCCAGACAGTCATCATACCTAAAACCGACGTAGTTTTCTTTTTTCTCTTTCCACAGACCTTCATGAAAGCTTACCCCAGTTGGCGGGCAACACCCCTCTGATGACTTCAGAAGGAGCAGTTCCCCGTTTACCCAGGAGTCGTCCAAGGATATTGTATCGCCATGGTCAAAGACCAGGGGATAAACTGAATCTGCAACAATATAAGTCCCGGTATTCAGAGTTTGAATTTTAAGTTCGGATTTCCACAATACCATTCCACCATACATGTATTGGTTACGGACAGAGAGATTCAGATCATTCAGTTCATCACCGCTTACATCCAAATCATAGGAGGTAATTACTTCAAAAGAGGTTAACAGGGTATCCGGATCGATATCGTGTATCACAACATTCTGGTCAGACACTCCGGTAATCAGAAAGCCTGATGGTTTATCATCATCCTTTATACATGCAGTAAGGGAGATCAATAAAATTGTCAAGTAACTTAATATTGCCCTCATATTGTAAAAGTTCTTAATTGTTACCGCATACTGAAAAATATACCCTCCAGTAAACTTGAGAGCCACATCGGTTGCCAAGACCAATAGCCAAATTAAGCTAAATATATTTGTTATCCGGAATTCTTGTATTAATAAAAACAGTAATGTCAATTATACGGGCATCCCCGATAGGGCCTTAATTTCCGGATAGCGAATGCGGTCTGGCAGTATGGGTTATCGACTGGGATCAGGCAGGGGTTCACTTATCTGATCATCAGGGAACCCAATCTTATGAATGGTTATATTTTCGTATTTGCCCACTTCTTTTTCTATGAAGCAGGACCAATGGGGTTCAGATGCAAAATCGATCTCTTTATGGTGCAACAGGTACTCGGCCCCCATCTCTATTCTATGTGCAATGGCTGTACTGTCATGCATGTTGGTGCCATATTTGCTCCATCCCTGTCGGTTCATAAGGTAAAGTGTAATGTTGATCGAAGGATCATTCATTGAAATAACCTTTGAATCACAGCTGATCCCGAGGGAATCCAAATAGGGTTCTATGGTTGCATATCCATAGAATTCTGTCGTGTGTTGCTGGTTCATCCAGCCAGTGAACCTATTTTCCTGTCCCTCAGAGGCATGCAGCATACTCAGGATTAATAAAGCCAGGGCAAGTACTTTCAGGATGCTAAGATCAATAATCCGGTACCTGGATCTGTTCCCCAGAACCATCGCAAAGAAAGTTAGCATGATGAAAACGGACAAGATCAGAAGATCAATCACATAATAGTCATGCTGTCCTAACGGGGAGAAGAACAGAAGAACGATCCCCGCAAAACCAATGGCGATCAAAGAAGTTAAGATCAGAAGCGTCCTGTTTGATCTTTTAAAAAAACCCCAGATGCAAAGCAGGCACGAAATCAACAGGTAATGGATAGGGTTGTAAAAATACTCTTCAAGCCAAATATGCCGGATATTATCTATGATACCAGAAATCTCATCACGGGAAAGCTCCCAGATTGGGAGGATTCCCACAAGAAACACCCCACTGTTATGCTCTTGATTGTAGGAACTGATGTAAAGAAGCCAGAGAACAATGATCACTGACACGATAAATGCTGATGCCAAAAACGCCAGCTTGTTCCTGAAGATTATTTCACGACTTTTTCTTTGAAACACTCCGATCCATTCAAAAGTAAAAAGCGCGCAAAGTGCAATAAAGCTGATCAGGGATGACATCTTCAGAAGACCCCCGAGCAGGAAGAATATGAAGGTAAAATAAAGGTGTTTGCTGTGTCCGTTTCTATAATACCTGAAGAAGAAATACCACCCTATGAAAACCATGTTCAGGGCAGTAGTATTCATCAGAAAGTTCAGGGAATAATATACATAAATTCCTGATGTGAATAGTATCCCAACTGAAAACAGGCTCCAGAATGATTCTTTCAGGAAGCCTTCAAAAATCCTTAGCAATGCCAGCATGCCGAATATGCTCAGTATAAAATTGAGCAACCGGTAGATCCATTCATGTTTCCCGAATATTTTCCACAATAAAGATACGATGTAATACACCAGCGGAAAATCGCTCGCTGTCTTGCCTTCATTATCATGAAGGAGATTGTATACCTCCGGCTGGAAAAAACTGGATTCGTTCAGGTAGAATTTTGACGTAATGGAAAGGCAGTCACACTGCCTCCACTGGTGAGGGCCTTGAGGTCTTAATGTCAATATCTCCTGGTAGTTATAGAAGTATGCAAAACAAAGGATGATGATCAGCAGAACAATGGGCGAATATTTCGGGAAAAACGTAACACTCTTATGGGCAAGAATATCCTTGAAACACTTAAGTGATTTACCTATTGTAAAGTATGGTTTCATATGCTGATGAAAAGACCAATAGAATTTCCTAATTTAACTATTTTTCGTTTTTTGGCCTTTATGGATCCGGCTGGCTGGAATAGCTATGCCTGGCAGACAGATCGGATTTTCCGCGAATTACTCCTGGACATTAGCACTGGTTCATCCATGAAACCATATTCTCATGCCCAATGCTGAAGGAAGAATTGTCGATCACGAATTCAAGAAAGGTAAAATAGCAATAGCAGAATAGACCGGATTGAAGTATATTCGAACATTGCTTATGAATTACTCTTCATGATTGAGAACAAAAGAATTGCAGTGGTGCTTCCGGCATTTAATGCCGGGTCGACCCTGGAACAGACCTTTCATGAAATTCCAAAAGGTGTCGTGGATGAGATCATACTTGTGGATGATGGCAGCACTGATAACACCATCGAAATTGCCAGAAAGCTTGGGATCAGGGAGATTATTCAGCATGAATCGAATCTGGGTTATGGCGGAAATCAAAAAACCTGCTATCACCGGGCACTCGAGTTGAAGGCTGATATTATTGTAATGCTTCACCCTGATTATCAGTATACACCGAAACTATTGCCCTCCATGTGCTATCTTATCGCAAATGGTGTTTACAGTGTGGTTTTAGGTTCCAGGATCCTTGGAAGAGGAGCCCTGAAAGGTGGCATGCCTTTGTATAAATACATGGCAAACCGGATCCTGACGCTGATACAGAACATGCTTATGGGGCAGAAACTGTCAGAATACCATACAGGGTACAGGGCCTATGCAAAAGAGGTGCTGGAGAGGATCGACTTCGAGAG
This sequence comes from uncultured Bacteroides sp., assembly GCA_964467775.1. Classification (GTDB taxonomy): domain Bacteria; phylum Bacteroidota; class Bacteroidia; order Bacteroidales. The sequence goes on along the minus strand of CAYXUD010000113.1, from coordinate 21,060 downwards.
GAATTCGGATGATTTCGTATTCGACAACCAGTTATTGGCGCAAATATTCTTTCTGGGTTATGAAATTGCCGAGATCACCTGTCCGACCAAATATTTCAATGAAGCATCCTCGATCAATTTTATCCGGTCTGTCAAATACGGGATGGGTGTCCTTTCTACTTCTCTATCCTATTTCCTCCATAAAAGAAGATTATTCAAATCTCACCTGTTTGATTCACTCTCCGGGTAATATGCAATTCTGATTTCGAATGCAACCGGGGCACTGTGGGTCAGACCATGAGGATACGCCGGATTCCAATGTCACTGAGATTGCTATCTTTGAGCCGGAAAAGGGGAGCATTCCCAGATGGACAAGATCCGGAACTTCTGCATCATCGCCCACATCGACCATGGGAAGAGCACGCTGGCTGACAGGTTGCTGTTGAGGACCGGCACCCTGAATGAGCGGGATTTCCAGGACCAGGTGCTGGATGACATGGAACTGGAGAGGGAGCGGGGGATCACCATCAAGAGCCACGCCGTGCAGATGGTACACGAGCATGAAGGCGGCAGATATTTCCTGAACCTGATTGATACACCGGGCCATGTGGATTTCTCCTATGAGGTGAGCCGCTCCATTGCAGCCTGTGAGGGCGCTTTGCTGGTGGTGGATGCCACGCAGGGCATACAGGCCCAGACCATCTCCAACCTCTACCAGGCCATCGACCATGACCTGGAGGTTATCCCTGTTTTGAACAAAATGGACATGGACAGTGCCATGCCTGAGGATGTGAAGGACCAGATCGTGGACCTGCTCGGGTGCCAGAGGGAGGAGATCATCGAGGCCAGCGGGAAAACGGGCCAGGGGGTGGATGAGATCCTGGAAGCGATCATCCGGCGCATCCCTCCGCCTGAAGGGGACCCGGAAGCCCCGCTGCAGGCGCTTATTTTTGATTCGGTATTCAACTCCTACCGGGGGATATTCGCCTACTTCCGCATCATGAACGGCACGATCCGGAAAGGGGATAGGGTGAAGTTTATTGCCACAGGCAGAGAGTACGATGCGGATGAGATCGGGGTGCTGAAGCTGGGGACGGAACCCAGGGATGTGCTTTCCGTGGGGGATGTGGGTTACATCATCTCGGGCATCAAAACCTCGAAGGAGGTCAAGGTGGGTGATACCATCACCCATGTGGACCGTCCCAGCAACAAGGCCATCGCCGGGTTTGAGGATGTGAAGCCCATGGTTTTTGCAGGGATCTACCCGGTGGATGCTGACGATTACGAGGACCTGAGATCATCCATTGAAAAGCTGCAGCTGAACGACGCCTCGCTCACCTTTATCCCTGAATCCTCGGCTGCGCTGGGATTCGGGTTCCGTTGCGGTTTCCTGGGACTGCTGCACATGGAGATCGTCCAGGAAAGACTCGACAGGGAATTCAACATGGATGTGATCACCACCGTTCCCAATGTCTCGTTCAAGGTGATGACCACCAGAGGGGAGGTGATCGAGGTGCATAACCCTTCCGGTTTGCCAGCGGCCACAGCCATCGAGCATATCGAGGAGCCATATATCAACGCACAGGTAATCTCCAAGGCCGGATATGTCGGCCCCATCATAAAGCTGTGCCTGGATAAAAGGGGGACCCTGAAAAACCAGATATACCTGGCCAGCAACCGGGTGGAACTCACCTTTGAAATGCCGCTGGCGGAGATTGTCTTTGATTTCTATGACAAACTGAAGAGCATTTCCAAAGGATATGCCTCTTTCGATTACCATCCCCACGGGTACCGGAAGGCCGACCTGGTGAAACTGGATATCCTGCTGAACGGTGAGATGGTGGATGCACTTTCCACCCTGATCCACCGCAACAATGCCTATGATTTCGGGAGAAGGATCTGCGTCAAGCTGAAAGAACTGATCCCCAGGCAGCAGTATGAGGTGGCCATCCAGGCCGCCATCGGGGCAAAGGTGATTGCCCGGGAGACCGTGAAAGCCGTGCGGAAGGATGTGACCGCCAAGTGCTACGGAGGAGACATCACCCGGAAGCGAAAACTGCTCGAAAAGCAGAAGAAGGGTAAGAAACGGATGCGCCAGGTCGGGAACATCGAAGTGCCGCAGTCCGCTTTCCTGGCCGTTCTGAAACTCGATTAGGCATCCTCAGGCATCGTCCACCACCAGCTTGTAACCCTTGCCGTGCACATTGATGATCTGCACATTGGGATCGGCTTTCAGGTATTTGCGCAGCTTGGTGATATACACGTCCATACTCCTGGCATTGAAGTAGTTATCATCAATCCATATGGCCTTGAGGGCAAAATTCCTCTCAAGGACCTGGTTGATGTTGTTGCACAGGAGTTTCAACAATTCCGACTCCTTGGTGGTCAGCTTCTGCACGGTTCCCGTACCGGTGAGCGACTGCTTCTTGAAATCGAAAACAAAGGACCCTATCTCCCAGATATGTGCATCCCCGCCCCTGGTTCCCTTGGTCCTTCTGAGGATCGCCTCGATCCGGAAGAGCAGCTCCTCCATGCTGAAGGGCTTGGTAATATAGTCGTCTGCGCCCAGGGAGAATCCCTCCAGCACATCTTCCTTCATCGATTTTGCCGTAAGAAATATAATGGGGATTTCACTGTTCAGCATGCGGATCTCTGCAGCGAGAGTGAACCCATCCTTCACCGGCATCATTACATCCAGCAGGCAAAGGTCATAATGGAACTGTTCAAAATGCCGGAAGGCTTTCTCTCCGTTTGTCACCCAGTCCGCTTCATAGTTCTTGGCCTGGAGGTACTCCTGGAGCAGGGAACCCAGGTTCTCATCGTCTTCCGCCAGCAAAATCCGGTGTTTTATCTCGTTCATCTCTGATTTGGGGTATTATTCTTCCAGCAAAGGTAGGTGAATATCGAATCTGGACCCCTTTCCAGGTTCGCTTTTTAAACGGATGGTACCGTGGTGATGGTCCACGATCAGCTTTACATAACTGAGTCCCAGCCCGAAACCTTTCACATCATGGACATTTCCCGTTGGAACACGATAGAATTTATCGAAGATCCGTTTCTGGTCCTCTTTGCTGATCCCGATCCCGTTATCGCTCACCGACATAATGACGGAGCGGCCCTCATTCCGGGTGGTGATCCGGATCCGGGGAACCTGGTTTGTATATTTCATGGCATTCTCAATCAGGTTGGAAACCACGTTGGTGAGATGCATGCTGTCGCCCTTGATGAATGACACTTCAGCCTCGGGAAGGAATTCCAGCAGGCCATTCCGTTTTTCTATCTGAAGCAGGAAATTCTGGGCCACGGTCTCTATCAGCTCGTGCAGGTCGATCTCCTCCAGCTTCAGTTTGAGCTGGCCGTGATCGAAGATGGCCATCTGCAAAACCCTCTCCACCTGGAATCCCAGCTGCCTGCTTTCGGCCTGGATGATCCGGGAGATCTGTGAAAGGTTCTTCTGCTCATCCGGTATACTCCTGTCATTAAGCATCTGGGAGGCCAGGCTGATGGTGGATATGGGTGTTTTGAGCTCATGGGTCATATTGTTCACGAAATCGTTCTTCATTTCAGCCAGCTTTTTCTGCTTGAAGATAATGTAGAGCGACAGGGAAAAGAGGGAAAGCACAAAAAGGGTGATCAGTACGGAAGTCCCCCCCATGATACCCATTGATTTCAAAAAGTGCCTTTTCTCTCCCGGGAAGTAGACGCTGATAAAAGTGGGCCTGTGGAAAATGCCTCCGGGCAGCAGGGATTCCCGGTAATAGCTGCACTCCTCGTACTCGTTGAAGTGGTCTGACTGGTAGATGGGCTGTTTACCCTCCTCGTACACTGCATATTCAAAAGGCATATCCACTCCCTTTTCCTTTAAATGACTGGTCAGAAGGTCCCTCACCTGGGATTCTGTAATGCGGTCCTCGATACCCTCCTCCTCCTCCAGCATCCTGCGAACGATCCTGTCCACGAAAACCTCCTGCTCCTCCCAGGTTTTTGTCAGTTCCATCCTGATCTGTTCAGCATTCATGGCCGAGATCAGGATGGTGTCGCTGAGCATCTCATCCTCTCCCAGGATCACCACGACCGTGTCGTCAATCACCTCCAGTTTCCTGTTTTTCAATGATTGAGGATATAGATCCTCTGCCGGAAGCTCCTTCCCCGGACCGCTCTCCCCGACCGTGCTCCGTGCGTCTATCCGGAAATTCCAGATGGCTCTGCTCTGGTGGCTGACCACAGGGGGCTGGATCTCCTCCAGGATGGTCATAACCGTCTCATTCTGAACCATTTCAGTGGAGATCTCCTCCAGGACCTGTTTAACCACCAGTCCAAGCTGGCGCTCCTGGGACTCAATGGAGTTCTTGAACCAGTAAGCCTGGACACCCACAAGTGCGACCATGGCCAGGCTGAGGAAAATGGTCATTATCCATAATACGGTTCGGCTCATGGTCCAAAGATAGGAACGCTCATTGTTTCACACAGAGCGATTTAACAATCTTTAACATCCTTTAAATCTATGTAACGATAATCTGAAATAGATTTGACCTGTAATCAAACCCGACCACCGATGAAAAGCGTCAGCAATGCCTCAACGGTCCTCCTTGCGGCGGCATTTATGCTGACCAGCACCCTTTCGGCCCAGGAATCCGCCACGGTGACCGTCCGGATGAAAGAGGACGGGAAAGTGGTGAAGAAAAAGGTAAAGAAAGAAGAACAAGACAAGTAGTAGCAGGCAATTTGGTTTAGTTTTAGGGTTGATTGAAAGGCTGTCCGTCCTCCCGGCGGACAGCTTTTTTTTGGGCGGTTAGGAGGGATTGGATAACTTGCAGGAAATGATGACCCTTTGATCACCAAAGACCATCACAGAACACTGGGTGTACCTCCCGGTTCCAGCGAAAAACAGATCAAGGCTGCCTACCGGAGGCTGGCCCTGAAGTACCATCCCGACCTGAACCATGCTCCGGATGCAGAGCAGAAGTTCCGCGAGATCAATACAGCATATGAATACCTGCTGAAGCACCAGGACAAAGCTGAGGATGCAGGGGCTGCCTATGACGATGCCATGGCCAGGGAGATATTCCGCAGGGAGAAGGAGCGGATGCACCGGCAGGCCAGGGCCAGATGGGAAAAGAAGAGAAGGGAGGAGGAGTTCTTCAACAGTCCTGAATGGCACGATCCGCTGCTGTTGCTGAAATACATGCTCCACGGATTCACCCTGGTATTTGCCACTGCAGCCATTGTGGGGCCCATACTGATCGCCATCCTTGTGGACCCTGCAAGCCTGGCAGGAACGGTCATTTTTCTGGTTGTGGGGATTTTCCTGGTGGTCTACATGTATCAGCGCAGAAGCAACTGGTTCCGGCTGGGGAAATTCGATGCAACCTGGAGGGATGTGGCCAGGTTCTTCAGGATGCAGCCTGAAGGCAAGAGCAGAGACCGCTGCTGTTATCGTCGCAATGCCATGGCAGGGGGGAAGCCTTACCGCATTGAACTGCTGAAAACCCTGGAGGTGAAGACCAGGTCCTACGGGGTACTGAATCATGTGGCCGGGTATAACAACAAGGTAAAACGGGTGGTGATCCCGAGGAGCGCCAGGGCTCACTATTTTCACAAAGTCTCATCTTTTGCAAAGATCGCCTGCATAACGGGTTTCATGCTCTTCTTCCCGGTCGACAGTGTGCTGTGGAGGTTTGTTGCCGGCATGGTGGCAGGGGGCCTTATCTCGGCGTGCATCCTGGGAATCGCCGGGGTGCGGTCCAAGGTATCATACCTGTTCACACCCGGACTGATCCTGAAAGGGATGATCTGGCTCATTGCCCTCTATATGATCAGCGTGGTGGGACCGGGGTTCAATATCCGGACCACCGGCTATATTTACCTGGTGGTGGCCGGACTGCTCTTTCTGCTTGACATGGTCTTTGACCTGGTGATGGGCTTCTTTCCCTTCTACCGCTGGTTGTTCCGCCCGCTGATCAGGCAGGGCAGGGTCCTGGACGGCCTGTACAGGGAGGGTTTCCAGAATTACCAGGAGCTTCCGGTATATTCGGTATTCTTTCCCCTCCTCCGCTGGTTATTCTGACCGGATCACCAGAGCGAAAGCCTCTCTTTGTTGCGGATCTTTTTCAGGTCCACCGGCACACACAACCTTACTCCCTTGACGGCACCGGCACCCTGCAGGAATATGGTGATCTTCTCAGGAGTGATCTCACCCTGTATGTGGACCAGGTAATCAAGATTCTTCAGTTCATCAAGGAAGAACCCCTGATCGGTCCTGTTCCTGATAATACGGTAGGTGAGCAGTGACTCTTCATCCGTGTATCCGAAGATGGAAAAAACCTGTTCCCGGTCCAGTTTCCTGTGATACAGTTCCAGGTCATCCAGCTTCCGGAAATCAGCCCCGAGGGCCTGGTTGATCATCCAGCACAGCCTGTAATCGGGTTCGTCGGTGACCATTCCCAGCAGGCAGAAATCCTCCTCAATAGCGACATCCAGCTTGTGTTTCTTTACAGCCATAGCCTAACCTGTCTGGATGGAAGAGAGTGCTTGTTTCGCTGCCAGCTGCTCGGCCTCCTTTTTGACGCCCCCCCTGCCGGTACCCTTCTTCTCTCCGTTCAGCAGGATGTTGGAGATGAATGATGGTGTTTTCAGACTTGATCTGTGTTCCTCCTTGCTCTCAAATATCACCTCAACCCGGTTCTTCTGGGCCCATTCAATCACCCTGCTTTTGTAATCGGGATCCTTTTTGACCAGCTGTACCAGGTCAATGTGTTTCTGCATGATCTTTCTTACAAAGAAACTGCGGGTTTTACCGTATCCACGGTCCAGGTAAATGGCACCCATCAGTGCCTCCAGTGTATTGCCAAAGAGGTGCTTGGATTTATTCCCGGGAAGGACCCCCCTCCGGATCATGGAAGGGATCTCCATCCTTGAAGCCAGGTAGTCCAGGTTCTTTCGTTTCACTATACGTGCCCGGAGCTTGGTCATAAACCCTTCATCGCCCTCGGGGAACCGTTTAAACAGGTAATCGGCCACAATGGCATCCAGAACAGCATCCCCCAGGTATTCAAGGCGTTCATTGTTGATCGTCATGCCCCGGTCCTGGCCGGCGGTGGCTGACCTGGGCAGGAAGGCAAGCTTATAACAGGAGAGCCTGCGAGGCAGGAATCCCAGCATCCGGACAAGTTGAAAATAGAACCTGCGTTCTCTCAACCCGCTAGCCGTTAAACTTTTTGAAAATCACCGAGGTATTGTGACCACCGAACCCGAAAGTATTGCTCATGCCCACATTGACTTCGCGTTTCTGTGCCCGGTTCGGTGTAAGGTTCAGGTTAGGGTCAATCTCGGGGTCCAGGACATCCAGGTTGATGGTGGGAGGGATCACTCCCTCTAAGATCGATTTGATCACCACAATTGATTCGACAGCTCCGGCAGCAGCGAGCAGGTGACCTGTCATCGATTTGGTGGAGCTGATGTTCAGTTTGTACGCATGGTCCCCAAACACCTTTTTAATGGCCCTGGTCTCCGAGAGGTCGCCCAGCGGAGTGGCTGTTCCGTGTACGTTGATATAATCGACTTCCCCGGGACCGATCTTTGCATCCCTGAGTGCATGGGACATGACCAGCACGGCACCTTCACCTTCCGGATGGGGTGCGGTAAGATGGTACGCATCGGCTGAAAGGCCTCCTCCGATCAGTTCGGCATAGATCCTTGCACCTCGCTTCCGGGCATGCTCCAGTTCTTCAATGATGAGGCCTCCGCCGCCTTCCCCGATCACGAATCCGTCCCTGTCCACATCGAAGGGCCTGGACGCTCTTTTATAATTCGCATTATTGGTGGAAATTGCCTGCATGGAGTTGAATCCTCCCACACCCGCTTCGTTGATGGCTGCCTCTGATCCCCCTGTAATAAAGAGGTCTGCCATGTCGAGGCGAATCAGGTTAAAGGCATCAATGATCGCATTGGTGGAGGATGCACAGGCTGATACGGTTGCATAGTTGGGACCCCTGAAGCCGTATTTTATGGAGAGCATACCGGCTGCAATATCGGAGATCATTTTGGGAATAAAGAAAGGGCTGAACCTCGGCGTCCGGTCAGCCCCCAGGTACTCCTCTATCTCAAGCTTGAATGTCTCAATGCCTCCGATCCCGGATGCCCAGATAACACCCGCCCTGTCCCTGTCATGATCTGATACATCCAGCCCGGCATCCAGGAATGCTTCATGGGCGGAGATCATGGCATACTGCGCATACCGGTCCAGCTTTCTGGCCTCCTTCCTGTCAAAGAAATCAAGCGGGTCGTAGTTCTTGACCTCGCAGGCAAATTTGGTTTTGAACTTTTCGGTATTGAAATGGGTGATCCAGTCGCTCCCGCTGACACCATTTACGAGACCCGTCCAGAAATCCTGTATATTATGTCCCAGGGGAGTTAAGGCCCCCAGGCCCGTAACAACAACCCGTCTCATACCAGGAAATGTTTGAACGAAAGGCGAATGCCTATTCTGCGTTGTCTTCGATATATTTAATGGCCTCCCCTACAGTGGAAATGCTTTCAGCCTGATCATCAGGAATACCCATGTTGAACTCCTTTTCAAATTCCATAATAAGCTCAACTGTGTCGAGAGAATCGGCTCCCAGGTCGTTGGTAAAACTGGCTTCCGGAGTTACTTCATTCTCATCAACTCCCAATTTGTCCACGATTATTGCTTTAACTCGTGATGCAATGTCAGACATGGTTATAAATTTTAATTAATAATAATGGTTATTTTTAACGCAGCAAAGAAATGCAAAATTCGACTATTTTCAAAAAATTGCCCTTTATTTGGCGTTGTTTTAGCTCATATCAGGCATATTTTCAAGCGTGATCAGTATTTTTCATTGCTGTAAATAAATGTCAATGAAGCGCATAGCCATATTCGCCTCCGGGTCGGGCACCAATGCGGAGAACCTGATCCGGTATTTTCGAACGAATCCTGCAGGCAGGGTCGAACTGGTGCTGACCAACCGGCCCGGGGCAGGTGTGATCGGGCGGGCCGGGTTACTGGATGTGGATTGTGTCGTCTTCAACAGGGAACAATTCTACCATACCGGCGAGATCCTGCGGATCCTTCAGGAGAGGGGGATCGATTTCATCGTCCTGGCCGGATTTCTCTGGCTGGTCCCCTCCGGTTTGCTGGATGCCTATAGAGGCAGGGTGGTGAACATCCATCCTGCACTGCTGCCCAAATGGGGGGGGAAGGGAATGTATGGCAGATATGTGCATGAGGCGGTGATTGCCAGTGGTGATAAAGAGTCAGGAATTACCATTCATCATGTCAACCAGGCTTATGATGAAGGAGATGTGATCTTTCAGGCAAGGTGTTCCGTGAAGGGGGACGATACCCCGGAAACGCTGGCGGAAAGGATCCATGCGCTTGAATACAGGCACTTCCCGGAAGTAGTTGAAAGATTGCTAAATCAATCTTAATGCACCCATGGTGATCTTTTTCCTGATCTCAAAGGCCGGCAGGTTCTCTTCATGAATTGGTTCTACCGGCGGGGCCTCCACCTTCATGGGATTGACCGGGCTCCCGTTCCTGTAAAACCGGAAATCGAGGTGCGGACCGGTGGCCAGACCTGTACTGCCCACATAACCGATCACATCACCCTGCTTCACGTACCGGCCCGTTCTGACCTCCTTCCCGAATTTACTGAGGTGCATGTAGGTGGTCGAATAGACGCTGTTATGTTTGATCTTGACGTAATTGCCGCCTCCGTTTTTCTGATATCCGACCGCGGTAACCACCCCGTCACCCACCGAATGGACCGGAGTGCCTGCCGGCGCCATATAATCGACACCGTGGTGGGGACGGCGGATCTTCAAAATCGGGTGATACCGGGAATGGGAGAATCCTGAGCTGATCCGGGAGAAGCGAAGCGGTGCTTTCAGGAAAGCCTTTCTCAGGCTGTTGCCGTTCTCATCATAAAAGCTGATTAGGCCATCCTGTTCAAAGGGAATGCCCCAGAAATCGGTTTCATTGTGGTAGAACCAGGCCCCGAGGATCCGGTTGATGCCTATGGACTGGGAATCGATGAAGGATTCCACGTAAATAACCCTGTAACGGTCTCCCTGCTGGAGCCCGAAAAAATCGATGGTCCAGGCAAAGATTTCGCTCAGCTCCACCGCCAGCATCGGGTTGATGCTGGTGGCAAGCATCGATTCCCAGAGGGAGGACTCGATGGTCCCCGATGCAAACAGGAGCCTCTCTTCCAGCGGTTTTCTTCCGTTCTCTGCCCGGAGGGAATCCGGGGTGAGCCGGATAACCACATAGTTCAGGGGATCCTTTTCATATACAAAATAGGCCGGAGTGGTATCATTGGAGCTGAAGACCGAATAGCTGTTCCCCGGCTTGATCTTCCGTTCATCCAGAAGAGTGTCTGGAAGCAGTGAGATTTCGTGAATCTGCCCCGGGGTCACTCCGTAAGGATAGAGCAGTTCTGCAAGCGATTCCCCCCAGTGGATCCTGCCTGAACTGATCTGGTAGGAGGAGACAGGGATCCCGTAAAGTTTTTGGGCGGGGGGAGGAAGTGGGGCCTCAACACTATCCCTCTCCTGGTCCGCCACGGGAGACGGGTTCGGCTCCCCGGGGGCAAGGTATGCGGCCATGACAGCACCGGCCAGCACCGGGATCATGAAAAACAGGTCTCTCCAGCGGTACTTCATACGACGATGTTGATGATCTTCCTGTGCACATGGATGAACCTGCTTGGATTGTTCCCCCCGGTCCATTTGATGGCTGTTTCATGGGAGAGGACCTTCTCACGGATCTCTTCCGCCGGAATGTCCAGGGGAAGAACGATCCTGAAGCGGAGCTTCCCGTTGATCATCACCGGGTATTCATGCGTATCCGTCTGCAGCATTCGTTCGTCATATCCGGGCCAGCCGGAAAGGGCGATGGATCCGTCATGACCCAGCGTTCTCCAGACCTCCTCCGCCAGGTGCGGGGCAAAGGGGGCCAGCAGTTTGATAAAGGAAGCAGCCGTTGACCTGGATACCTTTCCTTTCTTTATACAGTGATTTGTGAAAATCATCATCTGGGAGATGGCCGTGTTGAAATGGAGTGCTTCGATATCATCTCCCACCTTCTTAATGGTTGCATGGAGTGATGCCAGCACCTCCTGGTCCTCTTCCGAATCGGCATAATGGACGGGATCGGCAAAGAATCTGAACACCCTGTTCAGGAAATTGTAAACACCCTTTACACCACTTTCCACCCAGGGTTTTACCGCGTCCAGCGGTCCGAGGAACATCTCGTACAATCGCAGCGAATCGGCCCCGTAGCCTGCCACCACATCGTCGGGATTCACAACGTTTTTCAGGGATTTTGACATCTTTGCCACGATCTGTTTCAGGGGTTCGCCGGTCTCCCTGTGGAAGAACTCTTCATGTCGCTCCTCCACCAGGTCGGCGGGTACTTTCGCACCTGTGGCCGTTTCATAGGCAAATGCCAGGATCATTCCCTGGTTGAACAGTTTGCTGTAAGGTTCATCGGTGGAGACAAACCCCAGGTCAAACAGCACCTTGTGCCAGAAGCGGCTGTAGAGGAGGTGGAGCACTGAATGTTCCGCTCCGCCAATATAGAGATCCACCGGCATCCAGTACCTCTCCTTTTCCCTGGAGAAGGGTTCCCGGTTGTTCTGCGGATCCAGGTACCTGAGGTAATACCAGCATGACCCGGCCCACTGGGGCATCGTATTGGTCTCCCTGCGCCCTTTTCGTCCATCCGGACCGGTCACTTCCAGCCACTCTCCGGCATTGGACAGTGGAGATTCACCTTCAATGCCCGGCTCATACTTTTCCAGTTCGGGCAACAGAAGAGGCAGGCTGTCCTTCTCCAGCATCGTGATCTCTCCGTCATCCCAGTGGATCACCGGGAATGGTTCCCCCCAGTAACGCTGGCGGCTGAAGAGCCAGTCCCTGATCTTGTAATTGACAGCTTCACTGCCAAGGTTCTGCGCCCGGAGCCATGAAATGGTCTTTGAGATTCCCTCCTCCTTTGAAAGGCCGTTGATATCCAGGCCTGTTTCCGGATCTGAAGAGTTCACATAGATCCCGTCCTCTGTCCAGCATGCCTTGCCGTTCAGGACCTCCAGCCTGAGTACCCGGTCATCCGTACGGGGATCCATGATGCAGCGGATGGGCAGGGAAAACATATTGGCGAATTCGAAATCCCTGGTGTCATGAGCGGGCACCGCCATGATGGCACCAGTCCCGTATCCCATCAGCACATAGTCTGCCACCCAGATGGGGATCTTCTGGTTATTGACCGGATTGATCGCATAACTGCCGGTGAAAACACCCGTCTTTTCACGGGAGAGATCGGACCGGTCCATTTCCGACCTGAGCCTGGCCTGTGCCACATACCGTTCCGCCACGGTCTGCCGGTCCGGTGAGATCAGCTCCGCAAGAAGGGGATGTTCAGGGGCGACCACCATGTAGGTAGCCCCGAACAGTGTATCGGGACGGGTAGTGAAGACCCGGAGCAGCTCCCGCGATCCTTCCACCCTGAAATCCACATCGGCACCGGTGGACCGGCCGATCCAGTTGCGCTGCATCTCCTTTACGCCATCCGGCCAATCCACCTTTTCCAGCCCTTCCAGCAGCCGCTCTGCATAGAGGGGGATGCGCAGCATCCACTGCTTCAGGCTCTTCTTCTCAACGGGTTTCCCGCATTTCTCGTGGGTACCGTCATTCAATACCTCCTCGTTGGCGCAAACGATCCTGCAGTCAGGGCACCACCATACCTGGGCATCGTCATAATAGGCCAGCCTGTGCCGGTCGGTATAGCGGCGCACCGCCAGGGCACCTTCGGCCCTGGTCTCAGGGGGAACCTCAAGTTCCTCTATGGGGCGGCCTTTCTGGAGCTGCTCGTCGAACCAGGTGTTATAAAGTCGGATGAAGATCCACTGGGTCCATTTGAAATAGCCCGGATCGGAAGTGTTGATCTCACGGTCCCAGTCGTATCCGAGTCCCAGCGATTTAATCTGCCTCCGGAAATTGTCACAATTCCTGCCGGTGGTGACTGACGGGTGGGTACTGGTCTCGATGGCATACTGCTCGGCCGGCAGTCCGAAAGCATCCCAGCCCATGGGATGGAGCACATTGAACCCTTTCATCTTCTTGTACCGGGCCACAATATCGGTGGCTGTATAACCTTCGGGGTGCCCCACGTGCAGACCCGAACCTGAAGGATAGGGGAACATATCCAGCACATAGAACTTGGGCTTTGAATAGTCATCCTCGGTCCTGAAGGTCCGGTGCTCCTCCCAGAAATCCTGCCACCGCTTCTCAATCTCAGCAAACTTGTACTCCATGCCGTCAAATTCTGATCCAGTGTGCGAAATTAGACCTTTTTGCATTTAAATCACAACAAAGGATTGACTTCAAGGTTATTTTTTCGGAATTTGATATCGTTTAAAAACTTAACCGCTGTGATATGAAACTTACCGTTCAACACCAGGAACGCTATTCGAGGGGTGAACTGCTGCTCAGGACCTTTTTCGGATGGCTCTACATCTACCTGCCCCATGGTTTTATCTTGATGTTTGTGGGGTTATGGAGTGCCGTTCTTCAGTTTGTGGCATTCTGGGTGATCCTCTTTACGGGGCGTTATCCCCAGAGCATGTTTGAATTCCAGGTGGGCCTGATGAAATGGAGTGTCAGGTTGTCTGCCAGGATGTACAACGTTTCTGACGGTTACCCTGCCTTCGGGATAAAGGCCTCTGACGAACATACCGATATGGTGGTGCCCTATCCTGAGAAGGTGAGCAGGCTGCTCACCCTGGTCAGGCTCCTCTTCGGGATCTTCTATGTCTATATCCCGCATGGGTTTATCCTCATGTTCCGGGCATTCTTCGTGGGCATCCTGATATTCCTGGCCTGGTGGGTGGTCCTGTTTACAGCCAAATACCCCGGGATGATGCATCGCTGGGTGGTAGGCCAGCTGCGCTGGCAAATGAGGATGATCCTTTACATGATGTTCATGACCGATACCTATCCCCCGTTTACCGGGGATGAATTGCCCGATGAGGTCTAGACCACTGTGGATTTTGTAAAGGGTCTTCATTTTTGAGGCAGTGCCCATCGGCCCGGACCGGGGGCCATCCTGGCCGGGCTTAATTAAAAAATGATTAACTTTGCGGTCCATAACGGCCTCATAGTTTAACAGGATAGAACGTGGGATTCCGGTTCCCATGGTGGGGGTTCGAGTCCTCCTGGGGTCACTATAATTTCCTGCAAACCCTCTCTTCAATTGGCATGCAGTTTTCATGGAGATGCAACCGAAGGGTTTGCGATTCCTTTCCTCATGCATTAATGGCTGGAAAGAATACAACTTTGATACTACCTATTTTGAAAGCAGCAATGAGAAAATAGTAATTACTCCTTGATTTGCTTTTATATATTACGTATATTGCGTTACGTATTATACGTAACGTAAAATCCGCAACAAGATGAGGGTTAGAAAACTGAAGAATCCATTTCTGCTGACAGGCTTCTATGGGAAGGAGTATTTCTGTAACCGTGAAAATGAATTAAACAAACTCAGGGATCACTTTGAAAATGAAAGGAATGTTGTCCTCTATTCCTGGAGGAGATTCGGGAAAACAGCTCTTATTAAATGTTTTACATCTGAACTTGAAACGGAAAAGCGATCAGAAACGGTATATGTTGATCTGCTTGGAACCAGAAATGCAACCACTGCATTACAGTATATCGTACAGGCAGTTTATGACCGTTACGGAAAAACAGGTTCCGGTATTTCCCTTGCTTTTCAGAAGCTGCTTGGCTCGACAGGTTTCGAGATTTCATTTGATCCGGTCACTGGGATACCAAGAATCAGCCTGGACTTCAGACCGAAAACTGATACTGAAAAATCGTTGAAGGCCATTGGAGATTTTATTGCAGCAAGAAAAAAGAGAGTCCTTGTTGTCCTGGATGAGTTTCAGCAAATAACCCAGTATTCCAGTGAAGACGGAGAATCATTGTTTCGTTCATGGATGCAGTCTTTTCCGGAGATACGGTTCATTTTCTGCGGCAGTCATCGTCATATGATGGTATCTATGTTCTCGGAACAGAATCGGCCCTTCTATCTAAGTTCACAACTGATGCAATTGAATTCCATAGATAAAGTGCACTATATGGAATTCATCAGGGATCATTTCAACCATGCAGGCAAGGGAATCACCGTTGCTGCAGTGGACAGAATTTTTGAGTGGAGCCGGATGCAGACGTATTGTATACAGTTGATCTGTAATAAGTTATACGGCCATTTTAACCAGGTTAGCATGGAAGAAGTTGAGATTGTTGTATGTGAAATCCTCGATCAGGAGGGACCATTCTTTTCCGAATACACAAGACTTCTTTCTGAAATGCAATGGAATGTTCTGAAAGCTGTCGCACAGGAAGAGCCCCTGTCGACCCCGCTCTCAAATGATTTTATCGGCAAGTACCAATTGGGGGCGACAAGTTCGGTAAGTACAGCACTGGACATGCTTAAAAGAAATGAGCTGATCATCTTTGATGAGGGTAAGTATCTGGTACACGAAGTTTTGCTGGCCAGATGGCTTCAGTCATTGTAAATGATCAGGGCTTACTATATTTGCATTAAATATTTTCAGAAATGATAGTGAAATTCCGGCAGTTTTTTGATCAGTGGACCCTTTCGGAAAACACTGCACTGGCGCCCTGGATCACAACCATCATTGTGGTCGGTGTCAGCCTGGCAGCTTACTGGCTGCTCTCCTGGATATTTGCAAGTATCGACAGAAAAAGAAGTGACTATATCGTAAACCTCGCCTGGAAGAGATTCAGGCAGCCGGTCCTGGCTGTGATCATCCTGTTCGATTTTATCCTCCTTAAAGAGCTGTTCATTCTGGAAGAGAATGCATCGGCCGCTGTAAGCCAGTTCATCAAGGTGGCCATCATATTCTGTGTGACATGGCTGCTTATCCGTTCTATTAAACTGGCAAGGCAGGTAATCCTGCGCCAGTATGATATCGGTGAGGAGGATAACCTGAAAGCACGAAGGATCTACACGCAGTTCAGGGTGCTGGAAAGGATCATCATATTTATCGTGATCGTGATTGCCATTGCCGTTGCCCTGATGACATTCGACGGGATCAGGCGGATCGGGATCAGTTTGTTCGCTTCTGCGGGTGTGGCCGGGATCATCATCGGGTTTGCAGCCCAGAAACTGCTGGGTTCCATACTGGCAGGATTCCAGATCGCCCTTACCCAGCCGATACGGATCGACGATGTGGTGATCGTGGAGAATGAATGGGGCTGGATCGAGGAGATCAACCTGACCTACGTGGTGGTCCGCATATGGGACAAAAGAAGGCTGATCGTACCCACCACCTACTTCATTGAGAAACCTTTCCAGAACTGGACCCGCGTGTCAGCAGACATCCTGGGCACGGTTTTTATCTACACCGATTATCAGGTCCCCATGGATCGGCTGAGAGAGGCATTTACGGATATTCTGAAGGGGACAGACCTCTGGGACGGGAAAGTGGGGGTAATGCAGGTGACCAACGCCACCGACAGGTCTGTGGAGGTAAGGGCCCTGATGAGTGCAGAAAACTCACCGAAGGCATGGGACCTCCGGGTACTGGTCCGGGAGAAGCTGATCGACTATTTGCAGGAGAACTATCCCCAGAGCCTTCCAAGGACCCGTGTGGAGATCAAAGATCCATCCGGTCCTGCCTGATACCTTTTGATTCTTCAGTCTCTGAGCATGAGGTTCGATCACGGATTCGGACCGGTGGTCTACGCCTGTTGATATTTCGTCAAATAAGCAGCAACTTTTTTCCATATTTTCAGTATATCATTATAAATCATTATTTACGGACCCCATGGCTGCTGAATTTCTCTCCTCTGTAGGCGTATCCTACCAGATTGACCGACTGATCTCGGAAGCGTCAGGCGAGATCATCTTTTTCTGCCCCGATTTTAAACTTCATGAAAGTATTATCCTGCGCCTTCAGCAGGCGGACCACCGGAATGTGAGGGTTACACTGCTCTACGGCAAAGAGAGGAACCAGGTTAGGGGACAGCGCTGGTACAAGGATTTCAAGAACCTCAGGATCCTCTACCATGATAAGCTGAACTCAAGTGTTTACCGGAACGAAAAGGAGCTGATCGTGACCTCCCTGGGACTGAACGATATAAGCCGGGGAATCAGCCAGGATATGGGCGTATTGATCACCAAACTGCGGGACCGGACGGCTTTCGAGGACGGCATCTATGAACAGGAGCTGCTGATTGAACAGGCCGAGGAGGTTTTTGCCGGGGCCAATTTTGAAAAACAGGAGGAGCTTTCCAATCCCGATGAGATCATCAGGCAGATGCCCTTCCTCACCTATTTCGGGATAGAGGACCGGACCCTGATCAACGGAAAGGTCAGAGCGCCCAGTGGAAAACTCTACTTCCCCGAAATGGAGATGTACCATGACGGTACCATCAAATACCAGGGGTTCAAGAAAACGAAGCAACGGCACGGGGAATGGATCTTCTATACCTACGACGGGTTTGTCAGGGAGGTTGTGATCTATGAGAACGGGAGTTATGTGGATAAGATCTATTGCGACTACGAGAATCCTGCAAAGGCCATTTCTAAATACTACCTCCTTTTCGGCCTGGGGAACTCCGTGAAGAAGCTCTATGACAAGAATATCAGTGAACTCTATTTTGACAGCCGGATTGAGGATTTTACCGGACTTGACAAGGCGAAGCTTCTCTACCATACCGAACGCTTTATCAATAAGCGCTCCGTGTTCAGCCAGCCTGAGATCTTCCAGGAGATGGTTGACCAGTTATATGCGGCCCTGTATCAATAAAAAAGAGGACAGCCTGGTCATGGTGCCCTCTTTACAGTGAGATTGAAGCTCCTCGGAGCAAGCTCCGAGGAATCTTCGATCCATAAATTATTTTATTTGTGCTCGCTTACCCCGCAGCAAAGCTACGGGGAATGCGCGAGCGGGATTCAGTTCAGGCTATCTCTGCCTGCCCTGGGTCCTGTACTCCTTCCGGGCCGAGTAGTTGATGATCAAGGCCTTTGCACGTCTCAACGCCTGCTTGACATCATCCACCTTACCCATGGGAATGTTCTGGTCGATCCGCAGGGACATGGTCATTCTGTTCTTGTCGGATTCAGGAAGCTTCTCCCTCTCAAAAAGAACAAAATCCTGTATCGATTCAAAGGGGATCCCCTCTTCGCTCACCAGCTTGTCGTTCAGCTGAACCAGGGGTTCGGTTCCGTACATCCTCGCCACGTGTGCAACGGGGCGTCCGATGTAGATGTAACTGACAAGGGATTTCTTCTCCAGCTTCTTCACCTCAGTGGCTTCCGGAACGGTAACCCTGACCTGGACCTCTGTTTCCCGCATTGTTGTTGACACCATGAAAAAGAACAAAAGCATGAAAACAATATCAGGAAGAGAGGCCGTATTGATCCTCTGGAGACCCTTTCCTCTTTTTCTCTTGAATTTCGACATCAGTTCAGCCCTCCTATATTTTTGGGTTCCGACTCGGAGATATTCATTTTATAGATATCCCGGATTGCCTCATAGATCTCCTCCTCGATGGGATTGCCAGTGTTCAGTTCGTCGTAGTCCTTATCGAAATAGAGATTACAGAATTCGTTCCTGAGCTCATTCACAGCGGCCACCAGCTCATTCTGCACCTGCAGGTATTTGCCATAGGTGGTCGAACGGTCGTTCTGCAGGGAGATCACACCCTTGGAGACTTTCCCCCTCCAAACACCATCGGGTGGCAGCAGGGGTGAACTTCCCGGAGGGAACTGGATCTCCGTTTCAACCATCTCCGGAAGGTCCGCCTTGTTCAAAGGATTGGTGAAGAATTCAATGGTTTTGGCCTTCAGGGCCAGCCGGTCCATCTCCTCTCCTCCTACCATCAGGCGGTCGCTTCGGTTCAAAAGAACAACGAGCACATTGCGTTTATTCACTTTCACTTCGGTCTCCTGGTCCTTCTCGGGTTCGGGAGGCAGAAGCCTGGTGATCCCTGTATCAATATCCATGGTAGTGGTAACCAGGAAGAATATCAACAGGAGAAAGGCAATGTCTGCCAGTGATCCACCATTTATTTCCGGAACTTCTCTTGCCATCGCTTTATGTTTTTCTAAATAGTCCTCATTTAAATGCCCTTGAGACAATGGCATACAGGATTGACGCTAACGCCAATCCGAACAGCATATAGGTTACAAAAAGAACTGTATCGATCATCCTCAGGGTTGCCGGGTCACTGTTGTCGGTGCCTGTATAACCGATGATGTCGATGGGTGTATCGGATGACACCAGGTAGGAGATCACCACCAGTATAGCAGCTGCGGCAAGCACGGCTATGAGCCTGATCAACGCCCTTGTATTCGAAAACACCGAGATCAGCGGGAATACAATGGCGGCTATGAGGGTAATTACCACGAGAATATAGGCCCACATCAGTGCGATGTCGGTCCGGAACCAGACCAGGTACTCCCATCCTGACATATGATCCCTCAGATCCACTGCAGCAGTGGCAGCTTCGGAAGTTACCAAAGTACCCTGATCCCCTTCCTCCTCGGCCACTGCGATCTCCTCGACAGCTGCAGAGTCCTGAGCTGTTGTATCAACAGTGGGCAATGGGGCAACCGGGCTTATATCCGGCGGGTTCAGCGCTTCCTCCACGCGCGCCTCAAGGTCGTCATAATTAACCGTCTTGGGACCCATATAGAAGAACAGCATTACCAGCAGGGATATGCCCCCGATCACATACAATATGATTCTTGTTAAATTAGAAAAAGCCATAGCTTCTTATTTTTTAAGATTGTGTTTTACCAGCAGGTCCACGAGTGAGATGGATGCATCTTCCATCTTGTTGACAATACTGTCAATCTGAGACACGAGGTAATTATAGAAGATCTGGAGAATGATAGCCACCAGCAGACCCGTTACCGTGGTGATCAGGGCGATCTTGATACCCCCTGCAACGATGGTGGGGGAGATATCTCCCTGCTGCTGGATCTTGTCGAAGGCGTCGATCATACCGATGACCGTACCCAGGAATCCAAGCATGGGGGCAATGGCGATGAACAGTGAGATCCATGAAAGGTTCTTCTCGAGAAGGCCCATCTGAACGCTGCCATAGGATATAACCGATTTTTCAACCACGTCAATTCCCTCCTCGACACGGTCAAGTCCCTGGTAAAAGATACTGGCCACCGGACCACGCGTATTGCGGCACACCTCCTTGGCCGCTTCCACTCCGCCTTCACTCAGTGCTTCCTCTACAGCTCCGAGCAGCTTGTCGGTGTTGGTGGTGGCAAGGTTCAGGTATATGACCCGCTCAAATGCCAGTGCCAGCCCGAAGATCAATGTGAGAAGAACAGCGCCCATAAATCCGGCACCACCTTCGATGAATTTGGTCTTGAGGGTGGTATGCAATACGGCAAGTCCACCTTCTTCTGCGGCTTCTCCGGTGTCATCCGACATAACAGCTGCAGGGGTTTGAACTGCAACCTCTTCAATAACCTGGGTGGTATCTTCGGTCACAGGATCCTCTGTGGCTTCATCCTGTGCAAAGATCGATGCTCCCATAAAAAGCATCCCGAAAAGAGCTATTAATGCAAATAGTTTTTTCATGGTGTTGTTTGTTTGTTTTACTTTATGATTTAAGGTGAATAATTTCAAAAATAATCAATCTTACTAAATGAAACTCAAAAGAACTTAGCGGAGAGAGAGGGATTATTCGAAACCTTCGGTTTCTCATGAGCTCGCCTTTCAGGCTCGGTTACTCAGGACCTACGGTCCCTCGTGAGCTCGCCTTTCAGGCTCGGTTCGAACCCCCGGCTCCACCTTTCTAAATAATTCTAATCTTAAAAAGAACATTGCGGAGAGAGAGGGATTATTCGAAACCTTCGGTTTCTCATGAGCTCGCCTTTCAGGCTCGGTTCGAACCCCCGGCTCCACCTTTCTAAATAATTCTAATCTTAAAAAGAACATTGCGGAGAGAGAGGGATTATTCGAAACCTTCGGTTTCTCATGAGCTCGCCTTTCAGGCTCG
>CAYXUD010000112.1:0-68151 GCA_964467775.1 uncultured Bacteroides sp. | reverse complement strand
CAATGGGAGTCCTGCAGATGTTCATAGTCACCCCAGAAATGACGGTACCGGAACAGCAATCCCTCCACCTCCCGGTCATCAAGCAGTTCCAGGCAGCGTTCGCTGATTGGCTCCAGATCCTTTTCATGGACCACTTCGTCGCTCTGGAGATAAAAAAGCCAGTCCCCCGTGCAATGCTCCTTGGCCATATCGGTCTGGTGGGCATGTTCCATGCCCCGGGGATACTTTTCAATATCCCACACCGTATCAATGATCCTGATTTTTTCACTCCCGATGGCCCCGATCTCCGCCCGGGTGGTATCATCCTGGTCCGAGTCCCCGAGCGCCACCACGAACTCGTCCACCAGGGGGAGGATCGATTCGATGGCATGCCGCATGGGATAATAGAGCTTGAGGGCATTTCTGCCCATGGAAAAACCACTGATTTTCATTTTCCGTCAGAACATTTGCATGTTGTGAAGCTTCTGGTACAACCCATCCTCCTTCCCGATAAGCTCACTGTGGGTTCCCTGCTCCACGATCCGGCCCTCATCGATCACCAGGATCAGGTCGGCATGCTTGATGGTGGAAAGCCTGTGGGCTATGACGATAGATGTCCGGTTTTTCATCAGGTTGATGATGGCATCCTGAACAAGTCTCTCGGACTCGGTGTCAAGCGCTGACGTGGCCTCATCCAGGATCAGGATGGGGGGATTGGCCATCACGGCCCGGGCAATGCTGATCCTCTGTTTTTGTCCGCCGCTGAGTTTGGTCCCCCCCTCTCCCACACCCGCATCATATCCTCCCTCGCCCTCCATGATGAAGTCGTGTGCATTGGCCACCCTGGCGGCATTGATGATCTGGTCCTCATCATATGCCCCGTTGCTTCCGAATGCAATGTTATTCCTGTAAGTATCATTGAAAAGTATCGACTCCTGGCTGACAACCCCCATCATCTTCCTCAGGGGCTTGATCCGGTAATCCTTCACCGGAATACCGTCAATCAGTATGGTGCCCTCGGTCACATCCATGAACCTCGGCAACAGGTCCACCAGGGTCGATTTCCCCGCTCCCGATTTGCCCACCAGGGCGATGGTCTCTCCCTTCTTAATGGTGAATGAGACATCCTTCAGGACATATTCCCTGTCATATTTGAATGACACATTCCGGTATTCGATCGATTCCCGGAACTCTTTCACATCCATTGCATCGGGTCTCTCCTCGATCTTCAGGTCTGCCAGCAGCAAATGGTCGATCCTGTCCACCGATGCCATCCCTTTCTGGATATTGAAATAGGCGGTGCTGAAATTCTTTGCCGGGTTGATCACCTGGCTGAAAATGATCAGGAAGAAGATCAGGTTCTCCCCGGTCAGGTTGTTTCCGCCGAGGACCAGGGACCCCCCGTAGGCCATGATGATCATCAGCACGATGGTACCCAGGAACTCACTGAGCGGGCTGGCCAGGTACCTCCGGCGTATCGTTTTCCTCAGAAGAAGGGAGAACCGGTTGTTGGTCCGGCGGAATTTATCCGTCATCCGTTCCTCTCCATTGAATGCCTTAATGATCCTTAGCCCGGAAAGCGTCTCCTCGAGCAGTGCCAGCAATTCCCCCAGCCGCTGCTGGCCCCTGAATGAGGTCTTCCTGAGACTGCGGGCAATCCGGCCAATCAGAATGCCCGTCACGGGCAGGATGATCACCACGAATATGGTCAGCTTAAAACTGATGGAAAAGAGAAACACAAGGTAAATAATGATCGTAATGGGATCCCGGAAAAGCATCTGCAGGGAACTCATGATGGAGGTCTCCACCTCCTGAACATCACTTGAGACCCGGGCGATCACATCCCCTTTCCTGGCTTCGGTATAGTACGAAAGGGGCAGTCTCAGCACCTTCTGGTAGATATCATTGCGCATGTCCCTCACCACAAAAGCCCTGATGGGGGCCAGTACATTGTTGGCCGCAAAAAGGAATCCGTTCTTCAGCAGGCTGAAACCGACCACCATGATACTGACCAGGAAAAGCGCACCGGCCTGCCCGCGGGCCGTCATGATCCTGCTCATATAGTAGTTGAGCATGTGCATGAAATAATCGGTGCTCAACTCAAAGTGGGCGGTTTCCGTGATCAGGGGCTGGTTATTGAAAAGAACCCTCAGGAAGGGGATCACCATGGCAAATGAGAAGAGTGCAAAGAAAGCCCCCAGGATATTGTAGATAATATTCTGTGCCACAAACCATTTGTAAGGAACCAGGTATTTTAACAGACTGATAAATCTTCTCATGGGACTGCCTCTACTATCAGAACGGAAGAATCTACAAACCTGTATAATTCCAGGGTGATATTTTCAATAACTCTTCTTTGACGGCATCGCTGACGGAAAGCCCGTTAATGAACCGGCGTATGGTCTCCTCCGTCACGGTTTCGTTGGTGCGGGTCAGATCAAGCAGCGCTTCGAACGCATCGGGGTAATCCTCCCGCCTGAGGACCGATTGGATGGCTTCCGCCACTACGGCCCAGTGCTTTTCCAGGTCAAGCCGGATGGCCTCCTTATTGACGATCAGTTTCCCGAGGCCCCTGATCATGGAGTGCATGGCAATGACCGTATGGCCCAACGGCACCCCCAGGTTCCGGAGCACCGTGGAATCGGTCAGATCCCGCTGCAGGCGGGAGACCGGCAATTTGGAGGCCAGGTGTGCAAAAATTGCATTGGCCAGACCCAGATTCCCTTCGGCGTTTTCGAAGTCGATGGGATTCACTTTGTGAGGCATGGCGGAGGATCCGATCTCCCCCTTCTTGATCCTCTGCTTGAAATACTCCATGGAGATATAGGCCCAGATATCCCTGGCCAGGTCCAACAGGATGGTGTTGATCCTCTCAAATGCATGGAAAATGGCTGCCAGGTTATCGTAATGCTCGATCTGCGTGGTGGGCCAGGAACGCTTCAGCCCGAGAACCTCACCCACAAACCGCTCTCCAAACTCAAACCAGTCAATCCCGGGATAGGTGACCACATGGGCATTCATATTCCCCGTGGCACCCCCGAATTTTGCTGGTACCGGTATCTCTTCCAACTGCTCAAGCTGAACATCCAGCCGTTCAATGAAAACGCGTATCTCCTTTCCCAGCCTCGTTGGAGAGGCAGGCTGTCCGTGGGTGCGCGCCAGCATGGGAATATCCTCCCATTCCGAGGCGAGGCCCTCCAGTATCGTTGTAAGTTTATCCAGCAGCGGGTAGTAGACCGTCTTCATGGCATCTCTCAGGGATAGCGGGGTGGCTGTATTGTTGATGTCCTGGGAGGTGAGTCCGAAATGGATGAATGCTTTGTACTGGTCCAGGCCCATCACTTTAAACTGCTCTTTTAAATAGTACTCCACGGCCTTCACATCATGATTGGTCACTTTCTCAATCTCCTTCACCTTCCGGGCATCTTCAATTGAAAATCGATGGTAAAGTTCTCTCAGCCTGTCAAACTGCCCTGTAGGAACGCCGCGCAGCTGTGGTATCCCGGTCCCGCAAAGGGCAATGAAATACTCAACCTCCACCAGGACACGGTACCTGATCAGTCCGTACTCGGAAAAATAACCCGAAAGCAGATCTGTTGTTGACCTGTAGCGGCCATCTGCCGGAGAGATGGCTGTGAGCTCGTTCAGTTCCATGAAATACAATTTAATGACCCTAATGACTTACCACGGGTTGTTTTGAATGGCCCCACAAATTTAGCAGAAAATATTCTTACTTTTGAAGCTATAAACTTTGATTATGAAGCGCTACCTCCATATACTCATCCTTGTACTGCTGGCCCAGTTACTCTGCAGCCAGGTCATGGGGCCGGACATCCCGGTTGCTGATCGGGCAGATACTGTCCTGGTGTACACCTTCAGCATCAAGGAGAACATTGCCGCTCCGGCCTGGAGGATCACACAGGAGGCATTTGAGGAGGCTCTCAGCCTGGGGGCCGATCTGGTGATCCTGCAGTTGAACACCTATGGCGGTGAGGTAAGCGCTGCTGATTCGATCCGTACCAGGATCCTGAATTCACCGGTTCCGGTTTACGTCTTTATCAATGACAATGCGGCATCGGCCGGGGCACTGATCGCCATTGCCTGCGACAGCATCTACATGAAGGCCGGAGGCAAGATTGGTGCGGCCACGGTAGTTAACCAGACCGGGGAGCAGGTGCCCGATAAGTACCAGTCCTACATGCGGGCCACCATGCGGGCCACAGCCGAAGCCCATGGAAAAGATACGGTCATTACCGGTTCCGACACCCTCATTGTGTGGCACCGTGATCCTGCCATTGCCGAAGCGATGGTCGATCCAAGGCTCTATGTCGAAGGTATCAGTGATACCGGACAGGTGCTTACGTTTACGGCCAGCGAAGCCATGAAGAACGGTTACTGTGAAGGGATCGTCGGGTCCGCTGAAGAGATTATTGAATCGCTGGGTATCGAGACATACGTACTGAAAACCTACAATCCTTCAGCCCTGGATAAGGTCATCGGTTTCCTGATCAACCCCCTGGTCAGCGGTGTGCTGATCATGATCATTATCGGGGGGATCTACTTCGAACTGCAATCGCCGGGCATCGGCTTTGCCCTGATCGCTTCCATCGTGGCTGCGCTCCTCTATTTTGCCCCCCTCTACCTTGAGGGAATGGCCGAACACTGGGAGCTGATCGTTTTCCTTGCCGGAGTGATCCTGATTATGGTGGAGATCTTCGCCATTCCCGGGTTCGGCGTGGCCGGGGTGGCAGGAATCATTGCCATTGTCACGGGACTTACCCTGAGCCTGGTGGATAACGTGGTCTTCAGGGACCCGGAATTCACCGGTGAGGGGCTTGGGCTGCTGATGAAATCGCTCAGCCTGGTCCTGGTGTCGATTCTGCTGGGTCTGATCATTTCCCTTTGGGCCACCCGAAAATTGCTGACCACCACCGCTTTTGGCAACCTTTCGCTGAAAAGTGAACAGCGGATGGATGAAGGATATATCGGGGTGGAAACAGCGCAAAGATCCCTGGTAGGTGAAACCGGGATCGCCCACACGGTGCTCCGTCCCTCGGGGAAGGTGAAGATCCATGATAAACTCTACGATGCCAAAGCAGAGTACGGCCTCATCGAAAAGGGTCAGCAAATCCGGGTGATCCGCTATGAAACCGGGCAGGTCTATGTCGTAAAAGCCTGACATAAGATGGTCATCAGGGACTACCGGCCGGACGATTATCCAGAGGTGAAGAAGCTGTGGAAGGAGACCGGCATCTACACGGTGGAACGCGGGGATACGGCCGGTATCATCCAGCGCTGCAACAGCTGGGGGGGTAAATTCCTGGTCATGGAAGATCCCGCTACAGGATCGGTTGCAGGCACCTCCTGGATGACATGGGACGGGCGCAGGGTATTCCTGCACCACTTTGCCATCCGGCCATCGCTTCAGGGTCAGGGACACGGCCGTTCCCTGGCGATCAGGTCGCTTGAATTTGCGAGACAGAGGGGCTGCCCGGTAAAACTGGAGGTCCACCGGAAGAACACCCCTGCTGTCAACCTTTACAGGAGCCTCGGGTTCGAGGTTTTCGAGGATTATGACGTCTATATGAAACTTGATCCCGGTGAGTGAACCGGAAGGGTTGACCCATGAACCCGGCGGGCACAGGATTGTGGTTGGTTCAATGCACCGGCAAGGTATATGTTATGTGATGAAACTGATCAGCCATCTTTTTATCATCCCCTTTCTCCTGCTGCCGGCAGGGGTCACGGGCCAGACTTCCGCCTGGGACAGGTGGGACCAGGAAGTGGTCAGGAGCCTGTTTACAAGCCGCGGGATCCCTTACCTGAATGAAGAGGAACAGAAGGTGATCCTGTTCATGAATATGGCCAGACATGACGGAGCGCTTTTTGCGGAAACCTTTGTGAAGACCTTTGTGGAGCAGAACCAGGTGAAGAACAGCAGTTACCTGAGGTCTCTTTACCAGGACCTGAAGAGCGTATCCGGGCTGCCGGCACTGATTCCCGAAGAGGACCTCACGGCGGTGGCACAGGGACACGCCACCCGGTCGGGCGAAACGGGACATGTGGGCCATCAGGAGATGCAAAAGCGATTTGCGCCCCTGATGGGCAATCCCTATGATGCATGGGGCGAAAACTGCTCGTACGGGTATGAAGATGCCATCAGTATCGTGATAACCCTGCTGATTGATGAGGGCATCCGGGATGCGGGCCACCGTAAGAATATCCTTAACCGGAACTACAACTCGGCCGGCGTGGCCATCAGGCCCCACAAATCCTACCGGGTCAACTGTGTGATCGATTTCGGTAAAAGGAACCGGTCCGATCTCAATCAGGTACCTTACTGATCATCCGGCAGGCCGGGGAGCAGTCTCCTGTGCCGGCTGTAGGCAAAAATGGCCAGGGCTATCAATCCCGCGATGACCAGATAGGTGAACCAGGGAAGCTTGAATGCAGAACCGGTAGCGTAGGAGTGGATCCCCCCGAGGAAATAGTTCACACCGAAATAGGTCATCAGCACGGAGGTATAACCGATAAATGAGCCCAGGTTGAAGGCAAATGCCCCGCGCATTCCCGGGATCCGGTGCATGTGGGTCACAAACGCATAGACCAGTACGGTGATCAGGGCCCATGTCTCTTTCGGGTCCCATCCCCAGTAGCGGCCCCAGGATTCATTGGCCCATACCCCGCCAAGGAATACCCCGGCCGTCATAAAATAGAGCCCGATGATCAGTATCATATGGTTCACCTGGGTTACCCGGCTGATCACCTCCCCTATCCGGCCCCTGTTGGACGGGGAAAGCGTCGCATACAGCACCACGTTCAGCAGTCCCATGACGGAGGCCAGGCCAAGGAAACCGTATCCTGCCATGATCACGGTGACGTGGATGGTCAGCCATACCGATTTAAGCACAGGAACCAGATTGGTGATCTCGGGGTTCATGTTGCTCATTCCTGCAACCATCAGGGACAACGCGGATAATATGGCTGTCAGCGCAAGGGCATACCCCGAACGCCTGACAAAGATCAGTCCTGCCAGGAGGGTAACCCATGAAACGAAGATCATCGATTCATAACCATTGCTCATGGGTGCATGGCCACTGATATACCACCTGCCTGCCAGCACCAGCGTGTGGACCGCGAACGCAGCCGCCAGGAGGATGGTCCCCGACATGAACAATATTCTCAGAATCCTGCGGGGACGGAAAACGATCAGGAATTGAAGGACCATCATCAGGATCCCGAACAGCCCGTAAAACCTGGACAGCCTAGGGAACAGACTGACCCTGTTGTAGAGGATCTCCATCCTCTTCCTGGTGAGGGAAGGCAGCAGGGTTTCATGGTCTGACTGATATTTACCGAGCGTGGCCAGCCTTGACCGGGCGGTTGCATAGTCGCCTGATTCAATGGAATTCAGATACTCCAGGAAGACCATTGAGATGGTGTCCCCGTCCTGTCTCATATGCCCCCTGATTGCTTCTGAAACCGAGGTCCACTTATGGTTCTCCGATGCCGGGTCCGGGAAGATGGTGATCATTCCTCCCGACTGCACAAGGAACAGGGCGTTGATGCGGTCATCCAGCTTGATGACCTCCCTGTCCAGTTCGGTTTGCTCAGCCACCTGCTTCGAAAATGCTTCATTGACCATCTCTGAGAGCAGGTAAACGGCCCCTGTTGAATCCAGGAGGTCATTGAAACTTACCGTCTCCCCTTTATACCCTGTGGCACGTTGCAATTCAGGGTGTTTGATTTTAAACAGTGGCTTCTCCTGCCAGGCATCGGGGTAGATCATCATCCCCAGAATGACCTGGTCAGCTGTGTACTCTTTGTACCTGGACTTCCGGGTCACCTTGCGGACCACCTCGTTGGCAAGGGTGTTCATCGGTTCAAACCGCCCCCCCTTGTCCTGTACCCAGAGGGTCCCGAATTCCTGGGCAATATCCTTTGGCGGAACATCCTGGGAGAACAGGGGTACCCCTGCACCAGCAATGAGCAGGCCGGCGATCACTATTTTTACCGCAGCCGAGCTCTTCCTGGCGATCATTGAAAACCGGGTCCCCCTGACGAACATGGCCAGTACCATGCCACCCATCAGCAGGATGTATCCGAGGTAGGTGATGAAGGTTCCCGCACGGTCCTTGTTGACCGAAAGGATGGTCCCCATTTCATCATTGTCGTAGGAGGACTGGTAGAAACGGTACCCCCTGTGCTTCAAAACATTGTTCATAAAGATCCGCCTCTCTTCGCGGATATCCATCTCCGTGTCAATAAGGGTAACCTCACTGGCGAAGGAAGAGGGGCTGTTTGAACCCGGATAACGTTCCACCTGGAAATCCTTCAGGTAGAGGGAGAAGGGAATCGGGATCTCCATGGAGCCGTAGGTCAGGGAATAGGAAAGATCGCCCATCTCCCCTTCCACCGGCACTCCGGTCAGCTTTGCATGGCCCGGCACGTAAACCTCCGAGGTCATTCCCCTGTACTTGATCTCCATGATGACTGCAGCCAGTTGGGATCCATTCTGACCAGCGGGTGCCCTGACCAGTTTTCTTCTGGCAGAGGGGATAAAATTCTGAACCGCCATCCGGATGTGCCCGATCGTGTAAAGGGTGCCTTCCCGTATGGGGACCGGTTCCCGGGCCTGGTATTCTGTCTGTCCGGCACCTCCCATCTGCGTGGCGGAGATGACAAACGGCGCATAAGCCGAGATCTCATCTCCTTCAGAAACGAGCCTCAGGACAGCCGTGGTGTCATCGCTGTTGAAGGAAATATCCAAACCCATCACATTCCGGGTCTCCCCTGATGCGAGCCCGACAGAGGTCTGCCGGTTGCTTACCATGACAACCTGCAGATAGGGTTCACCGCCCGGGGCCGCCATATATTGTTCCACGACACTGGCCATATATCCCGTGGACCTGATCTTCACTTTTTCACCGCCTACCCTGGCCCGCATTTTGAAATCCCCGGGCGTCAGTTCCGAGATCATCACCTCCTTGCTCTGTTCCACCTGCTCACCACCGGCCTCAAGCGCAACATGAATAAAGCCGTTATCGCTCAGCATGGTGCTGGATGTGGCCCCCTCCCTGATATGCATAACCCCTTCATAACTGATAAACCTGGTGATGGAAGCCCCCGCCAGGATCAGCAGGAAAGAGAGGTGGAAGACCAGTACCACCAGCTTTTTCCGGTGAAAGAGCTTATACCTGACCATCGCCCCGGCAATATTGATGGCAATGAGCAGCAGCAGGAGTTCGAACCAGTGTGTTCCGTAGACCACGGCCCAGGCCGTGGCTGTATCG
The DNA here is from genome assembly GCA_964467775.1 of uncultured Bacteroides sp. GTDB lineage: Bacteria > Bacteroidota > Bacteroidia > Bacteroidales. The sequence goes on along the minus strand of CAYXUD010000112.1, from coordinate 58,879 downwards.
TAGGCACTCTCAATGAAAGTGGCCAGCGCCAGAACCACGATCAGCAGGATCAGCAGTACCCCCATGAATGACATGGATATCAGGAATGAAAATCTCTTCAGCATATGACGAAAATGATTTGCATGTAAAAGGGGGTGCAATATAGGAATTTCATACCACTTGCAGCAATGTCCCGATCTGGAAGATTGCAAAACTTGCCAGCCATGCGATTGCCGTGGTATAGAAGAGTACGAACCCGGCCCATTTCCAGCTGCCCGATTCCCTGCCAACCGCTGCAACCACCGCCACACATGGCAGATAGAGGAGTGTGAACACCATAAATGACAGACCGGTAAGCGGGGTGAATACCTTCTGCCCCGTCCTGGGGCCGGAGCTGTAGACCTGTTCCCGGATCCTCGATTCCAGGGAGGTGGTGTAGGCTGACGCAGAACTTTCATCGGCATGGTACAAAACCCCCATTGTGCTTACCACAATCTCCTTGGCAGCAAAGCCTGAGACCAGTGCTACCCCCATCTTCCAGTCAAAACCGAGCGGTGCGATCACAGGTTCAATAGACACTCCCAGCCTGCCGATGAGTGAATGTTCCTGGTGTTCAGCCTCCCGTTCCCGGAGCAGGAGGGAGATTTCATTCTCCTGCTGTTCCTCTGCAATCAGTGCATCATAGTCCCTCGAATATTCAACGTCCCGGGGGAAATAACCAAGTGCCCAGATGGCGATGGAGGCGACCAGGATGACACCACCCATCTTCTTCAGGTAGTGCACCCCTTTACTCCACATATGGCGAAGGGTGATCCGGATCCCCGGGTTCCTGTATATCGGTAATTCCATAACAAACGGGGCCTCTTTGTGACGGAAGAGTGTGTTTTTAAAAAGGACCGAGATCAGCAGGGAAAATGCCACACCAGTCATGTAAAGCAGGAATATCACGTTGCCCGCATGCTCCGGGAATACTGCACCTGCGATCAATATATAAACAGGCAGCCTGGCGCTGCAGGACATGAATGGGATAATGAGCATGGTCAGAAGCCGGTCGTTCCTGTTTTCCAGATTCCGGGTGGCCAAAATGGCCGGTACATTACAGCCAAAGCCCATGACCAGGGGAATAAATGATTTACCGTGCAGGCCGAACAGGTGCATGATCCTGTCCATGATAAATGCTGTCCGTGCCATGTAGCCGCTATCTTCCATCAGGGAGATGAAAAAAAAGAGGATCAGTATATTGGGCAGGAAGACAACCACCCCTCCCACTCCGCCGATAACCCCGTCCACCAGCATATCCCTGAACATCCCGTCGGCCAGGTTTGACCTGATGAAGGTGCCGAGGAGGTCAATCCCTGATTCGATCCAGGTCATGGGATATCTCCCGAGGGTAAAGGTGGCGTGGAACATCAGCCAAAGGAAGCCCAGGAATATGGGTAATCCCAGGAACCTGTGGGTGAGGATCCTGTCAATTCGCCGGGACCTTGAGAATCCCGGATCGGAGCCGCTCCTCTTCATCGTCTCTTTAAGGGCCCCCGCAACAAAACCGAACCGTGCGTCGGTGATCAGGGATCCGGCATCCTCCCTGAAAAGCTGTTCAAGCTTATGGATCTCTTCTTCCGCCCTTTCCCTGATCTCATGGAAATTGTGCTCCCTTGACAGCATATGCAAACAGCTGTCATCCTTCTCAAGCAACTTCAGTGAAAGGAAACGGGAGGAATAGTGATCGGTAACGGATGGATTTTCACGGATCAGTTCCTGAAGCCTGCGGACCGAATTCTCGATCTCCTCACCATAATTGATGTGGATGTGCCGGATATCCGGGTCCTCGCCCTCAAATATCCGGATCACATGGTTGAGCAACCTGTAAATTCCTTTCCCGCGGTGGCTGATGGTGGGGACCACCCGGATCCCGAGCAACTGGCTCAGTAATCCCGTGTCCAGTTTATCCTTCCTGGTCAGCAGGTCGTCATACATGTTCAGTGCCAGGACAACGGTCACATCCATATCGATGAGCTGGCTTGTAAGGTAGAGGTTGCGCTCCAGGTTATTGGCATCCACCACGTTGATCACTACATCAGGTTTCCGGTTCAGGATATGTTCCCTCACGAATCGTTCCTCGCTGGAGTAATCGGAAAGGGAGTAGGTGCCCGGCAGGTCCGTGATCCTGAAGGTGTACCCCCTGTGGTGAAAGACAGCCTGCTTGGAATCCACGGTTACACCTGGATAATTCCCCACATGCCCCCGCGAACGGGATACCCTGTTGAAGAGGGTGGTCTTTCCACAATTGGGGTTCCCCACCAGGGCTACATCGATGGTTCGCCCGGGCCTGGAAACCACGGCTCTCCTCTGGATGGACCCGGGCATGTATGGAACAGTCGGTGGAGCCGGCATCGTCAATTCCTCCCCCCGCGTCACCACCTCGATCAGTTCAGCTTCACTCCTGCGGAGCGAGACATTGCTTTCCATGATCCGGTACTCCACCGGGTCCTTCAGGGGCGCAGATTTCAGGACCACCACCGGCTTGCCGCGGATAAATCCCATCTCGGTGATCCTTTTCCGGAAGGTCCCCCTGCCCCTGATCCGGCTGATGGTCGCTGTGTCTCCCGTATGCAGGTCGTTCAGTGTCATATTGATCAGAGCTTCCCCTTGTAGATGTAGCCCAGCCTCTCCACTGTCAGTCTGACATCCGCATCGGACAGCTCCCCGGCCCGGACAATGACCCGGTCCGACTCAGGGTCGGCCTTCACCATGGATACATTGTCCAGTTCGCCCAGACCTCTCTCCACGCTGGCCTTGCAGTGGTTACAGGTCATCCCCTCCACCCTGTATACATGCAATGGCAGGATGGATGGATCACCGGGGATCCTGGCAGCAGCCCTGTTTCTCCGCTTTTCCATGTATTTCAGTACGTACCCGTTGACCATCAGAAGAAGAAGGGTCCCCGATGAAAGCCACTGGAACCATCGCGCCGGGTGCTGATGCAGGGTATCCTTCATCCCGGGCGGGATAGCCCCGGTGATCCATTCGCGGGGAATGAGTTCATTGATCAATATCCCGAACAGAAGAGCCCCCCCGATTATGCTGGCCAGGTAGACAATGAGGGATCTCCTGCCCAGGGCATTCCCGATCACGGCCATGGTGGCAATGTTGGTAGCCGGTCCGGCCATCAGCAGGACCAGGGCTGCCCCCGGAGAGAGGCCCTTCAACAGCAGCACGGCTGCTATGGGAATGGACCCCGTAGCGCAGATATAGAGCGGGACCGATGCCAGCAGCATGATCAGCATGGCCAGGTAATCGTTGCTGATCCTGTGCGTGAAGAAGTCCGGCGGGATCAGGACAGAGAGCAGGGCAGCCACCAGCATTCCAATGATCAGCCATTTGGAAATATCCTGCAGCAGCTCCACAAACCCGTACCTGAACAGTTCCTTCACGCTCCTCTCATGGTGCTCGCCTGATACACTCTCTTTCCCGCGGTCTGAAGGGCCGTTTTTTTCCGCCAGGTTTCCGAGAACGCCGCCGAGAACCCCGGTCACAAGCGCCACCAGCGGCCTGATGATCGCCAGGGGGAGTCCCAGCAGGGCATAGGTGGCCAAAATGGAATCAACACCGGTCTGAGGCGTGGAGATAAGGAATGAAATAGTGGATCCCCGGGAAGCCCCGTTCCTGTAAAAACCGATGCCGGTAGGCAATACACCGCATGAGCAAAGGGGCATCGGTACCCCCAGCAGGGAGGCATTCAGGACAGAGATGAAGCTCCTCTGCCCCATATAACGGGTGACGGCCCCCCCTGGAAAAACCACCCTGAGAACCCCGGCAAAAAAGAACCCGAGTAACAGGTAAGGCGACATCTCGTTCACAAGTCCCGCCAGCTCAGCCCCGTATGATTTTACCACTTCCATCCAGCTTTCCTTTCCTCCTCTGTATAACAGCAGACCCTGAAAGATCATTAATCCCCAAAAGTACAACAACCCTGCTTTCGTGCGATCCCCATATTTGGGTATTTTATCAGGAATGAACTATTTTTAGATGCCTGAACCCCATTTTGCCATCATATGATAAAAGAGATGAGAGCCATTGTCACTGTCAGTTTCCTGATTTCAGCGGTGCTGCCCGGACTTCTGGGACAGGAGGATCCATATATCATCAGGCGGGAGAGCTATCAGCCCGGCCCGAGCTCCATCAACCTCTCTCCCGACGGAAAGCTCCTGCTGGCAGGCTATAGGGACGGCTCATTCCGGCTGCTGGACCCAGCCACTTTCCAGGTTTTCCTGGAGGTGAAAGATGCACACCAGAAAGCCGTCACGGCCATGGATATGCCTCCGAAGATGGATTTCATACTGACCGCGGGGGGAAACGAGATCAAACTCTGGAACCGCTCCGGAAAGCATATTGGAAATTTCTCAGGCCATGCCACCACGATCTGGAACGTGGATATCAGTAACGACGGTAAATATGCCGTCTCCTCGGCCTTCAACAAGACATTTATCCTCTGGGATGTCTACAACGGGGTGATCGCTGAATATATGCGGGGACATGATGATGTCACCCTGTCGGTTGCCATCAGTCCCGATAACAGCCTGATTGCAAGCGGAAGCAACGATTTGACGATCAGGATCTGGGATCTCGAAACCCGGCAGGTGCTGACCACACTGCACGGGCCCACCCGGGAAATTTATGATGTGGCCTTTTCTCCCGACGGCCGGATGCTGGCAGCCGCCTCAGGGGAACACACCATCCGGGTTTACGACCTTGAAAATGAGGATCTGACCCACCTTCTCAAAGGCCACCGGGATGCAGTGAAAAAACTGGCCTTCAGCCCGGAAGGCAGGTTCCTGGTCAGCGCATCAGAGGATCATTCCCTGATTCTCTGGGATGTGGTCACAGGTGACCGTATCCACACTTTCCTGTTGAACGGCGATATCCCGCTGGATGTGGTATTCCATCCCGACGGCGGGTCGTTTTACAGCATATCCGGCGCCGGGGACCTGACACGCTGGAGGCTGGATCCCGAAATTTTTGTCCTCAGGTATTACGACACCCCTTACCACGATGAACTCTCCAGGGACACCATCTTTGAGCCCAGGAGAAAGGGGGAGTCAAAAAAGGATTACCAGGCAAGGCTTGAAGAAGCGGAGAAGCAAAAAAGTGCGATCATTGACCGTTACTTCCAGCTCTACCTGAAGGAGAGGGAGCGGTAACCCGCTGCCCAAGAACATCCTCCGGTACCGGGTCAATCCCTGCTATATGCCCTAACTTTGCATCAGGCATGAACCCCGTTTTCCATATCCCATCCAAACGGCTGTTCCTGAACATCAAGGACCGGGACACCTACCACATTGCAAAATTCAAAGCATCCGGGATACCTGCCATATGGCACCCCGAATGACGCCCGGGACCAAATGCCATCGACCGGGCAGCCCGCAACCAGGGCCGGACCGGATCTCCTTCAGCTAACTTCCTGCCTTACTAACTTACTAACTTGCTAACTTCCATGTCATTACCATACGCAGAGCCCTACAAGATCAAGATGATCGAACCGATGCACCCCAGTACGGGGGGTGATCGCAGAAAATGGATCAGGGAGGCGAAATACAACCTTTTCAACCTGAAGAGCCACCAGGTATTCATCGACCTGCTTACCGATTCGGGGACCGGCGCCATGAGCCAGGAGCAATGGTCGGCCATGATGACCGGGGATGAATCGTATGCCGGAAGCAGCTCCTTCGACCGGCTGAGAGAGGCCATTGTTTTCCTGACCGGCTTTCAGTACGTGATACCGACACATCAGGGACGTGCAGCTGAGAACGTTCTCTTCTCGGTCATGGTCAGGGAGGGGGATGTGGTTCCCGGAAATGCCCATTTCGATACCACCAAGGGCCACATTGAATTTCGCAGGGCCACTGCCTTTGATTGTACCATCGATGCCGCCGGCGATACAAGGCTGTACCATCCGTTCAAGGGCAACCTGGATGCCAAGAAACTCGAGAATGTGGTGGAGGTTTACGGCCCGGAACGGATCCCCATGATCATCGTCACCATTACCTGCAACTCCACAGGGGGCCAGCCGGTGAGCATGGAAAACCTCAGGGAGGTCCGGGAATTTGCCGACAGGCACGGGATTCCTGTGATCTTTGACGCTGCCAGGTTTGCTGAAAATGCCTACTTCATTAAAACCCGGGAGAAGGGATATGAAAACCGTTCGATCAGGGAGATCGTCCGGGAGATGTTTTCCCTTGCGGACGGAATGACCATGAGCAGCAAGAAGGACGGGATCGTCAACATGGGAGGTTTCATTGCGCTGAACAGCAAAGCCATCTACAGGAAGGCCACCACCTACAACATCATGTTCGAAGGATACATCACTTACGGAGGCATGTCCGGGAGGGACATGGCCGCCCTGGCACAGGGGCTGGAGGAAGCCACCACCTTTGCCTACCTGGAAAGCCGGATCCGGCAGGTCCACTACCTGGGCCGGGCCCTGCACGACATGGGAATACCGGTCCTGGAACCCTTCGGGGGGCACGCCATTTTCGTGGATGCCACCCGGTTCCTGCCCCTCGTTCCGAGGGAACAGTTCATTGCCCAGACCCTGGCCGTGGAACTTTACATCGAATCGGGGGTGAGGGCCGTGGAGATCGGAACGCTGCTTGCCGACCGCGACCCGGAGACCAGGGAGGACCGTTATCCCAAGCTGGAGATGGTGCGGCTGACCATCCCAAGACGAGTATACACCCGCAACCATATGGATTATGCGGCGGCGGCGCTCAGGCAGGTATACAGCCGCAGGGAACAGATCACTTCGGGTTACAGGATAAGCTACGAAGCACCCATCATGCGCCATTTCACCGTCGAGCTCGAAAAGGTGTAGTCCCGGCAGATAACAATTGCAAATTTCCACGATTTTTCTGGCTCACTGCATATTTTTTTGCCGATCTTTGACGGCTTAAAGAAATTGATGAGAGATTTAACCCAGGGAAGGGAGGGAAGGGGGATATTCAGGTTTGCCGCCCCCATGCTGGTGGGCCAATTGTTCCAGCAGCTCTATACATTTGTGGATCAGATCATCGTAGGCCGTTACCTGGGCAAAGAGGCCCTGGCTTCGGTGGGAGCCTCATTCCCCATACTCTTTACACTCATTGCGCTGATCATCGGGGTCGCGACCGGCGGGACCATCGTGATCTCCCAGTTTTTCGGCGCCAGGGATTTTAACCGGGTGAAGAGGGCCATTGATACCATCTTTATCGTGATGGGCATCATGGCTGTGATCATGACCGTGGTGGGGGTCACCCTCTCCGAAGAGATCTTCCGGCTGATCAGGCTGCCCGAAGAGCTGATACCGACTGCCAATACCTATTTCACCATCTATGTCTCGGGACTGGTGGTCTTCTTCGGGTACAACAGTGTGGCTGCCGTGCTCAGGGGACTGGGTGACAGTGTGACGCCGCTCTATTTTCTAATCCTTGCCACCATACTGAATATCGGGCTGGACCTGTTTTTTATCGTAAAGCTGGGCATGGGAGTGGAGGGAGCAGCCCTGGCCACCATCATTGCCCAGGGGACCGCCTTTATCGTGGCTGTGTTCTACCTGAACAGCAACCACGAGCTGATCAAGTTCAACTTCAGGGAGTTTGCTTTTGACCGGGAGATCTTCAAACAGAGCCTCCGCATTGGTTTACCCACAGGTTTGCAGCAGACCTTCGTGGCACTGGGGATGATGGCGCTCATGGGAATTGTCAATGGATTCGGCACCGATGTGGTGGCAGCCTATACTGCGGCAGGCAGGCTGGACAGTCTGGCCATCATTCCCTCCATGGTTTTCTCCCATGCACTTTCCACTTTTGTGGGGCAGAACATCGGGGCTGGAAAAATAGGGCGCGTCAAACGGGGACTCTCCAGGACCCTGCTGATGGCATCCGGTGTGGCCCTGGCCATCTCCCTTCTGCTCATACTGCTGAAGATCCCGCTCATGGGTCTTTTCACCAGTGACAAGACGGTGATCCGGATCGGGGGCGAATACCTGACCATCGTCACCTCCTTTTACCTGCTGTTTACCTGGATGTTCGTATACGGGGGAGTCATGAGGGGCGCAGGTGATACACTTGTGCCGATGTTCCTGACCCTCTTCTCGCTCTGGATCATCAGGATCCCTGCGGCGGTATTCCTGAGCCAGGAGACTGTCCACCTGTTCGGCCTGTCGGTAAAAGGTGCCGGCCTCGGGGCCAAAGGGATCTGGTGGGCCATTCCGGCCGGATGGGGATTCGGAATGGTTCTCTCCCTGATCTACTACAGGACCGGCAGGTGGAAAACCAGATCCGTGATCAAGGCAGAGGTTGAACCGGTCACCATTACCCGTTAACCTGGCTGCTCCACCTCGATGAGCCGGGAAAGATCGTATCCCCTCTTATCTGCGTTTTCAAGCAGCATCCGGTACACCCCGGGATCCATCCTTGGTGTCCTGCTCAGGATCCAGAAGTAATCCGGACTGGAACTGCCGATCATGGCCCACTGATAATCCTCATCCAGTTCAAGCACAAAATAGTCCCCGTAGAAAAAGAGGAAGAAGGAGACTTTCAGCCGTGCAGGTTCTGATGGATCGGGGATTTTAGCCTTTCCTTCCGCGCGAGACCTCTTGCCTTCCAGGGTTCCCTTATATCCCTGGTTCAACACCCGGATCTTGCCGTCATCCCGCATCGAGTAACTGGCAGTAACCCCCACCAGTCCTTTTTCAAAGGAGTGGGGAAACCGGGCAATCTCATACCAGGTACCCAGGTACCGGTCGAGTTCGAGCCTGTCAACCGTGGTCGTGTCTACATTTTTCATGGGAGTTCTGTTGGCGCAGGACAGGATGATAAGCAAAGCCATTCCTGCCAGTCTGATGGTTTTCATTGCGCGTTGTAAATATTGTTCAAAGCGTACCGGCAAAGCTAGTTCATTATAAACCCGGAATCAAGCATATAACAATATTTAACGGTTCTGAATTGGTTTGGATATCCTGATTGGCTAACTTGGTGTGATATTTGCAGATATGATTGGAAACTAAAGCTACCTTGTTTGCCAGGATGTTCAGAAAATATGCATGCCTTTCCATACTGATCCTGCTGGTTTTCCCGCTGCTGAACGGCCAGGATGAGTATGTCCGGTTCAAGCAGATTACCATCAACGAAGGGTTGTCCCTGAGTTCGGTCTACCATATTTTCCAGGATTCCAAGGGTTTCATGTGGTTCGGGACAGAGGATGGCCTGAACAAGTATGACGGGCAGTCCATTACCGTATACGGAGCCACGACCGACCAGCATTATATCCTGGCCAACAAATGGATCGAGCTCATATACGAGGATAAATCGGGCATGATCTGGTTAGGCTCGCGCGGCGGCCTTACCATGTATAATCCCAGACGCGGGGTCTTTAACACCCTGAGGCATGACCCGGAATCACCCAGCTCGCTTTCAAATGACACGGTGACAGCTATTTTGGCCGATCTCCGGAATGATGTCTGGGTCGGTACCATCAAAGGTCTTAACCTTGTAGACAGGTTTACCGGTGATGCGGAACGGATCATACCGGGAGACCCGGAGCTTGCTGGCCTGACTTCGAGGATCAGTGGTTTTGTCCTGGACAGATCGGGAATGCTGTGGATCGGGACCTATCAGGGGTTGTTCAGCAATGACCGGAAATCGGGGCTCTTTTTTAATGAGGTGGCAGACGGTACCATCAATCCGGCTACTGCCATTCACTGTCTCTCCCTGGGTAAGGATGCGCTTTGGCTGGGAAGTGATCAGGGGCTGGTCATGGTGGATCTTTCCGGCAGGGCACAGCACAAGTTGATAGAGATGGGTTCCCGGGGAAAGAAGGTTACCATTGAAAACCTGCTCGTGGACAGGCTGGATCAGGTCTGGATGCAAACAAACAGCGGGTTGTACTGCTACCGGAATGACAAAACGGGGGTTGTGAAGGTCCTGGAAGCAGGGGGTACAACCCACTCTCTTTCCCTGAGTCCCGTTGAACCGATGGTAGAGGACCAGGAGGGAGCCATCTGGTGCGGCACTTTCGGGAACGGGGTTTTCAGGATCGATCCGGTCACCTTCAGGTACAATCATTATTCGCATAATCCCGCCGATCCGAGCAGCCTGGCTGAAAATTCAGTCAACTGTATCTTTGAAGACCGTTCCGGCAGCCTCTGGTTTGGAACTTTCGGGGCAGGGATCAGCATTCTTGATCCGCGGGCCAACCAGTTCACACTTTTCAAAAACAATCCATTCAGTTCAAACAGCCTGGCCAGTTCATTTATCTGGACCATCTGTGAAGCTTCCGACAGCGTCCTGTGGTTCGGTACCAACGCTGATGGGATCAGCTGCTACGACCAGCGAACCGGGACATTTACACACTATAACCACGATCCCTCCGATCCTTCCTCCCTTTCCAATCCATCGGTCCGGAAGATATACCAGGACAGCCAGGAGCGGATCTGGGTGGGAACCGACGGTGGCGGCCTGAACCTTTTCCGGCCCGGGGACCGTTCCTTCATTCACTACCTGCATGATCCGGGCAACCCGCAATCTATTTCAGACAATTCGGTCCGGGCTGTTTATGAAGACCGCCACGGGCGGATCTGGGTGGGAACCCGCAATGGCCTGAACCTCTTCTGTCCTGAATCTGAAAGCTTCAGAAGGTTCATGCACGATAAAAGCGACCCGCAGTCCCTCTCCAACAACTTCATCTATTCTGCCATCTACCTGGATGAAGAGGATCAGCTCTGGGTGGGCACCTACGGAGGTGGCCTGTGCAGGATGGATCCAGCCGATGGAAGCTGTGTGCGGTTCGCCAACGATCCTGATGACCCCACCACCATATCTGACAACATCGTCTTTTCGATCTATGAGGATGGGATGGGCAGGTTCTGGATCGGGACCAACAGCGGTTTGAACATGTTCTACCCGGCCACAGGCTCTTTCCGCCGGTTCGGTGTGGGCGAGGGACTGGCCAACGAGGTGATCTACGGGATCCTGCCGGATGATGAAAACCGGATCTGGCTCAGCACCAACCTGGGGATCATCCGGTTTGACCTGGAGAGTTTCGAGGTTAAGAATTTTGACAGGAACGATGGCCTGCAAAGCAACGAGTTCAACGGAGGGGCCTACCACCGGGGCCGGGATGGTAAGCTCTATTTCGGAGGTGTATATGGATTGAATGTGATCGATCCCTTACTTGTGGAACCATCCAGAAATGTGACCGAGGTGACGTTGACAAAACTTGAAATACTGGGCAAAGAGGTCAGGGTTGCCGGGGTGGACCTGGAAGACAGGTTCGAGGAACATCCCGGGGAGATCATAGAGTATGAAGGAGAATTCTACTCAGGCGAGAATGTCACCTACCTGGAGGAGATCGTTCTGGATTACATGCACAGGTTCTTCTCCGTCGAGTTTTCCGCCCTGAATAACCTGCAACCCGGAAAACTCAGCTACGTCTACATCATGGAGAACCTGGAAACAGAATGGAATAATGCAGGCCCGAGAAATTATGTCTCTTACGCCAACATGAAAGCCGGTTCCTACACCCTGAAGGTGGTGGCTGAGAATGCCGACGGGTTCAGGAGCGATCCACCCATGCAGCTGCGCATCATGATCACTCCCCCATTCTGGCAGCAATGGTGGTTCATGCTGATCGAGGTCCTGGTGGCTTCAGCCATCGCCGTGATGATCTACATATACCTGGTGAAATCGCGTACCAACCGGTTACTGAAGGACCAGAACCAGCAGATCAGCCTGGCCAATGAAGCGCTGCGCGAATCGGAAAAGAACCTGATGGAACTCAATGCGACCAAGGACAAGTTTTTTTCAATCATCTCGCATGACCTGAAAAACCCGTTTTCCAGCCTCCTCTCCATCAGCGAACTGATGGTGGAAAGTTTCAACGATGCAAACGAGGAGGAACACCGCGCCGGTTTCATAAAGATCAACCAGTCCGTGAAACACCTGCTTGACCTGCTGGAAAACCTGCTTACCTGGTCAAGGTCCCAGCGGGGCAAGATCAAATATGACCCGGTCAGGTTCAATCTTACCAACCTGATCCGGGAGAATATCAACCTGCACAAGCTTCTTGCCGAGAAAAAGGGGATCATGCTGCTCTCACCGGAGCAGAATGAGATCTTTGCCTACGGGGACCGTGATATGATCAACAGCGTGATACGCAACCTGATGACCAATGCGGTCAAGTTCACCGAACGGGACAGGAAGGTGGAGGTCAGGGTGGAAACCAGGGAGAATGATATCGAGGTAAGTATCGTGGATGAAGGCATAGGCATTTCAAAGGAGAACCTGGGCAAGCTATTCCGGATCGACGAGAAATTCAAGTCTGCCGGCACTGCCGGAGAGAAGGGAACGGGACTGGGCCTGATCATCTGCAGGGAGTTCGTTGAAAAGAATGGCGGGGCCATCAGGGTACAGAGCGAGCAGGGGCAGGGCACCACCTTCTCATTTACCATTCCCATGGCCAATTGAAGCCGCCATTGAAATACCTGTGGGCCCTCATCTTTTTGGCCACTGCCTGTGCCCGTGAACCAGGACCCTCCTATGACTGGAATAACGCGTTGGTCTATGGGATCTTCGTAAGGAGTTTCTTTGACTCGGACGGTAACGGGACCGGTGACCTGAAGGGGGTGGAGATGAAACTGGACTACATCCGCCACCTGGGTGCCAATGCGATCTGGCTGATGCCCATTTTCCAGTCCCCTTCCGATCACGGTTACGATGTAACTGATTACTACCATATCGAGGAGGACTACGGGACCATGGAAGAGTTCCGGTCACTGATGGAAGCATGCGATGCCCGCGGGATCCGGGTCATCCTGGACCTTGACCTGAACCACACCTCATCCCGCCATCCCTGGTTCCGTAATTCGATCCTCAGGATTGCTCCTTACACCGATTACTACATCTGGAGGGAAACCCCGCCGGGAGGGATGTGGTCCGTGTACAACCAGGATTCGGCAATCGAGAACGGGGGCTGGCGTTTCAGGCACGAACGGGCATCTTACTACTATGCCTATTTCGACGAAACCATGCCCGATCTCAACCTGGAAAGCCAGGACGTGCGGGAGGAGGCAAAACAGATCGCTGCATTCTGGCTGAACCAGGGCGTGCATGGATTCCGGCTCGGTGCAGCCCGGAACATTATTGAAGAGGGAGGGGGCGCTGGAAAACAGGTTGATTCACCTTCCACAGTGGCCTGGTGGAGAGAGTTCAGCCAGTTTGTAAGATCCATTGATCCCGGTGCACTGCTGGTCGGGGAGATCTGCTCAGCACCCCGGGACCTGGCCCGCTATTATGACGGGGGGGAGGGACTGGATCATTGCCTGGATTTTCCCTTTCAGCGCAGTGTCCTCGAGACCATCAACAGCGGTTCGCCCGGTCCCTTTGTTGCTGTCATCACGGAGATAGGACAGGAGGGACCCCCGCTAACCTATTTTGTCCCCTTCCTTTCAAACCATGACCAGGAGCGCATCATGACCATGCCGGGAAAGGATTTCCGGAAAGCCGCACTGGCTGCCGTGCTGCTTTTTACTGCTCCCGGCACACCCTTTGTCTGTTATGGTGAGGAGATCGGCATGTACGGGTCCGCCTCTGACCATTCCACCACCAGGCCCCCCATGCAGTGGAGCAGTGTTCCTCCCACCGCGGAATTCACCCGGGGGCCGGAATCCCGGGCAGCGGCGGGGAACAACAGCGATCCGTTCAGCGCGGAGGCCCGGTTCGACACTCCTGTTTCCCTGCTGACCCTTTACAAAAGCCTGGCGGCCATCCGCAAAGATCAGCCCGCCCTTCGTGATGGCGGGTACCGCTTCCACGGGGCTGATCAGGGAGTGCTGGTATTTGACCGGATTTTCGGGGACCACAGGATCCTGGTGATGATGAACCTCTCACCCGGGAAGCAGCATTTCCGGATACCGGGCCTCGCCGGGCCATACCTGAACCTGCTGAGCAGGGAATCGCTGACCCTCAGTGAAGAAACCACGCTGGATCCCTACGGTTTCCTGATCCTTGAACCTGAACTGGAAAACCCGTTTCCCCATGCAGGCGGGAATTAGCCGGTTTGGCCCTTTTTACTAATTTTGCCCTGAACAGAAGCCAAGCTATCTATGATCAGATCCATGACCGGTTATGGGAAGGCCGATTGCCTGCTCCCCGATAAGAAAGTGACTATTGAGGTAAGATCCCTCAACAGCAAACAGCTGGACACCAGCACGCGGTTGCCGGCCCTTTACAGGGAGAAGGAGCTGGAGATCCGCCAGATCATCGCCGAACTCCTGGAACGCGGCAAGATCGAATGCGGTGTCTATTACGAGCGGACGGAAGATGCCCCTTCGGGGATTATCAACGAGCCTGTCGTGAAGAACTATTACCAGCAGCTCTACCGTATCTCGGGTGAACTGGGGCTGGAATCCTCCCTGGAACTGCTCTCCGCTGTCATGAGGCTGCCTGACACCATCCTTACCGAAAAAACAGAGATGGAGGATGAGGAGTGGGACATGGTGAAGGGCGGATTGAAGCAGGCCCTCGGGCAGGTGAATGGATTCCGGCACCAGGAGGGGGAAGCCCTGGACAGGGACCTGCGGGAACGGGTCCGTGCCATCTCGGAAATACTATCCCGGGTGGAACGGCATGAGGGGGAACGCCTGGAACGCATCCGGGAACGCATAGGGAACAACCTGTCCGGGCTCCTTCAGAACGGGGAGGTGGATGAGAACCGGCTGGAACAGGAGCTGATCTATTACCTTGAGAAGCTGGACATCTCTGAAGAGAAGGTCCGGCTTTCGAACCACTGCGACTATTTCCTGGAAACCCTGGATTCCGGTGGCCCCGTGGGGAAGAAACTGGGTTTTATTTCCCAGGAGATGGGACGGGAGATCAATACCCTGGGCTCAAAGGCCAGCCATAGCGAGATCCAGCGGCTGGTGGTGGAGATGAAGGATGAACTGGAGCGGATCAAGGAACAGGTCATGAATGTGCTTTAATGGAAGGCAAACTCCTCATATTCTGTGCCCCATCGGGCTCCGGCAAATCGACCATCGTGCAGCACCTGGTGCAGCTCGATCTGCGGCTGGCATTCAGTATTTCTGCCACTTCCAGGGAGCCCAGGAAGGGAGAGTCAAACGGAAGGGAGTACCATTTCATATCGCCGGACGAGTTCCGTGAGAAGATCAGGAACAGTGAATTCCTGGAATGGGAAGAGGTATACCCGGGCCAGTACTACGGAACGCTCCGCAGCGAGGTGGACCGCATCTGGAAAAACGGGCAGCATGCCCTTTTTGATATTGATGTGGCCGGAGGCATGAACCTCAAAAAGGAATACGGTGAGAGGGCCCTCTCCGTTTTTGTGAAACCCCCGTCCATGCAGGTCCTGGAGCAAAGGCTCAGGGCCAGGGGATCCGATGATGAAGCTTCACTGCAGAAGCGGCTTGGGAAAGCCGGATTTGAACTGAACTTTGCTTCGCAGTTCGACCATGTGCTGGTCAATGATTCCCTTGATGTGGCGCTGGCTGAAGCGGAAACCCTGGTACGCAGATTCCTGTCAGATTAGGCTGCCATGGAGAAACTGAAAAGGATCATAAAAACAGGCCTCTATTTCGGTTCCTTCAACCCTATCCACATCGGCCACCTGGCCATCGCCAACTACATGATCGAATTCACCGGACTGGAACAGCTGTGGTTCGTGGTGAGTCCCCATAATCCCCTGAAAGAGAAGAGATCGCTGCTGAAGGATTACCACCGGCTGGAGATGGTCCGCCTGGCCGTTGAAGATGACGACAGGCTCGGTGTATCCGATATTGAATTCAAACTCCCCACTCCTTCCTTCACCATTGACACACTGGCCTATCTGGAGGAAAAGAACCCGGGCAGGGAATTCCAGCTGGTAATGGGTGCCGACGGGATCCGGACCTTCCACAAATGGAAACATGCCGACCTGATCGCACAAAAATACCACCGGCTGATCTACCCGCGGACGGGGAGTGACATGGAGGCCCTGGCCCGCACACCCAATGCCACGGTAGTGAATGCCCCTCTGATAGAGATCTCCTCCAGCTTCATCCGGCGGGCCATCAGGGAAGGAAAGGACATCCGGCACCTGGTTCCCGCAAAGGTATACACCTATATGCGCGAGATGCACTTCTATGAAAAATAAGGGTCCCTTTCTCACGTAGCCAGTCTGGCCTCCCTGACGATCTCCATGCCCCTCCGGATGGCCTCTTCGTTCTTGGGAATCAGGTGGTGGTGCCTTTCCGGCAGCGATTTCCTGAGGCCCTTGATCACGTTTTCAACATCCACCACCGGGTTCACTTTTATATAGGCGCCCAGGACAACCATGTTGAACGAGATGGGGGATTTCATGCGCACCGCCTCTTCGGCCGCCTCCACCAGGAAGATCCGGATGTCTTCCCTTTCAGGATGCCTCGTGATCCCGTGGGGATCATAGATCAACAGCCCCCCCGGCTTCACCATGGGCTCAAACTTATCCACCGACTGCTGGTTCAGAAGGATGGCCGTATCGTAACTCTGCAGGACGGGCGAGCTGACCCGGTCGTCGCTCAAAATAACCGTTACATTGGCTGTTCCCCCCCTCATTTCAGGCCCGTAGGAGGGCATCCAGCTCACTTCCTGTTCCTGCATGATCCCGGAGTATGCCAGGATCTTGCCCATGGAGAGCACCCCCTGTCCCCCGAATCCTGCAATAATGATCTCTTCCGTCATAATACCAACTCACTAATAACCAATAACCATTTACCAAAAACTACTTCCCAGCTACCACCTTCCCCTCCACCTTAATATCTCCCAGCGGATAGAACGGGAACATGTTCTCCTCCATCCAGCGGTTTGCGTCAATGGGCGACATCTTCCATCCCGAGTTGCAGTTCGACACGAACTCGATCAGCGAAAGCCCCTTCTTCTGCTTCTGGACCTCGAACGCCGTTCGAATGGCCTTTTTGGCCTTCCTGACCGGGCCCGGCTTGTGAACCGCCTGCCGGGTCACGTAATAGGTGCCCTGGAGCTGTGCAACCATCTCGGTGATCTTGTAAGGCGGCCCCATGGTCTTGCTGTCCCGGCCATAGGGTGAGGTGGATGATTTCATGCCCTCGAGCGTGGTGGGCGCCATCTGGCCCCCTGTCATCCCGTAGATCCCGTTGTTCACGAAGAATATGGTGATGTTCTCGCCACGGTTGCAGGCATGAATAGTCTCGGCGGTCCCGATGGCAGCAAGGTCCCCGTCGCCCTGGTAGGTAAAAACAAACTTATCGGGCCATAACCTCTTGATCCCGGTGGCCAGGGCGGGGGCCCGGCCGTGGGCGGCCTGGGAAAAATCAACATCCATAAAATCATAGGCCAGCACGGAGCAGCCCACCGGCGCTATCCCGATGGTCTCTGACTGGATGCCCATCTCCTCCACCACCTCCATGATCAGGCGGTGAATGGTTCCGTGGCCGCAGCCAGGGCAGTAAGAGAGGGTGGCATCGGTCAGCAACGGAGTGCGGCTGTAAACCTTATTCTCCTCCTTAATGATCTCTTTGACATCCATTTAAAATCCTCCTATGAATTTTTCTTCCACAGCACCCATTACATCATCCGGTGAGTGGATTTTTCCCCCCACCATCCCGTAATGGTAAACAGGGACCCTGCCGTTCACGGCCAGCCTCACATCTTCCACCATCTGCCCTGCACTCAGTTCAACCGACATCATTGCTTTCACCCTTCGTGCCATCCTGGCAATCTCCTCTGCGGGAAATGGGAAGAGGGTCTGGGGCCTAAGCAGGCCGATCCTCCTTCCCCTGCCCCTGGCCACCTCCACCACCTTCTGGCAGATACGTGCGCTGGACCCGTAGGCCACCAGCAGGTACTCAGCATCGTCACATCCGATCTTTTCAAACATCACATCCTGTTCCATGCTTCTGTATTTCGCCTGCAGCTTCAGGTTGTGCTCGTACTGCAGGTCCGGGTCGAGGTTCAGCGAAGTGATGATGTTCCGTTCCCTTTCAGGGCCCTTGCCGGTAATGACCCAGGACTGGTCAAACTCCTTCACCCTCTCTTTCTGGGGCGGCAATTCCACTTTTTCCATCATCTGCCCGATCAGCCCGTCCGAGAGGATCATCGCCGGATTCCTGTATTTGAACGCCAGTTCAAATGCTTTATCCACGAAATCGGCCATCTCCTGCACGGATGCAGGAGCCAGCACGATCAGGTGGTAGTCGCCATGGCCTCCTCCTTTCACCGCCTGGAAGTAATCTGCCTGTGACGGCTGGATGGTTCCCAGGCCCGGCCCTCCACGCACCACATTCACGATCAGGCAGGGCAATTCAGCCCCGGCGATGTAACTGATCCCCTCCTGCATAAGGCTGATCCCAGGGCTGGAGGATGAGGTCATCACCTTCTTCCCGGTGCCCGCAGCGCCATAGATCATGTTGATGGAAGCCACTTCACTCTCTGCCTGCAGGACCACCATCCCGGTACGCTGCTCCGGGCGCTGCAATGTCAGGTATTCCATGACCTCGGACTGGGGTGTGATGGGATATCCGAAATAGGCATCCACTCCTGCCCGGATAGCCGCTTCCGCAATGGCCTCGTTTCCTTTCATTAATGCCAGTTCCTTCATTGGATTTCAGTTCTGTTTAACCCGGTATACCGTGATGACCCCGTCGGGACACACCACCGCACAGTTGGTGCACCCTGTACAGTTCCCGGGGTTCTCCATGTAGGCATAGTGGTACCCTTTCCCGTTCACATCGGCAGCCATTCCAATGACCTGGGTGGGGCAGTTCACCATGCAGATCTGGCAACCCTTGCACCTTTCCACATCCACCACAATGGCTCCTATGACTTTTGCCATGCTATGCTGTTTTTTATCTAAATTCCAAATGTAGCAATTCTCACTCTCCATAAAAGCTGTTCCCGGGCAGGTGGCTCTTTCACGCCGTTTTTTGGGATAAAAAAACCTATTCTGGGACAGGGTGGTTTTCGCGGAACCGTTTCAGGCGCTCCTCCAGCACAGGGAACTGGTCACGCCGTACCTGTGATACACAAGCCCTCAATCCTTCGGTCCGTGTGCTCCCGGTAATCCCGAGCGAGATGGCACTGATCCCGTAATACAACAGCTCTTCCACCAGACTGCTGCCTTCGAAGCCAGGGTAGGAGAGTGTGAAATAGAACCCGTCTGCAATGGGCTCATCCAGGTCCATGTCGTATACGATCCTGAAACCGTACTTTTTAAACATGGCCTTCATAATGGCGGCCTTCTCCCCGTACTCCCTCACCTCGCTTATATAGTTATAGGAACCGTCATTGATCGCTTTGAAAATGGCAGCCAGTGCATACTGTGCCGTATGGGAGGCTCCGGCCGAAAGGGCATACAGCGCGCCGTAAATCATGGCGTGTCCGAATTTGTCCGAGGTATAATACCTTTTCAGGTCCGGGTACCTGCGTATAAAAAGGTCCGGTGCAATGATCATCATACCGATCCTCTGCCCGGCGTAGCTGAATGCCTTTGAACTGGATATCAGCAGCAGGTAATTGCCGGTGTATTTTGAGACTGAAGGCTGAAATGGGGGGATCCCCGGCCTGGAAAGGTCCTTCCTGAAATCCATCCCGAAATAGGCAAGGTCCTCTATGACCGTTATGTCATATTTCCTGGAGATCTCGCCAATGATCTCCAGCTCCTTCTCGTTGAGGCAGATCCACGATGGATTGTTGGGGTTTGAATAGAGAATGGATGAATATTGGCCTTTCTCGATCTCCTCCTCCATCTTTGCTTTCAGTTTACCGCCTCGGAAATCATACAGGTCGAATGAACCGAATTGATGGCCAAGCACCAGGCATTGCTGTTTCTGCACCGGGAACCCGGGATCCAGGAAGAGGGTTCCCGTCCGGGACTGATCGGACCGGTTCACCACCATGAATGCAGCCATCCCGCCCATCATGGCACCCACTGTCGGCACACAGTGCATGGGATCGACATCCACATTCAGGAATAATTTGATGAACCTTGAAGCCTCCTCCTTAAGAGGCCTGATACCCTCTATATTCGGGTATTTGGATGCTACTCCCCTGCGCAGGGCAATCATTTCGGCCTCGACGCCGACAAAAGTCGGATCCAGTCCCGGCACACCCATCTCCATCCTGATAAACTCCTCCCCGGTAAGGCTTTCAATGTCATTGACGATCTTCACCAGCTCCCTGATGGTCGATTTTCCAGCAGGATGGATCCCAAAGGCATCAATTACCTCATTAACAACTTCAGCCTTGATGGGTGTTTGCTTCATATGCTGACAGAGTTCAGGTTCGCAGTGAAATTAGAAAATGGGGATTGAATCCCTTCTGCCCAAGAGCATATGCCCGATGTGTTATATAACTTTTTTCCGGATCCTGATACGCGCATCCGCCACCTCGAGCCGTTCCCCCTTTCCAATGATCGGATTCAGGTCAAGCTCCGCGATCTCCGTGGCATAACGGAGGATGGTGGAGAGCCTCACAAGGATCCCTGCATATATTTCCGTGTCGATCCCCTCCTGGCCGCGCAATCCCTTCATGATCCCGTACCCTTTCAGGGATTTGATCATCCGGTGGCTCTCAGCCATTGAAAGCGGTGCCAGTCCCGAGGCCACATCTTTCATTACCTCCACAAAAATGCCGCCCATTCCGCACAGGATCACATGGCCGAAAGAGGGTTCATATTTTGCCCCCGCAAACAATTCGATCCCTTCAAGCATGGGCTGCAGCAACACCCCTTCGAAGTCCTCGATCTTCCGCATCCTGTTGAAATGCCCCATCAGCTCCGGTTCGCTGCCAATTCCGAGGATAACTCCGCCTACATCCGATTTGTGGACCGGGCCCACCACTTTCATGACCAGCGGATACCCCACACCGGAAGCCATTTCCCCGAGCGATCCTTCTTCCCTGACCACCACCTCCCTTACCCTGGGTATCCCCCCTGCATCCAGGACCTGCCCGATCGCTTCCGGGCCCAAAAAACCATCCCTCTCCCTGTCAATGACCTTCCGGATGGACCGTACATCGACCCCCTCCAGGTATGGTTTGCTTCCTGCCGGCGGCTCTGTGTTGCAGACCTTTGTCAGGGCCCGGCCCAGGTGCACCTCATCCGGGAAATTGATGTGGCCCCTGGAAAGGAACTCCTCCACCTCTTCACGGGCGGTGATTAATGAAGGAAGCACCGGGTAGATCGGTTTGGTGCAGGTCTGCATCTTTTCATGAAGCACCTGGTAAACATCAAACACAGGGGCCAGCCCCGGTGTACCGAAGATCACCACGATCCCGTCGATCTGGGGGAATGACGATTCACAGAAATCGATGGAGATCCCAAGCTGTACTGCATTCCCTGTGGCAAGCATGTCAATGGGATTGGCGGCTGACGAACCCGGGTAAAGATGCGTCAGAAGCCGTTCAGCTTCCGGGCCCTCCAGGCGGGGCACATCCATGCCCCCCTGGGCCAGCACATCGGTAAGCATCACTGCGGGCCCCCCGGCATGGGTAATAATGGCCAGGTTCCTGCCTTTCAGGGGTGGCGATAGCATGACCGAAGCCACCGTGGTAAGTTCCTCCCTTCCAAAGCACCGCACAATCCCTGCTTTCTTAAACAGTGCATCCACAGCCAGGTCAGAACTGGCCAGGGCTCCTGTATGAGAAGTGGCAGCCCTGCTGCCCGCATCGGTGGTCCCCGCTTTTATGGCGGCAATACGGCACCCTTTCCGGATCAGCGAGGTGGCATGCATGAGCAGTCTGTCAGGGTCCCTGATGGTTTCAAAATAGAGTATCTTGACCTTCGATGAGACCCCTTCCCGGTATGTTTCATCAAAATAACCCAGTACATCTTCCACTCCCATCAGGGCTGAATTGCCCACAGAGAAGACGTGGTTGAACTTCAGTCCTTTCTGCAACCCCGATTCCATGATAAAAACGGCCGTGGCACCGCTTCCGGAAATAAAATCGCAGCCCTTTGGGTCAAGTCGGGGAACAGGCATTGTAAAGACTCCCTGGTAGGCCGGGGTCATGACCCCTATGCAATTGGGCCCTATCAGTGCGGCCTCATGGGCCATGCAGATTTCAACGATCTCCTGCTCGATCCTGGCACCAGCCTCGTTCTCTTCGCTGAAACCCGCGGAAACGACGATAAATGCCCTTGTGTTTTTCGTTTCGGCCAGCTCCCTGATGGTCTCCGGGCATAACGCGGCAGGAATGGCCAGGAAGGCCAGCTCGGTTTCCGGCAGGTCTTTTACTTCCCTGTAGGAGCGCAATCCCTGGATAATATCCTCTTTGGGATTGAGTGCGAACAGCTTCTTTTCAAAGGTTCCCGTACGGATATTATGGAATAGCTTCCCCCCCGGCTTTGCAGTATTATTGGATGCACCTACCACTACGATGCTCTCCGGGTCAATCAGTTGTCGGTTTACCATTCGGATCATTTTAGCTGATCCTAAGTTAAGAAGACTGGGTGTTGTGCCTGCAGGAATCGGACTGCCCTAGAACATAAGGCCGGACGGGGGGGAGAAGGAAAAAAATAAGGCAAGTTGCTACTCTCCCTAAAACCCTCAAAAGATTCGCAACTTGCCTTGCACCCCAACAATTACTTTACGCTATATTAACCAGAAAAAGCCAATCATGTTCTGCCTGGAAGGCTATTTAACAATTAAAAAGTGATTTTTTAACATTTAGCCGGCGAGAACCGATTTCACCTTGACGCCCGGTAATCTGCCGAGTGCGCCGGCCAGGGATCCCATATGGTCCGTATTCCCTTCAAGGACCAGCGAGATCACATTGATGGAACGGTCCCTCAGCGGGATCCCCTGTCTTCCCAGGATCATTTCCGAGTGGTCTGAGATAATGCTGTTGATGCGTCCGATATCCGCCTCCTCTGAGATCACAATGATCACTGCCCCTATTCTCTTTTCCATGGTGGTTGGTCACTAGTAAAATGCAACCCTGTGTTAACGGGCGGCTTTTTTCACGAAATAGGCCACCTTCTCCAGGGATGTGATCATATCGTACTCATCCAGGTATACATCATTGCCTACGTTGACAGGAACGGTCGTAAAATTCAGGATTCCCTTGATCCCTGCTTTTACAAGCCGCTCAGTAACTTCACCGGCAGAATCGGCAGGAACAGTCATGATGGCAATGGATATATTTTGTGATCTTACCACCTCCTTCAGCCGGTCGAGGTGGTAACATTTGACCCCGGCAATGACCCGGTCGGTCTTATTTGGATCCACGTCAAAGGTGGCGATGATATTCAGTTTTGACCGTTTGCCCAGGAAATATGTGGTGATGGCCCTCCCCAGGTTGCCCAAACCGATGACCGCAACGTTGAGGCCCTTTTCAGAATCGAGGACCTCCCCGATCACATGGATCAGCTCCCGGACGTCATAACCTTTTCGCTGTATGCTGGTATATCCGATAAACATGATGTCACGTCTCACCTGGACAGCAGTATTGTGGTGAAGCTGCGCAAGTTCGTGTGAATAGATATGTGTTTTCCCGGCCTCAAGACATTGCAGGAGGGATCGCCGGTATTCACTGAGTCTTTCAACGGTTCTTTCAGGAAGCATTTTCGGGCCGGATTGGTGTTATGAATACAATAGTACAAAATTATTGTTAATTTAATCACAGTAGCCGGTCAACATTTGCGCACTTCAGACACAGCCTTCAGGGCGGTGAACCGGTCCTCCGGCCTGCTGCAAGAAAAATTGCCAATGGAGGCAACCATTCACTATATTTGATGATCATTCTTGGCACACTTATTGACTTAAAGGAGTGACCGGTCCGGTTACACACGGACTGACAGATTGACGGAACCAAGGAGAAGTACAGGAAATGCAAGGCTTTATTAACAGTTTGAACCAGTTGATGCTCCCCATTGACGAGGAGACAGAATATATTCCCTTGCTGTCTGAGGAGGAGGAGGAGGACCTGAGAAAAATGAACATCCCGGATGTACTGCCCGTTCTTCCCCTCAGGAACACGGTCCTCTTCCCCGGGGTAGTCATCCCGATCACCGTGGGAAGGGAAAAATCGCTGCGGCTGGTCCAGGATGTATACAGGAAGAATAAGATCCTGGGCGCAGTGGCCCAGCGGGACAGCTCCATTGATGAACCTGAATTTGAGGATCTGTATACAGTTGGAACGGTCGCGCAGATCCTGAAGATCCTGGAGATGCCCGACGGTACCACTTCCGTGATCATACAGGGGCGCAAGCGATTCAGGATTGATGACCTGCTGACCGATAAGCCTTACCATGTGGCCAGGATCACGCCCATTGAGGATGCAGAAGAGGAGGCTGCTGAATCAAAGGCTGTGGCGGCCGCACTCAAGGATCTGGCCATAAAGATCATCCGGCTTTCATCCAATATCCCTACTGAGGCCACCTTTGCGGTCAAGAACATTGAAAGCCCTTCGTTCCTGATCAATTTCCTGGCCTCCAACAGTGAGCTTTCTTTGAAGGAGAAGCAAACACTGCTCGAGAACAACAGTGTTTCGAAACGGGGTTTTACCCTGCTGGAGCATCTCTCCAGGGAGTCCCAGATGCTGGAGCTGAAAAACGACATCCAGACCAAAGTCAAAAGTGACCTGGACCAGCAACAGAGGGAATTCCTGCTGCACCAGCAGATGAAGACCATACAGGATGAACTCGGGGGATCTCCCCAGGACCAGGAGGTGAAGGAGTACAGGGAAAAAGGGAGAAAGAAGAAATGGGATAAGGAGGTGGCTGCAGCCTTCGAAAAGGAGCTGGATAAGCTTCTGAGGCTCAATCCTGCAACGGGTGAATATTCCGTGCAGGTGAACTACATCCAGACACTCATTGAACTCCCCTGGAACGATTGCACCAGGGACAACTTTAACCTGAAGCGGGCCAGCAGGATCCTCGAGAAGGACCATTTCGGACTTGAGAAGGTCAAGGACCGTATCCTTGAACACCTGGCGGTCCTGAAACTGAAAGGCGACCTGAAATCACCCATACTTTGCCTGGTTGGCCCGCCAGGGGTAGGCAAGACATCGCTGGGTAAATCCATTGCCGACGCACTGAACCGGAAATATGTCAGAATGTCACTGGGAGGCCTGCATGACGAAGCAGAGATCAGGGGGCACCGGAAGACCTATATCGGGGCGATGCCCGGCCGGATCATCCAGAACCTCAAGAAAAGCAGATCATCCAACCCGGTTTTTGTCCTTGACGAGATCGATAAGGTGGGCAGGGACGCCCATGGCAATCCGGCCTCTGCCCTTCTGGAAGTACTGGATCCCGAGCAGAACAGCCATTTCCATGATAATTTCCTGGAACTCGATTATGATCTTTCCCGGGTCATGTTCATCGCTACGGCCAACACCACTGCCACGATCAATCCTGCCCTGCTGGACAGGATGGAGGTGATCGACCTTTCCGGCTATATCGTGGAGGAGAAGATCCAGATCGCCAAAAGGCACCTGATCCCCAAGCAGCTGGAAAACCATGGCGTGGAACGAAAGCATTTCTTCCTTCCCCGGAAGACTCTTGAGTACATCATTGAAAGCCATACTCGTGAGTCGGGTGTCAGGCAACTGGACAAGCAGATCGCAAAACTGGTAAGGGTGGTTGCCAAGCAAATTGCCTTCCATGACACCTTCGACAGGACAATCACCAGGGAAAGGGTGCAGGAGATCCTGGGGCCTCCCCGGTTCATCAGGGACAAATATGGCGGGAACAGGCAGGCCGGAGTGGTAACGGGACTGGCATGGACCGCCACCGGCGGGGAGATCCTCTATGTGGAAACCTCGCTGAGCCAGGGTGATGGCAAGCTTACCCTGACCGGGAACCTGGGGGACGTGATGAAGGAATCGGCTGTACTGGCTCTGGAATACCTGAAGTCGCATGCCCACAACCTCTCCCTTGGACCGGAACTGTTCAAAAAGTACAATGTCCATGTCCACGTACCTGAAGGAGCCATCCCTAAAGACGGGCCTTCTGCAGGAGTGGCCATGATGACCTCCATAGCCTCAGCCTTTACGCAGCGGAGGGTGAGGGATCACATGGCCATGACGGGTGAGATCACCCTGCGCGGCAAAATCCTCCCCGTGGGAGGGATCAAAGAGAAGATCCTGGCCGCAAAACGGGCAGGCATCACAGACATTGCCATGTCAGCGGAAAACCGGAAAGATGTGGAGGAGATCAATGAGATCTACCGCAAATGCCTTAAATTCCAGTATGTCAACGATATTTCCGAGCTGATGGAATTTGCCCTCCTGAAGGAGAAAGTGGAGAAGCCGATGGTTATTGCCTAGCAGATCAGCAACTTGGCTGTCTCAACTCCGTGGGCCCTTTTAATCCTTACAAAGTAGATCCCGCAGGGGAGTCCCTTGCCCTCCAGTTGGGATACGCTAAATGAATCTTCTTCCTGAGCACGGTATTTGTACACAGGCATGCCTTCCAGGTTGAATACTTCAATCATGATCCGCTCTTTTTTCAGGTTAAACCAAGGGGCTTTGGATGAGGCTAATTTATGGCGCCAGACCACCAAAGTAAAGAGAAAAGCGACTTATTGTATGAATGCAGGGTCCTGGCTTGTGAACGCGGTATTCTGGCGGATGAAGCTTTCTCAGCTGAAGCTGGATTCAAGCAGCCTGATCTTCTGGGCAGGGATCTTGATGGAACAGGAGGTCCCCGTGTACTCGAGGACGCAAAGGCAGCTCTTCCGGTCCACCCGTGCCAGGTATTTCAGGTTGACCAGGTAGGACCTGCTGGCCCTGAAAAAGGTCCCGGTTTTCAGTAACTCCTCGATGCTACCAAGGTTCTGGGTGGTGACTTCACAGGTCCCGTTTACCAGCTGAATATGGGTGTAGTTGCCATCTGCTTTGCAGTAAACCACTTCCGGCGGGTAGATCAGGATGTAACCTGACCTGGTATTCAGCTTTACCTTGCCGGCCGCAGAACCCCTCAGACCTTCCATAAGGCTCAGGAGATCCCTCTCCCTTCCCCTGATGCCCTCTCTTCTGAAACGTTCAACGGCATCATGAAGCTCCTCGCGGTGAATGGGTTTCAGGATATAATCGAAAACAGAATTCCTGATCGCCTGAATGGCATAGTTGTCATATGCGGTTACGAAAATGATCCCGGGCTCCATGCCGCTGTGGTTCACCATCTCGATGAAATGGAATCCATCCTTGTCCGGCATCTGTATATCCAGCAGAACAAGGTCAGGGCGCTCATTTTTCATCTGCTGAACAGCCTCGTCCACATTCCCGGCAAGTCCCACCACGCTCAGCCCCTCTTCTTCCTGAAGCATGAATTTCAGCAGTTCCCTGGCTTCGGGTTCATCATCAACGATCAGGATCTTCAGGAGGTTTTCCACGGCTTAAGAGGGCTGGCAGTTCTTCCGGGGGCAAGTTATAAAATTCTATGATTTTCACATTTTTTTTGTAATCTTCAATGTTTTTATGATGTGAAAGGCATGGCAAACTTCCATCCGCACAGAACCACGGCCAAGTTCGGCACCCTTCCGGTCTTCATGACGGCCATCTCCACCATTCTGGGTGCGATCCTGTTCCTGCGCTTTGGCTATGCGGTCGGACACCTGGGTTTTCTGGGTGTCCTGGGAATCATCTTCCTGGGCCATATGGTGACCATTCCCACGGCCATGGCCGTGGCGGAGATCGCCACCAACCAGAAGGTCCAGGGCGGTGGCGCCTACTACATCATCAGCCGGTCATTCGGACTGAATATCGGGGCAGCCATCGGTATTGCGCTCTACCTGAGCCAGGCCATCAGCGTTGCATTCTATGTGATCGCCTTTTCGGAAGCCTTTGATCCGCTGATCCGGTTCCTGCATTATGAGATCCATACACCGTTGATCGATAAGCGGTGGATCGGCCTGGCCAGCATGAGTATCCTGTCGGTGATCATCCTTGCCCGCGGGGCAAAGATGGGGATGAAGGCCCTTTACATCGTTGTTGCCCTGCTCTTTACATCACTGTTATTTTTCTTTCTGGGGAAACCGACCACACCGGATCAACCGTTTGTCCTGAATGCCCAGATCCAGAATCCCGACAGCTTTTTCTATGTCTTTACCATTATCTTCCCTGCATTTACGGGACTGGTGGCAGGACTGGGCCTGTCAGGGGACCTGCGCAATCCCAGCAGGTCCATTCCGAGGGGAACCCTCTGGGCCACCATAGGAGGTTTCGTGATATATCTCCTGGTAACCTACAAACTGGCCACCAGCGCCTCACCCGAGGAACTTGCTTCTGACCAGCTGATCATGGAAAAGATCGCCCTTTGGGGTCCGATCATCCTGATCGGCCTGGCCGCTGCCTCCCTCTCCTCGGCCCTTGGTTCCATCATGGTGGCCCCAAGGACGCTTCAGGCCATGGGTTTTGACGAGGTATTCCCGGGCACCCCCCTGAACAAATGGCTTTCAAAGGGCAAGGAGAAGGACAACGAGCCCACCAATGCGGGACTGGTCAGCATCATCATCGGTTTTGTCTTCGTGGCCTTCGGGGACATCGACTTTGTAGCCAAGATCATCTCCATGTTCTTCATGGTGACCTATGGAGTGATTTGCCTGATCTCCCTGCTGGAGCACTTTGCTGCAGACCCCTCCTACCGGCCCACCTTCAGGTCCAGGTGGTACCTTTCCCTGATTGGCGCTGTAACCTCTTTCTGGCTCATGTTCAAAATGAATGCCCCCTATGCGCTTCTGTCCCTGGTCATCATGGGGGCGATCTACATCATGGTCTCAGAGTATAAACAAAAAGAGAAGGGACTGGTCAACCTCTTCCGGGGGGTTGTCTTCCAGCTGAGCCGGCAGCTGCAGATCCTTGCCCAGAGGGCCGACAAGGAGGACCTGGATGAACACTGGCGGCCCTTCACCATCTGTGTTTCCCAGGATACCTTCATGCGCCGGAGCGCCTTTGATATGCTGAGGTGGATCTCCCTGAAATACGGATTCGGAACCTATATCCACTACATCAAGGGATTCCTGACCGAGAAGACCAACAGGGAATCGAGGGAGGTGCTGAATAAGCTGATCCACCTGGCGGCCGGCAGCAAGAACCGGGTCTACCTGGACACCATCATCAGTCCTTCCTACACCTCGGCCATTGCACAGGTGATCCAGTTATCAGGCATTTCGGGGAAAGGGAACAACATGATCCTTTTCGAATTCTCCCAGGGCAATCCCAAATCGCTCGAGGAGGCGCTGAACACCCACGACATTCTTTACGCCACCGGGTTCGACCTGTGTGTCCTGAACACCTCCTACAAGGGTTTCGGGTACAAGAAGCAGATCGACATCTGGATCACGTCGCTGGATTACGATAATGCCAACCTGATGATTCTTCTTGGCTATATCATCCTGGGCCACCCTGAATGGAAAAACGGGATCATCAAGATCTTTGCCATTTACCAGCCTGAAGAGGCTGACCGGAAGGAAGAGGAGCTGAAGGAGCTGATCAGGGAGGGCCGGCTGCCGATCTCGCTGGGCAACATCAGCCTGATCAGTGCTGCGGGGGATAAAGAGACCAGGGACCTGATCGGGGAGACCTCCATGGATGCAGACCTGACCGTTATCGGATTCAGGCATGAACAGCTGAAGACAGAAGGATACAGGCTCTTTACCGGGTATGACAAGCTGGGGAATGTGCTTTTCGTCAGTGCCAACAAGAAGAAAGAAATCAAGTAAAACACTACCTTTGAAAGAAAATCCCATGCATAAAATTGCAGTCTTCCCCGGTTCCTTCGATCCCTTCACAGTGGGGCATGAGAACATTGTCCTGAGGGCGATGGACCTGTTCGATACGATCATTGTGGCCATCGGTGTCCATTCGACCAAGCAGCCGCTACTGAAGATCGAAAACCGGGTGAAGATGGTGAACAAGGTGTTTGAAGCATATGAAAAGGTTCATGCTGATTCCTTTGAAGGACTCACGGTGGATTTTTGCCGGAAAGTAAATGCAACACACATGATCAGGGGGATACGTACAGCGTCTGACTTTGAATACGAATGGGCCATTGCCCAGATCAACCATCGGATGCTCCCGACGGTGGAGTCGGTCTTCCTGCTCACCTCCCCTGAACACACTCCCGTCAACTCCACCATCATCAGGGAGATCATACAGAACAACGGTGATGCTTCGCAATTCATTCCAAGCGGGATCAATATCAAGGATTACCTCTGATGCCCAAAACCGGAACAGCTGCCCTGATTCTGCTGTTGGGATGGGAGGTTTTATCAGCACAGACAGCAACCATAACCGGGAGCGATCCTGATTACAAAGGGTTAACGATCCGGTTTTCCATTGCCGGGCATCCCTTCATGGAAAGGCCGTCATTCTCCGAAACGGTTGTCTGCGATGACCGCGGGGCATTTCATATTGAACTGGAACCGGACTCCGGGGTGATGGTCCGGCTCAGATCCGGGATCATCGATGCAGGCCTCTATGTGGAACCCGGCAAGCATTACGAGGTGATTCTTCCCAAATACCGGGAGCTGGCCTATTCCGACCGCCTCTCCCCCTATTTCGAACCCTTGAAGGTTCCCCTCAAGGTTTCAGGAGACCCGATGGAGGTGAACAACCAGATCTACCGCTTTGATTCCCTCTTCTCCTCCCTGAATGAACAGGTGGTCCTGGCCAGGAAAACGGGCCGGGATCTCCCGCTGGATTCCATCACCCGTTGGCTGGCCTCCCGGTTTAAGAGCGGCCCCTGCCCCTGGTTTGATGCTTACAGGAGGTATAAGGCAGGCATCCTGGTGCTGAACAACGGGAGGACCGGACTGGAATCGATCAGCAGGGATTACCTGGGACCCTCTGTCAGGGAGGACCACCCGGCGTTCCTCGAACTCTTCGGCGCCATGTTCCGCGATTTCCTTGTTTTTTACGACCGCACCCCCGAAGGCAGGGGGATCAGGTACCACATCAACCGCACACACAACCTGGACAGCCTGAGGAGTATCATTGTCCGCCACCCCGCGGTATGGAACGATACCCTGGCTGATCTCATCCTTCTGCAGGAACTGCCCATTCTTTTCTACCGGGGCGATTTTCACAAAGAGGCCATCCTGATCCTGCTCGATTCCATGGAATCGGACCCGGTCACACCCAGGTATGCCCTCTATGCCCGGCAACTGAGGGATAAGCTCTCCAGCCTTGTCGTCGGCCATCCCCCGCCCGGATTTTCCCTTGCAGGAGCGGACGGGAAGGTTTACTCGCCCGGTGACTTCAAGGGGAAGTACACCTACCTTCTCTTCTGTACCCCTGACCACTATGGATGTATGATGGAATACCCGTTCCTCAGCTCCTACCAGATGAAACACTCAGCCTATCTGGAAGTGGTCAGCATCATGGTTGCGGATAAGAAGGAGCAGGTGGATGAGTTCATGGAACGCAACGGTTACCAGTGGAAAGCCCTCTGGTACGGCGGGCAGGACGGGATCCTCACCGATTACCTGGTCAGGGCCTTCCCTGTGGCATACCTGATAGGGCCGGACGGGAACCTTGTGCTTTCACCGGCCCCCCTGCCCTCGGACGGGTTCGAGCAGCAGTTTTTCCGGATCATGCGCTCGCGCGGGGAGATCTGATCATAGCATGCCGCCGGCCTTGAGCACCTCCAGGATGCTCATATAGGTGTTCTTTTTGATGAACCGGGTCTCCCCCGGCTTCACCCACCTGTACCGCGTGATCCCCTCCTCTGACTGCAGGAGGGGTTCCTTCCTGCCCGGGCTGCGCATCTCGAACCACCTTGTCTCCTTCAGCACCTTCCGGCCGGAGAGCTCGTACGTGTGGAAGGTGGGGATGATGGGCCGCAGCAGTTCCAGCCCCTCCAGTCCGGTCTCCTCCTCCACCTCCCTGAGGGCAGCAGCTTCAAAATCCTCGCCCCTCTGCAGCTTTCCCTTGGGCAGGTCCCATACCCCCCTGCGCTCGATCACAAGGAATTCATCCTTCCGGTTTCGGACCACCCCGCCGCCCGCCTCGATGCATGTAAAACAGGCCCTGAATGCACTGACCAGCTGATCCAACTCCTCATGAACCAGGTGAAGGCTCCCGATATGCTCCATCCGGAAATAGGCATCCACCACCTCCTGCAGTTCCGTGCGGTTCCTGTACCTGTATGACAGCCCGCACTGCTTCTTTGTAATGGCTGAGAAGTCATCGCCAAGGTATGCGGTCCGGTCCCTGAAAAAAACTTTATACATTCATTTATCAATTATTTTCTGCTTCCTTTTTTCACTGAAAAGAATCACAAAGAGGATCAGTACCAGGGCTGCCAGGAGCGCTGGTACGTACCAGATCCTTGTCCATTCAGGCATTCCGTCCAACGTGAACAGATCCACAGTTCTGCCAGCAAACCAGGTTCCGATGAACATTCCCAGACCATAGGTTGCAAAGGTGATCAGACCCTGTGCAGAGCTTTTCAGGTGGGCCGGGGCAGCCTTGTCCACATAGATCTGCCCCGTTACGAAGAAGAAATCGTAACATACGCCATGCAGCAGAATCCCTGTAAAGATCATCCAGAGACCGCTCTCCATATTCCCGTTAGCAAAGCAGAAGTACCGTATCAGCCAGGCGGACATACCGATGAACAAGACGCGTTTAACACCAAACCTGGCCAGGAAGAAAGGAAGTATAAGCAGGAAGAATATCTCGGATACCTGCCCCAAACTCAGCTTGTTAGGAATAAATTTCATTCCGATATCCGAAAGAAACGAGGCCGTAAATCCAAAGTAGAAGGAGAGCGGAATGCAGGTTAGCACCGATGCCAGTATCACAACAGCGAAAGGCCTGGATCTGAACAGACGCAGGGCATCGAATCCCAGTAATTCCTTGAAGGTGGCCTTGGTCTCTTTCTTGGGAGGCACATGTGGAAGGGTGAAGGAATAGAATCCCAGTAGCAGCGAGACCACCGCTCCAGTATAAAGCTGACCGACTTCATTGGTAAAGCCAAGCAGACCGATTACATTATTTGCTGCGATCCAGCCGATGGTACCCAGCACCCTCACTCCCGGGAACTGTTTTCCCGGGTCTTCCATTTGGTGGAAGGAAAGGGAATTGGAAAGGGCCATGGTTGGTGTATAGGACAAAGTATAGAGCAGCAAGCTCGGGTAGAAAAACTGGAAAGTCTTCGCCTGGGCAACTACCACCAGCAGGATAGCCCCAAGCAAGTGCATGGTACCAAGTACCTTTTGCGTGGCAAAGAACTTATCTGCGATCAATCCAACGAAGAAAGGTGAGATCATGGCTGCAATGGCAAATGTACCATAGCACAGGCCGATCTGTGTTCCTGTAAACTGCAAGGTTTCACCCAAGTAAGTGTTCAGTGTGACATACCAGGTCCCCCAGATGAAATATTGGAGAAACATAAGGGTGGAAAGCTGTAATCTGGTCTTGATTTTCATATTCTGAATAATCGGTTATGTTGTTTGCATAAAATGTCAGCAATAGACGGACCGGTTTTGGAATCCCACCTCAGATATTTTTTAAAATTCGCCAGAAATTCTGCATTCTTGATATGATCCACATATGATCATTAGAGGTCATTCATTTTAAATATATAAATATTTTTTTGAGTTTGTTTGCTTATTATTTCATTGCGACGGACGGCACCTTACGAATTCTTTATTCTGTATCTGCTTCCGATGGTTCTGATCATTGTGAAAGATGAAAAACAGAGCCACTAATGGCAGTTAACTTCGCAATACGGCCATTATCAAGAATCATAAACCATTTTCACATTTTATATCTATATTTATACTTTAATGCATCAAGAGTGAGGGCTGATACGATCATGCCGCGTATGATCATGCTTTACTGGATACTGCCGGATTATTCGTTTATTGTGGGCGTATTGCCTCACTGGGCATTATTGGAAAGGATCTGCCGGGGGTTTGCGTGTTGAAAAGGATGATTGCAATCGGAATTAAGACTAGATATATACAGAGAAGTAGATACCATAAGACCCCGCTGGGTTTAAATATTTCCACAGTTGGTGACCGTTCGATACTGACTCTCCTCGGATGCCTGAATAAAATCCCTCCTTTAGTGGATGTTTTTCTTCCCAAGTAGATGGAGGCGCGGACTATCACAGAAGAAGCAGACTATCAGCAAGCGGATATTGAACTCTCAAGAACGTATAACTACAATAAAAACAAGAATGATTATGGAAAAAGTATGTATTGGACTCATCGGGTCCCAGTTCGTTTCTTCAATTCATGCTGAAGCCCTGAAATCGGTTCCGGACGCCCAGGTCGTGGCAGCCATGTCCCCCACCAAAGAACACGTGGAGGATTTCGCAAAAAACCACGGGATCCCCAACCATTTCACCCGCCTGGAGGAGATGCTTTCCATGGACGAAATCGATATGGTGGTTATAGGTGCACCCAATCATGTTCATTGTGAAATCACAGAAAAAGCTGCCGCTGCAGGGAAGCACGTAGTGGTGGAAAAGCCGCTTTGTCTTAACCTGGCTGAAGCGGATCGGATGATCGGTGCCTGCAAAAGAGCAAATGTGAAGCTAATGTATGCGGAGGAGCTCTGCTTTACTCCCAAATATGTAAGGCTCAAGGCGCTGCTTGATGAAGGTGCCCTGGGTAAACCCGTACTGTTCAAACAATCCGAGAAGCATGACGGACCCCACGCTGATCACTTCTGGGACGTGGAGCGGTCGGGAGGCGGCGTGACCATGGACATGGGGTGCCATGCCATCGAGTTCTTCCGATGGCTGAACGGACGGAACCCCGTCAGATCGGTCTATGCCCATATGACCACCAGTGTCCATCAGAAGCGGACCAGAGGTGATGACAATGCGATCCTTATCCTGGAATTTGAGAATGGCGTCACAGCTGTAGCCGAGGAGAGCTGGACCAAGCTGGGGGGAATGGATGACCGTGCCGAGATCCATGGTTCCAAAGGTGTGGCCTACGCCGATGTTCTGCAGGGCAATTCCATTCAAACCTATAGTTCGGAAGGTGTGGGCTATGCCGTGGAAAAAGCAGGTAACACGATGGGATGGAGCTTCACCATGTACGAGGAGGTCTGGAATTACGGCTTCCCGCATGAATTTGAGCATTTTGTGGACTGTGTGAAAAATGATAAAACCCCGGTGGTGACAGGAGTGGACGGAAAAACCGTTCTTGAAGTGATCTTTGCGGCTTACGAGTCAGCGGGTACCGGTAAAAAAGTGAAGCTTCCTTTCCATACGGATGCCGATAAGCCCTACAAGCTGTGGCTGAAATAGTGCGCTGGATCGGAAGGCAATTGTTCATCTGGACATGAATACGGAAGATTATGCTTATCATATCGGGAGAAGATAAGGCCGATGCCACGCAGATGCTTCTAACAGGCCATATAACCACTGATTGTCCGGCCACCTTTCTCTGGCTGCAAGATCATGTGCTTTGCCTGATATTACAATTGCAAAATAGCTCGTAAATGTATGACTGATCAAATCTTTTCATGTAAATGGTGTTTGTTTCTGACAGAATATCATATATTGCAATCCTTATCTATTCATACTCTATATTCCTGTTTCGCTTCAATACAACTACTATGATGAAAGTATTAGCCATCTTTCCGGTCCTGGTCTTGTTGCTTGTCGCATGTAACCAATCCAAGAAAACCAGCGAGGATACCCCGCGTGAAAAGTGGATTCAGCTTTTCAACGGAAAGGACCTGGACGACTGGACCATTAAAATAAATAAGCACCCGCTAGGTGAAAATTTCAACAATACATTCGGGGTGAGAGACGGAATGCTGGTTACTAGCTACAAGGAGTATGACATGTTCGATGATGAGTTTGGCCACATTTTCTACAAGACTCCCTATTCACACTTCAAACTGAGGCTTGAATACAGGATCGTGGGAGAGCAGGTAAAAGGAGGTCCTGACTGGGCCTTTAAGAACAGCGGGGTGATGTATCATGCACGACCACCTGAAGAGATGCTGATCAACCAGGATTTCCCGGTATGCCTCGAGGCTCAGCTCCTGGGTGGATCGGGAGAAGGAGAACGGCCCACCGGAAATCTGTGCACTCCCGGAACAGATGTTGTAATCGATGGTCATCTGGTAACTCAGCACTGTATCAATTCCACCTCCGGAACATACCACGGAGAGGAATGGGTCCACTTTGAGCTGGTGGTCTATGGCGACAGCATCATCCATCACATTGTGGAGGGCGATACGGTGCTGACCTATTCAAAACCCCAAATCGGAGGGGACCTGCCGGAAGGATTCCCCCTGCCGGAAGGCACCCCGGTCACTTCAGGTTACATTGCCCTCCAGGCCGAGAGTCACCCCTTTGAGTTCCGGAAGGTGGAATTGCTTGATCTGAGCAGATAGCTCTCCTCTTAATAATAGACCTGACCCGGGTAACACATATAACATGCTCTTGAATTTGCTTAAGACTGCCTCAACTTTTCATATGGGGGATCCATAATCTTTATTTTATTTTAACTCAAAAAAAAATGAAAATCATTCTGTTACTCGTTTTCTTAAGCTTTATCATGAATCATTTGGATGGCCAGAAACCTGAAGAAACTGAGGACTGGTCGAGGGAACCAGAAGTGGTCACTCCCGGGAAAGGCACCCAGGCACCTTCTGATGCCATTGTGCTCTATGATGACCCAACCGATACAGTCAACTGGGTTGATGTGAATGGTGAACCGATCACCTGGAAAGTTGAAGATGTGCTGTCTGTTGTTCCGCATTCAGGAGACATCCAGACAAAACAAAGCTTTGGGGACGTTCAGTTACATGTGGAATGGCGCACCCCCGAAGTCATTGAAGGGAAAGGTCAGGAACGAGGAAACAGTGGGATATACCTGATGGGCCTCTATGAAGTCCAGGTACTGGACTCCTATGAAAACGAAACCTATTACAACGGACAGGCGGGTTCCATCTATAAGCAGCACATCCCCCTGGTAAATGCTTGCCGGCCCCCCGGTGAATGGCAGATCTTCGATATCTTCTTTACCGCACCAAGGTTCAGTGAGGACGGGTCGATAGATACACCGGCTTATATAACCGTCGTGCATAATGGTGTGCTTATTCAGAACCACGTGGAAATTCAGGGACCTACGGTATATACCGGTAGGCCAAGATATTGGAAACATGCAGAAAAGTTGCCGCTGATACTTCAGGATCATTCCAATCCGGTTTCTTACCGGAACATCTGGATCCGGGAATTGGGATTAAATCAATAGTTGCCAGCAGCGTGAAGGAACCTCAGTAAAATGATTTGGTAATGTCCGGAATCTTGATGAAATTAGTTAGGAAAAAACCCATGATACAACAGTGTTCCAAAAGGTTTTATCAATGCATGGTTCATTCGTCAAAGCAGATTAAAAAACACTTAGTAAAAACCAAACCATGAAATCAGTTTATCTATTTGTCATTTTGTTTTCTATTCCTTTTTTAGCACAGACTCAGATACAGATCAGGCCATTACCAGCAAGCGGATTTGAACAGCGGATAAGTGACTATGTCAATAATATGACTGTTGTTGACACGCACGAGCATTTGATGAGTCAATCCGCGCTAAAACAAAGGACAACACTCGATTTTATGGTGTTGTTGCAGCATTATTCCGCCTGTGATCTGCAATCAGCTGGATCGCCATCTCTTTCAACATTACGGGATGATTCCATTTTGTCGATCAAGGAAAAGTGGGAAATCCTGAAACCCTTCTGGGAAAGTTCGAAAAATACAGCTTATAACCGTGCATCTCTTCTTGCGGCTGATAAATTGTTTGGAATTGATGACATCAATGAATCAACTGTTGAACTGCTCTCTGAAAAGATCGGGAAAGCTTATCAGACTGACTGGATCAATCATGTAATAAAGGATATATGCATGATTGATTATCTGATACAGGACAGTGAAGACCGAAGTTTTGGAACAGACGGTTTTCGTTATGTTAAGAGGCTGGATCATTTTATACATGTCCATTCGAAAGACAGAATCATCTCAATTGGCCAAGATCAAAATATGAGTATTGAAACACTTGATGATTTCACAGAGGCGCTTGAAAGTGCTTTTAACGAAGCAAAAGCGGAGGGAATTGTCGGCATAAAAACTGCTCTTGCCTATGACCGCACTTTGAATTTTGAGGATTCCAGCAGGGAGAGTGCAGAAGAAGTTTTTGAAAAATTGATGAATTCTCCGGATGGAACATGGTTTTCTTTTAGAGAAGTCAAACCTTTCCAGGATTACATGATGCATCGTCTTTTAGATCTTGCCAGAGATAACAAATTACCCGTTCAGATACACACAGGACTTCATCTTAATGAGAACATCATTGAGAATTCGAATCCCACTCACCTTGTTAACCTGTTCTTTGAATACCCCGATGTGAATTTTATTCTATTTCATGGCAGTTATCCTTATGGTGGAGAGTTGTCAACACTTGCCAAAAACTTCCACAATGTCTATATCGATATGTGTTGGTTGTATGTTATTTCTCCTTCATATTCTGAGAGATATCTGCATGAATGGCTCGAGACGGTTCCGGCGTCCAAGATTATGGGATTTGGAGGTGATTACCTGAACGTTGAGAATGCATATGCGCATTTGCTAATGGGAAAACAGGTTATTATAAAGGTGTTAACAGATAAGGTAAGAGACGGATATTTATCTGAATCCGAGGCAAAACAAATTGCCCAGATGATCCTTCATGACAATGCTGTGAGACTACTCAGACTATCCCAGTAGTTTTGCTTTTATCTCAATCCTTCGCTCTGCTTCTAAACCAGAGGATTTTTTGTTATTATGGATTGCCCCGCCCCGGTATCAGGGGCTTAAGATCCTAACAAGCACAGCTGTTGCCATGGATCCCATGACCGGTTCCCTCAGCTTGCTGTCAGTCGTTTCAGTAACCGGTTCAGATAACCTGTTCCCGTTCCCTGTCCCAGAAAACCTTTCGATTTTCCCTGTAAGCGATGGTTGCCATGGCTGCTGAAATACCTTCCTCAAATGCCTGGTCTATGTTGCAACTGGGTTGCTTCCCCTCCCTGATGGCTTCAATCCACTCTGCAATATGCAGATGAGTGGTATCTACCCTGCGGCCCCCACGATATGTATATAGCAATCCCCTGTTGGCAAAGTACTGTTCCGTAGGTGTGGTCACCCCATCCACATTCTTGCGTCCTGGTATGTATGTATAAATTGGCAGATCCGGCCGGATCAGTCCGTTCTCGATTTTATCCTTGTACCTGGTGCTTTCCTCACAGGCATAGATGAGCAGATTGTTCCCCAGCTCCATAGAAGCATCGTGTCCCATGATCACCTTGCCCCGGTCGCGGCTGTTGGCCAGGGTGGCACTGTAGAGCAATGAAAAATTGAGATGGGGATATTCAAAAACTGCATTCCAGACATCAGGGACCTCCCTGACCTCGCTGACGTAATCTCCCGGCTGTTCAAAAAAATAGACCCCCCCAGAGGAAACTACAGATTCCGGGATCCCCATACCGAGGATCTGATTAACGGCATCATATTCGTGGGTAAGGAGATCTCCCGATAATCCTGTACCATAATCCCACCAGCAACGCCAGCGGAAAAAACGTTCGGCACTGAATGGATGTTTTTCCTCACAGGGCGCCTCGAACTGCATCCAGTCAACCGTGCGAGCGTTAGCATCCGGGTGTATATCGTATATCCAGGCTCCGTTGGGATCATTGCGGTTGGTACAAACTTCAACCAGGCTAATCTTACCCAGCAGGTTCTTCTCCACCGCCTCCTTTGCCTTGATGTAGCTCTCTGTTTGTCTTCCCTGATGTCCCAGTTGGAAAATGATCCCGCTCTTCCTTACGGCATCCCTGATGGCAAAAACTTCCTCAACCCTGCGGGCAAGCCCTTTCTCTACATAGATATGTTTGCCTGCACGGGCCGCATCAATGGCGATACGGGCATGCCAGTGGTCGGGAGTGGCAATGATTACAGCATCAATATCATCTGCTGACAGCAAATCCTGATAGTTCATGTATCTTTTAGCCTGTTTTCCCATGTTTCTCCCCGGGACTTCACGATGAACGTTGGCTGCGGCTTTGAGTGCCTCCTCTGCACGGACATCAAAAAGGTCGCATACACCATTGACCACAATGTTCAAATCATCCTGCTGAAGAAAATCTTCATATCTCGAATCGTTCGGATTATACTTCATCGAATCTTTCCAGTCCTTGACCGTTTCCGGAGGTACAAAGCCGGCTGCTTGCATCAAATGTGTCCCCCTTGAACCAT
The DNA here is from genome assembly GCA_964467775.1 of uncultured Bacteroides sp. GTDB lineage: Bacteria > Bacteroidota > Bacteroidia > Bacteroidales. The sequence continues at coordinate 18,650 of CAYXUD010000112.1, read as the reverse complement.
ATCCGATGATGCCCAGCCTGATAGAGTCACCCTCATGCGTGTATCTTTTATATTCCAGGTCGCCGATGCTCATGTTCAATTCACTGGCGAGCCGGTGACTCCTGATATGATCCTGTCTTCTTTTTCTCCAGGCTCCATATACAAATGCGCCAATTACTGGGAGTGTGGCAAATCCTTTCAAGAGGTCCCTTCGTTTCATTTTGCTCCCTTTTTCACTTTGCGGTTTTTCTGCCATATGATTAGATCTTATCTTTTTTGAATATAAACCGGTCGATACCTACTGTTTTCCAGGTGGGAAACAGGAGTATTACCCAGAGTGCCAGCAATTCGATCAGGTTTTTATTTACCCATAGGTAATTCCCTTCACTGGGAATCACATAGTACACACCAGCAAGGGGAGGATGGGATAGATAGTAAAATCCGAGCAGAACCATTCCTGCGATGACTGCAACGCTGGTAAAAAGTCCCAGGATCAGTCCGGCCCCGATCAGTATCAAACCCCATATATTCAAGAAATCCAACATATTGAGCAGCGCCGGATTGCTGGCCATGGAGTGAAATATTCCTTCGAACCATCCTTCCGAGTCCATCAGGTATCCAAGGGAGGACCAATCAGGATTCACCAGCTTGATGAATCCTTCGTAGAGCAAATGCCATCCGATAGCCACTCGAAGGATCACAAGCGACCAGAATTGCCAGGACGAATAATTGTTATTGTTCATATTCATTATAGGTTAACAACCTTGGTTTTGAATTATATTTCCTACTTTTTTTATCGACATTTTAGCGAATCTGCGGATTCTTTCCATTTTCTGACTGATACGTGCATGTGCCATCAACAGATCATACAGTGATCCATTTATAATCGCAACCCTGATTGATATGTATAAATTCTATTGATGGAATATTCCTGCGCAAATGTTCATTGAGCAATCTTACTCCCATCTCTTCTGAGGTTCCATGATTTATTACCACCAATGGTTTTCCGGTGTCTTCGGCGAAGTATGCCTGATGCCATGTTTTAATGGTATCATCTACACCAATACATAAATCGGGATTAAATTCAGCATAATCCCTTGGATCACAAATACATCCTGTACCAAGCCCGACTGTTGATACAGCTCTGTCAGGATCGCCATAAAATGCAACTCCCGGCTGATTCAGATCCCTAAGTTTAAGCGCAATATTTCTGGCAATATTTGCCGCTGTGTCTTTTTCAACCTGATAAACATTATAATAGTCTTTTGACCGGACAATATCTTCATTATTAAAGCCCAGTTGCTGTCCTAAACCAAATGGAATGCAGATCAGATCAGTTACGTCGTGACTTCGTATAATTACCAATCCGTTGCTTTCAATCCATCTTTTCTTTCTTTCAAGAGCCTCCAGATACTGTTCTTTTGCGGGTGATGGTGTATCAATAAAATATGCCTGGCCTTTCTCTGTTAAATTTTCCAGATCCCAGTGCATATAAAATGTTGGTTCATGAGCAATTAATACATTGATGCCCTTGCTGACAGCTTTTTTCAGAGTCTCAAAATAAGGAGTCCAGACAGTTCCGGCCTTTCTGATCCTGGTGTCAGGATTTCCGATAATGATTCGGTCTACCGAGGGTTCCCCGACAGGGTATAAATCCCGCAAAAACCTCTGAAGATCGGCAGCTGTGACTATCTCTTCTTTTGGACTGACAGCACTAAAATTGAAGGAGATGGATGCCAATCCGGCTGTTATAATAAAATCTCGTCTTTTCATGCTATTGTTCTTTGATCACACGGATTTTTTCTCTTCAAATATCAAATCCTGTAAAGTTGTTCCCCGATATCTCAACAATTTCCATTGATCTTCCAGCGTAACGAAATTTGTATATCACGCAGTAATCCATTTGTAATCGCAACCCTGATTGATATGTACAAATTCTACTGATGGAATATGGCTGCGCAAATGCTCATTTAATAACCGCATCCCCATCTCTTCGGATGTTCCTTGATTTATCACCACCAAAGGCTTTCCGGTGTCCTTGGCATAAGCAGTCTGGAGCCATGTCCAGATGGTATCATCAACACCAATGCACAGATCGGGATTCAATTCAGCATATGCCCGGGGATCACAATACTCACCTGACCCAATCCCGATTGTTGATACGGGTTTATAAGGGTCACCATAGAATGCAACTCCCGGCTGATCTATATCCTTAAGCCTGGAGGCAATTTTTCTTGTAATATTTGCCGCAGTATCTGTCTCAACCTGATAAACATGATAATAGTCTTTTGATCGGATAATATCTTCACTATTAAGACCCAATTTTTGCCCTAAACCAAAAGGGACACTGATCATTCTTGGAACATCGTAACTGCGGATAATCACCAGTCCGTTGCTTTCAATCCATCTTTTCTTTTTTTCAAGGGCCTCGAGATATTGTTCTTTTGCAGGGGATGGCATATTTTTAAAATATGTCTGACCTTCTCTCTCGAGGTCTTCAGGATCCTTATCGGTATAAAATGTCGAGCCATACACAATTAACACATTAATATCCTGGCTGACGGCTTTTTTCAGAGTTTCAAAATAAGGAGTCCAGACAGTCCCGGCCTTGTTGATTTTTGTATCAGGATTCCCGATAATAATAGTATCAACCGAAGATTCTTCAAAGGGACATAGATCCCGTAAATATTTTTGAAGATCGCCTGCCGTGACTAACTTTTCTCCCGCTCCGGAAACATTTAAACCCAAAGGCATTGAATCCAATCTGTTTGATATATGAAGTTGCTCCATTCTATTGTAAATTATTGATAACTTGTCTGGTAAGCCGTGCTCATTGCAACCAGTCTATGCCATCACACTGATATATTCTCAGTATCCCCAGGATTGCATAATATCAAGGTTCTCTTTCATGCTTTCCATGGGAGTTTTGCCCTGGTATGACTCCTGTTCAATGATAAAGAGGGTGGTCCCTTGCTCTCTTGCAAGGTCAATAGTCTTTCTTACTTCAATCACTCCTTTGCCAAGAATACAACTTTCGTATTCCCCGTCTTCTTTTCTCATCTCATCCTTCACGTGAATGTTATCATACCTTCCAGGATACCTTGCGAGCACGTCTTTAGCTTTTGCACCGGCTAAATACATATTTCCGATGTCAAGCTGCATCACAACCTTGTCGGCATCGGTATTATTCATGATCAGATCCCAGAGCGTTTTTCCTTTAAGCGTCTCACTGAATTCAAAATCGTGATTATGGTACCCGAATCTCATTCCATGTTTCTGGCATAATTCACCGCTTTTGTTGAATATATCCATGAACCATATAAAATTGTCATAGGTGCTGTATACATCTCTCTCCATGTAGGGACTGATCACATACTCCTGCCCCATATAGGCGGCATCATCAATCAGTTCTTTCCATTCATCGGTAAAATCTCCTCTGGTTTTATCCCAATGATTCAGGCTCAGAACAGTGTGCCCGGACGGCATCTTCAAACCAAGGTCAGCAAGCACTTTTTTGAACTCTTTGGCATTCCAGCCATAAAATTGATGGTTCACATAATCAGCATGCTCAACATGAGTAAACCCCATGTTTGCCAGTTGTCTGAGTGATTCCAGCGGGTCCTCCTGCATCTCATTGCGTACGCAGTAAAGCTGAACAGCCAGAGTGGTTGTCCGACTGACCGAAGGAGCAGCATATCCTGTTTTTGAAAGTAACGAGGTCCCTGCCAGTGCCAGGCCGCCGGTCTTGAGAAAATTTCTCCGTGAAGTTTTCATGTTGGTTAATTTTAGTTTTTATTTTAATTCAATAGTAGTTGAGAAATATTGGACACCTTTTTCTTCAGTGGTACAAACCCAGTTCCCTCCCGGGCCTAAGACTCCGGAGGGAGCTGAACTTTTTATATGTGCGGGGAATGAATTATCAGCGGTTACAATCCAGACATTTCCTGCACTGGCTCTCATACGTAAATTGGAATCATGATAATTCCAGTTTACAACAGATGACCATTCACTTTCATCACGGCTTCCGTTTACAGCATGAAAAATAATCCTTGCTCCCATTTTAGAAAGCTGTTGACTTAAATGTGTATCTGGTAAGGTTGTACATTCAGGATTTGCCCACATATCGTTACATATCAATCCGCCAATAATTATATCTTCGAACACGAATGTCCTTAAAGGTGTTGAAGCATAAATATTGATTTCTCCTTTTTTAGGATCATCAAGATTGCCACAGCGGAGTATCTTGCTATGAAATCCAAGAAACCTGCCTTCTTTGTCATAAAACCTTATCTGGTTGTAACATTGATTATCCTCCTCTGAAAAACAGGTGCCCAGTGCCAATCCTACCTTTGCCAATGAGGCATAATGGACTATCTCTTCCAGTGCTTTGTTTAATTCGATCTGATTAAAATCAGAATTATACCCGCTCAGTGAACCTTCAGGAGTTATCAGTATATCGGCCTTTTCCCGTTGTGCAAAATCTATTGCCTTTTTCAATGCTTCAACATTTGTATTGATATCATTAGAAACCAGTGATTTTACTCCGGCAACTTTCAGAGTCTTTCGTATATCTTCATCGTTTTGCCCATTTTGTGCATCATACCTCATTTCCTGATTTATGTTAAAACCGCTGGCAACTATCGCGAAAAAAACCAAGACTACAGATCCCATTTTTTGGTTACAGATCAGTTTCAGGTATTTTTTTTTCATTCGTTTCAATGAATAGATATGTCCAATCTTAGCTTTGTTATCCATACCATTCGCGCTTCCTGGTAATTAGATTATTGAGTGATTCAATGCAGATATTCACATCTTCCACAATCTGAAAGTCGAACATACCTACACAGATAAAGTCAGCGCCATTCTCGAAAGCCCATTTAAAACCATCATCCGGCTTAATGGCACCGGCTGCAAGGACCTTATAACCCATGACCGGGACCTTGGCCCTGTTCACAAATTCAACTGTTTTTTCAGGAGCAAGGCAGAACATATTATCATGAAACCTGTTGTGGTCAAGGTATACTTCCCCATCGACCTCAAAAGGGAAGCGGTTTTCCCGTGGGTGAGCCGACCAGTATTGATCGTGGTGCATGGTTTTCATGTAGTAATCAGGGATAATACCATTCTCTTCACAGATGAGCATCGACTCAATCGAATGAGCAGCCAGCCCAGCTATATAATGCTGGCTCCTGATTTTATCCATCATTTTCTGAATGACGTCTATCTTATTATCTCTTACAAGCCAGTCGCACCAGTTGCCTTGGATCTGAATAATATCTGCACCAAAATCAATTGCCTTGTTAATGAATTCATAGTAATCATTCTTATCCATGTTAGGACCCACCTGCGATATAACCTTGATGTTGCTTCCCGTCATCCTTTTGTATTTTGCCAGTAGTTCATTAGAACCGAAATCAATATTTATGGCGTTGATGCCGGCTTTCTCTGCAAGAATGAATGTTTCGTATATTTTCTTCTCGGTATTATATGCTTTGAATAATGAGGGGACATAGAGCAGATCGCGTGAATGTGCATATCCTCCTATAAGATTGCTGCCTAAAACCAAACGACTGATCTCATGCTCCCCTATCTTTCCTTTTTCCAATGATCCCTTCAATTCACCCAGCGCTAACTTGTTTAACTGAATTGTAGCACCTGACATCACATCAATATTGCCCTTTTTATTGTTTATGATAGCCCCCCATCCCATCAATCCAAGAAAGGGTATTATGGAGATGTTTTTCAGAGCTTCGCGTCGTGAGTCAGAAAATGGCGACCCATTTTCTTTTTGAGAATCTGATTTTAACTTAGTTTTCTTTATCAGATCGATCAAAGAATCTAAACTGAATCCCTTCTCTTTGGAGAAAGCAATAAATAACAAAACCATTCCTTCAATGAAGATCTTGTCTACGATGAAAAGATGGCCTTCTCCAAAATAAAACAATGAGTTACCAAAAGGAGGATAGGCAAAATAGTAAAGAGCTAATAATAAGGTCCCGGCAACCGCAGCAAACCGAGAAAACAATCCTATAAACAAGCCTGCGCCGATCAATATTAAGCCCCATATATTAAATATATCCACCACCTTCAGAATGCCTGCTGACGATGCTAACCAGTGATAAAAACCGGAGAGAGGACCTGTTGTATTGGCCAGGAATGAATATGAACTCCAATCCTGAATAACAAGTTTTGAGATTCCTTCATACAGAAAATGCCAGCCAATTGCCACTCTTAATGCAGTGATCAGGAGCCTCGTCCAGTCTTCAGAGGAGATTTTTTTCATCATACTTATGTATTATATTTTCAAATTTCAAACCTTAAATGATACTACTTGCCAGCAGAGTAAAGCCTAGCCCGCATAAAGCAATGATAGTACTCATCACGGTCCATGATTGCAATGTTCTTTTTTCATTCATTCCTAAGTACTTACTGACAATCCAGAATCCGCTGTCATTTACGTGTGAAAGAATGGTAGCACCAGATGCAATGGCAATGACGATCAATGCCGTTTGTGGTTGAGCCATGTCAAATACTGACAGGATGGGTGCCATTATACCAGCCGCTGTTATCATTGCAACTGTAGCGGATCCCTGGGTGATTCTGACAAGCGCCGATAGTGACCAGGACAGTACTATCAGCGGTATGGATGATTCAGCTATTGATTCGGCCAGAATTTTGCCGATTCCACTATCGATGAGTATCTGCTTCAAAACCCCGCCGGCTCCAGTGACTAGAATAATAATTCCCGCCGGGCCAAGTGCTTTTGTACTGAGATCAAGGATGGCCTGTCGTGGCATCTTGCTTCTAATGCATAGAATGATTGACATCAATGTGGCAATTATCAGAGCAGTGAAAGGATGGCCAATAAAAGTGAGAATATCAACGAATAGATTCATTTCAATTTTGCCGCTTTTAATTCCTACATTAATAAATGTGCTCATCAGGATTAAAAGTAATGGTGCAGCAATAATGATAGCTACTATTCCAAAAGAGGGCGGTTTCTGAGAAGATCTATTTAATTCAATATCTGTTTCAAACAGTTCAGGAGGGGCTGGAACATAGATCTTTTTTGAAATATAACGTCCAAATAATGGCCCGGCAATCACTGTTGAAGGAATTGCGATGATCAGTCCAAATAGAATCACCCATCCGAGGTCGACATCCAGAATCTCAGCAACTGCCATTGAACCAGGTGTTGGTGGCACCATTGCATGGGTGGCAAGAAGTCCTGCAAGCAACGGAATGGCATAATATAAAATCGAGTGTTTGGTATCTCTTGTGAGCGCATAGACAATGGGTATTATGATAATAAACGCGACATCAAAAAAAACCGGGATGCCTACGATTAATCCTGTTATCATCAGTGCCCAGGAAGTTTTGCCCTGGCCGAATTTATTAAGCAGATAATGAGCCAGTGATTTTGCACCACCCGAGCTTTCAAGCATCTGCCCGAAAATAGCACCAAGTCCCACGACAGTTGCAATAAAGCCCAGGGTCCCCCCCATTCCCTGCTGTATGCTGTCTGAAATCCCTGAAAGAGGCATACCCGCCAAAATTCCAACAATTATCGAGGTTATCAGAAGAGAGATAAATGCACTGAGTTTTAGCCTCAAGATCATCAGCAATAACACAGAAACTCCGAAAAAGAGGATAAAAATGATATAGAGCGCTGACATAGTTTAGGCCATTATTTCTGCTTGATGGATTTTTGCTGGATAGTCAATACATCGTCAGGTTCTATGATTTATGATGGTTAGATGAACGTTTAGAACCCAGCCATAAGTTTGTCCCCATAATGATATTTGTCATTATCCACCCAGCGCTCATAACAGAAACAATATATGACTTCATTGGCTATTGCTCTGAAGGAATGTTATAGATTACTAAATCTGGCTCTTTAAACTTGCCGATTGCTACTACTTTACCTTCCGAATCAGCAATTGTCGAGCAACCGCTATGTTGATAGCCTTCCCATTCGCCGCCTGTAATCAGCGAAAGGCATGAGTTGGTGCCTACCACCCAGAGCTTCGTTTTGGCAGCCAGGCCTTTTATATGGTTCATATATTCGACTGCGTTGTTTTCCAGATCATCAACTTTAGCCGCAAAACCATGTGGAGTGATCAGCAGCCAGGCTCCAAGAGCTGCGACCTTTTCAGGATTTTCGATGTCAAAATTGTCGGCACATATGGTGAGCCCGATAGTACCAAACTCGGTATTGACCACATCAATATTGTCCGTGCTTCCGCGATCATAGAGGTGTGCTGTAAGACTTGAGAGGGTTTTGATCTTCCGGTGCCTGAGCACAATATTGCCCGTTCTATCGATAATAACAGCAGAGTTGTAGGTGCTTTTACCGTCTTTTTCGAGACATCCGGCGGATATCCAGATGTTGAGTTCTTTCGCAAGGCAGGAGAGAAAGTCGGTGTATTTGCCGGGTATTGGAAGTGCATCCCTGCGCGCTTGCTGGCAGAGCCAGCCTAAATCAGCAGCTTCTGGTAAGCAAACCATATCGGCATCTAACCCTGCCGCTTCCCGGATGCTCTTTTCTGCACGTTTCATATTTTCTTCGAGATTCCCGTCCATAATATCTATTTGAGCCATAGCCACACGCAGTCCCGGATGCGATGCTGCAATGGCTTCTATACAACACACGAAAATAAGTGCGGGTATCATTACAGAGGATAGTCTATTGTGCAGTATATTTATTTTACTTTTCATTATCTGGCTCATATTAAGAATTAGTAGCCATGTAACTATTCATTTAATGGATCGTAACGAGTATTGCTATCATATAGGTTCAAATATCTCTGAGAGTTTGAAATTACAACTGATGAAAGGTCACTGACACAAACTCCAGAACTTCCGGTAATGAATCACGCCAGTATGTCCAGTTATGACCGCCGTCACGGATCCTGAATTCATGAGGTATCCCTTTTTTGCACATAGCAATATGCACCAGGGAATTATATTCATATTTATTAAAATCATCATCACCGCAATCGATATACCACCTGACAGTTTTTAACTGTTCATCAGATATGTTTTCTATCAGATCCAGCACACTGTATCGCTTGAAATATGATATTATGTCAGCATCTGCAACTGCTTCAACTCCCTCCAGCAGCCAGTAATTCTCAAATTCCTCAACACTTCTCGTACCTGTGGGTGCGCTAAGTGGGCATGCTGCTGAGAACAACTCCGGATGATGAAGTGCATAAATGAAAGTGCCTTCCCCTCCCATCGATAATCCTGCTATTGCACGATATGTTTTTTCAGCTCTTATACGATAGGTCTCTTCAATGAATGGCATGAATTCCTGGAAGAAAAAATCCTCATACAGCCATTCTCCCTTCATATCGTTTACAAAACCGCATTTCCCTGTATTTGCATCGGGCATTACGATGATCATTGAAGTTGCAGCTCCGGATTTTATGGCTTGATCTGCAATGGTCAGGACTTCACCGAATTGCACCCATCCCGTCTGATCATCACCCATTCCATGCAAGAGATACAGCACTGGATAACTTCGCTGGGAAGTCTCGTAATCGGGGGGAAGATATATGGCATATTTCCGCTCCATTTTTAATAGATTGCTATGCATTGAGAGGTTATCTGATACCTTTCCAATCTGGGCAATCAGGAGTGATGAGATGGTTAAAGTGAAAGAAATAGACAAGAATTTTTTCATGGCATCAATTCGATGTTTATATTGCTTCTGGGAGGATTTTCAATAATGGGGCTGATATCCAGCATGTATATCTGCCTTCCCAGTCCTTCATGAGTAGAATCAAAGGAAACAGACTTCCCGTCCGGGGAAAATCGCGGATGAAGATCTACCCTGAACGGTCCATAGGTTCCATAACCTTTTGGAAAATCAGCATTGTTGATTAGTTTCGCCAGAGGCACGAATGTTTTAGTCGGCACGTGAACCATATAAAGGTGGATGAAGCCGTCCATGTTGTATGTATCTGTTAAAAACCATTCACCATTCTTATGCATCGTAACATGCCCATTGGGTGCATCAAAGTATTTTTCTTTTGCAATCCCTGTCCCATCATCTTTATATCGGTAATACCCGCATTCAGCCAATGTTCCATCAGCAATTATCTCTTCATCGTTGATCCAGAAATGATGGCTTGGCTCGTGGTAAAAATGCCTGATGTCTCCTCCTTCCAGATTCATCGAAAAACCATCCGTACGTGTGGTGTCCTTCGTGGCATCTTTTACGAATGCAATAAAACGACTCCCCGAAGGATTAAACCCTTCTCTGAAAAAATAGAGTGTTCTTCCAATCGTGTCGGAAGGCAAAGCACCAGGGTATATGATATTTGCCATCTCTCTAAGTGACAATATCATTCTTACCTCCCCGGTATTTATATCCATTTTCCAGATTCCAATGTTATCGGGAGCCCACTGATTTCTGTATGGGTCTTCAATCCCAACGTATTTGCAACCCTCTTTGTGTACAATACGTTCAAAATTAATAGACAACGCTGTGTTTCCATCAGGTGAAACAGTATATATGGGGATGGGAAGTGTACGGGTTTGATGAGTCCTGATATTGAAAATTCTGCTTACCAGTTTTTCCCCATCCGCCGAACGATCATTCCAGATGATCTCCTCCGACGAATGCGGAATCCAGTGTAACCGGCAACCCTGTTGGTAGTTCCAGGCGGTAGTTTCTCCGATTTTTATCCATTTATTATTGTTATGAAGATCAAAAATGCCAATCTCTCCTTTATCTGTCGGCTTGACTTTTCTTGCTTCAATAAAAATCCGCATACCCAACATATAACGCCCTGAGGGATCAAACTGGGGCAATTCAAGCGGTGCGCAATTATAAAAGAAAAATCCATGATACGCAGGTTCCAGCTTGCTTCCGGCAGGTGAAATACGAACCGGTTTGAAGTATTTTATATTGCTAGCATTTGCCATCTCCGCGAAACCGGCAAATGTGGAATATTCAAGTGGATAAGATCTTTCCCTGATCTTTCTGCAGTTGACCTCGGAATTGCAATGCAGAACTGTTCCTTCAGCCAGGCAACCTGATATTATTATTGCAACAATCGCTGTACTTTTTTTGCGGATTTTACATTGCATGATCATCATACAATAACCATTGAAGCTCCTCGGAGCAAGCTCCGAGGAATCTTCGATCCATAAATTATTTTATTTGTGCTCGCTTACCCCGCAGCAAAGCTACGGGGAATGCGCGAGCGGGATTCAAATCAATGGTGAAGCCAAACATGCACTGTCACCTTCCAGTGAGTCTGGCTTTCACCATTTGATTTTCGCCCATTCCGAACACAATGAATAAAAAGAAGCCTGATGATGGATATATGTTCAAAATAAAGGGGTCTGAAGAACTACCTTTTGATGAATTTCTCGGCAAAATCCTCACCCATCACAATGTATGCGCCGTCAGTATATTGCATCATTGGAACGGAGACACGGTCGCCACCCTGTACCTGCTTCCGTAAAACAAGTTTGCCGGTTATATCAAATATTTTGATTTCAATGGTTTTATTGATGCCTGTTAAATCGAGGTAGAGGGAACCATTGTAAAAACTTGATACGGATACACCTTCAATACCTGACGGGGAAATAACCCCCTCCGGTGTTTCGCTATCACCCACCAGAAAAGCCATTGTACGAGAGAATAATTCCCATCCAAGGTCTGTAACATGCTGTGCGGTCGCATCCTCAAACCAGTAAGCAACCGACCGCCGTGGTGAAGTGGTATTCGGATCTTCTGCCGTCACAAGACACTCATCCCCCTCGTTAATATAATACAAAACAACATGTTTCTGATCATTCACATCTTCTCCCCAACCTCCCAGTGCTCTTGCCACAAGATGTGCACCTGGTGCTATTCCTTCCTCCAGACAACCGGAAAATACAGGTTTGCCTTTTTCAAATGAGACAACCTGAACATCGCCGGTGTATTCCCCGACAATAGATGTATCGGCACCTGGCTCAATGGAAAGAAAAGAGTCCACCGCAAATTCATAGGTACCACGCTGTTCATCAGCGGAGATCTGCAGTTCATCCCAGAGTGCACTTTCCCATGTCAGATAGGGCTTGCTGTTATACCTTACAGGCCAGCAATAGGCCACAGCGTAAGAACTGATGGTAGAACTGACTACAATAGCGTCGCATGAGTCCACGGCATTGTTGACTTCGACAGGGATTGGGTCAGCCCCGGTCTGGGCGCTGGTAAGAACATTAACTTCATAGCCGAATTCTCTTAATTTCTCAATGTATTTGGTGTCATTTGGATCTTCTCCATCAGCACCCGGAAAATCTGCAGCGTTTGTAACATACATAATGTTTTTCTGGGCTGATAAGGACCCGATTAAGAAAATTGCAAGCAGCAATGTCAGAATTTCACGTAAATGTAAGTGTGTTTTCATCATAATATAGTTTTAGTTTGAATTTGAAAAGCACCGTCTTGGACGGTGATCATTTTCGTTTGATTTCACCGTTGATTTGAATGTTTATTATTTAGTTTATTCTTTTAGTCTTGATATCATATAGCTATTATTCGTCAACAATTTCAGTTAGAGGGGGAATATTGCTTTCAGATCCGGAATAACCAATGTTTTGATTGATATGGCCGGTTGTATTTGCCCGTATGGCAGCTGCAGGAATTGGCCACAATACGTGATAGGGACTCATGGTAAATTCTTTTCCGTTGATGGTAATCACTCCTTTGTTATAAAAATCACCATACTCCATAATCCGATCGAACCAGTAATTATCCTCTGAAAAATTTTCAAGTTTGTATACCTTTCCATTATGGCCTGGCTTGCCGGTTTTACATAATAGATAACAAATGCGCGTCATCTCAGTCTTACGCCATTCTTCGAAATAGAGCTCCCTGGCTCTTTCATCCAGAATAGTCCCAATATTTATCTGACCTGGTTCAAGTGGAACTGCATGAGCACGCTCTCTCACTGCATTGATATCGGCAGCAGCATTTACCAAATCCCCTTTCCACCAATATGCCTCCGCTCTTAACAAATAGGTTTCCGCCAACCGCATCGCATACCAGTCACCACGCCCCCCTTCTAACACCACATTATTGGGATCGGGTACATATAATTTATAATGTGGCCAAGAATACCATGAATAGATAGTATCCAGGCAGAGAAGTTTTCCTTCATCGCTATATAACTGTAAGTGTTTTCCATACCAGGGATCACCACGATCTTTCAATTGAGGATTATTATAAACCAGATCTTCCATCTCTATCCAATTCCCTTTGGCATGTCTCAGGTCAGTGGTATCAGTCCAGATCGTCTTCATATGGTAGATGGTCGAACGGAGTCTTGCAATCCCTCGTCCATATGTATTCACAAGATCAAATTCTGAATTTGAATCAGTAGTCCCTTTTAACCCTGAAGGGGTTGCTATATTCCTCCAAAAAGCCGGAACAGCCCCGCGCATATACATCCCCCCCCACCTTGAACCACCTTGCATATCTTCCCTGTCCATTACCAGCATTATTCTTTCGGTATTTACATTAAGGTATTTATTTTCAATGCGATGCAGGTCCCAGATTACATTCCTCGTTGGATCATTTTTATAACTCCCGAAACGTTCAGTCATTAATGCATAATCTCCATTAATGAGGTAGTTGGCAGACTGAATGGCATCATCAAATTCACCTAAAGCAAGGTTGACCTTTGTAAGCATATGGTTCACTGCTCCCCGGTTGACCTCGCCCATATCAGCAGTTTCCGCAACCCATTGCGCAGAAAACTCGAGATCTTCCTTTATTTTTCGAAGTATGACTTCACGTTCAGTTGAATAGTAATCAGTCTTTGGCTGAGAAACCTCCTTCAGTATTAAGGGCACATCTCCAAATTGTTGGGTTAACCTGTAATAATTATATGCCCTATGAAAATAGGCAAGTCCTAAAATCTCATTTTTTTCGTCTTGGGAAGCAAATTCCGCATCATCGATTCTTGAAATTACCGTGTTTGCATATTTAATTGATTCATACCCATTTGACCAATAATCACCAATACTATTAAAAGAGCCACCATCATATAGCTCAGCGTCCGGAGTAATCTGAACGTTCATATTTTGTGCAGGGTCTGTTCTGTCAGTTGTTCCATGCACGGCAACTTCAGAAAAAATATACTCTGTAAGAAGTGGGCGGCCTTCGTAGATCCATTCATTTCTCATAATTTCCAAGCAGGGTATTAAGGCAGCACGCATCCCTTCTGCATTAACGTAGGTGTTTTCAGGAGCATAAAATGACAATGCTTTCGGCTCTAAAAACTCCTCGCTGCAGCTAATTGACAAGAGTGGTACAACAATAAAAAACACCCTCATTATATTTAATGCTTTCATAATGATATTCTTAATGGATTTAAAAAGTCAGATCTAATCCCAGAGTTATGTATCGCGGCGTTGGGCCCGTGTGTTCAGGATCCCAGTTTACCCAGTCAGGAGCATAGACCAAAGCGTTACTTATATTAAAGTATACCTTCAACTCATCAACTTTGGCCTTTTGTGCCAGTATTTTCGGGAAATTATAACTTAAGGAAACATTTTGAAGTCGAATAAATGAGGAATTCCTGTAAACGGTATATTCTATACCCCCACTGCTGGAATTGAGTCTGGCAAAATCATTGATCGGATTTTCAGGTGTCCAGTATTCAAATTTTTCATAATCACTTGACTTATCAGGATACCAATGTGAATTTTTGGCCGAACCAAAGGAGTCCAAATGTCCCCAATTTGAATAAATCATGAATGAAAAATTGAAATTTTTATAGAATGTGAAGTTGTTGCTGAATGAACATCTGAACCTTGGTGAATAATATCCGAGGAATTGCCTGTCCTCATCAGTGTATATCCCATCTTTGTTGACATCCTCAAGTTTGAAATCCCCCGGGGAAAAGCCGTATGCCCTAGCTTCCTCGAGTTCATCAACCTGCCAGACACCCAATACTTTAATATCCCAGATAACATCGATATCCTGCCCGATAAACCACCAGTTACTGGGATCATCCGGTTCAGTCTCCCCAATGATGTTTCCTTCGTCATCATATACATTGATTGGGCCATACAGATGGATTATTTTATTCCGGTTCAATGAGAAGTTGAACACTGATCTCCACAGCAGGTTTGGACGATCAATGTTCCTGCTGTTAAGGCTTAATTCGATCCCTTTGTTTTGTACTTCTCCAAGGTTATCCATGACGTTACTGAATCCTGTTACGTCTGGAAGAGAACGCAGTACCAGCAAATCGCTTGTCGACTTTATATATGCATCAATATATCCATGCAACCGGTTGTTCAAAACTGAAAAGTCCAGCCCGAGATTATAAGATGTTGATTGTTCCCATCTTAATCCGGCGTTGCTCATTCTGTTTACATATAATCCTGTAACCTCCCAGGCTTTTCCGGTTTCGTCTCCATGGATATATTTTATGCTTTGCAAGTCAGAGAGTGCCTGATATCTTCCAATATCACGATTCCCGTTAATCCCATAAGAAAACCGTAGTTTCCCAAAATTCAGCCATTCCACTGAACTTAAAAAAGTCTCATCACTGAATACCCAGCCAATTGCTGCTGCGGGGAAAGTTGCTCTGGGATTAAGCTGGCCAAATGCTGAATATCCGTCGCGGCGTACTGATAACGTTAAAAAATAGCGGTCCTTCAAATCATAATTTAACCTTGCCATGAGGGCATCGCCGGTACTGTATTCATCACTGCTATTGACAAATGCATTTGTACCTGAATTCATACTGTGATAACCCAGATTGTCATCAGGTTCAAATCTCTCATTGTACATTTCGCCATACCATGATTGAAATTTTTCTGCATTGGCAAGCAGGGTCACATCAAAATGATGAATATCCCTGAATGTATGTGCCCATCCTATAATATTGTCTATCTGCCAGTTAAAAGTCTCGGAATATGATCTGGATGCTTTACCTCCTATTGGCTCGACATCATACCATTCGGATGAAAGATGTTCAAAATTCGAATAAATGGTATAGCTTGGAGTGAAATTGATTCGGTAAGAGAATCCCAGTGGTAATTTTCCTTTCAAATAAATATTCGGAAAAATAGTCCTGGTTTTTTGTCTCCTGTCAGTATATTCCCTGGCACTGAAAGGATTTTTGGCGTACCAGGTAATAGCACCCCCGGGATCACTGTCAGGGCTCCATTTCAATGTCCCGTCATCATTATACATAGATCCGTACGGTGTATTGTTGATGATCCTTTCCCACTCGGCAGGGACACTGCTTTGATCCCTGTCAGCGAATTGCATATTGATACCTGCAGTAAGAAATTTTGCAGCTATACCTTCCAGATTCAGCCGTCCCCGGATTGTGTTGAATTCATCTCCCACAACAAGCCCCTCATTATCCATATATTCCAGAGACATGTAATATGAAATATCTTCCTTTTTACCGGATAAACTGAGTGTATAATCCTGACGAATCCCATTTTGAAATACCTCATCATACCAGTCCACCGTTTTCCCGGCAAGATAATTTTCAATTTGTACATTCTGGAAATTGAGCCTTTGTAACCAAACATTGACAGGATCACCCACTGCACCGGTATAGCCTAACCATGTCTCAACACTGATATCTGATGGAAGCGTTCTGGGATCGGCATACTTATATGGTTCTGCTGCAACATCAAGACCTTCCATTGCAGCTTGTCTATATTTAAGAAAACTCTCAGGACTGTGTGGTCTTTGTTCTATTGCCATGTTGGCAAGGCCAATATTGGTTCTGAACGATATAATTGGCTTGATGCTTCTTCCCTTTTTTGTTGTTATTAAAACGACACCATTGGCCGATTTTGCCCCATAAACTGCAGCTGAACTGGCATCCTTTAATACATCAATAGCTTCAATATCAGAAGGATTTATGTCAACTAAATCACCATCAAAGATGACTCCGTCAACCACAAGCAGGGGGTAGGTTCCTGCACTTAATGAAGATTTCCCCCTTATAAGCAACGAACCTCCCCCTTCAGGCGAAGTATTCAATGAGGCGTTTAATCCGGGAATATTCGCTAACAGGTAGTCGTGGGCATTGACGGCAACTGTATTTTCCATCTCTTTCACGCCAATATGCGCCACGGCGCCAGTCAGGTCTTTTTTCTGCTGAGTACCATAACCTATCACGATGATCTCTTGCAAATCATACTCAGCTGATACCATGGATACATTAATCTGATCTGATGACCCGATAGTGATTTCCTGGGTTTCCATCCCCATAAATGAGAAAGTCAGACTCCTGGCTCCCTCAGGAACTTCAATACGGTATTCACCGTTATTACCGGTAATCGTCCCAAGAGTTGTTCCCTCTACTACAATGTTGACACCGGGCAGTCCTTCCCCTGTACCAGCATCAATAACAGTGCCCGTGATTACTGGATGTTGCTGGTTCACACCTGAAGGAAGACTACGGGTAAGGATGATATTCCTGTCCTCAATCCTATAGTTTACATCCTCTTCATTCAATACAATAGATAATACTTCGTCAATTCGAATATTCTCAAGATCAATGTGATATCTTTTGTCCATATCCATGTCTTCGCTCTTGAAGAAGAATCCGAAATCTGTTGATTTTTCAATTTCCTGGAAAATCTCAATGATGGTCGCATCCTCAAGCTTCAGACTAAGCCTGGTCTTCTGGGCATATGTGTTTGCCGAACATATCAGAGAAAAGGCCGCTGTAAACATTAGAATAAACTTCATGGCGATGATCCTTTTAATCCAGCTATGCGGTGACCTGCACGGCAATTCTGGTATATTTTTCATAGCTTTGTAAAGCTTTAATTAGACATTGGAACTAATGACAGTCAGTTTCTGGTTTAAGAAAAGCATGCACCTCCCCGGAGGTGCATTTTCATTATTTCAACCTGATGGTATCTTTTGAACCTTCATCATTACTTATAATTTCGTAATCAATATCTGATGTGCTGTTTAATATTTTCATGATCTGGTTTACTGTGGTGGTTCTTCTCAGAATACATGTATAGCGCGTATCGGCTAAAGCCTGGTTACTGTATATAAATTCAACATTATACCATTTACTCAGATTATCACATATTTGTCTCAGGCTCTTATCAATAAAGACAAATTTTCCATCCTTCCAGCTGGATTCAATTCCCCCGTCTACCTGAATCAAGTCAGCCACTCTGCTTTTCTTATTGTAAACGTATCCTTCTCCTGCACTTAGTTGTACCCTGGAATGATCCAGCAGGTTCCGTACTTCAACTTCCCCCTCTATAAGGACTGCCCTTGAAATACTATCTTCCGGGTATGCTGAAATATTAAAACGTGTTCCCCTGTCAATAATAACCAGGTCCCCCAGATCAATATGGAACTCCCGGTCTTCATTATGAAGTATGTCAAAAAAGGCCTCTCCCTTCAATTGCACAATCCATTTCTTCTTCATTTCAGTGATGATAATCTTGCTGTTGGTGTTCAGCCAGATCGTAGATCCATCCTCAATCTGAAAATTTGATATGCTGCCATAGTTTGTTTCCAGCTTGTATTCTTGAATGACCGCTTCCTTATTTGAAAACAGATTGTTGCCCGTGATATACTGAACCAGGTAAAGAAGAGATATCGCGGCAATAAATACGGCCGCATAACGCAAAAAATCGCGCATGATTACCATAAA
>CAYXUD010000111.1:0-10310 GCA_964467775.1 uncultured Bacteroides sp. | reverse complement strand
GAGAGCGACTGCGAGGTGATCATCCCGATGTTCCTCGAACTGGGCATGGAGGAGACGGCCAGAAGGCTCGATGCCGAATTCGTATGTGTGCTGTATGATGCCGGCCGGGACAAATACTTCGCTGCCAGGGACCCGGTGGGGATCCGCCCCATGTTCTACGGGTATGCGCCCGACGGGAAGATCATGTTTGCCAGTGAAATGAAGGCGCTCAGCGATCTCTGCGGGGTGGTAAGGCCATTCCCTCCCGGGCATGTGTATGACGGGGAGAAATTCATATGCTACAGGGATATCGCCGGGGTGGACCATTACGTGGATGACGAGATGGAGGAGGTATTCCGCAACATCAATGAGCTGCTGACCAGGGGGGTGGAGAAGCGGCTGCATGCGGACGTCCCCGTTGGCTTCCTCTGCAGCGGGGGGCTCGATTCCAGCCTGGTCTGCGCCATTGCCGCCAGGGTGATGGACAAGCCCATCAGGACCTTCGCGGTGGGCATCGACAAGGATCCCATCGACACCAGGTATGCCCGGATCGTTGCTGAATACCTGGGCGCTGAGCATACGGAAGTGCTCTTCACAAAGCAGGATATTTTTGATACCCTGAGTACGCTGATATATAACATCGAGACCTATGACATCACCACCATCAGGGCTTCCATGGGCATGTACCTGGTGAGCAAGTATGTTGCCGAGCATACCGATATCAGGGTGCTGATGACCGGGGAGATCAGCGACGAGATCTTCGGGTACAAGTACACCGATTTTGCCCCCTCCCCCCACGCCTTCCAGGTGGAGGCCGAGAAGAGACTGAAGGAGATCTATATGTACGACGTGCTGAGGGCCGATCGAAGCATCTCCTCCAATGGCCTGGAAGCCAGGGTGCCCTTCGGGGACCTCGACTTTGTGAAATATGTGATGAGCATACCCCCCGAAAAGAAGATGAACTTCACCGGGATCGGGAAGTACCTGCTGCGCAAGGCATTTGAGGGAGATTACCTTCCCCGCGAGATCCTCTACAGGGAGAAAGCGGCTTTCTCCGATGCGGTGGGGCACAGCGTGGTGGACAGCCTGAAGGCCTATGCGGAGGAGATGTACAGCGATGCGGACCTGCTGGCAGGGCAAAGGAGATACACCCATGCGTCCCCCATCTCGAAGGAGTCGCTCATGTACCGGGATATTTTCGAGTCGCACTTCCCCGGGCGCTCCAGGACCGTGGTGGATTTCTGGATGCCCAACAAAGAGTGGGAGAACTGCGATGTGAACGATCCCAGCGCCAGGGTGCTGCCCAACTACGGAAAGAGCGGGGAATAGACTCTTAACGAAACATCCTTACTGCTTTAGTGCTGCCTTGGTTAACAGGTATTCCGGGATCTCCTGGTTGAATCTGATGCTGGTTATCTGAAATACCGTCCCTTCACCCTGCTTGAGCATATCCTGGTACTTAATCGTTGTCGGGAACCATCTCCCCTCGATCTTCTTAACGTCACTCAGGGTGGAACGCTTCAGCAAGTCCCCGCTCTTGGCATAGAGCTCCTCCTTCAGCGGGACAAACTGCTCCTTATCGATCCACTCCTTCCGAGAGGCATAGGCCACATCCTCCACCCTTGCTTTCAACTCCAGGACCCAGGCGGGCCTTTTGTCTATCTCCTCGCTGCCAATCACGGAGGCATTGTACACATCGGTCAGTTTCCTGTCCTCCATCATGTCCTCGTACGACAGGTCGGAACCCATGACCGACTGGCGCAGCATATGTCCCGAGATCTGTATGGTACGGTCGGTGGACGGGGAATAGATCCACAGCTGGTCCTCAAGCTTCAGCATTTTCGTTCCCTGTTCACGGGCGGGCGAAAGGTATTCGGTAAAGGCCTTTTTGTTCCCCACCGAATAGGTGCGTGAGGTGATGGTCCGGCTGGTCCGCTTGCCATTGATGGTCATGGTCGATTCAAAAACCCTGTTTTCCGAGGACATGTTCCGGTCCACGCTCTCCATGATCTCATCCGCGCTCTGGGCAGAGACGCCTGAAGCCACAAGGGCTCCTATGATGAATATGATGTTTCTCATTTTTCTGTTATGGTTTAATTTGATCATATGTTTTGCGCATTAAGACTCCAGCTCCTTGAAGAGCTGTGCCGTTTTTCTCTTGTAGATCCCCACACCTGACAACATGGTTCCCGCTACGGTGGAGAGCAATCCGGGGATCAGCCCTATATAGAAGTCAGGTGGTGTGATCCTGGACCTTATGATATTGGGCATCATGACCCCCGTGGTGGCGTTTTTAGTGAACTCGCTGATGTCCAGACCATTGGTTTGCATCAGCCACGACAGTCCAAGGCCTATGGCTGTTCCGATGATGGTCCCGATGAGACCCACCATGATAGATTCATTGATCATTGACCGGAAGACATGCCCTTTATCCTCGCCGATGGCCAGCCGGATGCCGATCTCGCCATACCGCCGCAACCCGCCCAGCAGGCCTGCGTTCCAGAGAACCAGTGACATCGCGATCATGAAAACGATGGTGATGATAATACCCATCTTTTTTGACAGTTTTACATAGAGGGCCATTCCTTCCTGGTCACTGAGTCGTAGCATGACAGGGGCAAATTCATCTTTATCATCCCCATACTTCTTTTCAAACGCTGCCAGGACAGGTGCGGCCACCTTATCATCATAAAAACCGGTGCTGAAAAATCCCAGGATCTCCCCGGCTGCATCCTCCATATCCAGGGCCTGCTGCACATCCTTCAGGTCAGCGATCACGGTCCCCCGGTCCATCCCCGTATTCCCGAAACGCACCGTTCCGGAGACCCGGAAATTATAGATGGCCATGCCCCCGTCCATGGTGGAGCCGATCAGGGTAATTTCCTGCCCCGGGTCCACCTCCAGTTTTTGCGAAAAGTCCTCACTGAGCAGGACCTCGCCTGCGTTCGAGGGAAGGGAGCCCCTTACCAGCGATTTTTCAAGGTTGAGACGATTGGCCTCCTCCGAATTCCCGGATAGGAGGTCCAGCCCAAGGCCCATGGCCGGGCCCTGGCTCCTGGTTTCACCATTCTCGTCCGGCACATCAATTAACCCCCCGAACTTGATCCGGGTCACCCATTCCATCTTTGGGAAGGTTTTTTCAAGGTCCGCCTTCAGGCTGCTGACCCCCATGATGGCAAGGTCATTGGGCACCTGGTCCATGTTCTCTGCATAGGCCTTTGTCATTACTTTCATATGCCCGGAAGTAAACCGGGCCGTTTTTTCGATCATGTCCACCATGATGCCGTTGATATACCCCCGTACAAATACCACGAGCATTACGCCGATGGCTACCACGATCAGGGGAAGCAGGCTCCTGCTCCTGTCCCGTATAAGTCCCTTGAATAAAAACCGTATCATTGCAATTTCCCCCTTAAAGCTTCAGTTGGATTCATTTTCGCTATTTTCCTGGAAGGCCAGTAACTGACTATTGAGGTGGCCAGCAGAACTATCAGCGTTGTCCCTATCACCAGGGCACCGCTGTAGGTCGGATACATGGTATCGGCGATGGCAAAACCATAATCAGCAGTAGATGCCCCCAGTGAAATTCCCTTGTGCGCAAACCACATCAGGAAAGGAACGCCGTAAATGGCACCCACAATGGCGGCCAGTATGGCATGCATGGCCCCTTCAATCGTGAAGAGGCCCACCACTTCGCGCCTGGTGTACCCCAGGGCCACATAGGTCCCGATCTCCTTTTGCCTGCGGAAAATGGAGAGTACCTGGGTATCAAAAATCGCCAGTAGTGCCAGCAGCAGGAGAATGGTATAAAAAATGGACTGCCCCACCGATTTTGTTTTGATCATCTCTTCAATATCACTGACCAGGGCTTTGTGGGTCATCAACGTCCAGTGCTCCGGTTCTGCCCTTACCTTCTCCTGGTCCCGGAAGGTCAGTGTGGTGGCTTCTCCGGGCATGAGCACCATCGATTGCAGGCTGTCCAGGGGGATCCACACCTGGGCCACATCCACGGTGGGAACGTTCGTTGTAAAAACAGCTGTAATGCAGACCTCTGTTGCATCAAATGTGCCATTGGCATCGCGCCACCGTATGGTTACATAGTCACCAACCTCCAGTTTGTTCGCAGTGGCCATATTGTTACCAATGATGGCCGGGGTTGCTCCGACCAGCGTATCCAGCTTCCGGGTGGGCAGTTCCAGGAGGGTTTGTTCCGGGTTGATCCCCTTGATCAGGATCGATTGCATCCTTCCCTCAGGATAGATGGTCCCCTGGGTGATCAGCACGGGCACCATCTCTCCATTACTGATCTCGGATTTGAATTCCCGTGGAATGGGTGCATGTGCATCGCTCAGTGTAAAAGGATCATACGGATCGTATTTTTCGTTCCAGTACTGCCCTCCCCCGATTTCCCAGTCGGTCATGTCATTTTTTGCCTGGCGGTCCCAGCCCACCAGGATACCCCTCGCTGCAATGATGATCACGAAGGAGAAAGACAGTACAATCACATTGAGCCAGGTGCGCAGCCCGGCCCCGATGAGATTCTTGAATGCCAGTTTTATTGCAAGTAACATGGTGTAGTGTTTTAAACCGTTTCGTCTTTATCCACCATCCCATCCTTCAGGTAGATCTTTCTTCTCAGGTAGCCGATCACTTTTTCATCATGGGTCGCGAACAGAAAGGTTGTCTTCAGCTCCCTGTTCAGTTTTTCCATGGTTTGCAGAATATGGTGCGAATTGGCGGCATCCAGGTTTGCGGTGGGCTCATCGGCCACCACAAGGGACGGTCTCTTCACCATCGCCCGTGCAATGGCCACCCTCTGGCATTCGCCACCCGAGAGCTGGGGCGGCTTTTGCTTTATTTTATCGGTCAGCCCGACCCATTCAATGGCATCTATGACCATCTTTTTACGTTCACCCGCTGAAAGCTTAAGCAGCAGCAGCGGGAACTCAATATTCTCGTAAACGGTGTGGACCTGCAGCAGGTTGTAGCTCTGGAAAATGAATCCGATCTGCTCCTTCCGGAGTTTGGCTGCCCCTTTTTCTGTTAGTTTTCCGATCGACCTGCCAAGCACGATGACTTCTCCATCGGAAGGAGTATCCAGCGATCCGACAATATTCAGCAGTGTGGTCTTTCCGGAACCGCTGGGCCCGATCAGGCCGGCAAATTCTCCCTCGCCGACACGGATGTCAATACCTTTCAGAGCGGTGAACTCACCCTTCCCCATGGGAAAGCGCTTGGTAAGTTTCTCTGTTTTAATGATCAAATTGTCTTCCATGTTCTTTGTGTTTTAGGTAACCCTCTCTATTTTATTCTGTTAATGGTTAAAAACCACCATCAGCTGTATGCCGCTTCCCGCATAGAGGATCTCATCCATATGCTGGGTGGGAATGCTGTACTCCCTGGGATTGACATAGCCCATCAGGTAAAAAGTGAATCTGTTGAATTGCTTTTGCCAGTTCAGGAAATTGTAGATCCTGTTATTTGTCCAGTCGTAATAGACAATGGCGCTGATCTGATCGAACATGCCGACAGGATATGAAAGGTTCAGCAGCGAGAAATTTATTGAATTCCTGAATTCAAACGGATTGTGGTCATAGGAGGCCAGCAATTGCTCCAGGATAACGGTCAGGCCGTTCCCCAGCCCGAAGGTGTAGTCTATCCCGAGGTTGATGAACTCCTGGTTGGAGTATATGCCAATCCGGTCGGCATAATTTGACCATGATGCTTCAAGCCAGCATCCGACCACCACATCGAATTTGGCATCAAACCCGAAACGGTTCTCCGGCACATCTCCAATGGTGGTAGTTGAATCCGACAGGATGCTGCAGTCGGCTCTCCTGTGATGATAAGAGATTCCCGCTTCCCCCCTGGGGACAGGGATCTGAAGACGGCCTCCGAATTCGGGAATATGCCTGCTGGAATGAAAGGATTCCCAGCCTTTCAATTTTTCGTTCCCATACAGGCCCCAGAGCCAGATATTGGCATTGTTCAGGAAATAGTACCGGGCCAGGATCCCCCAGACCCCGTCGGTAAGTTGAAGCGGGTCACGCGGGTCAATCTGGTCGAACCACATCAGCGGCCTCAGGATGGAGGCCGATCCGAAATTGATTTTCTGCAGACCGGCGCGAAGCTCAAACTGATCCGTTGAAAAACGCGCCCAGATGCGGTACGGCTTAATATCACCGTTGAAGCTGCTTGAATCGGGGGGATCGATCCCTGCGTTCCCGTACAGGTTTGCCGAAGCTTCAAAATCGATCAGTTGTCCACCCGGCAAGCTGTATTCGTAGTTAAGTTGCGGGATATACCGGCCGCCGCTCCACCAGGGCAGCGTATTATGGGGATTCAGGTGGGTGTAGACTGACAGCTGGCCCTTAAATGTCAGGTGGTCTTCAGCAACACCCGTTGAATCCTGACTGTTGGTTTCATCAAAAATCAGACAGAGCAGAATGAACCATATGACCACTCTTTCATTCATCGGTCTTTTTTTCATATGGCAGGATACCATACAGTAAGAATTTATTGATCTCAACAATCAATTCCTGCATCGTGCTGTACTTTGAGATCAGGGTATCATCATTGGCAAATTCAAAGAATTTGTTGATGACATAGAGGATAAAATCAATCTTTACATCCCTTCGAAGCCAGCCTTTTTGCTGCGCTTCCCTGTAATATTGAATCACCTCCGCAATGGACTCACTGGCCCTCTCCTCCCAGTATTTGTGCAATTCCGAGTTGGTATCGCCAAAGACATCCTTCACAAATTCCTCGCTGATATCCTGTGTTCCTTCAAGCTTCATCTGAAGCTGTATCTGCATTTTTTCTTCAAACGGGATGTCGGATTGCATCATGTCATGAAACGCTTTCATGCTCTCATCAAATATTCTTCTGATGATCTCTATGGCAAGTTCTGTCTTATTTGAGAAATGCTTGTAAAAAGTCATCTTGCTCACGCCGGCCTTCCGGCAGATCTCTTCCACAGATATCCGCCTGAACCCGTGTTTCCAGAACAGCTCCCTGGCCGCGGCAACGATATCACTGTATTTTTTATTGAAATGTACCACACCCAATGAATTATTATGAATATAATACAATTATACGTTATGTTTTTATATTTACCAAATTCGTATATATTTTTATTTTTAATATGACACCGGGCCTGGTTCCGGCCAGGCGGTCATTTGAAGAAGAGTGCTACAGTCATGGAGAAAAGGATCACCTGCATGGATGGCAATTTAAGGCAAAATAAGGAAAAATGCCGGGATCTCTTTAGAAGGCTGCGATCGTGTTGTGGTACGAAACTGACTCGGTTTTCATCTTATCCATCTCTGCCTTCAGCCTGTTGATCTCTGACTCAAGGCCCGGAAGGGTATCCATCAGCTCCTGCATGTCAGACTCCAGTGTATTGATCTCCACTTCATACTCTGCGATCTTTACCGTATCTTCCTCCTTGCCGATCTTCTTGCCAAGGCTGTTGATCTTATCCGTGAGGTTGTTGATCTTTCTCTCATTCTGATCCTTCTCCTTCTCCACATTTTTCACCTCCTTTTCCAATTCTTCAATCCTCCGGACATAGTATTGCTCGTAATGGTACGACATGAAATCCTTGGCATAATTGCGGAAGTTCTGCATTTCAGTAGGGTAATCCTTGCTGTTCAGGGATATGTCATATCCCAGCTGGAAGACAAGTGCCATCGCATAATACTGCTCTGTGATATAGCAGTAACCGAGCAGGTCCCCGCGCTTTATGGAAATATGGGGAATGGAGACCTTCTCGGCGATAATCAGATTGTCCCCTCCCTTTTTCAGCTTCAGGTCACTCCGCTCCTTGCAATAATCCTGCAGGTCATCAAGGGCCTCATCAATGTTGCGGGGAATGGGGAAGACCCAGGCCGAGGATTTGGCATCTTCAAGGTTCACTTCCTGTTCTTCAAGGAAAAGGTGCAGCTGTGCATCCAGGGAAACGTTCATCATGACACCTGCCATCAGAAGGAACAATATCTTTTTCATGAGGCCCGAGATTTAGTGGTTAATAATCTTGGATCAAGCACATAAGTTAATAAAAACCCCGGACAACAAAAAATGGTTATTTTTAATATGTTTAACCTCGACGCATCATATGCATACCAGATCTTTGCTGTTCTGCCTTGCTGCCTGCACCCTTGCATCCAGTGCCCAGGTCAAGGAGCCCGTGCTTTCAGGTGCTGAAAAACTGAGCATGTATGAAAGGCACGAAAGGATGCGTGACAGCTCCTCCTTCAGGGACCTTCACTGGCAATTCATCGGGCCGACCAATGTCAGCGGGCGCTGTACCGATGTTGAAGCGGTGGGCCCGAAGGGTAAAAGCTACACCATCTGGGTGGCGGCCGCTTCCGGGGGGGTATGGAAAAGCATCAATGAAGGGGTGACCTTTGAACCCGTTTTCGAACACCAGGGCACATCCTCCATCGGGGATCTGGCTCTCTGTCCAACCGACCCGGATATTGTCTGGGTGGGAACCGGTGAGGCCAACATTTTCAGGTCTTCCAACCCGGGCTGCGGTGTCTGGAAAACCACCGACGGGGGGGTGACCTGGAGCCACATGGGCCTTGAAGAGACCTTCACCATCTCCAGGATCCTGGTTCACCCTGAAGACCCGGACATTGTCTA
This sequence comes from uncultured Bacteroides sp., assembly GCA_964467775.1. Classification (GTDB taxonomy): domain Bacteria; phylum Bacteroidota; class Bacteroidia; order Bacteroidales. Next base: position 1,685 of record CAYXUD010000111.1, on the reverse strand, counting down.
TGTGGCGGCCCCGGGGCATGAGTGGACCGAAAATGAGGAGCGGGGTCTGTACAAAACCACCGATGGCGGAATGACCTGGAACAGGATCCTTTACAAAGGTCCTGAAAGCGGGGTCAACGATATGGTGATGGATCCGCGCGATCCCGGTGTCATCTACGCAACCACCTGGCAGCGCACGCGGTTGAAGTGGAACGATCCCCGCACTTACAGCCGTCACAAGAACAACGGGATCTGGAAAACCACCGACGGGGGTCAGCACTGGAAAAGGCTGACCGAAGGGCTTCCCCCTTCTGAAACTATGGGCCGGACCGGAATTGATTTGGCCCGGTCCAATCCGGATGTCGTCTATGCATTCGTGGATGATTATGAAGTGGCCTTCCGGGCAGCGGAAGGAGAGCTGGATTCCTACGGGAGGCCCAGGAAAGATGTCATCAAAGGGGCCACCCTCTACCGTTCCGATGATGCAGGAACTACCTGGCGCCAGGTGAGCGGCCTCACCGAAGAGACCAGGAAGTATATGACAGGCCACTCCGGCACATATGGCTGGGTCTTCGGCCAGGTGAGGGTGGATCCCAATGATGAGGACCGGGTCTATACGCTGGGGCTCTGGATCAATGTCTCCACCGATGGCGGGGCCACTTTTACACCCATTGAAAACAAGATCCATGCTGACCAGCACGGCCTGTGGATCGATCCTGACAATTCGGACTACATGCTTGCTGCCCATGACGGGGGGGTCAGTGTTTCCTATGACAGGGGTGAAAACTGGCGCAGTTACATCAGTGAGCTGCCACTGGCACAGTTCTACAATGTGCAGTACGATATGAACGATCCTTTCAGGGTATACGGTTCTATCCAGGACCATCACAGCTTTTACAGCGAGGTGGACCTTTCAGGCGGGAAGGACCGGGTCCCCCCTTCCGAATGGGATTACACCCTGGGGGCCGAGGGAAGTACACACGTGGTGGATCCGAGGGACAACAACACCATTTTTGCCTCGCTCTTCTACGGAAAGCTTGCCAGGGCGACCGTACAGGGATACCCCGATAACATGGAGTGGGTGCTCCACAGCACCTTTCCCGAAGAACCTGAATACAGGGGGCAGTGGATGGCCCCTACCCTTCTTTCAACGCACAATCCAGATATCGTCTACCACGGTGTCCAGTATGTGCTAAAATCAACCGACCAGGGCGGAACCTGGAAAAGGATCAGTCCCGACCTCACCTTCAGTGACGCGGAAAAACAGGGAGACATCAGCTACCAGACCATTACTGCCATTGATGAATCTGTGTTTAACCCCGGCCTGCTCTATGCGGGGACCGATGACGGGCGGTTGTGGAGAACGAAGAACGGGGGCGGCACCTGGGAAGATATCCGGAAAGCCCCGCTGCCTGTGCGCTGGATCTCCCGCATCGTTGCCTCCAGGCACGATTTCGGGACGGTCTATGTGACGCAGACGGGGAGAAGGGATGACGATGCGGCGGTCTATGTCTGGCGATCTGCCGATTTTGGCGTTACCTGGGAGGATATCTCCGCCAATATCCCTGCCGGTCCGGTAAACGTGATCCGTGAGGATCCGGAGAACAGGGAGATCCTCTACCTGGGCACCGACGCGGGTGTCTATGTCTCAGTGAACTCGGGCAGATCCTGGGAGATACTGGGTGACCTGCCATGCACCTATGTCC
>CAYXUD010000110.1:0-100767 GCA_964467775.1 uncultured Bacteroides sp. | reverse complement strand
ATGTTCGGCAACCCGGAAACCACCACCGGGGGGAATGCATTGAAGTTCTACGCATCTGTCCGGATCGACATCAGGCGTATCGGGCAGTTAAAGGAGGGTGAAGAGGTCCAGGGAAACCGTACCCGGGTTAAAGTGGTTAAGAACAAGCTTGCCCCGCCCTTCCGCAAGGCCGAATTTGACATTTTGTACGGAGAGGGGATCTCCAAAACCGGGGAACTGGTCGATCTGGGGGTGGATCTCGGCATCCTGAAGAAGAGCGGTTCCTGGTTCAGCTACGGGGAAACCAGGCTTGGACAGGGAAGAGATGCCGTCAAGAACCTGCTGAGGGACAATCCCGAGCTTTCAGAAGAGCTGGAAGAGAAGATCAAAACTGCCCTGGCAGAAAACGGAAAGTAAGCCCGGGGGACCATTTGTGCAATTTTCGTATCTTGGGATAGATCTTATTTGATGGACCTGGCATGAACTTCCTGCTTCATTTCATTTTCATAGCAGCCTTTCTCCTCATCTACATCATTGCGATTATTATCCTGAAGCCATTCAGGGTTCACCGGAAAAGACCCCTCTCAACCATATTCATTAAAGTAAGCTACCTGGTTTATCTGGCCTGTTTCCTTCTGATGGCCTACCTGATCCTATTCTTTTCACCTGCGATGGAGAGTGCTGAAGATGTGGACGATGAAAGGATCCTGAATACCCTGACCGTCTTCAGCGTGCTCGCTTTCTTCATTCCCAATATCGGGATCATGATCAGGAGAAGGATCGGGGCCTGGCGCATTACATACAATTACGTGATCACCGCATTCAATATCCTGATCGCTTTCGGATTGATCTGGTTCATCATGGACCTGCCATGGCAGTTCAGGTAGTGTTTTTCAGCCCGGAAAGCACGGGGCGGCATTTGGAAAGAGCCATTTCCACCTTCTCCTCCATGGGCAACAGCCCGTCGATCCAGTGGATCACTGTCCCCCTTCGCTCCATCCCCCTGAAATAGGTCATCTGCCGCTTGGCGAACTGGTGGATGGCTGTATTCAGTCTTTTTACCATCTCATCATAGGTGAGCTCGTGGCGGATGTACCGGGTTACATAACGGTACTCCAGTCCGTAATACTCCATCCTCTCCGGGGAAACGCCCTTCTCAAGCAAACCTTCCACCTCCTCCACCATGCCCTCGCCGAGCCGCCTCATGAGCCGCCCGGTGATCCTCTTTCTCCGGGTGGCCCGGTCCAGCCTGATCCCCAGGACAACAGGAGTCAGGTCCGCCGCATCGGCATCCTTTTCCGGTTGAGATGACTGGTACATGGCGATTTCAATGGCCCGGATGATCCTCTTCCGGTTCACGGTATCGGTCGTATTGTGCAGCGGGCTGTAGCGCTGCAGGATACCCGCCAGCTCCTCAATGCTCTTTGATCCGAGATCCCTTCGTAAATCCGGATTGACGGGAACGTAAAGCAGCCGGTAGTCCCGCAGGACGGACTCAATGTAAAGACCGCTCCCCCCGCAAAGGACAGGGATCCTGTTCCTCCCGGAAATATCGGTGAAGACCCTGAGGAAATCCTGTTTGAAAAGGTATACATTGTATTCATAACCCGCATCAAGAATATCCACCAGGTGAACAGGGATTCTCTCACCGTCCACCAGGTAGTCGCCCCAATCCTTGCCGGTGCCGATATCCATCCCCCTGTATACCTGCCTTGAATCTGCACTGATGATCTCTCCCCCGATCCGGCTTGCCAGCTGTGCGGCAAATGCGGTCTTCCCCGATGCGGTTGGTCCGAGGACTGTTACCAGGTCTGCCCCGCCCTGTTCCATGAGGCCCAAAGATACCAAATAACCGGTTTTTTGTACCTTTGGCACCGGAATATCTCATGGCCGGCAAGACCAACATCAGGAACAGGAAAGCATTCCACGATTACGAGATCCTGGAAAGATATGTGGCGGGCATACAGCTTTCAGGCACCGAGATCAAATCGATACGGCTCGGCAGGGTCAGCCTTGCTGAAGCCTACTGCACCTTCCAGGGGAAAGAACTCTTTGTGAGGGGTATGCAGATCGCCGACTATGCCTGGGCAAGTTACAACACACACATCCCGGGGCGGGACCGGAAGTTGTTGCTGAACCGCCAGGAACTCAAGAAACTTCAGCGCAAGGTAAAGGAGAGCGGCCTGACCATCGTGGCACTCAGGATCTTTCTGGCAGAATCCGGATATGCCAAACTGGAGATAGGCCTGGCCCGGGGCAAGAGGGAGTACGACAAGCGCGAGACCATCAAGCGCAAGGATACCCAAAGGCAGATGGAACGCCTTCACAAAATCAAATAAGCACCCTGTTACTGGGAAAAGAAGAACTCGTTGAGCTGCCTGAGCCCATCAAGGTCAAGGTCCAGCTGGAAATCGAAGTAGAGGTCCACCGTTTTTAAAAGTTCATCGATGGAGATATATCCGTCACTGTCCTCATCCAGTGACTTGAACTGATCCGGGATCTCCACGGATGAACTCAGCCTGTAATCACTCCGGATCGTGGACAGGTAGGCCTCCACATCTTCCCGGGGCATGGCCTCGCTGCGCAGTCCCAGTTTTGCAAGATAGGCTTCTTCAGTAACGGTCACTCCCTCATCATCCACCCAGGCACCCGGCGGAGTTCCCATCTCCCGGTCCAGGTAATCAGGCACCCCGTCCCCATCCCCGTCCAGGGGGCAACCGAGGGTATCCACCTCGATCCCGTAAGGGGTGCCGGGACAACGGTCTGTCACATCCAGCACAAAATCACCATCCTCGTCATCAAAGAAGAGGGGGTCAAATTCCGCATCTGCAAACATCAGCTCCACAGTGCGCGTGGCAGGATCTGAAAAGAGGTCAAAATGAAAGGAGAAGTGAGAAAACAGATAGCTGTCATTCCCCTTTTCCCCCTGCAGGCTGGTACCCTCAAATGCCACATTGTCAATAAAATCGGTAAATGTATAGTGGTACGAAACCCCCAGGCCGAAAAAGGCCCTGGGGCTGATCATGAAATAGATCCCGGCCTCTGCCGGAATGGCCAGTGAACGCTGATTGTAGGTACCCAGGTCAAAATCACTGCTCTCTTTAGAGCGCAGGTCTGTCTCATACTCATAATCGCGGTAAATCACCCTGGCCAGGGAGGGATCGGGAGTATCGGGCGCAAGGTCCCGGATCTTTCCGTCAGGCCAGTAGTAGTAAGTGTTGTCAGCCGCATCAAGAAGGTCACCTTTGGAGCTGAAATTGATGCTTTCGATCCCCACCGAAACATAAGGTCTCACCAGGGCAGATGGCTGGAACAGATGGCCGAACCTGTATTCCAGGTTTCCCCCTATGGAGTAGAGCCCGGTCTCAAAATTGAGGTTCCTCGAGAGATCACCGTAGGAGGTCTCGTTGGCGGTGAGCTTGCCCATCAGAAAATTGAAATTGATGGCGAAATTGTGGTTCCTGCCAATCAATGTGGCCACATTCACCTTCCCGGCATAGTTCCCCACTGCGGGCGTAATGAGGCTGCTCCTCACATCACCCCTGAAATTAAGCACCCCGTAAGAGAAGGAAACCACCGGTTTATAGACGGGGTTTTCAACCGTGTCGATCCTTTGCAGAAGTGAATCATAATCGATCTCCTGGCCGTACGAAACGGCTGAAGCCAGCATCACGGCCGCCAGCAATACCCTGTATGGAAAGGTTCGGAACACCTCTGGGATCAATGAAAGGTCCAACCTACCGCGTAGATGTGACAGGAACCCGTTTCCCATCACGGTACGCCACTACGAATGCCCCGGACACCCCGGGAAGATTCTCCAGCTTATTCCTGTAGGCCACCGCCTGGCTGTACCCCGTGAATGAGCCGGCAGTATACTTGTACAACCCATTATGCTCCTCGACAAAGACCTCCTGGTCCACCCCTGCCTTCCGGAAATGCGCCCGGGCATCAAATGCCTTGCGGTTCGCTGCCAGCTGTACCCGGTAATAGACACCCGTTCCCGCGGCCAGCACAGGTGTATTCGCAATGGTCCGGCCGGAAGAAGCGGCAGGCTGTTGCTTTGCCACCGGCTTTGGTTCGGGCCTGGCAGCTACGGGTGCCGGTTCCGGTTGCTCCCGGACAGTTTCTGCCGGCCTCTTCGCACCGGCCGGAATCTCGCCTGTCAGCAGCAGGTTCCTCTTCTCGGCAAGGGAGAGATCCTCCAAAGCCACATCCACCTCCCTGATCTCTGAAAGCTTGTTTTCACTCCCGGTGGAATAGGTCAGCAATCCTTCGATGACCATATTCCCCTGGGGTTCGTCTCTTTTGGGAACCAGCCTGTAGACCACTTCAAACTCTGACTCCCCGGGCAGTTTCATCCAGATGAACTTCACCGTGGAGGAGGAGAATGACTCGATCCCTTCATGGGGGTCCACACTCTCAAAGAGGTACCCTTTGGGAATGGTCTCCTCAACCTTGGCATACTTGCTGCCCGTGGGGTTCTTGATAAGCAGGCGCACCAGGTATCCCCCGCTGTTCAGCAACACCGGTTTCTGCCTGATGGCCATGGCAAACGGCTCCTGTTCTGTTTCCACCACCAGCGGGGCAGCCACGGCGGCACCCTTGAAGTCCTTGATATCCACCACCAGGGCCGGGTCGACTGAAGGATTCGGTACAATGGTGATCTCCCTGGATTTCTCAAAGTTCAGGAATTTGCGCTCCTCATCCACCACATACGCAAATACCCCGCCGAGCACAAACTTTCCCTTCAGCCTTTCATCAACCATGATGTTATAGGTAACCTTCACCTCGGGCTCGTCGGGCAACTTCAGCCAGATGATCCTGATGCGCTGGTTATCAAAGCTGAAATCAGCATTCGGGGAGCTGACATTGGCAGCGGACAATCCCAGGGGCAGGTCCTGTGAGAAACGTGAATAGTCGGTCAGGGATCCTTTATTGATGGTTACCGTTACTTCGAAAGCCTCTCCGGCATTCACCCGGTCGGGGTGATCCATGGAGATATCCACCTCCTGTGCAGAGAGGGAGACTGACAGGCAGCAGATGGAAACGAAAAGGGAGCATTTCTTCATCATCGGAAAGCTGAATTTTGATAAATGTACAAAATTATTTCTCACAAATCCCCGGATTTACAAACACGGCAGGGTCATGTCCCGTCAGAAATTGGGGCTCAGCAGGTACTTTGCATAGAATTTGTCGATCACCTCAACTGCCTCGGTGGCTGTATCCACCAGGGTGAAGAGGCCCAGGTCCTCCGGACCGATATTCTTCTCTTCCATCTGCACCACTTTATGGATCCATTCCACAAGGCCCTGCCAGAAATCAGTGCCTACCAGGACAATGGGAAATTTGCCGATCTTCCCTGTCTGGATCAGGGTGGCAGATTCAAAGAACTCATCGAATGTTCCGAATCCCCCCGGCAGGACAATGAATCCCTGCGCATATTTCTGGAACATCACCTTCCTTACGAAGAAGTGTTTGAAGGTGATCAGCTTGTCATGGTCAATATAGGGATTGGCACTCTGCTCAAAGGGAAGGTGGATGTTCAGGCCCACACTGACCCCCCCGCCCTTCCTGGCCCCTTTGTTGGCTGCCTCCATGATCCCGGGCCCCCCTCCGGTAATGACCCCGTACCCGCTCTGTGTCAGCTTGAATGCGATCTCCTCGGCCAGGTTGTAATACCTGTGCCCGGGTTCCGTGCGGGCCGACCCGAAGATGGTGACGCAGGGCCCGATGGAGGCCATCTTCTCAAAGCCCTCCACAAATTCAGCCATGACTTTGAATATCTGCCAGGAATCAGAGATCTTTATCTCATTCCAGGTCTTATGCTTGAAAGCTCTCTTGATCTTATCTTCGCTGTCAGCCATGTTCCTTGGAATTGGTCTTGCTATGACAATTTAATCATTTTAATCCAGAACCAGCTCCTTCCTGAGAAAATGCCCGGTGTAGCTCTCCCCTTCCCTGGCCACCTCTTCAGGAGTGCCCGTGGCCATGATGTACCCTCCTTTGCTTCCCCCCTCTTTTCCCAGGTCGATGACATGGTCGGCCACTTTGATCACATCCATGTTATGCTCGATCATGATCACTGTGTTCCCACGGTTCACCAGCCGTGCGATGACATCAAGGAGCACCCTGACATCCTCAAAGTGCAGTCCCGTGGTGGGTTCATCAAGGATATAGAGCGTCCTGCCCGTGTCCTTCTTGGCCAGCTCAGCAGACAGCTTAACCCTTTGGGATTCACCGCCGGAGAGGGTGGTGGAGGGTTGGCCCAGCCGGATATATCCCAGCCCCACATCCTGGAGGGTCCTGAGTTTCCTCAGGATGGAAGGTATGCTGGCAAAGAACTCAACAGCCTGGTTGATGGTCATCTTCAGTACATCATTGATGTTCAGTCCCTTGTAACGGACCTCGAGGGTTTCACGGTTGTATCTCTTCCCGTTGCATTTCTTGCACAGCACATATACATCCGGGAGGAAATTCATTTCGATGGTTTGCAGGCCGGCGCCTCCGCATGTTTCGCACCTTCCTCCCTTCACATTGAAGGAAAACCGGCTGGCCTTGAATCCCCTGATCTTGGCATCCGGGGTCTGTTCGAACAGCTTCCGGATATCCCCGAACACACCCGTATAGGTGACCGGATTGGAACGGGGGGTGCGTCCCAGGGGGGACTGGTCCACCTCGATCACCTTATCGATGTGTTCCAGTCCCTCGATGGACCGGTATGGCAGCGGATCCCGGTTCGACCTGTAGAGTTTCCGGCTGATGATCGGATGCAGGGTTTCATTCACGAGGGTTGATTTTCCGCTTCCGCTCACACCCGTGATGCAGATGAACTTCCCCAGCGGGAAGAGCACATCCAGGTTCTTCAGGTTGTTCCCGGTGGCCCCTTTGAGGAGCAGTGCTTTGCCATTCCCGGGCCTTCGGGATCCGGGCACCCTGATCTCCCGCGTATGATTCAGGTACTCGGCGGTGAGGGTCTTTCCGGCCAGGATCTGGCTGGGTGAACCCTCCGCCACCAGGTCTCCCCCGCAACGGCCTGCCCCCGGGCCCAGGTCCACAATATGGTCAGCCGAAAGGATCATCTCCCGGTCGTGCTCCACCACGATCACTGAGTTACCCTGGTCCCGGAGGTTCTGCAAAGATGCAATGAGTTTGCGGTTATCCCGCTGATGCAGCCCTATGCTGGGCTCATCCAGGATGTACAGCACATTCACCAGCCTGGAGCCGATCTGGGTGGCCAGCCTGATCCGCTGGCTTTCACCTCCGGAGAGGGAGCGCGCGCTGCGGCGGAGCGACAGGTAGTCCAGGCCCACATCCAGCAGAAACCCGATCCTGCTCCTGATCTCCTTGAGAATATCCCTCGCGATGATATTCTGCCGCCGGGTGAGATCCTTTTCAATATCCCGGAACCAGTCGGCCAGTACGCTGATATCCATGGAGGCCAGCTCTGCTATATTCTTCCCGTTGATCCTGAAAAAGAGCATTTCCGGTTTAATGCGGGTCCCCTGGCAATGGGGACAGGTCACTTTCCGGATAAACTGCCGGGACTGCAGTTTGTCGTTCGAACCATTGCCATTTCCCGCACTCAGGCTCACATAGTTGACAATGCCGTCGAAACTCAGGAAGTAGTTGGAGGTGGCCCCCAGGGGAGTATTCTGCAGTTTGAGGGGCTCTTCCGATCCATAGAGGATACAGTTCAGTGCCTGCCCGGGGATCTCTTTCACAGGTGTGTCAAGGTTGAAACCATACCTGGTGCCGATGGCTTCAAGCTGCCAGAAAATAAGGGAATTGCGGTACGGGCCAACCGGCAGCAGGGCACCCTCCCGGATACTTTTCGAATTGTCAGGAATGATCTTCCTGATATCCACATCGTTAATGGTGCCCAATCCGTTGCAGTGCGAACAGGCGCCCTGCGGTGAGTTGAATGAAAAACTGTGGGGGGCCGGTTCGTTATAGGAGATCCCGGAGGTGGGGCACATGAGCTGGCTGGAAAAGTAGCGGGGCCGGTTTCCATCCTTCTCCAGGACCATGGTCACCCCCTTCCCCTGTTTCATGGCCGCGGAAAGGGATTTTTTCAGCCTTCCCCGGTCCTCCTTCCTGGCCGTCAGCCTGTCGATCACCACTTCTATATCGTGGTTCTTGTAACGGTCGATCCGCTTGCCGGGGACCACCTCCCCGATCACCCCATCCACCCTGGCATAGAGGTATCCATTCCTGCGGATCTGTTCGAACAGCTCCCTGTAGTGCCCCTTCCTTCCCCTGACCACCGGGGCCAGGATACATACCTTCCTGCCATCAAAGGACTCCAGGATCAGGTCCAGGATCTGCTCCTCGGAATACTTCACCATCTTTTCACCGGTCACATAGGAATAGGCATCTGCCACCCTGGCATAGAGCAGTCTCAGGAAATCATAGATCTCTGTCACGGTTCCAACGGTCGACCGCGGGTTTTTGTTGGTGGTTTTCTGCTCTATGGAAATCACGGGGCTCAGGCCCGTGATCTTGTCCACATCGGGCCGTTCCATGTTCCCCAGGAACTGCCGTGCATAGGCGCTGAGTGTCTCGATGTACCTGCGCTGCCCCTCAGCATAGATGGTATCAAACGCCAGGGAGGATTTCCCGCTTCCGCTCAACCCGGTAATCACGGTCAGCTTATCCCTGGGAATGGAAACGTCGATGTTTTTCAGGTTGTGTTCCCTGGCACCCAGCACCTCGATCTTACGCCCCTCTTTCTTCACTGGAGTTCCCATGCATCGGACCGGCGATATCCCTTCTCCGGGATCACAATCTCGTAACTCCTGCCCCTGGCATTGGTCAGCTTGTTATCCCTCAACCATGGGTTCAGATACTTGAGTATTTTGTAATTGGTGCCATGTTCCGCGGCGAAATCAGCAAAATCGGCCACGGTGCTGTCCACCGTTACAGTGTAGGAAGGGATCTCCGGGTAGAGTTCATCCTCCGATATCTTAAATCCATAGGCCGCAGGGTCTTCGAAGATGAGCTTGAAGGCCACCACCCGGTAAAGGTACCGTGCTGTTTCCTCGTTCAGCAGCAGGTCGTAGTAATTCTCTTTCTTCTGGCGCAGGATCTGGCGGTCCACCCCCTTTCGCCCGGCGTTGTAAGAAGCAGCGGTCATGGTCCAGTTCCCGTATTTCTGATAGGATTCGATCAGATACTTACAGGCCACCCCGGTGGACTTGGCCACATGGAACCGTTCATCTACCTCCTGCCCCACTTCCAGTCCGTACTCCTGCGCTGTCCCTTTCAGCAGCTGCCAGAATCCCGCGGCATCCGCCGGTGAAATCGCCTGGGTCAAACCACTCTCGGCAACTGCCAGGTACTTGAAATCATCAGGAACCAGGTTGTCCCGCAATACCGTTTCGATCTGGGGGAAAAAGCGGTTTGCCAGTTTGATCAAACGGATGGTCTGGGAATGAAAATAGGTGTTGGAAAGCAGTTCCCTGTCCAGGGCCTCCCTCACATCAAAAAGGTCCAGCGGAACCGGCTCCCCCGCAAATGAGACCTGGTCGGGCACCTCCACCCCGTAGACTGTGAACGGCTCCCGGTTCCCGGATCTTGCAGGGCCATCTTCAATTCCCTCTGAATATCCCGTGGTGGCTACAAGGAGTGCCATACCGGCAGCCACTGCGAAGAGGGCTAAAAAGAGCCACGGCCTTATCCTGGTCCTCCAGATGTTCTTTCCCATAAGGCACAAAAGTAAATATTTGTTTTCATTCAACCGGCGGGTGCCATCCGATTGTTGAAACAACCATCGGGAGGATTGGTTCTGTACCGTGCGGTTAAAAGAGGTAACTCAACCCGGTATAGAGGCCGAAAGTGTAAGGCCGGGTGGAAGGCAGGGTATCATCGTTGACCGAATTCAGGAAGTAACGGAACCTCGGTTCGAGGCTGAGGCTGAAGCGGTTCAGGAAGTAATATGACAGCCCGATGCCTGCATTCCCCGAGTAATTGACATTCCGGATATTGGTCAGGTAACCGATCTCGCTGGTGCCTTCGGCAGTTTCCATGGTTACAGAGTTGTTGACCAGCAGATTGGTGCTCAGTCCGCCTACGAGCTGTACCTTGATGCTCCTGTCCACCAGGGTATACCTCAGGTTCAAGGGAACCTCCAGGTAATCCAGGTGCTGGCGGATCCCCTGGCCGGCATACTCCTCGCCTGCAAATTCACTGCTGACGGTATTGGCATCATAGTCTGCGTTCAGCTTATAACTGTTCACATATATATCGCCCGACATGGAGACTATGTTACCCACGGTATTGGCTACAGCCAGGATTCTGGCCCCCCCTGCGTCCGCCTCCAGGGGAGCCCAGGCAAATTCGCTCCTGGACAGCTGGATGCCCGCGGCCCCAATGGCGATCCCCATCTTGTTAAAGAAGACCCCGGACTCAAGGGCCAGCCTGCGGGTGGTCCTGTATCCCACCTGGATCCCGCCTGCGTAGGACACTATGCCTGATTCATGGTCAGGGACCCCTGCCATAGCGCCGGATTCCGCATCCCGGAAGGTGTACAGGGGTGACATCGCAGCACCGATGATCCACCTTGGATCCCGGCGGGCGACCTCCTCAAACTCCATTGCCATTTTCTCCTGCAGGGTTTCCCCCGCCTCCGGTGCAGGGACTCCAGGCACCTCCTCTTCAGAGCGGGACTGGAGTTCATCGGCCCGGTTTTCATCCTTCACTGCATGACCTTCCTCTTCAGATCCAGAAACCTCCTCTGCCCTGTTTGTTTGTTCAGTTTCCCCTGACCTATTCAATGCAAGGACAGGGCTCTCCGCAGCAAGTCCCGGGACTTCAGCGGACAGATCCGGGACTTCAGCGGGCAGATCCTCGGCTTCGGCGGGCAGATCCTTGGCTTCGGCGGACAGATCCTTGGCTTCGGCGGACAGATCCTCGGCTTCGGCGGGCAGATCCTCGGCTTCGGCGGACAGATCCTCGGCTTCGGCGGACAGATCCTCGGCCTCTGCTGTGAGATTCTCCATGGCATGCACGACTTTCTCTTCCAGGCTCTTTTCCCGGTCCTGGACGGCTGCCTCCGTTCCGGCCTCGGCGGCCTGTTCCACCCGCCCCGGTTCCGGCTCCGCGACAGCGTAGGTTCCTTCATCCGGGATTTCCCGGCCAAAGTAATGGATCCCCAGGGTAATGGCCAGCGCGACTGAAGCAGCTGCAGCCAGGACGGTGATGACCGTAACCCGCCTGCTCCTGCCACCCATACGGGCGGATATGGCATTCCACACCGAGTCCGGCGGGTCCACCTGGTACCCTCCCAGCTTCTCCTTAAGGAATCCTTTGCCGTTGTTCACCTGTTCTTTCATTTTGCTATGACTGCTCCGTAAATGTTCTTAATCCTCTCCTGCAATATCGCCCTGGCCCTTGAGAGGTTTGACTTGGAAGTTCCCACTGAAATGCCGAGTTCTTCACTGATCTCCTTGTGACTGTATCCCTCGATGGCATAGAGGTTGAACACCATGCGGTATCTCGGGGAAAGGGTCCGGATCATCCCTACCAGCTCCTGGCATGTCAGGTTGTCAAAGATCCCGTCATCCGTGGCTTCATCGTCCTCCCCCCTTACATCATCCATCCGCTGAAGGACCACCTGGCTCCGGTATTTCTCCAGCGCCGTGTTGATCATCACCCTTCTGATCCACCCCGGAAAAGCCGCCGGATTGCTCACCTGGTCCAGCTTGCCAAATACCTTGATGAATCCCTCCTGCATGATATCCTGAGCATCCTCCTCACTGGATGCATACTGCAGGCAGATCCCGTACATGGCTGCCGCGAACCGCTTGTAAAGCGCTTCATGGCACTTCGGATTCCCCTTCCTGCACCCATTCAACAATATCTCCAGTTTATCTGCCAATCCAGTTTTCCTCCCTGTGGCAAATTTATGCAAATTGGCAGGATATCACATCCTTAGACTTCAACATCATGATGCGGCATGGATTGAAATGGTTGCGTGCACGGACAGGGATGAAACCGGGGCGGTCAACGCAACCCCGGCCATCTTCTGATCGTCTTCTTATTGGTTCAAGGAATAATTATTAATATCAGGCCATGAAAACCACTGTAAAACTGACCATCGTCATACTGGCCCTGTTCTTCACAGCAACGGGATGCAACCAGGAAATCGACGACCCGGTATTCAATTACAACCTGAAATCGGCCCGGGTGATCGAGACCAATAACGATTTCGGGCTGGAACTCCTGAAAACCGTTCTGGAGTCTGAAGAGGCACCCAACGTGCTGATCTCTCCTGCATCGGTGAGCATTGCCCTGGGTATGGCCTACAACGGGGCTGAAACCACCACCAGGGATGCATTTGAAAAGGTGCTGGACTATGAAGGGCTGACCCGCCAGGAGGTGAACGAGATCACCAGGGAGCTGATCAATGTACTGGTGACCAACGTGAAGGGCAACCTTCTGGAGATCGCCAACTCCATGTGGATTGACGAAGGGTTCCCGGTAGAACAGGAGTTCATCGGTCTCAACGCGGACTACTATGACGCAGAGGTCAGGGAAATCGATCTCCAGACTGCCGGGGCTCTGGAATCCATCAATAACTGGGTGAATGAAAAGACCCGGGGGAAGATTGAAAAGATCCTTGAGAAGATCGATCGGGAAACGGTGCTGATCCTGCTTAATGCACTTTATTTCAATTGTTTGTGGGAAGTTGAATTTGATCCCGGTGAGACCCGGGAGGCCCCTTTCTACAACGATGAGGGTGGCCTGTACGGCGAAGTGGAGATGATGAGCCTGGAGAGCACCTTCCATGTGGCATCTACCGAGGAATTCAGCGCGGTGGAACTGCCCTATAAAAACAAGAAGTTCAGCATGTTCCTTTTCCTGCCCGCAGAGGGATCCACGGTGAATGAACTGGTCAGCGGTCTGGACGGGGATACCTGGAATGGCTGGCTTGAAGAGTTTTATGAATCGGAGGATTTCACGGTGACCATGCCTAAATTCAGGTTTGATTTTAACCGCTCCCTGGCCGGCGACCTGAAACTGATGGGACTGGAGGTGGCCTTTACCGGGGAAGCCGATTTCTCAGGGATCACGCCGGAAATGATCTTCATTTCAGATGTGATCCACAAGACCTATATTGATGTAAATGAAAAAGGAACAGAGGCTGCAGCAGTTACAGCCGTGATCTTTGACAGGTCCTCCGCCGGACAGTCTATCCGGCTTGACCGCCCCTTCCTTTTCGCCATTACCGAGAATTCCAGCAAATCGATCCTGTTCATGGGAAAGGTGGCGGAGCCGGAATATTAACGCTCGCCGGGTGAGCCGCTGACCGCTTCCAGCGCAGGTGCAGCCGGTTTCCCGTCGCCTGTGGAGCAGGCGCTATATATGGATAACCTCCCCGTAAGCCGCGGCTGCCGCTTCCATGATCGCCTCGGACATGGTGGGGTGGGGATGGACCGCCCGGATGATCTCCTCGCCCGTGGTTTCCAGCTTCCGTGCCACCACCAGTTCGGCGATCATCTCGGTCACATTGGCCCCGATCAGGTGCGCCCCGAGCAGCTCACCGTACCTGGCATCGAACACCAGTTTCACGAACCCGTCCCTGGCTCCTGAAGCAGATGCCTTGCCTGAAGCGGTAAACGGGAATTTACCCACCTTCAGCTCATATCCCGCCTCTCTGGCAGCCTTCTCGGTCAGGCCCACCGATGCGACCTCCGGACTGGTGTAGGTACATGCGGGAATATTGCCATAATCAACCGGCCGGGGGTCGTGGCCGGCGATCTTCTCCACGCAGGCGATCCCCTCAGCGGAAGCCACGTGCGCCAGGGCGGGCCCCCCGACAATATCCCCGATGGCGTATACGCCATTCACATTGGTCCGGTAAAACGGATCCACCTTCACCCTGCCATTCTCAACCTCAATCCCCAGCTCCTCAAGTCCGATATTCTCGATATTCGGCGTAATGCCCACAGCCGAAAGTACCACCTCCGCCTCCACCCCGGTCTCCCCCTTCGGGGTTTTGATCTTCACCCTGCAGAGCTTACCGGAGGTGTCAACCGACTCCACGGTGGATGAGGTCATCACCTTCATCCCGGATTTCTTGAATGAGCGTTCAAGCTGTTTTGAAACCTCCTCATCCTCCAGGGGCACGACATCGGGTAGGAATTCCACGAGGGTTACCTCGCTTCCCATGGTTTGATAGAAATAGGCAAATTCACTACCAATGGCCCCCGATCCAACCACCACCATCGATCCGGGAAGTTCCGGAAGCGTCAGGGCCTCACGGTAGCCGATGACCCTCTTCCCGTCCTGTTTCACACCGGGCAGCTCCCTGGAACGTGCACCGGTGGCCAGGATGATGTGAGCCGCCTTCACCTCGCTCTCCTTCCCGTCGCTGCCTGTCACAACAACCACCCCTGGAGCCTTCAGTTTCCCTGTGCCGCTGATCACCTCGATCTTGTTTTTCCTGAAGAGGAACCGGACCCCGTTGCTCATCCCCTCTGCCACGGCCCTGCTTCGTTCAATGACCTTTTTAAAATCGGGCATGACCGGCCCGTCGATCCTGATGCCGTAGTCGGCGGCATGCATCAGGTATTCATAGACCTGTGCACTTTTGAGCAGGGACTTTGTGGGGATGCATCCCCAGTTGAGGCAGATCCCCCCGAGGGATTCGCGTTCAACAACGGCAGCCTTCAGTCCAAGCTGGGAAGCGCGTATGGCGGCCACGTAACCTCCCGGTCCGCTGCCGATGACTAAAAGATCGAAATTCATGCTGGTTGCTTTTTAATTGATTGACTCTCCTCGCAGCAAGCTGCGAGGAACCTTTAGGCAAAGTCAATCATCGATTAATTTCTTATTTTAATTGTGCTCGCTTACCCCGAAGTAAAACCTCGGGGAACCGAGCCTGCGAGCTCGGCCAACCTTCAGCTCGGCGCAGCCAACCTTCAGCTCGGCGCAGCCAACCTTCAGCTCGGCAGCCAATGCCCTCGCGTAATTCACGAAATTACGTGAATATAACAACCAAAACAACATAGGGTTTACGTGAACCGGGAATTATGGCTCCTGATCGGGAGGATCTGTTTCCCCTGATCCATCCAGGTGGTCAAAATAGAGATCAAAGAAGCGGGGGATGCATTTCGATGCCAGGCTGTTGGGAGAATTCTGCAGGAAAGCGATCCCCACGTCCTCCTGGGGGCAATAGCCTAACTCGGCCCTGCATCCGCGGATATAGCCCCCATGGTACACGATCTTCCTGTCCCGGTAATAATAGATCCTCCAGCCCAGGCTGTAGTACCTTTCCCGGAAAGGTTTCCAGTACCGTGTGTACCTGTACTTGAGCGGGGTATAGATCAATGGCTCAGCCAGAAGGCGGCGAACCGTGTCGGGGAAGTTCCCCGGCTGGTGGCCCAGCAGGGCCAGCAGCCATTGTCCCATATCAGTAATGCTGGCATTCACCCCTGCCGCAGGCAGCACATTGTAATAGCAGTCGCTTTGGGGATCGAGGGGAACAAAGCCCTCCCTGCCCCGGACATGGGGAGAGGCCATATTCAGGCCGGGGCTCAAGGGAACCTGCCCGGCGGATGCATCATTCATGCCGAGCGGTTTAAAGATCATCTCTTCCAGCAGGACCTGGTAGGGTGTCCCGGTGGCTCTCCTGGCGATGGGATCGAGCATGCTGAAGGTGACATTCTGGTAACCGTAAAGCTCTCCCGGGGGGGCGGAAATATCCACTTCATGGAGCCGGCTCACAATCTGCCCCAGCTCTTCCCCGGCCTCAACCAGGTTGTCGAAGGCGAAAGGCACAAGACCCGTGGTATGGCTCAGCAGGTTCCTGATGGTCATATCCGCGGTATTCACAGAATCCTTGAGCAGGAATCCCGGATAGTGGTCCCTGACCCGGTCATCGAGCGAAAACACCCCCTGCTGTTCCAGCATGCACGCCAGGGCACCGGCAAATCCTTTCGATACAGATGCAAGCCTGAAGATGGTGTGGTCATCCACCGCGATCCCGTTCCCTCTCCCGGTCTCTCCGAAAGTTCGGGTGTATTCCACCCTTCCGGCACGGACCACCGTATATGCCGCTCCCACCGTGCTGCTGCTGTTAAGTTCCCGGTCCATGAACCCGATGAACTCCCTCAGAGGAGGATAGAGTGTCAGCCCGGGAGAAAGAGACCCCCCCTCTCCCCGGGCGGCATCCTGCTCATCCGGTAAACGGGAACCCGGATCATAGGGCCTCATTCCCTTTGAGAAAAGGACAGCAATGGCAACGATGCCCATCATGGACAGAATGAACAGGGAAACCCTGTGCCGGTAACGCTTTAAAAAATCCAACTCCCCGATCTGCTTGGCGTTGTTCGGCACAAATGTAAAACTATATTGATGACCGTCGAACGCTCCTCCCCACAAATTGTGAACAGCAGGAGGGGGGATCATCCTGAAGGCGCTTCCCGGCTGCCTGTGAGACGGCTGATTGAAAAACCTTTATATGCGAAGGCGTGTAAAACCGGGATGACCTGTCTGCCAGAAGGCAAAACTCAGGTAATCTGCCCAGTCTTCCCAGCTCTTCGATTTCGTATTGCCGATCCCGTGGCCTGACTTGTAATCCACCCAGAACAGTATGGGATTGCCGGAAGCATTGACAGCCTGGAGCCTGGCTGCAAACTTCGCGGGTTGCCAGGCGATCACCCTGGGATCGTTCATTCCCGCGGTCACCAGCGTTGCCGGATAGTGCACACCCTCCTTAAGGTGATGGTAACTGTCCATTTCCAGAAGTGCAAGAAATTCAACCGAATCTTTCACTGTTCCAAATTCCGGAATATTCGTCGGACCGTTCGGGCTCTCTTCCATGCGCACCATGTTCATGCCGCCCACGATGGCGAGAACCGCCCTGAACAGATCGGGCCGGTCGGTCATGGCCCTTCCCACCAGGATCCCCCCGGCACTGCCTCCCAGTATGGCGGTATGTTCCGGGGAAGAGTAAGACTCCCCGTGGAGGTATTCGGTCACAGCGATCAGGTCCTTCCAGGTGTTGGGTTTGGCGCTCTTCTGCCCGGCAAGCCTCCAGGCCTCACCCAGGGCTCCGCCTCCACGTACATGGGCCACCGCCCAGATACCTCCATGGTAGCACCAGAGCAGACGGTTGGCACTGAAATAAGGATCGTCCGTGATGCCGTAGGAACCGTAGCCATAGATCATCAGGGGAACTGAGCCATCTTTTGGCACCCCCTTCCTGTAAATCAGGGATAGCGGTACCTGAACACCATCATGTGAGGGAACCATCAACTCCTCGACCACCAGGTCCCGGTACTCAGGGTATTCCGCTTTTCTGGAGAGCTGCTCCTCTGTAAAGGATCCGTCGGCGGCATGGTAACGGTACCTCCTGCCATCCAGGGTCCATCCTGTAAGCGATACCCAGACATCGGGGAACCTGTGCCCTTTGGTGGTCACATACACCGAACCGGCTGAAACGGGGAGTTCCACTTCCGAAATCCCCGACTCGTCCCTCTTGTACAACCGGGACTGTGTGCCGTTCGATTTAACGGTGAAATAGCTCGCATCGTCCGTAAATACAAAATCCTCCAGCACCCCCTCTTCCGGTTCCGGGATAAATACCTCGGCGTTCTCATAGTCCGGCTTCCAGATACCGGTCTTCAGCACCCTGAAGTTGGGGGCCCCCTTTGCCGTGTAGACAAACAGCTCGTTCTCTTTCGGGTAGATATCCTGGATCTGGTCCTCCCTGCTGCAGATCGGGCTCCAGTTCACGCGCTCTGAAAATACCTCGGCCCCTTCCGCCACAAAAAGGGTCATGTATGCCTCCACGTTGAAGAAACCTATGAAAATATGGTCAGCGTACTGGTCATAGAATGCAAAAGGGAATTCCTGCGGCCGGATCCCAAGTTCCGGGTACTTCTCCCCGCTGAAGAAAACCCAGTCCTCTTCCTGGCCTGTGCCCACCTCATGCAGATAGCACCTGGTGTTGATGAACCGCATCGGGTCATGCACATCTTCGGAGTTCACTTTGGTATATAAAAAATGCTCCCCGTCAGCCAGCCAGGATACTCCCCCCGCTGAAAGGCTGAGTTTCTCGGGATAATATGTACCGGTTTCCAGATCCAGGATCAGCGTGGTTGTGTTTTCAGAACCGTCGGGTTCCACGGTAAAGGCCACCTTGTCCCCTTTAAAAGCTGCAGAAATGCTGCCAATGACATAATCCAGGGAATCCTCCCCGTATGTCTGCGGATCGAAGAGCATCCTCTCCTTTCCCCCGAACCCGTCCCTGGTGAAGAGTTTTCCTGTTTCATCCCCGGGGGTGGTCTTCAGGTAAAAATAACGGTCGTTATCCAGGATGGTGAGGTCGGTAACCAGTTCAGAACGCCTTTCATCAAACTCCTTCATCTTATCGATCAGCCCCTTCCTGCCGGTGATCCCGTCCAGGACCGCCCGGGCGTAATCTGCATTGGCAATCATCCAGTTCTTTACAACGGTATCCTCCAGATCCTCCATGTACCGGTAGGGATCGGTGATCTCAATGCCCCAGTATCTGTCCACCACCGGCACAACAGGGGCTGGTGCCGGCTTTTCAGGGATCCCGGCCGGGGAGGTGCACTGGCCGGCAATCAGAGCGGTTGCTGCGATGAGAAGGAGACTCTTCTTCATACCCATATTATTCAGGTTAATAGATTAAACAGACTGTGCCACATGATCTCCATATACAGCAGACGGGACCGGGGATTGTCCGGGGGGCCCTGTCTGCGAGGCTTACTCTTTCGTGGTATCAAAGACCTTGGTGGCGGTGGCTATGATGCCCGAAATATCGGACAGGTTAGAGGGCAGGATCATGGTGTTGGACTCCTTGGCCAGTTTCCCGAACTCTGTGAGGTACTGCTCCGCAATCCTCAGGTTCACCGCGTCCTTTCCCCCTTTTTCATTGATGGCCGCGGCAATGGCCCTGATCCCCTTGGCGGTGGCATTGGCCACCTGTTCGATCTCCGAGGCACGGCCGGTGGCTTCATTGATCCGTTTCTGCATCTCCCCTTCCGATTCCTTGATGGCCTGCTGCTTGGACCCTTCAGCCACATTGATCTTGGCCTGTTTTTCCCCTTCCGACTCGGCGATCACGGCCCGCTTTTCCCTTTCTGCCCGCATCTGCTTTTCCATGGCATCCTTGATGCTCTGCGGGGGTATGATGTTCTTCACCTCGTATCGTGTCACCTTCACGCCCCACGGATCACTGGCTTTATCCACGGCGGAGACGATGCCGTTGTTAATGGTTTCCCTCTCTTCGAAAGTCTTGTCCAGCTCCAGTTTTCCGATAATGCTCCGCATGGTGGTCTGTGCGATCTGGATGGAGGCAAACTGGTAGTTGTCGATCCCGTAGGAGGCCTTTGAGGCATCGATCACCTGCAGGTAGAGGATCCCGTCCACCTCCACCGAGATGTTGTCCTTGGTGATACAGATCTGCGAGGCCACGTCGATGGCCTGCTCTTTCAGGGTATGCCGGTAGCGGACCCTGTCAATGAAGGGGACCAGGAGATTGAAACCTGCCGTCAGAGTGGCACGGTATTTCCCGAGTCTCTCCACGATAAATGCCCTGCGCTGGGGCACGACCTTGACGGAGGATAACAGCAGGATGAACGCCAGGAGTGCCAGGCCGGCATAGACAAGTGTTAATGCATTCATGGATGTAGATGTTTGTAGGTTATTAAGTTAGTGGGTTATTAAGTTAGCGGGTTATTAAGTTAGCGGGTTATCTGTCTGAATGGCTGGAAAGGGGCCCGTGGTCAGCCGGGTTTGACGTGCAGAATCAGGCTCTCCTTGTCCAGGATGGTCACCCACTGTCCCTTTGTCACAGGTTCATCGCTCCGTGCCGACCAGCGGGTGCCCTTGAATTCAACCAGCCCGGTCCCGTCCTTGAATACCTCAACGGCCTTGGCCTTTCGCCCGATAAACTCCTCCAACTGGTCCTCGGTCACCTTATCTGTCTTACCGAAAAAGCGCTTTTTCAGGTATTTGCGGAGCAGTACCAGGCCCAGTAACGATGCGACCAGGAAGATCAGGATCTGCCAGTTAAGGTTGATGTCAGTGAACGCACAGACCAGGGCCGTTACCCAGGCACCGGCGCCAAAGAACAGGATCACCAGTCCGGGAAGGACCAGTTCGAGCAGGAGCAGTCCGAGACCAACAAGGAACCAGATGACTGCAGGATTAGACAGTATTTCCATGCGTAACGGTTTTTTCTTTAAAATTAATAAAATCGCGGACTTTCACTCTATTGTCCGTTCCTGTTTTTAGATATGTATCCCTCCCGGATAGCTCTCATTTCTCAAACTATCCTTACCTTTGCTTACCGATCCGGGTTTTATGGACAGATACGAGTACTTCAACAGGGATATCAGCTGGCTCTCTTTCAACTTCAGGGTGCTGCAGGAGGCCATGGATAAAACCCTGCCATTATACGAACGGATCAAATTCCTGGCCATATATTCCAATAATACCGAGGAGTTTTACCAGGTAAGGGTAAGTTACTACAAGCATATGCTCCGGCACGAGCAGGAATTCCCGAAGCAGCACTACAGGAGCGTGGATCCTGCCGGAACGATTCGCCGGATCAATGAGATTGTCACCAACCAGCAGTCCATTTTCCACCTGGTCTTCGAGGATGAGATCCTTCCGGAACTGAGAAAGAACAACATCATCGTTGTGAATGAGAAGGACCTTCTGTCGGCGGAGCAGGAGGATTTTGTCCGGGAGGTGTTCTATACCGACATCATCACCTCGATCCAGCCGGTCCTGATGGTCAAGAGGAAGGTCCGCCCGTTCCTGAAGACCGGCCATCCCTACATGGCCCTGGAAATGGTAAGCCAGGATGTAAACGGAATGAAGCAGAGGGAGCGTTACGGTATCGTTAAGATCCCCACAGACCATAATTTCTCGAGGTTCCTGGTGCTGCCGGGCGAAGGCGGCAAACACTTCATCATGTTCCTGGAGGATGTGATCATGCGCCATATTGATGCCATCTTCCCGGGTTACAAGGTGATGAACTGGTATTCCCTCAAACTGACCAGGGACGCCGATATGGAGTATGATGACTATGAAGGGGACGATCTGATCGAGGCCATCGACCGGATCAGGTCCGTGCGGTCGGTGGGCAAGCCAAACCGTTTCCAGTACGACCGCAAGATGTCTGAAAAGGTGCTGGAGTACCTGACCACCTCTTTCCATATCTCCAAGGACACCCTGGTCATGGGCGGCAGCCGGCATAACTTCAGGGATTTTTTCAACTTCCCGAACCCGCTCTACCCGGCGCTGGAGATCGAGAACCTTCCCTCCGTGCCCATTCCTGCACTGGCCAACCTGAAGAAACCCATCGCAGCCATGATCAGCAAGATGGACTACCTGCTGAGCGTGCCCTACCAGCCCTTTGAACATTACCTGCGGTTCCTCAGGGAAGCTGCATCTGATCCCAATGTGAAGGAGATCAAGATCACCCAGTACAGGGTTTCAGACCATTCAGTAGTGGTCAACTCGCTCATCGATGCGGCTGAAAACGGGAAGAAGGTCACGGTCTTTGTCGAACTGAAAGCCCGTTTTGATGAAGAGGCCAACCTGAAATACGCCAATGAAATGACCAAAGCCGGCATCCGCATCATTTACAGTATCCCGAAACTGAAGGTACATGCGAAGATAGCACTTGTGCTCCGGAAGAAAGGTTCCAAGCACGGGGACCAGGCCTACATGGGAACGGGAAATTTCAATGAGAAAACAGCACGGATGTATTGCGATCATGGCCTGTTCACCTCCAATCCGGAGGTCGTGAAGGATGTAAAAGACCTCTACAAGCACCTGGAGGACCAGAATATACGGCCCAGTTTCAGGCACATCCTGGTTCCCGGTTTTAACATGATCCCCTCCTTTCTCAACCTGATCAACAATGAGATTAAGATCGTAAAGAAAGGGGGGATCGGTTATATCCTTCTTAAAATGAACGGGCTGCAGGATGGGGAGATGGTGGATGCCCTTTACAGGGCCAGCGAGGCGGGGGTAAAGATTGACCTGATCATACGCGGTGTCTGCACCCTGAAACCGGGACAGCCCTACAGCAGGAACATCAGGGTGATCAGGATCGTGGACCGGTACCTGGAGCATGCCCGGGTTTTTGTGTTCCTTAACAACGGGGACCACCAGATCTTCCTGGGTTCCGCCGACTGGATGAAAAGGAACCTCCGCCGCCGGGTTGAATGCGTTTTCCCGGTATATGACCCGGATGCAAAAAAGGAGATCCTGGATATCATGAACATCCAGCTGTCGGACAATGTGAAAGCATGCGAGATAGACGAGCACCTGAACAACAAGCGGATCATCACTGACGGACCGGATGTCAGGTCGCAGATTATTACCCACGAATATTTCAAGAAAAAATACGCTATCCTGAATCCTTAACATGGAACTTCAGACAAGGCTCGGGCACATCCATTCGGAAGCAGAATTCAGATCAATCATCAGTGAGAATGAGAATGTGATGATCAGCTGCGGGCGCATGGGTCCCATGTGTGTTCCGGTTTACGCAGATATGGAGATCCTTCGCCACCACTATCCCGAAGTTGCATTCTTCGATATCCCCTTTGACCACCCGGATGCACATGTGATCAGGGACCTGCCTGAATGCTGGGGATTCATGGGACTCCCGTTTAACATCTATTTCAGGAACGGCAAGGTGGTGAAGGCGACCAGCAGCATCCAGTCCCGGGAACAGATCGAATCGATCCTGAAGGAACATTTCTAGCACCAGATGCACGGATCTAAAAAGAGAAAATCTGCACTCCGCGTCTCCGAAGGGGCAGTCCACCCTGGTCCGGTGAACCCGGAGGCGGTCGAGCGCCTGAAAAATGCAAAACAGGAGCCCCTTCCCTTCGCGAGGTTGTACGAAGGGATCCTCGCGGGTGATATCAGCACCCTGAGCCGTGCCATTACCCTGGTGGAGAGCTCACTGTCAAAGCACCAGGCCGTGGCCCAGGAACTTATTACCGCCTGCCTGCCCCGTACCGGCCATGCATTCCGGCTGGGGATCACTGGGGTGCCGGGAGCAGGCAAAAGCACCTTCATAGAGGCCCTGGGAAACCATATCATTGACCAGGGGGGCAAGCTTGCAGTCCTGGCCATCGACCCCAGCAGCGAAAGGTCAAAAGGGAGCATCCTGGGTGATAAAACCAGGATGGAGGAGCTTTCCGGGCGGAGGGAGGCATATATCCGTCCATCCCCGGCAGGCGGCACCCTTGGTGGCGTGGCCAGGAAGACAAGGGAGAGCATGATCCTCTGCGAGGCAGCAGGATTTGACACGCTTATCGTGGAGACTGTAGGTGTGGGGCAATCGGAGGCTGCTGTGCACAGCATGGTCGATTTCTTCCTCCTGATCATGCTGGCAGGGGCGGGAGATGAGCTCCAGGGGATCAAACGCGGTATCATGGAGATGGCCGACGGGATCGTGATCAACAAGGCCGACGGAAACAATATCCGGAAGGCCGGGAGGGCGAAGGCGGAGTTCTCCAATGCGTTGCACCTTTTCCCGCCCACGCCGTCAGGCTGGGTCCCCCGTGTAATGACCTGTTCCTCATTGCACGGTACAGGCATCGGGGAGACCTGGGAGATGATCAGGGAATACAGGGATTTTGTAACCAGGAACGGATTCATTGCCGGCAGGCGCAGGGAGCAGTCCAGGTACTGGATGCATGAGGCCATCCGCGAGGAGATCCACAACCATGTGTTCAGCGATCCTGGCATGCAGGATGAACTGCAGAGTCTGGAGCAATCCATTTCCGAGGGCCGCATGACCTCCTATATGGCTGCAGCCGCAGTGCTGAAAAAATACAAATCAAGCCAGGAATCTCCCTGAATCCTGCCCCGGGCGATCGGGTCGCTGCTTTAG
The DNA here is from genome assembly GCA_964467775.1 of uncultured Bacteroides sp. GTDB lineage: Bacteria > Bacteroidota > Bacteroidia > Bacteroidales. Next base: position 76,889 of record CAYXUD010000110.1, on the reverse strand, counting down.
CTTTTGACCACTTCTCCCTTCACCCAGAGGATCATCTTGCTCCTTCGGGGATCGTTGGTGATGATAGTGACCGTCTTGTTCTGGTTGCCCACCTTCCCGGCAGAGTTGAAGACGGTCCTGATGTTAACCGACTCCCCGGGAGCGATCACATTCTTCTCAGGCTGTACCGCCGTGCACCCGCAGGAAGCGCTCACTTTCCTGATGTGAAGATCGGACCTGCCCGAGTTGGTCAGCACGTAAACATGCTCAACCTTCTCACCCTGGTTGATCTTCCCGAAGTTGAACTCCGTGTCGTCCACACTGAGAACAGGGGCGCCAGCCAGCTGCTCGGCTGTCATGGATGAGAAATCCTCCTCGATATTGGCACTGACCACCAGGCTGTAATTTCTTTCGGACACCCCGTTGATCTTCAAGCCCATCCGGTCGATCACGAAACCCCAGTCGTTGCGCTGGGGTGCATTGTAGGTGGCCACCAGCAACCCTTTTTCACCAGGTTTCAATGACGGCGGCTCGGCCCTGATGGTCAGATGGCCGGGAACCCTCTCAAACTCGATGGTCACACGCTCCTGAGAGTTGTTGATAATTTCGAGGCTCTTTGACGATTTCGTCGTATTCTTGATGTTCCCGAATGCCAGGTGGTTCGATTTCAGCCGCACGGGCCCCATGGCATACCGGTAATCATCTTCGATGGTCCGCGGCTTGGGCAGCACCTCGCCCGTGATGGTCAGCCTGACGTTTCCCGGGTTGGAGTTGGATATGACGGTGACATATTTCCTGAATGAGCCAGGCCGGCCGGCCGGATTATAGGTGGCTGCCACAAATCCCTTCCCCCCCGGGGGCACCGGCTCACGGGTCCAGGTTGGTGCCGTGCACCCGCAGGAAGCCGTTACATTCTGTATGATCAGGTCCGTCCCCCCCGTATTCACAAATTCAAACTTGTGGGTCACCCTTCCATCGTCCTCCTTGAACTTGCCGAAATCGTGGATGTTGTCGGCAAATGATATTTTTGGCTCAACTGTCTGAGCCAGCAAGGGTGCCAGAAAAAAGGCCAGGCCACAGATCGATACTAACCGCTTCATTTTTTGCATGTTTACTCTGTTGATCATTTCATTTTATCTTGAATGCACAAAATTAACACAAAAAAACCATAAATAGTTGCACAATTTTTGAAGGTTAGATGTGAGTCCAAATATCATGCCGGAAATTAAAACGACTTCTGCCCAATAATGTTTACTTTTACCTCTCCGAAAAAGGCAATGAGAAGCACTCTCCGCATAGGGATCCTGCTTGTTGTGCTGCTGGGCTCGCTGGAGTTATCCGCCCAGTTCTACAATGGGATGCAGATGAACTTCGGGAAGAACCGGGTGCAGTTCAACAACCGGTACTGGAAGTTCTACCGGTTTGATAAATTCGATGTGTACTCCTACGAGAACGGTACGGACCTTTCTCTCTATGTGGCTGATTTTGTCGAGAAGGAGCTTGCCCTGATCGAGCGCTTCTTTGACTATGAGATTGAGCGCCGGCTGATCTTCCTGGTCTATAATAAGATGTCCGATTACAGGCAGAGCAACATAGGACTGGTTTCGGAGAACGAGGAATACAACATCGGGGGTACCACACAGATCATTCAGAACAAGGTGTTTCTCTATTTTGAAGGGGATCATGTGAAGTTTGAACGGCAGATCAGGGCCGCCATCGCTGAGGTACTGGTGACTGAGATGATGTTCGGGAACGGGCTCAGGGATAACATGACCAGGACCACCATCATCAACCTTCCCGAGTGGTACCTCGAAGGATTGATCTCCTTCGTTTCCAATCCGTGGGATTATGAAATGGAGAACCGGGTGAAGGATGGCATCGTATCGGGGAAATACCGCAAGTTTGTCAACCTGCAGGATGATGATGCGCGTTATGCCGGTCATTCCTTCTGGAAATACATTGCGGATCTTTACGGCGTCGCCATCATTCCCCAGATCCTCTATATCACCAAAATCAATAAAAATGCCGAGAGCGGGTTCCTCTATGTGCTGGGGGCAAAGCTGAAGGAGCTTTCATCCGACTGGACCGCCTACTACCTCGGGCTCTATACCACCGGGGAACAGAATGCGGGATTGCCCGAACAGGGCAGGGTGTTGAAACGGCCCAACAAACACCGGGTTTACCAGAATATCAGGATCAGCCCGGACGGTAACTACCTGGCCTATGTCACCAACCAGAAAGGGCAGTATAAGATCTGGATCAAGCAGGGTTCCACCGGGAAATCAAAGCGCATCTACAAGAAGGGATACAAGCTCGATCAGGTCAATGACTATTCCTACCCCGAAATTGCCTGGCACCCCTCTTCCCAGATCCTTGGCTTTGTGACCGAGGAAAAGGGGATGCTGAAGATCCATTTCTTCAACCTGGAGACAGAGGAGATAACCACCAGGAACCTTTTATATTTCGAAAAGATACTCGACATGAGCTTCTCCCCCGACGCCAGGAAACTTGTCTTCTCGGCAGTGGCTGACGGGCAGACCGATATCTGGGTTTTCGACATTGCCGCCGCTACCAACGAACGGATCACCAATGACCTGGCCGACGATTTCAATCCGCGCTTCATGAACCACATGAACAATATCTCCTTTGTGTCGAACAGGAGGGTAGACACGCTTTATGCAGAGAAGGACCCGGAAAACAACACCACAACGGCATTTGCCGTATTTGTGTATGATTATGCAGGGAAATCGCCTGTTCTTCAGAGGATCTCCGAAGGCAGCTATATCAACCATACCCAGCCGCTCTCCCCCGGGCAGAACGAATTCTTTTACCTGAGCGACAAGAACGGGATCATTAACAGGTACTACGCTGAATACGACAGTACGATCAGCCTGGTGGACACCATCATCCACTACCGCTACTTTGCCAACAGTTATCCCCTCTCCAATTACAACAGGAACATCCTGTCACAGGATATCAATACGGAAACAGGGGAGATCGCCGAGATCGTCTATCATGACGGGAGGGACTACATGTACAGGTACCCCATGGAGCTGGATCCCAGGTATGGTGATGAACTGCTCCCCACCGAATACCGTGACAGGCATGTGGACCGGCTGATGCGGGAAGATTCCGTGCACCATGTGGAGAGGAAGGTGGTCTCCATGAAGGAGATAGCCAACAACCAGCTGATCCTGGACGGGGACACCATTGCGCTCCAGGAATTCAGGATAGATATCAACAACTATATTTTTGAGAGGGAAAAACTCAACTATTACAACAACCAGCTGCGCAGCAGGAATCTTAACCTTGTGCTGGACTCGGCCAAGAACGATAACATGATGTACATCGACTACCAGGTCGCCTTCTATCCCAACCTGCTGGTCAACCAGATCGATTTCAGTTTCCTGAATGCATCATACCAGGCCTTCACCGGGGGGGCGTTCTATTATAACCCCGGACTGAACCTGCTGTTCAAGGTGGGTGCCAATGACCTCTTTGAGGATTACCGGCTGACCGGAGGGGTCAGGTTCGCCACGGATTTTGACAGCAATGAATACCTGCTCAGCTTCGAGAATGTGAAAAAGAGACTCGACAAACAGTTGATTTTCCACCGGCAGGTCTTTAAGAACTTCACATCGGAATCGTATATCAAGACCTATACCCATGAACTCCTGGGATCGCTGAAATACCCATTCAGCCAGACACTTGCTGTGAAAGGAACAGCCTCCTTCAGGCATGACAACACCGTCTTCCTCTCCACCGATATAGGCAACCTGAACCACACTCCCAATACGAAAGTGTGGGGCGGCATCAAGGGTGAGGTGGTCTTCGACAACACCCGTGTGCTGGGCACGAATCTTTACAGCGGGACCCGGCTCAAGGTATTTGCAGAGGCCTACAGGCAGATCAACACATCCAAATCGGACCTCTTCGTGATCGGCGGAGACTTCCGGCACTATATCAGGATCCACCGGACCCTGATATGGGCCAACAGGTTTGCAGCCAGTACATCCTTTGGACGAAGTCCCCTGATCTATTACCTGGGAAGCGTTGACAACTGGATCAACCTGTCCCAGTCAAAGAGGCCCACATTCAACCAGTCGGTGGCCATCGACTATGAGAAGGATTACGCCTACCAGGCACTGGCTACCAATCTCCGCGGATTCTCCCAGAACATCCGGAACGGCAACAATTTTGCCGTGGTCAATACCGAGCTGCGGTGGCCCATCTTCCGATACGTGGCCGGACATCCGCTCTCGTCAGGATTTCTGAACAACTTCCAGGTGGTGGGTTTTGCTGACGTGGGGACCGCCTGGAGCGGGTCACATCCCTTCACGGGCGAAAACGCCTGGGATACCGAGGTCATCACCAACGGTCCCATGACCATTACCCTGGATGCCAACAGGGATCCCATCGTGGCCGGCTATGGATTTGGGATCCGGACCATGCTGCTTGGATATTTTATCCGTCTTGACTGGGCCTGGGGTGTGGAAAACATGACGGTTCAGCCCCGGATGTTCTATCTTTCACTCAGCCTCGATTTCTAGACGCCATGGATTTTAAGAAGCTGATCAACCGGCTGGCAACAGATCCTTTCATGGAGGAGATGGAAGCCATACACAGGCATCTGCACCAGCATCCCGAACTCTCCTTTCAGGAGCATGAGACCTCTGCCTACATCAGGAAGATCCTTGACAGGTGGGGCATCGAATATCAATTCCCGTATGTGGCCACCGGGATCCTCGCCACCATCAGGGGGAGAGGTCCGGGCCGCCGTCTGGCAGTCCGGTCTGACATGGATGCACTCCCCGTTTCAGAGCAGTCAGGCGTCGGCTACCACTCCCTGAGCCCGGGTATCATGCACGCGTGCGGGCACGATATCCACATGACATCCCTGCTGGGGGCAATCCGGCTGCTGGACCAGCTCAGGGAACACTTCAACGGGGAGCTGCTCTTCATATTCCAGCCGGGTGAGGAGAAGGTCCCCGGTGGAGCGAAGCTGATGCTGGAGGAGGGGATCTTTGACGGGCGGCAACCCGATATGATCATTGCCCAGCATGTGCTGCCGGATATGGAGGCCGGCCATGCAGGGTTCAGGCCGGGAATCTACATGGCCTCCAGTGATGAGATCTACATCACGGTCCACGGAAAGGGGGGGCACGGGGCATTGCCACAGCAGATCAACGATCCGGTCCTGATGGCCTCCCATATCCTTATCTCGCTGCAGCAGGAGATCAGGCGCAGATCACCCAGCGATGTTCCCACGGTACTCTCCTTTGGGAAAGTGCTGGCCGAAGGGGCGGTCAACGTGATCCCCGACCAGGTGCAGCTCGAGGGTACTTTCAGGACCATGAACGAAACCTGGAGGAAGAGTGCCCACCGGCTTATTGAGCAGGTCGCCTCGGGTATTGCCTCAAGCATGGGCGGAAGCGTCCAGGTGGAGATCAGGCACGGTTACCCGGTCCTTCACAACCATGAAGGGATCACCCGGTTTGCCCAGGAGAGAGCCGGGCATTTCCTTGGAAAGGAGAGGGTGGAGGAGATGGAGATCCGTATGACCGCCGAGGATTTTGCATGGTTTGCCCAATCGGTCCCCGGGATGATGTACCGGCTGGGTGTCAAAACGCCGGGATCCGGAGAAGTTCATCCACTTCACTCGCCAGGATTCAGGGTGGACGAGACCGCACTGAGAACCGGGATCCCGCTTCTCGCATACCTTTCAGCAGAATTGCTTCAAACAGGTCCCGGTTGACAAGTTTTCTCCGCTCCCGGTTGCAGCAGAAGGAATTTACATTACTTTTGTTCTGTTCGAATCAATAATCTTGAAGATATGGCTTACGTAATTTCAGATGACTGCACTGCATGCGGAACATGTGTTGACGAATGCCCGGTCGAGGCGATCAGTGAAGGAGATATCTATGTGATCGACCCGGAGCTCTGTACTGACTGCGGCGCATGTGCCGACGTATGTCCCGTTGAGGCGATCAGTCCCGAATAGGGCCGCGAAACGGACCAGCTTTAAAAAGGCTGCCTCTGATGGCGGCCTTTTTTTATTCTTCGGGATATTGTTCCCGTCAATCCGGCAGGATAAATGATCCATCGGGCCATATTTTGGTTATTTTTGAGCGCCGGCTTGCCGGGGTTTAACCATTTCATTCTATGAAGAAGCAGACCTCCCGAAGGATGATCCTGATGCTGATCATCATCACCTCCTTTATCAATCCCTTCCTGGGCGCAGCCATCAACATTGCCCTCCCTGCCATCAGCCGCGAATTCTCCATGAATGCGGTCAGCCTGAGCTGGGTGGCCATGGCTTTTCTGTTATCCTCCGCGGTCTTCCTGGTCCCGCTGGGGAAACTGGCCGACATCAAAGGCAGAAAAAAGATCTTCCTTTACGGTAACCTGCTGATCATGGCCACCTCCCTGCTGTGTGCCTTTTCCCCCTCGGGAACCATGCTGATCATCTTCCGCGGTCTCCAGGGTGCAGGAAGTGCCATGGTATTCGGCACGGGTGTGGCCATCATCACTTCGGTCTACCCGCCAGGGGAGCGCGGGAAAGCCATCGGCTATTCAGTGACCTCCGTTTACGTGGGACTCTCCCTGGCCCCTTTCCTGGGAGGCCTGCTGACCCAGTACCTTGGCTGGAGAAGCATTTTCTATTTCACCGTTCCCATCGAAGCGCTGGTGATCGCCGTCACCTTGGGATGGATCAGAGAGGAGTGGGCCGATGCGGCCGGTGAAGGGTTCGACCTGGCCGGATCGCTGGTCTACGTGATCTCCATGTGGGCCTTCATGTTCGGTTTTTCAAAGATCCCGGGGACCGCCGCAATCCTCCTGGCGGCCGGCGGGCTGGCTGGACTGGTCCTGTTCGCCTTCATGGAACTCCGTGTGAGGTTCCCCGTCTTCAACATGGCCCTTTTCACCTCCAACCGCCTGTTCGCCTTCTCCAACCTGGCGGCCCTGATCAACTATGCCACCACCTTTGCCATCACTTTCCTCATGAGTCTCTACCTCCAGATCGTCATGGGCCTCTCCCCCCGGGATGCCGGGATCATCCTGGTTACACAGCCGGTGGTGATGGCTGTGGTTGCATCCGTTTCAGGGCGGCTTTCCGACCGCTATGATCCCAGGATCCTCTCCTCGGCCGGGATGGGGATCATCGTAGCCGGACTGCTCATGCTTACGGCGATTTCCGACCGGACCCCCTTCTCCTACCTGGTAGTCACCCTTGGCATAGTCGGGCTCGGATTCGGGCTCTTCTCATCACCCAACACCAATGCCATCATGGGAGCGGTGGACCGCAAATACCTGGGGATTGCCTCCGCGACCGTCGGGACCATGCGGCTGACCGGACAGATGATCAGCATGGGGATCGCCACCTTCCTGCTGCAGCTCTTCCTGGGTGACCGGCCACTTGGCCGGCAGTACTCGCCGCAGTTCTTGGCCAGCATGAAGACCACCTTTATCATTTTTGCCGTCCTATGTACGCTGGGAGTATTTGCCTCGCTGGCGCGGGGAAGTGCCCGCAGGAGGGTTTGAGCTCTCCTGTCACGGATTGTACCTCGACTGCCTGAGCACCTCCTGGTAATCCCCCTGCGAGAGCAGCTGGTCCAGGGATAGCCGCGGATTGCGGGCTGCGAACGCCCGCACGATCTGCAAACCCTGCCAGACAGCTGCACGTCCCGGTGATTCCGCCGTGTAGTACCCCGTATAGGGGGCATCTTCGGTGAGTTTGCGGATCACCTGGGGGTCGGCAGAGAACAACAGTTTTTCTTCCACCAGGTAGGTCCACATCTGCTTCTCATTGTTCCTGCACCATTTCATCTGGCCTGGTGTGAACCCCATGATGAACATCTCCTCCATAGCGGGATACATGGAATGGACGAAATAGGCAAGCATGCCCTGGTGGATCATCCTGTTGAGCACATTGTCGAGGGAATCGTTATAAGGGTATATCCGGGTAGCCCAGGCTGTCATCACATCCACAGGGATCCTTTCCGGGACCTTATTGCGCAGCAGGTAGCGGGGGGTCCCCATCATTTCATAATAGGGACAGTCACTCCCCAGGTACTGGTCCAGCCCCACCCCCACAAAATGGCCCACCGTGAATAGTCCCTGGTTGAACCTGCTCACATAACCCACGATCCTGGGGAGGAGGGAATCGGGATAGTGAAACAGGTAGTGCCTGAACCCCCCGGTGAGGGTTCCGTTGATCCCGTCCATGGAGCCGAACACCTCCGAGGTATAGTCATAGACTTCCCGGTTGGTGGGATCATTGATGAACATGGAGAGATAGGCAGGATAATGCCTTGCGGAGGCCTGCCCGATGCTGATGATGTGCGTATTGAATATGTCAAAGAAATCCCCGTACTCATGGTAGAGTGACCCGATGGCCATCTCCAGGGTATCAGGGTCCATCTCAAACAGTTCCCGGTCGAACCGTTCAATCTTTACCTCTATCTCTATCCCGGAGAGATCCGCATCACGGGAATGGCTGGTGCACCCGGCACCCGGCAGGATGATCCCCCACAGAAAAAGTAACATCCGGTGAACAGGTCTCATCATAATATGTAAATTTGAGAAATTATGTGACCTTACAAAATTAGAAATTATGAAATGGATCAACCGGGCATTCATGATCCTGGTATTTGCAGGAACGACCCATGCGGTCACAGGCCAGGGGAAGATGAGGTTCAGCGTGCATGCCGATCCCCAGTTTGCCTGGCTCAGCTCCGATGACAAGGCCATCGATCCTGATGGCTCTGTTTTCCATCTCCAGGCCGGGCTCCAGATGGATTACTTTTTCGCGGAGAATTATGCCTTCAGCGTTGGATTCGGGATCAACAACCTGGGCGGGAAGCTTTACTACCCGGACAGTGCGGCTTATGATTCAAAAGGTGATACCCTGTGGATCGTTCCGGACCAGCACCTGAAAATGAACCTCCAGCACATTGATGTTCCACTGGGCCTGAAGCTGAAGACCGAGGAGCTGGGTTACGCCACCTTTTTCCTGCAGGCCGGCTTCAACCTGATGTTCAACATCAATGCACATGTAACCACTGAGGATCAATCACTGGAAAAAGTGAGTATACAGGAATCGGTGAGGGTTTTCAACCTTGGCTACCATGTGGGTGCCGGTGTGGAATACCGCCTCGGTGGCAGCACGGCACTCTTTGGGGGAGTACGATGGTCATCCTGCCTCCTTGATGTAACCCCTGCAGATGCAGCAGACCTCACCATGAATGCCATCTCTGTCAACCTGGGGATCCTCTTCTGACCAACATGCAAATAGCGATCGCACAGCTGAACTACCTGATCGGGGATTTCGAGGGGAACCTGGGCAAAATGGCCCTGGCGGCAGAAAAGGCCGCATCACAGGGTGCCGAGCTGGTTGTCTTTTCCGAGCTTTCGGTCTGCGGTTATCCTCCACTGGACCTGCTGGAGAGGGAGGACTTTATCACACGCTGCAGCCGTTCTGTCCGTCAGCTGGCCGAAAAGATCGACCCGGATACAGGTGTCCTGGTGGGCGGACCGGAGTTCAACCCCGAAAAGGAAGGAAAGCTGCTTTTCAATGCCGCATTCTTCCTGCATGGGGGAAAGGTCCGGCAGGTTTTCAGGAAGACCCTCCTGCCCACTTACGATATCTTTGATGAATACAGGTATTTCGAGCCCAACCGGGAGTTCCGCATCCTTGAATTCAAGGGGAAACGGCTGGCAGTTACCATCTGCGAGGACCTCTGGGATGAACAGCCATTCGAAAGCGAATTCTCCAGGAACAGGCTCTACACAAGCAACCCGCTTGAAGAATTGATGCGGTTCACTCCCCACGGGATCATCAACCTGGCTGCCTCTCCTTTTTCACACCGGAAAATGGAGGTGAAGCAGTCCATTTTCACCGGAAAGGCAGCCCGTTACCACCTGCCCCTGCTCTACTGCAACCAGGCCGGTGCACAGACCGAACTGATCTTTGAAGGCGGTTCACTGGCCATCAACTCCCTGGGCCAGGTGGTCCGAAGGCTGGATTACTTCAGGGAAGATTTTCATATGGTGGATCTGGATGAACTTACGTCTGAAAAACCGGATCTCACGACCGGTCCCGTACCCGGCCGGATAGGGATGGTCCACGATGCGCTGGTCTGCGGTATCAGGGACTATTTCGGGAAGCTGGGTTTGAAGAGTGCCACCCTGGGCCTTTCCGGAGGGATCGATTCGGCTGTAACACTGACCATTGCCGCAGCTGCCCTGGGACCAGAGAACCTGCATGTGCTCATGCTTCCTTCACAGTATTCCTCCGGGCACAGTGTGAATGATGCCATACAGCTGGCAAACAACCTGGGTGTGCGATATGACATTCTTCCCATTGAGCCGCTGTTCGGCCAGTTCCGTGAAACCCTGGGGCCGCTTTTCGGGGACCGGCCCGAAGGTGTCGCAGAGGAGAATATCCAGGCCAGGATCAGAGGCACATTGCTGATGGCCCTCTCCAACAAGTTTGGCAACATCCTGCTCAATACCAGCAACAAGAGTGAGACAGCTGTCGGGTATGGAACGCTTTACGGCGATATGAGCGGGGGGCTGTCGGTCCTGGGTGATGTCTACAAGACCGATGTCTATCACCTGGCCCGGTACATCAACCGAAACGGGGAGCTGATCCCCGGACAGATCATCACCAAACCACCATCCGCAGAGCTGCGCCCTGACCAGAAGGATACCGATTCCCTGCCACCCTATGAAGTGCTTGACCGGATCCTTGAGGCCTACATCGAGAAACAGCAATCCCCGGAAAAGATGGCAGCGGCCGGGATGGACCCGGGGCTTGTGAACAGGATCGTCAGACTGGTGGATCAGAATGAATACAAGCGTTACCAGACCCCGCCCATCCTGAGGATCTCATCAAAAGCGTTCGGGGTGGGAAGGCGGATTCCGCTGGTGGCCAGGCACGGATAGAGAATTGATATTTTTTTCTATTTTTGTATGTTATTGAAGCTCCTCGGAGCAAGCTCCGAGGAATCTTCGATCCATAAATTATTTTATTTGTGCTCGCTTGCCCCGCAGCAAGCAGCGGGGAATGCGCGAGCGGGATTTAACATCGCACTACATTTTAACTGAGACATAATGCAGGAAAGGAACTACAATGCTGATGATTGTATAGATAATCCGAAGTCTGTGTTTACCGTACTTTCTCCCAAAGAGAAGGAGTTCCTGAAACAAAATTATACCTGTGCATTCTACAAAAAGGGAGAGATCATTTTCAAAGAGGGCGATAAGCCCGTGGGACTGATGATCCTTGCGGAAGGAAAGGTAAAGATCTTCAAGGAAGGAGTGGGCGGAAGAGAACAGATCGTCCGGATGGCCAAACCGGTCGGGTTCATAGGCTACCGGGCACTTTTTGCGGAGGAGAACCACACTGCCACGGCAGTCGCTATCGAGGATTGTGTCTCCTGCATTGTGGATAAGGAGAGTGTCTACCGGGTGATCAGGAGCAATGCCGACCTCAGCATGAGCATCATCCGCTCCTTTGCATCAGAGCTTGGATTCTCTCACGACCGGACGGTAACCCTGACCCAGAAGCATATCCGCGGCAGGCTTGCCGAGTCCCTGATATTCCTGAAAGACACTTACGGGTACGAGGATGATGGCAAGACCATCAAGATCTACCTCTCCCGCGAAGATGTGGCCAACCTTTCCAACATGACCACCTCCAATGCCATCCGCACCCTTTCCACATTTGCCCAGGAGGGTGTGATCTCCATCGACGGCAGGAAGATCAGGATCCTTGACCTGCCAAAGCTGGAACGCATCAGTGAACTGGGCTGAAGAATGAGGTTTCTCAGCTTCATCTTTGCCTATAGCTTACTGTGGCTGCTGCACCTGCTTCCCGAGAAATTACTTTTCCTCATCTCGGATTTTCTTTACCTGGTCATCTATTATGTGGCAGGGTACCGGAAAAAGGTGGTTTATGACAACCTGCGCAGGGCGTTTCCTGAACTCTCCCCCCTGGAGATCAGGGGTATCGCAAAAAAGTACTACCGGCATCTGTCCGACCTGATCATGGAAACGGCCGTATCCCACTTCGATTCAGACAAACAGTTTCTGAACAGGATGAGCTACACCAACCCGGAGTTGCTGAATGCGCTTTATGACAAGGGAAAACAGGTGATCGGGGTAACTGCACACTATGGCAACTGGGAATTCCTGATATCCATGGGAGCAATCACTGGATTCAGGGTTCTCGGAGCCTATAAACCTCTTAAAAACAGGTATTTTGACCGGATGATCAAAAAAAGCAGGGAGCGGTTCAATACGTTGCCTGTACCGATGGAGATGATCGTGCGGGCGATGATCCTTCATCACCGTGACAGCATCCCTGCAATCAGCATTTTTGTGGCAGATCAGCGGCCGGTGTTCGAGCATATCCAGTACTGGACCAAATTCCTGGGGCAGGATACACCCCTCTACCTTGGTGCGGAGAAGCTGGCCAGAAAACTCGATGCAGCTGTGGTATTTCTGAAGATCAGGAAGACAGAGAGGTGCCGGTACCAGGTGGAAGCGGAACTGATATGTGAGGAGCCGGGAAAACTTGAACCTTTCGAGATCACCGAGTCCCATGTCAGGATCCTGGAGAGGCTCATCAGAGAGGCACCTGAATACTGGCTGTGGTCCCATCGCCGCTGGAGACACTCCTATGAATCATACCTGAGGGAAAAGGAGTCACGGGAAGCTTCCGCCGGAACCTAGCTGCTGTGTGAGTGTGTGATCAGCTCCAGGATCGCTTTCTGGGTCCTCTCAAAAGAGAACATCTCTTCGACCCTTTTTCTGGCATTTGCCCCCATCTGCTCCCTGAGGGATCTGTTCCCGGCCAGTTTCATGACCCGCGCAGCCATCTCCTGTACATTCTCCTGCTCGATGATGTACCCTGTTTCGCCATCCAGGATGATTTCCGAAGAAGACCTGATGTCAAAAGAGATGACGGGTTTTCTGCTGGCCATGGCCTCGGGAATGACGTTGCTGAATCCCTCGTAGCGTGAAGTGAGAAGGAAAATATCAATGGAATTGAAGAATGAAGGCATGTTGTCCACAAACCCGAGAAATTCCACCTGATGGTCTACGTTCAGTCTTTTTGCCCTTTTTTGCAGGGCATGCAGTAATTTTCCCTCTCCGGCAATCAACAATTTAATATTCAACCTGCTGCCCGAAAGCTCCTTCAGCATGTCGAGCAGGTGAAAATGTCCTTTCTCCTGGGAAAGCCGGCCGGCGCACCCAAGCACAATCTCCTTACCTGCACGCCGGTAAAGGGCTGTTCCCAACCCGTCATACCTGGCGAGCTGAACGCCATTATAGAGGATGGTGATCTTATCCTCCGGCACCAGTGACGGGTTCCTGGCCAGGATGGTCCTTTTCACTTCCAGTGAGTTTGCCAGGATGCTGGTGACCACCTTCCTGAACATGTACCTGTTGATGGGTGTGTTGCGGATGGGGATCGCGCTTCCCCGCCGGTAGATGATCCTTGGCACCCCGGCCAGCTTGCCGGCAATACTCGCCACTTTCATATCGCCCGACAGGTTGGTGAAAAGGACCCCGATCTTCTCCCGCCTGAAGATACGGGCGATCTTCAGAACCTTCCACGGATTGAGGAAGCTCAGGTTGGAGATCCTGACCCGGTAACCGGAGATCCCTCTCTCCCTCATTTTACGGGAAAGCGGACTATGGGGGGAGGAAACATAGATCACCCGGTAGTTCTGTTTCATGAGGAAAGAGGCCACATCGAAGTGCCATTTCTCGCCACCGCCCCAGGAATCCATGCTGTTAAAAAAACAGACAGCCTGCTTTTGTGCCTGCCTTTCATCGCTGTATATATTCCGCAGTTTCACATACTTCAGGAATACCTCGTGGGCAGAGTTCACACTCACAATGAATCCGTAATATCCATCCAGAAAGCCTGCCTTCACAAGGAAATCCTTCACAAACCGCCAAAGCGGATGGAGTATGATACTGAGAATATATACCCGCCTCCCCCTTTCATAGTAGGACCTGGCCAGAATGGTGGAGAAGTTGTTCATCTGCACCAGGTGTTCACTGACCGTGTAATAGGAGAAATGAAGGATGTCCCCTTTGAGGAACTGCTTTTTTGCACTCTTCTGCAGATAGAACCGGTCGTGCGGATTAAATCCTCCCCAGTTCCCTTTCCTGGCATCCCATAGCCTCAGCTTCCTTGAGGGATACCAGCTTGTGTTCCGGATCCACTTTCCACAGTATTTGGTCAGCCGGTTGAAATAGTAACCATCATGCGTCCACTTCTCCTTCACCTTCAGGATGGATGTGCGCAAATCATCCGACAGAGCTTCGTCAGCATCCAGTGAGAGGATATAGGGGGAGGATGCCTGAAGGATCGCCCAGTTCTTCTGTTCGATATGTCCTATGAATCTATGGCGTATGAACCTGGCATTGAAAGATTTGCATATCTCTTCAGTGCCATCGGTGGAATAGCTGTCCACCACCACCACCTCATCAGCCACACCTATGAGCGATTCGAGGCAGCGCCTGATGTTGCGCTCCTCGTTATAGGTAATGATCACTGCCGAGAGCTGGACTTTCATCGTTATTCCTGCAAATATACTCTTTTCACCCGCTCCGGGATGGAGGTCAGGACCTCATAGGGAATGGTCCCGGCCAGGCGGGCAACCTCCGAAACAGGCAGGTTTTTGCCGAACAGTTCCACTTCGTCCCCTTCGCTCACCCTCAGCCCGGTCACATCGATCATGGTCATGTCCATGCAGATATTCCCTATGGTGGGTGCCAGGGCTCCCCTGATCCAGACCTTTCCAACGCCGTTACCCAGTCTCCTGTCCAGGCCGTCCGCGTACCCCACGGGGATGGTGGCAATCAGGCTTTCCCTGCCGGTCTTTCCATTTCTGGAATAGCCGATGGTCTCGCCTTTTTTAACGGTCCTGACCTGGGAGAGGGTGGTTTTGTAGGAGCTGACCGGGACCAGCGGCTTCCCCTCTCCGATCCCGTGAAGCCCGATCCCCAGCCTGACCATCTGGAACTGTGCATCCGGGAATCTTTCAATCCCGGATGAATTCAGGATATGCTTGTCAAAAGGCTTATTGATGTCTCGGGAGAGACGGTCACTGACCCTTTCAAACAACCCGATCTGTTCCCGGCTGAAGGCATCATGCCCAGGATCATCACTTGCTGCCAGGTGTGTGAAAACGGAGGCCAGCCGGAACTCCTCCCGTTTCAGAATAGGGATCAGCGAATCGATTTCATCCTCCTGGAAGCCGAGCCTGTGCATTCCCGAATCCACTTTAATGTGGATGGGGTATTGCCTGATCCCCCGATAGCGGAGGATCCTGTAGAGGGCCTCAATGCCTTTGAAATTGAACACCTCGGGTTCAAGCCGGTCATCTATCATCTGTCCGAACCCCGAAGGATCGGGGTTCAGTACCATGACCGGCAGGTGAATACCGGAATTACGCAGTTCCACACCTTCATCGGTAAAGGCCACGGCCAGGTAGTCCACCTTGTGGTACTGAAGCAGGTTGGCGATCTCAATGCTGCCGCTTCCGTAAGAAAGCGCCTTCACCATCACCATGATCTTCACCCCCTCTTTCAGCAGGGAGCGGTAGTAGTTGAGGTTTTGGACCATGGCATTCAGGTCAATCTCAAGCACGGTCTGATGCGTTTTCAGCTGCAGTTCAGCGGTGATCCTTTCAAATCCGAACCTCCTCGATCCCTTGATCAGGATATTGTTGTCCCGGAACATGGTTCTGTCCATCCGTTTCAGGAACTCCCCGGTATCAGTGTAAAAAAGGCTGTGCTGTGGAAAGCGCTCCCGGTGCTGCATCATGGAGGGGCCAATGCCGATGAAGCGTTCAATCCCCTTCTGTTTCAACAGTCCGGCTATCTCCCCGTAGAGATCCTCCTCCTTCATTCCGCTCTGCAACAGGTCGGAAAGGATCACCAGCTTCTCCTTCTGCCGGTCCTGCTGGTTCACCAGGTCAAGCGCCGCCGACAGTCCCCCGATATCGGAGTTATAGGTATCATTGACCAGGACGCAGCCATTGATCCCCCTGAGCATCTCCAGCCTCATGGAGACAGGCTCGATGGCCTCGATCCGCCGGATGGCCTGATCAACAGGCAACCCCATCTCCACGGCAAAGGTAAAGGCATGCAGTGCATTCTCGATGGAGGCATCATCCGTGAAAGGCAGTAAAAAACGGCAGCTGCCGGCCGGAAGGCGTGCGGAGATCCCGGTTCCCCCCGGATCCTTCTGCCCTGCCACGTAATGATAGTCAGCATCCCCGTCCAGGCTCCAGGTAATGATCTCTCCCTTCAGGCCTGTCATGAACCTTTCCGGATGCAGCCTGCCGGTTCCCGCGCCTGATCTGCAAATCACCTTCCTGCAGTCCCGGAACAGTTTGATCTTCTCCTGCATCTTCTCTTCAAGGCTCCGGAAATTCTCCTGGTGCGCAGTGCCGATATTGGTAAACAGCCCGATGTCGGGTGCGATGACCTGCCTGAGTCTTTCCATCTCCCCCGGCAGCGAGATCCCCGCCTCAATAACGGAAAGGTCCAGGTGATCCTGCATCATCCACACCGATAGAGGTACCCCGACCTGGCTGTTGTAGCTCTTCGGGCTCCGGTAAATGCTGAATGGCCCGCTCATGACCTGGTAGATCCACTCCTTGACAATGGTCTTTCCGTTGCTGCCGGTAATGGCAGCCACCGTTCCCCTGTACGCTTCCCTCCGGACCGATGCCAGTTTCTGCAGACCTGTTAAAGTATTGTCCACCAGGCAGAAACCAGCCCCGGGGTAGTCCGCCGCGTCAGGCAGCCTGGAAACCATAAAAGCCCTGATGCCCAGGCTGTAAAGCTCGCTGATATAGTCATGGCCATTGTGATGTTCACCTGAAAGCGCCACGAAAAGGGTGGAATCCGAAGGGACCGTTTTCCTGCTGTCGACCGACAGCGCATTGATCCTGATCCTCCCCTCACCGTGTACCTCTCCATGAATGCGGAGAGCAATATCCTTCAGGGTCCATTCAGATTCCATGATCATTTACCTTGCTTTGGCGGCTTTTGAAAAACATCCCCTGCAGAGCGGTTCATAGATGTCAGTTTCTCCCAGAACAATCAGCTTATCATCCTCTGACAGGCGGTGCGTATAGCTGGCCAGGCTCCCGCACCTGACGCAGATGGCGTGTACCTTGGTCACATACTCCGCGATGGAAAGCAGCTTGGGCATGGGGCCGAAGGGGTTACCACGGAAATCCATGTCCAGGCCGGCCGCAATGACGCGTATGCCCTGGTTGGCAAGCTGGTTGCAGACAGCTACGATCCCGTCATCGAAGAACTGTGCTTCATCGATGCCCACCACCTCAACCTCACTGGCCAGCAAAAGGATATTTGCTGCCGAATCGACAGGGGTGCTGATGATGGCATTGTCGTCATGGGAAACCACCTCCACTTCCGAATACCTCACCTCGATCCGGGGCTTGAAGATCTCCACCTTCTGCCGGGCTATCCTGGCCCTTCTGAGCCGCCTGATCAGCTCCTCCGTCTTTCCTGAGAACATGGACCCGGTGATTACCTCTATCCAACCCTGGCCACTGGTCTTATCCACCGTGTTTTCAAGAAACATGATACACGATTATATGAAGAATATCCTTAATTTTGTGTGTATCTCAAGACCTAAAGCACTGATCAACGATGGAATTAAAATACACATTGGAAATACTTACTAAAGATATACAAGATATAGAAAAATTGGTGGGGAACCTCCTAAATTCTCCGGAGGGCTCGGCCCTGGAAATGGACCTTGCCCTTTCAAAACTGAGGAATGTCTACGAACTGCTTGCCGCGATACGGTCCGACATGGAGACAGCCAGGAAGGGGAAGGCCGCACCATCCGCCACCGGGTTGGCTGACAGGGAACCTGAAGCGGGGCAGGAACCTCCGGCCGCAGGAGCTGAGGGGGAAGCGGTGACAGAGGAGCCTGAACAGGAAACTGCGGCCAAACCCGGGCCGGTCCCGACAAAAAATGGAGGGATCATTGCCGAGAAATTCACTGCCGGATCGAGCATCAATGAGAACCTGGCAGGCAGCAGGGAACCGGATATGGATTCAAAACTGATGGGCCAGCCCATCGACAGCATCAGCAGGAACATCGGGATCAATGACCGTTTCCTGATCATCCGGGAACTTTTTGACGGTGATTCGGACCGCTTCGTTAAACTGATCCGGGACCTGGACCAGGCAGGCGACCTGCAATCAGCGAAACGTCTCCTGGAGGAGCAGTTCGATCAGTCCCCGGACCATGAAGGGATATCGATCCTTGCCAGCCTGGTGAAAAGGAGGTACAACAGGAATTAGCATGTCGAAGCTGACCCTCGTACCCACTCCGATCGGAAATCTTGGGGACATGACCTTCAGGGCCCTGGAGGTGCTCAATAATGCCGACCTGATCCTGGCCGAAGATACCCGGAAGACCAGGATTCTGTTGAAACACTTCAAGGTGGACAAACCGGTCCGGCCGTTCCATAAATTCAATGAGCACCGTGTCCTGGAATCGCTCATTTCACAACTGTCGGGAGGATCCGCCATGGCCCTGGTGACCGATGCAGGCACACCGGGGATCTCCGATCCGGGATTCCTTCTGGTGAGGGCCTGCATTGAGAACCAGATCCAGGTGGAGACCCTTCCGGGACCCACTGCATTCGTTCCGGCACTGGTCAACTCGGGGCTGCCATGCGACAGGTTCGTTTTCGAAGGTTTCCTCCCCGTGAAAAAAGGGAGGAACAGGCGATTGTCCCAGCTATCCTCCGAGCAGCGTACCATCGTACTCTACGAATCACCCTTCAGGCTTGAGAAGACCCTGCTCCAGCTTGCCGGGGCCCTGGGCCCCGGCCGGAAGGCTTCGGTCTCCCGGGAGCTTTCGAAAATCCACGAGGAGACCATCAGGGGTACCCTCGAGGAGATTGCCGGATACTTCGGCGGCCGGGAGGTGAAGGGCGAGGCGGTTATCGTTGTGGCAGGATCTGAATCCCGGCAGGAGTTCAGTAAGGCCTTACGCTTCCCGAACCCGTGATCCTCTGTGAGATCTGCGGAGTGCCCCGGTAATAGAGATCGCCAGAACCGGTGATCAGGACATCCAGCCAATCGGTGGCATACACGTAGATCTTTCCCGATCCGGTAATGGTGGCTTTTACATCTGAAGTCACCAGATCAATGGCATCGATCTTTCCGGAACCATCCAGGCGAAAGTCGGCTGTCCCGGCATCCCCACCCAGTTCGATCCTTCCCGATCCGGTCAGTCTCGCATCCACATCACCCGCGCCGGCCAGCTCGGAGAATATGCGCCCGGAACTGCTGTGGTTGATGCTGACATCGGCTGCCCCGAAGACGGTTCCCGCATCAACGGATCCGGAACCGGACTGGAATATCTCTATATCATCCACATGAATCTCCAACGCGTTGAGTTTGCCCGAACCGGTATTCTTCAGAAAGGCGGTGGCCGCGTATACCGTATCAATGCTGATATAGCCCGATCCTGAATTGGCACATTCAAAATCACCACAATCTGCCAGGTCTGCCACCAGCCTGCCTGAACCGGTCATTTCGACCGATTCGAGCTCAGGAAGCGAGACATAAACAATGACCCTGGGACCCGAGGTGAAGCATACCCCGTTCCTTTTCCTGACGATCAGTGTGCTCCCCGACACATAGGTCTCAATAAATGCGATCAGGTTCTCCTGCGCCTCCACTTTCACCAGGAACGAATCGGCATGTGAAACCCTTACTTCAAAGG
This sequence comes from uncultured Bacteroides sp., assembly GCA_964467775.1. Lineage (GTDB taxonomy): Bacteria > Bacteroidota > Bacteroidia > Bacteroidales. The sequence goes on along the minus strand of CAYXUD010000110.1, from coordinate 57,100 downwards.
ACCCGGTATTGCTCACAGCAGTAAAATCACTCACATCACGGATCTCTTCCACAACCGGTCCGTACCCCTGTATGCAGTCCCCGGGAAAATAACAGCCGGAAAATGAGATGGCGAAGATAACCGCGCCTAAACCCAGAACTTTTTTCATCACGATATCAATTTAGATTAAACCTTGCGGTCACAATTCTATCCAAAAGACAAATCAAAAATGCAAAAGATGCATATGGGGCCAAAGAAAGTGATGGAGCCGTTAACATACGAGAGGGGAAACAGGTTCATGGTGTACGTTCCCGGACACTCATGTTGCGCTTCCGTTCATAATTATTGTTTTTTAACATATACGCAAATTCACTGTATTAATCTCTTTATTAGACTTTTATAATCTTTGGCACGCAATATGAGAAATGTTTATCAAATGTCAAAACATAATAACGCAGGAATCATGAAAACAACAAAGATCATACTGAGCTCCGCACTGATCGCCCTGGCCATTGCCGTTTTGCCTGAAGCAACGGGGCAGATCGATGTCTATGCTGCTGCGTATTCACCCGCTGCGTACTCACCCGCTGCGCCCCTCAACGGATTTACATATGAGGCATTTTCCGGATCCGGCATTTCGCATGATGAGAGGGCTGAAGCCATCATGGAAGATGGGGTAGAAATTGAAGAGTGGATGGCCATTCCGTTTGAAGACGCCGCTGTCGAAGAGGAGCTTTTTTTGGAAGAGTGGATGACCGTTCCATTTGAAAACAGCGTGTCTGAAGAGAGGCTTCTCCTTGAAGGCTGGATGTGCACCCCCTTTGAAAAGAGCGTGTCTGAGGAGAGGCTTCTCCTTGAAGCCTGGATGTGCACCCCCTTCGAAAACAGCGTGGCTGAAGAGAGGCTTCTCCTTGAAGGCTGGATGTGCACCCCCTTCGAGTTGAAAGAGACCCGGGGATGCATGGTCGCCCAAAACAAATAGACCGGGTCAGTTCTTGCGTTCCCGGAACATATATATTTCAAGGGGCTGCCGGTTTCGGCAGCCCCTTTCATATGTCATGAGCGGATACTAGAATGGCACGGGTTCATCAAAACCATTGTTCATGCCGATATCATCATTCAGGGTCCTGGAGGCACCCTTATCATGGTTCATCTTGGACTGGTAGGTGGCCAGTGAATTCCCGTTTTCATCATCCTCAACCCTGGCCAGCGTATCATCCAGTTCAACGAACTTGGCATACTCACGCACAAATTTCAGGTTGACCTCCCCCACCGGTCCGTTCCGGTGCTTTGATACAATGATCTCCGCAATCCCTTTCAGGGAGTTACCATCCTCGTCCGTATCCAGTCCGTAATACTCCGGGCGATGGATGAAGATCACCAGGTCGGCATCCTGCTCGATAGCGCCGGACTCACGCAGGTCTGAAAGCTGGGGGCGTTTGTTCCCGGACCTCATCTCGACACTCCTGTTCAACTGTGAAAGTGCGATGACCGGGATATCCAGCTCTTTTGCCACACTTTTCAGCGACCTGGAGATATTGCTCACCTCCTGTTCCCGGCTTCCCGTTTCTTTCGAGCCGGTCATCAGCTGCAGGTAGTCGATCACCACGGCCTGGATGTCATATTTCTGCTTCAGGCGACGGCATTTCGCCCTGAATTCAAAAATGGAGATGGCAGGGGTATCATCCACATAGATGGGGGCCTTTTCAAGATCCTTGATCTTATACTCCAGCTGCTCCCATTCATAATTCTCCAGCCTGCCGGTGCGGATCTTATCGGAAGAAAGCTGGGTTTCCCCGATGATCAGGCGGTTGACCAGCTGAATGGAGGACATCTCCAGGGAGAAAAAGGCCACCGGGCGGTTGTGATCCACCGACATGTTCCTCGCCATGGAGAGCACAAAGGCGGTCTTTCCCATGGAAGGCCTGCCAGCCACAACAATCAGGTCTGATTTCTGCCATCCTGAAGTGATCCTGTCGAGCCTTGTAAAACCGGAGGGTACCCCGCTCAGGCTGTCTTCCCTTTTCCCTGCTTCTTCGATCTGTTCAATGGCTGCCTTCAGCAGGTTATTGATCTTGACAGTCTCCTTTTTAATGTGCCCTTCGGCAATATTCAGGAGTTCCCTTTCGGAGTAATCCAGCAGATCATCCACATCGGTGCCCTCATCAAAGGCGCGTTCCTGAATATCCGATGAAACACGGATCAGCTCACGCTGGATATACTTCTGTGCCACGATCCGGGCATGGTATTCAAGGTGGGCGGCAGATCCGATGCGGGAGGTAAGCTGCGTGATATAGGCCGCTCCCCCCACTGCCTCAAGCTTCTCAAGCTTTCTCAGCTCCTCGGTCACTGTCAGCAGGTCGATCGGTTTCTCCTGCTGGGAAAGGGACTGGGCCACCTCGTAGATCTGCTGGTGCGACTCCTTGTAAAAACTGGCCGGTTCCAGTATGTCAAGCACAGAGAGTATGGCATCCTTCTCAAGCATGATGGCACCCAGTACGGCCTCTTCCAGATCCAGCGCCTGTGGGGGGATCTTTCCGTAATCAAGTGCGATAGCCGGGTTCTTTCTGGGGGCAGGGGACTGCTGTTTCGCCATTTCTCTCCGGTTTGAGGCCTTAAAGGTAAGAAACCACCCCCCTTATGGCTTTGAACACCCCACGCTTTTATAAACAGGCCTCTCAAAGTTATAATTAACAAATGTTGAAAAATGCCATATCTTTATGATGATGGTACTCTTCTCCCCTGCCAAGATCAACATAGGGCTTCACATCCTGGAACGCCGCCCGGACAGGTTTCACGGCATCCAGTCAGTCATGTACCCCGTGGGCCTCTGCGATATCCTGGAGATCAACAGCTCCGGAACCTCAGGCAGCGGTCTGAAGTTCACCCGGACCGGGATCCCCGTGGAGGGGGGACCCGGGGAAAACCTCTGCGAAAAAGCATATGCGCTGATGGCCGCGGAAAGTACCCTGCCGCCCGTTCATATTCACCTGCACAAACAGATCCCGGTGGGGGCAGGACTTGGCGGGGGATCCTCCAATGCAAGCGTCACGCTGAAAGGCCTGAACCATCTCTCCGGCAGGAGGCTTTCAATGGACACACTCCACGGGATGGCCTTGCAGCTCGGCAGTGACTGCCCCTTTTTCCTGCACGGGCAGCCCATGATGATGGAAGGCAGGGGTGAGCTGCTCACTCCCTCGACAGTGAACCTTGGCGGGTTCTATCTGGCCATTCTCTTCCCGGGGATCCACATTTCCACAGCGGAGGCATACGCCGGAGCGACCCCGGCTGCCCCCCGGGAAGATCTGCGGCAGCTGACCGGTGCTGCAGTGGACCAGTGGAATGGGCCGGTGGTTAACGATTTTGAAAAGGCGATCTTCGCCAGATACCCTGATCTGGGGTCCCTGAAGAGGGGACTGTACCGGGCGGGTGCCGTCTATGCTTCGATGAGCGGCAGCGGATCCTCCATCTACGGGATTTTCAGGGAGCCTCCTGCACTGCCCGGGAAGCTGGACCGGCTTGCAGTGTGGAAAGGGAAGGCGGACCTCACCCCTGCGGCTCACTGAATTCCAGCAGCAGGTGCGCTTTGGGTACCTGCTCACCCTCCCTGACATGGATCTTTTTGATGATCCCCCCCTCGGGGGCCCTTATCTCATTGCGCATTTTCATCGCTTCCAGGATCAGAAGGGGGGCACCTGCCTCCACCTGATCCCCCTCGCCCACCAGGAGCTTCTGGACGGTCCCGGGGATCACCGCGTGTATCTTTCGCTGATCCGGGCGCCGCCAGCGTGGCCGGTGTACAAACTTGGAGGTAAGCCTGGTCAGGTAGACCGCACTCCCGATCTCCAGCTCCTCAAGAGGAGATTCAATCTTACGGCTGGAGTTTCCAGTTTTGCCCTGCTTGCTCATGACCTTCTGTTAAAATGGCGGGATCCCGTGCTTTTTCGCCGGCATACCTACGCTTTTCTCTCCTGATACCTCCAGGGCGTGGAGCAGCGACTTCCGTGTCTCCCGAGGTTCAATCACCGAATCAATATACCCTTTTGCAGCTGCCACATAGGGATTGGCAAATTTCTCCTTATACTCCTGCACCTTCTGCTTTCTCATTTTCTCCGGGTCACTGGCTGTGGCAATCTCCTTCCTGAAAATAATATTGGCAGCACCCTCAGGCCCCATGACAGCCACCTCCGCATCGGGCCAGGCAAAGACGAAGTCAGCCCTGAGATGTCTCGAGTTCATGGCAATATAGCCCCCTCCATAGGCCTTTCTCAGGATGACCGTCAGCTTCGGGACGGTGGCCTCGGAATAGGCGTACAACACCTTGGCACCATGCCTGATCACACCGGAATGCTCCTGGTCCACACCGGGAAGGTACCCGGGAAGGTCCACGAATGTAACAATGGGGATATTGAATGCATCGCAATAGCGGATGAACCTGGCGGCTTTGTCGGATGAATCCACATCCAGGACACCGGCAAGCACCAGCGGCTGGTTGGCGACAAATCCCACCGTCTGCCCGTTCATGGTGCCGAAACCGATCACGATATTGGCAGCCCAGCTCTCCTGGACCTCAAAAAAATCGGACCCGTCCGTCACAGCCCTGATCACATTCCTGACATCATAGGGCTGCCTCTGCTCGGCAGGTACAATGTTCGATATGTTGTACTTTTTCAAAGGCTCCCTCACCACTTTCCTTGGCGGGATATCGGTATTTGACCAGGGCAGGTAGCTGAGCAGGGATTTGACCTGATCAAAACAATCATCTTCGGTTTCCGAAAAGAAATGTGCATTCCCGGTGATCTCGCTGTGTACCTTGGCGCCCCCCAGCTCTTCCATGGATATATCCTCGCCAAGCACCGTTTTGATCACTTCGGGCCCGGTGATGAACATTTTCGAAATGCCGTCAACCACAAAGACGAAATCGGTCAGAGCCGGCGAATAGACTGCCCCTCCCGCACACGGCCCGAGGATGACAGAGATTTGCGGGATCACCCCTGAAGCCAGGGTGTTCCTGAAAAAGATCTCTCCATAACCGGCCAGGGAGTTCACCCCCTCCTGGATACGCGCCCCGCCTGAATCGTTGATCCCGATCAGCGGCATGCGCATTTTCAGCGAGTGATCCATGATCTTGGTGATCTTCCTGGCGTGCATGTTCCCCAGTGAACCCCCGGCCACTGTGAAATCCTGGGCAAAGATGCATACCGGGCGCCCTCCGATGGCACCCGTACCTGTGATCACCCCGTCTCCGTGCAGCTTCTTCTGGTCCATTCCAAAGTCGCGTGCCTCATGCTCGACAAACAGGTCATATTCGTTGAAAGAACCCGGGTCCAGAAGTTTCACGATCCGCTCACGCGCAGTCATTTTGCCCATGGCAACCTGCTTCTGGATCGCCTGTTCACCCCCCCCCTGAAGCACCTCTTCCCTGCGCTTCATCAGTTCCTGGAATTTTTTTGTAGAGGCCATGGTTTCTGGTTTAGTTTTGCGGGTACAATCTTACAAAAAACTGCAGGCTTTGAAAAGATGTCTCATTATCTTTCACTACCTGGGAGCCATGCGGAAGAGGAAAACCGCCACGATGAGAAAGAAGATATTGGGGAGCCAAACGGCAAACATCACCGGAAGCATTCCGCCAATGGCGAACTGTTTTGAAAACTGGGTGAAGAGGATGTAGGTAAAACTGATCACCACACCGATGGCTATCTGCAATCCGATACCGCCGCGCAGTTTTCTGGAAGATACGGCCACCCCGATCAGCGTCAGGATAAAAGTTGAAAAAGGGAACGAGATGCGGTTCTGCCTCTCGATCTGGTAAGCTGTTACATTGGTCTCTCCCTGCATCAGCTGCTTCTTGATGAACTCATCAAGTTCCTTCAGGCTCATGGTTTCCACAATGGTCAGGCGCATCTTAAAATCATCCGGATGAATGCTCAGGGTGGTATCGATCTCCTTGCCTTCCACAAGGGTCTCATTCAGCCCGTCAATGGTCCGGATATAGTACCTCCTGGCCTGCCACTTATTCATGGTGGTGTCCCACCTGATCTGGTCGGCAAACATTTTTGAGACCAGTTCCCCATTCTCGAACTTCTCAATGGTGAAATTGTAACCCACCCGCGAAACATTGCTGTAGTTCTGGAGATATACATATACGCCGGGTTCAATCTGCCGGTGAAAATTCTTGGTCTTGAAACTCACCGGCCTTTTCCGCACATACTGTTCCTCGAAATCGAGTTTCACCTTGTTGGCGCCAGGGATCACCCTGTCGCTCAGATAGAAGGAGAGTGATGCAATCAGTGTGGCCGAGATGAGATAGGGGAGCAAAAATCTCCTGAAGCTCATGCCGCTGTTCAGGATCGCAATGATCTCCGTGTTATAGGCCATCCTTGACGTGAAGTAGATGACGGCAATAAAGGCAAAGAGCGAACTGAACAGCAGCGCGAAGTAGGGTATGAAATTCAGGTAGTAGTCAAACAGGATCTCTTTGAGCTTCGCTCCGCTTTCGATAAAATCGTCGATCTTCTCGGAAAGGTCGAAAATCACAACGATGGAAAGTATCAGGGCGATGGAAAGGAAGAACGAACCCAGGAATTTCCGGATGACATAAAGGTCCAGGATCTTCAGGCCCAGGAACCTTATAATCTTGTACTTAAAGCCGGTATCATCTTTTCCTTCCATTCCCTGTATGTTCCTCTTTTGATCTCCTCATAAGCTTCCCTGACCAGCCATAGGTAGAAGGCCAGGTTGTGCCGGCTGGCGATCTGCGCGCCGAGTATCTCCCCCGATATAATTAAATGACGCAGGTAAGCTTTTGAATATTGTCTATCCACCATACTGTGACCATCTTCGTCAACGGGCGAGTAATCGTCCATCCACTTCCTGTTCTTGATATTGATAATCCCCCCTGCCGTGAAGAGCATCCCGTTCCTCCCGTTGCGCGTGGGCATCACGCAGTCAAACATGTCCACCCCCAGGGCGATGGCTTCGAGGATGTTGACCGGCGTCCCCACCCCCATCAGGTAGCGTGGCCTCTCCTCCGGCAGGACGGCGTTAACAACCTCGAGCATGGCATACATCTCTTCAGCCGGCTCCCCTACCGACAATCCCCCGATGGCATTCCCGGCAGCGCCCTTTTCCGCCACGTAATGCGCCGATTCTTCCCTCAGTTCGTGAAATACGCTGCCCTGCACGATGGGGAAGAAGGACTGCCCGTGGCCATAGAGGGGTTCCGTTTCACTGAAATGGCTGAGTCCCCTGTCCAGCCAGAGATGGGTAAGGTCAAGCGATTCCCGCGCATACTTCCTTTCACACGGCCATGGGGTGCATTCGTCCAGCGCCATCATGATATCGGCACCTATCACCCGCTGTATATCGACAACGGATTCGGGGGTAAAGAGGTGTTTGGAACCGTCGATATGGGAATTGAACCAGACCCCTTCCTGTGTCAGTTTCCGGTTTGCGGCCAGGGAGAAGACCTGGTATCCTCCGCTGTCGGTCAGGATGGACCCGTCCCAGTTCATAAACCGGTGTAACCCGCCTGCGCCCCTCAGGATCTCAAGGCCCGGCCGAAGGTAGAGGTGGTATGTATTGCCCAGTATGACCGGGGCATTGATATCCTCCTGCAATTCGTGCTGGTGGACTCCTTTCACGCTTCCGGCAGTCCCCACGGGCATAAAGACCGGTGTCCGGATCTCAGAATGATCCGTTCTGATAACACCTGCCCTTGCATCGCTTTCCGGGTCCCTGTGTAGCAACTCAAACTCCATTGGAATGGCAACCTGCCAAAGATACGCAATTGTTGAAAATCTGCTTTTTCTTTTACGCCTGGGCCCATTAAATTTGTACCGCATGGATCTGGAGACATTAATCGCAAGCACCGGGGTACCTGAATGGATCCTGCTGCCACTGTACCTTACCGCATTCCTGGTGCAGTGCATCTATTATTTTGGAGTATACCTGAAACTGCCCCTCCACAGAACGGCAAAAAAGCGGAAAAGCAGGAGGGGTGTTTCGGTGGTGATCTGTGCCAGGAATGAGGCCCATCACCTGGAGCGGTTCCTGCCCAGGGTACTGGAACAGGATTATCCTGATTATGAAGTAGTTGTGGTAAATGATTGCTCTACAGACCGGACAGAGGAGGTGCTTTCCGAAATGAGCCTGAGATACAGGCACCTGAGGTTTACGACCATACCTCCCAATGAGAAGTTCAGGCATGGCAAGAAACTGGCGCTCACCATTGGATTGAAATCGGCGGTCCATGACCATGTTCTGCTAACGGACGCGGACTGCTGTCCGGCGGGAATCCTGTGGCTGCAAAAAATGGTTTCCGGGTTCAGCCGGGAGAAGGAGATCGTGCTGGGCTACGGTCGCTACGAAAAAAGAAAAGGGATCCTGAATGCGCTGATCCGCTATGAGACACTGTTCACTGCCATACAGTACCTGTCATTTGCCCTGAAAGGAAAGCCTTACATGGGTGTGGGAAGGAACCTTGCTTACCGGAAAGCTCTCTTTTTCAGGCACAAAGGATTCGCAGCTCACTATCACCTTGCCTCGGGGGACGATGACCTGTTTGTGAACGCGCATGCAACCAGCACCAATACATCCATCGAAACAGATCCTGAGAGCCACACCATTTCCGTTCCCAGGGAGACTTTCGGCGGCTGGATCCGTCAGAAGCAGAGGCATCTATCTGCCGGCAACCTTTACAAAGCCGGGTCCAGGTTCAGGCTCGCTGCAGAAATGGTCAGCCGCCTTCTGTTCTATTCCACCTTCGCCGTTCTCTGTTTCTATCCTTTGTGGATATGGCCCGTCATCACTCTGTTCGGGGTGTTCCAGCTGATCAGGATGACCATTCTTAAATTGGGAATGAAGCGTTTGAATGAAAGGTATTTATTGCTACCTTCGTTGCTATTTGATCCGCTTATGCCTCTTTTGCTTGGATTGATCTGGTTCAGCAACATATTTGTAACAAAGTATCAGCCATGGAGTTAAATTCCAATCTGTCCCTGAAGGCCCAGCAGGACATTCAGCTGGTGGAAAGGGCCAGGAAAGGGGATCAGCTTGCCTATGGAGAACTTCTCGGCCGGTACAGGGATGCCATCTATTTTATGCTCCTCAAGATGGTCAACAGTCCCGTGGATGCTGAAGACCTGACCATTGAGGCTTTCGGGAAAGCCTTCAAGAACATCGATCAGTACACCCCGAATTTCGCGTTCTCCACATGGCTGTTCAAGATAGCAACCAACAATTGTATTGATTTTATCCGCAAAAAGCGCGCAAGCCATATTTCGCTGGACCAGACAGTGGACGGTGAGGATTCCCTTGCCCCGTCCTCCATGATCCAGTCCGATGCACCCGATCCGGAATCGAACCTGATCAACCAGCAGAAGATCAAACATATGCGCAATGTGGTGTCGAAGCTGAAACCCCGGTACAGGAAACTGGTTGAGCTGCGTTATTTCAGCGAGTATTCCTACGATGAGATCGCTGAGGAGCTGGATATTCCCATTGGTACGGTTAAAGCACAGTTATTCAGGGCAAGGGAGCTTCTTTTGAATATCCTCAACCGCTCCCAGGAGAGGCCATGATCCATGGACCTGATCCGGAAATACTTCCAGGGCCTGGATCACCTTCAGACCAGTCAGTTTGAGAAGCTTCTTGAGATGATCCCCCTGCTGAACCAGAAGGTGAACATCATCTCCAGGAAAGATGTGGCCCACCTGGAAGAGCGGCATGTTCTCCACTCGCTTTCCATCGCAAAACGGTTTGAATTCGGCAGGGGCACCTCGGTGATCGATGCCGGGACCGGGGGAGGTTTCCCGGGAATACCCCTGGCCATACTCTTCCCTGAAGCCCAATTCATACTGGTCGATTCCATCGGAAAGAAGATCCGGATGGTCAGGGAGATATGCGATGCCCTGCAGCTCAGGAATGCCAGGGCGATCCGCTCCCGGGTGGAGGAGCTGGAGCAGAAGGCTGATTTTGTGGTTTCCAGGGCCGTCACGGCATTCCCCAGGCTGGTTGAGTGGACCGGCAGATTGATCATGGCCGGGGGAGAGGACCCCGGTGCCCGCGGATGGATAGCACTGAAGGGAGGGGAACTGGGAGAGGAGCTGGGCCAGCTCTCCCGGAGGGTGGAATTGTATCCGGTCTCCACCTGGTTCCAGGAGCCTTTTTTTTCAACCAAAACAATTGTATATCTGAAAAAATGACTACTTTCGCAGCCTGAAAACAAGATTGCCATGAAGAGAACATTTCAGCCATCCAACAGGAAAAGAAAGAACAAGCACGGTTTCAGGGAGAGGATGTCTTCAGCGAGCGGGCGCCATATCATTTCCGGAAGGAGAAAGAAGGGACGCAAGAAGTTGTCGGTCTCCGACGAACCGAGGCACAAAGCATAACCAGATCCCGCTGCCTTTTTGCATAACTAACCGGCCCCCGGTTAGTTTTTTTTTGTCCGGACTTTCGCAGAGAATGATTAATTTGGCAGGAACTTGAAGCTGAAATCGCTATGGCGAAGCATGCTCCGCACAGAAAAGGAAAATCCAGAGACAGGGACCCGTCCAGCAGCAATTACCACCTCCAGTTTCTCTTTCGGGGCCGGCCATACGGGCAGTTCCCCCGGAATTACCTGTCAGAACTCGCAGGGAAGATCCGTACTGAACACGCCTCACATGCCGGGATCTGCTGTCTCTCTTCCGAAGCCGCACCCGCCGCGGAGGAGCATCCGATGGTCCGCTTCATTACAGGAACTCCGGGCCGGGGTCAGGACCAGGAATTCCTGAAGGATGGATACGTGGTGATCCTGGAGCCCAGGCCCCTGGAACGGCTCTTCAACCCGAACGAGTTCTTCCGTTTGCCACTCCCGGAAGCCGGTTCCCGGAAAACCTATTACGAGATCCGTTTCCGTGGCAGGAGGGCCCTGGAGCGGGGGGGGCTGATCATCCCTTCGGACGTGATGCGTTACATGCTGGCGACCAACCATATCAAGGCTTCGCTGGATCCCGGGGTGGTCAGGCTCATCCTTGAAAAACTGGGATTCGAAAGGGAAGAGGTCACCATCCACCAGGATGCCCCCTTCTCAGGTGAACGGAAACCATCCTTCCGGATCGGGGAGAAGATCCGGCTGAATCTGGCCTGGAACACCACCCTGCCGGTGAAAGAGGCGGGGGATCGCTCCCTGAGGCAGCTGTTCTTCACCCGGGAGCACCCCCTTTTCAGGCTCGCCTTCTTTGTGACAGCGCTGGCGATTTTCGTACTGATCCCCGTTCTGAGCCTGGATGCAGGCCTTTCGGGAGATGACGAAAAGCATTACGAGCATGCGGTCAAGGTTTTCAACTACTTCACGGAAGGTGATCCGGCCGCCCTGGACGATCCCCGCTATAAACTCAATTATTACGGACAGTCCTTTGATTTCTTTACCTACCTGCTGATCAGGCTCTTCTCCCTTGAGGAGAATCCCTATGAGGCCAGGCATGTGATGGTTGCCATTACCGGTGCAGCGGCCATCCTGTTCACCGGATTGCTGGTCAGGCTCTTTGCGGGGTATTCCGGGGGCTTGCTGGCGCTGGTCCTGATGTTCCTCTCCCCGAGGTTCCTGGGCCATGCTTTCAACAACCCCATGGATGTCCCCTTTGCCCTGGGCAACATCTTCACCCTCTATTACATGATCCTGTTCATGAAGAGACTGCCCAGGATCAGGATATGGCCGGCCATCTGGATCGCCGTGGGGATCGGGTGGACCAACGGGATACGGATAGGCGGGCTCCTGCTGGTCCCCTACCTCTTCATGTTTGCCGGGCTTTACCTGCTCCTGCACCGGTGGCCCTGGAAATTCTTTTCGGCGGGCTGGTGGAAGTTTACCCTGAAGGTGACAGGTGTCCTGGTCCTGGTCTCCGTGGCAGGATACCTCTTAAGCCTGCTGACCTGGCCATATGCACTCCAGGACATCGTGAACCATCCCATCCAGGCCTTTAAGGTCATGTCAAACATACAGGTATCCATCCGGGTGCTCTATGACGGAATGATCTACTGGTCCGACCACCTCCCCTGGCACTATATACCCAAGAATGTGATGTTTACCGTCCCACTCCTCATCCTTGCAGGATGGGTCGCCTCACTGCTGACCTGGTATACGGACAGGAAGGAGGGCAACGGTTACTGGTATTTCCTTCTCTGGTTCACGGTCCTTTTCCCGGTTCTTTTCATCATCTACAGGGAATCGAACGTGTATGGCGGGTGGAGGCACATGATGTTCATCTACCCCTCCATGCTGGCCCTCTCAGCCATGGCTATAAGCAGCCTGATCAGGCGATCCGGAAAGAGATGGCTCACGATGGCGCTGTTCGCAGTTATAGCGGCAGGGCTCTTTCTCCCGGTGAGGCATATCATCCGGAACCATCCCGATACCTACATCTATTTCAATGCACTGCCGGGAGGGACCAGGGGGGCATTCGGCACCTACGAAACCGATTACTACGCCAACAGCCTGAGACCTGCCTCCGACTATTTCACCGCAGAGATCCTGCCCGGACTTGAGGCCACTCCGGAAGAGCCGGTACGGGTGGTCAGCAATTTCTCTGTTAACTATTATTTCAGGAATTACAGGGACCGGGTCCGGCCATTTTACAGCAGGTATTATGACCGTGGAAAATACGATTGGGATTATGCGATCCTCTACTGCAACTACATCCACCCTTTCCAGCTCAGGAACGGTATGTGGCCCCCCAAGAATACCATCCACGAGATCAGGGTGGATGACGTTGTGGTGGCAGCCATTGTGGAACGCAAGAACTGGGATGACTTCCTGGGATCGTCGCTCTTTGCGGAAGGAATGAGCGAAGAGGACGGGAATAAAGTGGACCAGGCCGTCCGGTACCTGGTGAGTGCGGTTGAATATGATACGAACAACGTAGCCGCCTACCTCGAGCTGGGGAGTGCCTTAACTGCATCTCTCAGGTTTGACGAAGCGAGGAGCACCATGGACCGCCTGCTCGGGATCTATCCTGACTATGACAAGGCTTACAACACCAAAGGATATTCATATCTGGTCGAGGCCGAGGTGAAGCAGGATGAAGCCCTGATCGATGAGGCCATCAGGTTCATCAACCAGGCCATCCGGTCCAATTATAAGTACTATACCGGTTACTACAACCTGGGATTGTGTTATGGAATGAAAAATGACAGGGACAACGCCGAATACTACTTCCAGCGGGCCATATGGTACAACGCCAGATTCAGGGAAGCTTACGAGAGACTGGCGGAACTCTATGATTTTTACGGCGAGACCGAGAATGCCAACCTGGTGCGTGAACAGGCCAGGAGGCTGCGCTGATTTTTTTTCCTATTTTTGATGCTTTTCAAATGCCCGATATAAGAGTAGCGGTGATCGGTGCCGGTCCTGCCGGAATGACTGCGGCTTATGAACTTTCAAAACACCTGGGAAACGGGATATCCCGGCTGGATGTTTTTGAGAAGGCCGGCCGCGTGGGAGGGCTCTCCAGATCGATCGATCTGTGGGACCAGCGGGTGGACCTGGGACCACACAGGTTCTTCAGCCACGACAGCAGGATCAATGCCCTCTGGCTGGAGGTGGTCGGGGAGAGGTACGAGATCGTGAACCGGCAGACCCGCATCTATTACAAGCAGCGGTTCTTCTCCTATCCCATCAGGGCTTTCAATGCACTGCACGGGCTGGGCATCCTCGAGGCCGCCCGGTGCCTGTTGAGCTACATGGCCGAACGTATTTTCCCAACCCGCGACACATCCACCTTTGAAGGCTGGGTCACCAGCAGGTTCGGAAAAAGGCTTTACACCATCTTTTTCAAAACCTATTCCGAAAAACTGTGGGGTATCTCCTGCTCGATGCTCGATTCGGATTTCGCCTCCCAGAGGATCAAGAAGCTCTCGCTTTACGAGGCCGTTAAAAACGCACTCTTCCCGGGAAATGGAAGCAGCCATGCCACCCTGGTGGAGCAGTTTGCCTATCCGGCCGGGGGGACCGGTTCCGTGTATGAAGCCATGCAGGCATCCGTTGTGTCCCGGGGAGGACGCGTCTGGTTGAATACCGGGGTTGACAGGGTGATCACCACCGGGGGATCTGTCCGGTCCCTGCAGCTGGAGAACGGGGAGACCAGGGAATATGACCAGGTGGTCTCCTCCATGCCCCTCTCCCTGCTGGTGGAGAGGCTTCCCGAAGTGCCGGAAGCAGTCCTGGAACAGTCTAAAAAACTCAAATTCAGGAACACCATCCTGGTCTACCTCAGGATCGACAGACCCGACCTGTTCGCCGACCAGTGGCTCTATATTCATGACCCCTCGGTCCGAGTGGGCCGGGTGACCAATTTCAGGAACTGGATCCCCTCGGTCTACGGCTCCTCGGATTCCACCATCCTCTGCATGGAGTACTGGTGTTACTACGGGGATGAACTCTGGAGCCTTGAGCCGGGACAGCTGGTCAGCATGGCTGCTGAGGAGATTGTTCGCACGGGGCTCGTCCCGGAGGGTCATGTCAGGGAGGGAGAGGTGGTCCGCCTCCCACGCTGCTACCCCGTCTATTTCAGGGGGTACCGGGATATACTGGCACCCATTGAGCACTACCTGACCTCCCTTTCAGGATTGCACGTGATCGGGCGTTACGGAGCCTATAAATACAATAACCAGGATCACAGTATACTGATGGGAATGAGGGCCTCTGAAAATATTGTGAACCAGGCGGGCCATGACCTCTGGGCCATCAACACCGACTACGAGGTATACCAGGAATCATCGGTCATTACGAAAACCGGCCTTGTCACGAAATCGCCTTAGATTTCAGCGAATAAACCTTACATTTGAACCAAATCAGCACCCATGGATTTCCTGAGGTTCCTCATCAGCAAGCAATTCTTCCGCCACCTGGGCCTGGCCATCGCGATTGGCCTGATCTTCCTGCTCTCCATCCTTTTATGGCTCAGGATCTACACCCATCACGGAGAGGCGATCCTGGTTCCCGATCTTGCCGGGCTGACGGTTGATGAGGTGCATGATGTCACCTCCTCCAGGAGCCTGAGGTACGAGGTGGTCGATTCGGTCTACTCTTCCGAAATGCCAAGGGGAACCGTTATCAAGCAGAATCCAGGGGCCAGCTCAAAAGTGAAGAAGAACCGGAAGATCTTCCTCACCATGAACGCCGTCAATCCCGAAATGGTGTCGATGCCCCAGCTGGCCGGGCTCTCCATCAGGCAGGCCAGGCTTGCACTGCAGAATGCAGGGCTGATCCTGGGAGATATCAGGTACAGACCCGATTATGCCATCAACAATGTGCTGCAACAAATGCATGGTGACTCCGTTATAATGGAGGGAACCCAAATTAAAAAAGGCGAGATCATAGACCTGGTGCTGGGGATGGGACTGAGTAATGAGACCACCAGGGTACCCGACCTGGTGGGAAAAAGGCTTGGAACGGCCAGGAAGATCGTTGCCGATTACTATCTGAACATAGGCGCTGTCACCTATGATGAGTCCGTGAAGGATGGTGAAGACAGTGCCGGTGCGTTCATATGGAGACAATATCCGGAGTTCGACGAGTTCAGGAGGATGAACATGGGAATGGAGGTGGATATCTGGCTGACTGCCGATTCAACCCTGTTGCCGGTGACCGAATCGCCCATGACCGGAGCGGATACAGTAATGGTGCATGAATAGAGCTTTCAGCTATTTATCAGGATTGTCCCTTTGCCTGGCTGCCCTGTCCGGGCTTTCCGCCCAGGAGGCGATCACACCCCTGATGGGCAATCCCCGTGCCGCTGAATATTACAGGGCAGGCCAACCGGTGAGGAAATCTGCAGGGGCAACCACCCTTACCCTGCCGGTATTCGATGACTTCTCCTCCGCTTTTGTGGAACCCGATCCCGCCATATGGACCGATAGGTATGCATTTATCAACAACAGTTATGGCATCGATCCGGTTACCAACGGGGTAGCCACCCTCGATGCGGTTGATTCTGACGGGAGCATCTATGCCGGGGTGACCTTTGATCCTCTCTCTTTTGTGGCGGACCACCTGACCAGCCATCCTGTCATGCTCGCCCACCCCGTGGAAGACAGCATCTATCTGAGTTTCCTCTATCAGCCCGGGGGACTCGGAGACCTGCCCGAGGAACAGGATTCGCTGCTGGTGGACTTTTTCGATCCGGCAGCAGATGTCTGGATCAATGTCTGGGGCACTCCCGGTACCGCTCTCCACCCGTTCAGGCAGGTAATGATCCCAGTTACGGACGGACGCTTCCTGGCCGACGGGTTCAGGTTCAGGTTCAGGAACAGGGCGAGCCTTCCAAACACCATGGACTATCCTGATAAACGGGCCAATGTGGATCACTGGCAGATTGATTACATACGGCTGGACCGCAACCGCTTCGCCTCCGATACGATACTCCGCGATGTGGCATTCACCTCCCCGCTCAACTCGGTCCTGAAGGAGCTCTCCGCGCTGCCCTGGTCCCATTTTGAGAAGGCCTACAACACTGTACTGGATCCCTCGGCATTTGCACGCTACAGGAACAACGATACCATCCCCCGGAATGTGACCCGCTCCCTGACCATCGAGGAGCCGCTCTATAACGAATCATACACCGCCGGGTCTCCCACCGCACAGGACCTGCCTGCACTGGAGGACACCGTTGTGGAGTTCAGCTATATCTATCCCCTCGATTTCAGGCGGGGGGATTCCGCCATCCTCCGGTTCAGGGCGGCACTGAGGACCGATGAGTTTGATCCCAGGGTGAATGACACGGTGGTTCATGACCAGGTATTCAAGGATTACTACGCCTATGATGATGGTACCCCGGAGGCAGGGTACGGCCTGAGGGGGCAGGGAACACGAAACGGCAGTGTAGCCATCAAGTATCATTCCTACCAGCCCGATGAACTGGGTGGGGTGGACATCAGTTTCAACCAGCTGTATGATTCGGTGAACCTGGGTTACTACTTCAAGCTGATGGTCTGGGATGACAACGAAGGTGTTCCGGGAAGTGTCCTGCTGGAGGACGGCAACGACCACGTCCCTGCCTATCTGACATCCTTTCCCGGGTTCATCCGGTACCACTTCTCAGAACCGGTCCAGGTGGATGGCACCTTTTACGTGGGCTGGAGGCAGTACAACGAGTTCATGCTGAATGTGGGGCTCGACCTCAACAACAGGCCGTCACCTCATGTAATGTTCTATAATTACCAGGGGAGCTGGGAGATCTCTGCAGCCCCGGGGGTGATGATGTTCAGGCCGTTCCTTTACGACGAAACCACCGGCCAGGGGGCTCACGAAGCGGCCGGGAAGCCGGTGCGGATCTATCCCAATCCGGCCTCAGACAGGGTAACCTTTCATATACCCGGGGATTTTTTTCCCGGGGAGATGGTGATTGATATTTACGATCCGTCAGGTCGCCTGGTGGATCACAGGGTTACAGGAACCGGCAGCCTGGATGTCTCACAGTTGCCTGTGGGCATCTATTTCCTGAGAATGCATGCCGGGGGCAGCCAGACCCATGCGAAGCTTCTGATCAACCGATAGGTGATGACCGGAGAGGTGGCCGATAACAACGACCTTTTTGAACACTTCCGCTTCCAAGCCGATCCGGGGCAATCCTCCCTGAGGATCGACAAGTTCCTGTTCAACAAGCTTGAAGGTACATCCAGGAGCAGGATCCAGGCTGCAGCCAGTGCAGGCAATATCCTGGTGAATGAATCGCCCGTTAAGCCCAGCTACCGGGTTAAACCGGGAGATTCAATCACCATTGTCCTTCCGGAACCGCCCCACAGGTTCGAATTGACCGCTGAAGAGATACCACTGGAAATCGTGCACGAGGATGATGACGTGATCGTTGTGAATAAAGAGCCGGGCATGGTGGTGCATCCGGGGCACGGCAACTACACCGGGACACTGGTCAATGCGCTGATGTACCATCTCCGGGACAACCGTTTGTTCAGCAGCGGCGAGGAGCGGCCCGGCCTGGTGCACAGGATCGATAAAAACACCTCCGGGCTGCTCGTGGTGGCCAAGAATGAAACAGCCCTGAACAAGCTGGCCTACCAGTTCTTCCACAAAACCTCCAACAGGACCTACCAGGCGCTGGTCTGGGGGGATCTGGAGGAGGAACAGGGGACCATCAGGGGGAATATCGGGCGAAACCCCAGGAACAGGAGACAGATGCATGTCTTCCCGGATGGCGAGCAGGGAAAGGAGGCAGTTACCCACTACAGGGTCCTGGAAAGGCTTGGCTATGTGAACCTGGTTGAATGCAGGCTGGAAACAGGCCGCACCCACCAGATCAGGGTTCATTTTCAATTCATCGCCCATCCCCTGTTCAATGATCCGGAGTATGGGGGGAACAGGATCCTGAGGGGCACCACTTTCACCAGGTACAGGCAGTTTGTGGAAAACTGCTTTGGCCTGCTCCCGGGCCAGGCCCTGCATGCAGGAACCCTGGGATTCATCCATCCCTCCTCGGGAAAAGAGGTGGTGTTCGAGGCCCCGCTCCCCGCGGGGTTTGATACCGTGCTGCACAAATGGCGCAACTATATCGCGGGCCGCAAGGAGGAATAAGATGCAATGGTCTAATAATTAGGAACATTCATGGACGTATGGCTGCATTCGTCAAAATTGGGCCCCATTCTCATTTCCATTTACGTACAAAAGGTGTTACATTTAGGTTACAACTGAATGCAGCAGCAAAAAGCCATGAATATTGCCATATTTACGGGGGGGGATTCATCTGAATCGGTGATCTCCGTGAAGAGCGCCGAACAGGTGAAACGGTGGCTTGAGAATGATGGACACACCTGCTTTACAGTAATGGTCTCCGGCGCCCGGTGGATGGTCCGGCACGATGCGGAAGAATACCCCCTGGACAAGAACGACTTCAGTTTTGAAGGTCCGGCCGGGAAGTTCAGCTTCGGCTTCGCCTGGAACATGATCCACGGCACTCCGGGGGAGGATGGCAAATTGCAGGGTTACTTCGACATGATGGGCATTCCCTACAGCAGTTCCAACCATCTCTCTGCAGCGCTTACCTTCAACAAATATACCTGCAAGTCCTTTTTAAAGCAGCACCATGTGCTCACACCCGAAGCGAGCCTTGTCAGGAAGAATATGGAAACGAACCTGGAATCGGTGGCGGAGATCGTGGGTTTCCCCTGCTTTGTAAAACCCAACAGCGGCGGTTCCAGTTTCGGGATTGCCAAGGTGGTCCGGTTCGAAGAGCTGCAGCCCGCCCTTGATGAAGCCCTCAGGGAGGATCATGAAGCCATTGTCGAGCGATACATTAAAGGAACGGAGGTTACCTGCGGACTTCTGAAGAAGGAGGGTGAGTTCACCATCTTTCCGGTGACCGAGATCGTTCCCCGGAACGAATTCTTCGATTACGAAGCGAAATACACCGCGGGTAAGGCCGAGGAGATCACGCCGGCACGGATCGAAGAGGGACTGGCCCGCAGATGTGAGGAGCTGGCCAGCCAGATCTACGACCTGACCGATTCTTCAGGGATCATCAGGGTGGATTTCATCATCAAGGGCAACCAGGTTTACTTCCTGGAACTGAACTCCATTCCGGGAATGACAAGGGAAAGTATCATCCCCAAGCAGGTCAGGAGCGCCGGACTGAAAATGGAGGAGGTCCTGCAATGGGTGATCGACGACGCCCTTTCAGCACAAGCCGGGCAATAGCTTCAGTTCTTCACATTTTTTGTTACTTTTGATCCGCGAAGATGTTCAGCCGGGTAACCATATTCCTCATCCCTTTTGCCCTGTTTGCAGGCGGATGTGTCTACAACACCTCCGAACAGTTCTTTGTACAGCCGGTTCCGGATGAACCGGCTGAAATCCTGGTAACGACCAGCCTGGACACGCTTGATCAACCTGCAGCCACCGACAGTCTCGACCTGGAGATCGAATATACCATGGAGGTCCGGAACGGGAAACCATACATTGTTGATTGCTGGCTGGAGGATTACCACCTCTACGAGGTGGATGTAATATTCTTCAGAGACAGCATCTATCTTGTCGGCGCAGATTTTGAGCTCACCGTAATTTCTGATACCACGCTTCTTGTGGTTGAGTTGGATACCATCCTTGAATTCGTGAAGGATCCCAGCCACAACTCGTATCTGCTCGCAGGGTCATTACAGGTTACCAGCGGGATTCCTCTCGAACCCGGGGAATATCCGCTCTGTTTCTCTTTCTACTACAGCTCCAACACCAACAGCCTTGGAGATATTTACGGGCTGGAAGCCGAAGTTAAGGACCTTGAGTATTCGATCATCCTGGGGGGAAGCCAGCCATGAAAAGAAGAGTTGCCCTTTTCCTGGTCCATCTGCTGCTGTGCATTACTGCCGCCAGTGCCCAGAAAATAGGTGTCGGGGCGGGCCTCGGAATGGCAAACTCCAGGATGGAGGATCTGAAGTACTTCCAGGAACAGATCCTGGATACTTTCTCTGTGAAACTGGGAATGGTCTCTTCATTCCCGGATTATGCAACAGCTTCCGCAGGCATCTATTACCAGCTTTACCCGGCGGTCAGGATCGGGGCAGGATATGCCTTTACCTCCACCGGGGCAAGGTCCAATTACTCCGACTATTCGGGGAGCATCAGTACAGATTTCCTGGCCAAATCCCACCGCCTGGGAGCTTATGTCTGCTATGCCTTCCTGAGCCGTGACAGGTATGACCTGTCCGTTTACGGACGGGTGGATGCCAATATTACCCTGCTTGATATAACCCACTCCCTGTACGTGATGGGTTATGGGGACCGGGCCACCACCAAATACATCTCTTTTAGTCCGGCACTGACAGCCGGGCTGGAGTTCCTGTTCCATTTCAGGGATTTCTCTTTGGGGGTGGATGGGGGTTACCTGGCGGATATCCCCGGTGAACTGCGCAACCGGGATACAGACATTGAGCTGAGCGACCCGGCCGGCACCGGCCGGATCCTCACCTCCGACTGGACCGGGTGGCGCCTCCAGGCCAAGGTCCTTATCTGGTTCGATTAGGCCTGATGGCCGGACCTGATCATCCGGATGAAGCTGCCGATCGATTCTTCCAGCGGATCTCCCCTCCCCAGCATCTCTATAAAAGCGCTCCCGATGATGGCTCCCCGGGCATATTCACAGGCTGCCACGAAAGTCTCATGGCTGGAAATACCGAATCCCACCAGACCGGGGAGCGGCAGCTCCATCTCCCGGATGCGGCGGAAATACTCCACCTGGTGCCCCTTTACCAGTGCCCTGGCGCCCGTGGTGGCAGCATCTGCCACAAGGTAGAGGAAGCCCCCGGACAAACGGGCGATCCTGCGGATGCGGTCCTCCGGGGTGTGGGGTGTGACCAGCAGGGAATGGCAGATCCCGTACCGGTCAAAAATCTCCCTGTATGCTGATTCATACTCCCAGGGTGGCAGGTCGGGAATGATCACTCCGTCGATCCCGGTCTCTCTGCTTGTGCGGAGAAAATCCTCCACCCCGAATTGCAGGATCGGGTTGAGATAGCCCATCAGCAGGAGCGGCATCCGGACCGTTTCCCTGATCCCTGCAAGCTGTGAGAACAACACCTTCAGGCTCATCCCGTTGGACAGGGCGACCTGGCTGCTGTGCTGGATCACCGGACCGTCGGCAAGCGGATCGGAGAAGGGGATCCCGATCTCCGCCATATCTGCCCCGTGCTCCTGGAGGGCCCGCAGGATCGTCACGGTATCATCAAGCTCAGGGTAACCGGCTGTCAGATAGATGGAGAGGATCTCCTTCTCTCTTTCAGCAAACAGCTGATCGATTCTGTTCATGGCACTTAAAGTCCAAGTTTTTCAATGTAGATTTCCATGTCCTTATCCCCGCGGCCCGAAAGATTGACCACAACAATGTCATCCCTCCGCACGGGGAGCCTCTCCAGTATCGCCAGGGCATGAGCTGTCTCCAGGGCAGGGATGATCCCCTCCATCCTGCTGCATAGCAGTGCAGCCTGCAGGGCCTCCTCATCAGTGGCTGCATATACGGTTGCCCTCCCCGATTTTGCGAGCCATGCAAGGAGTGGTCCCACCCCCGGATAATCGAGTCCCGCCGAGATCGAATAGGGCTCCCGGATCTGCCCATCCTCATCCTGCATCAGCAGCGTTTTGCTGCCGTGGATGATCCCCGTACTCCCCACCAGTGAAGTGGCTGCCGTTGAACCGCTCTCAATGCCCAGCCCGGCTGCCTCCACCGCTATTAGCCTTACCCGCGGGTCACCCAGGTAATGATAATAGGCCCCGGCGGCATTGCTGCCCCCGCCGACACAGGCCACCAGGTAATCGGGTGTCTCCCTGCCTGTCTTTTCCGCAAGCTGCCAGCGCATCTCTTTGGAGATCACCGACTGGAACCGGGTCACCATATCTGGATAGGGATGCGGGCCGACCACCGATCCAATGATGTAATGGGTATCCACCGGATGGTTGATCCAGTCCCTGATCGCCTCGTTGGTAGCATCCTTCAGGGTTTTATTGCCGCTGTGCACCGGCACCACCTCGGCCCCCAGCATTTTCATCTTCTTCACGTTGGGTGCCTGGCGTTCCACGTCCAGTGCACCCATATAGACGATGCAGTGCATCCCTGAGAGGGCGGAGACCGTCGCAGCGGCCACTCCGTGCTGCCCGGCACCGGTCTCCGCTATAATGCGCTTCTTCCCCAGGTGCCTGGCAAGGATTATCTGGCCGATGGTATTGTTGATCTTGTGGGCACCTGTATGGTTGAGATCTTCCCGTTTCAGGTATATGTTCGTACGGTAGTGCTCCGACAACCGGCCGGCCCTGTAAAGCGGGGTGGGCCGGCCCGCGTAGTCCTTCAGAAGCTGGCCGAATTCCTTTTTGAACTGATCTGACCCGATGATATCCAGGTAGCTTTCCTGCAGCTCCCTGATGTTGGGATACAACATCTCGGGGATATAGGCGCCGCCAAAATCCCCGTAATAGCCTCTCTGGTCAACATGAAAATCCATTTCAGTACTTTTTTCTGATGGCACGAATGAACCCTTCAAGCATCTTCACCTCCTTTATCCCCGGGGAGATCTCAAACCTGCTGTTCACATCCACCCCGTGAAGCCACAAATGATCCATCTCCCTCAATTGCCCGGCATCCTCCGGGCCGATCCCCCCGCTCAGCAGGTATGGTACCGGGAGGGAATAATCCTCCAGGAGTTCCCAGTCGAACTTGCGGCCCGTACCCCCGAACCCCTCCCCCGGCGTATCGAACAGGAAATGATGAACCACTCCATAGAAGGCCTTCAGG
This sequence comes from uncultured Bacteroides sp., assembly GCA_964467775.1. Taxonomy (GTDB): domain Bacteria; phylum Bacteroidota; class Bacteroidia; order Bacteroidales. The sequence goes on along the minus strand of CAYXUD010000110.1, from coordinate 33,851 downwards.
CGCTGGTTCCTGCCCTTGATGAGCGGATTGGCCGATTTGATCACATGGATGCCCTCATTCACCAGTGCCTTGCAATACCCGGGAGACTCCGCGCCGTGCAGCTGTACCATATCCAGCCAGCCCAGACCGGCGATCCGCTGCACCGACAGGAGCGGCTCATTCACGAAGACACCCACCCTGGAGATCCTGTCCGGCGGTATGCTGAAAAGAGCAGGATCGGGCTTCTCCCCCACATAACGGCTGGATCCCCTGAAGAAAATGAACCCCACGTATTCGGGAGCCAGTTCGCATACCGCTTCAAGATTGCCGGGATCCTTCATCCCGCACACCTTAATCTTCAGTGTTCCTGCCATACCTGTCGAGTTGTCCGATCAAAGATCTGCAGGCCTCCCCCGGGTCCTGCTGTTTCATAAAGTGTTCTCCCACCAGGAACATTTTAAATCCTGCACGGTACAGCCTTTCTATCTCATCAATATCGCTGATGCCGCTTTCGGATACCCCCACAACCCCCTCGGGGATCCTGCCTATCAACTCCAGGCTTCGCCCGGTATCCACCCGGAATGTCTTCAGGTCCCGGTTATTCACCCCCACGAACTCTATGGCCGGGTGGTATTTCTCCAGTTCCACCGCATCATGCACTTCAAGCAGCACCTGCAGGCCAAGGGACCTTGCCTCACCTGCAAGATCCGCAACTTCCTGCTTCTCCAGGACGGCTGCTACGAGCAGTACCATATCCGCACCGTAGGCGCTGGCCTCATGGATCTGGTAGGGATCGATCATGAAGTCCTTCCTCAGCAGAGGAAGGTCCGGGAAGGCGCTCCTGACCGCTGAAAGGTCCCTGAAGGATCCCCCGAAGAAATTCCGGTCCGTCAGGATGCTTACGGCAGCGGCCCCGGCAGACCGGTATCCCCCTGCCACCTTGACCGGGTCAGCATCCGGGTTTATAGGGCCCCTGGAGGGTGATCTTCGCTTGAATTCCGCTATGATCCCGGGCACGCCCTTTTTCCCCGGATCGATGCGGTTGGTCGGCCTCCGGTAGAAAGCCAGTGCACCCAGACCGGAGAGAGGTCTCTTCCGTTTTCTTTTAAGGATCTCGATCCGTTTATGCTCCACGATGGCATCCAGCATATTCATGGCGATTCCTCCACCAGGTTTTTGAAAGCTTTCAGTGCCGAACCCGATTCCAGGGATTGTCTTGCCCTTCCAATGTTTTCCGTTAATGGCCGTTTTTCATCCATGCAATAGAGCGCAAATGCTGCGTTTGCCACCACCACATCATTCTGGGCAGCACTTCCCCTGCCCTCCAGGATCCGGAGGAAGACCTTCGCCGCCTCCTCCACGGTCGATCCGCCATGGATCTCCTCCGGCCTCACTGCCTGCAACCCGAGGTCTCCCGGCGCCCAGGTACGCTCAGTCTGTTTTGTCAGTGCCTTGAAGCTTCCGGTCAGGGAGATCTCATCATACCCTTCCAGGGAATGTATGATGCAGTACTTCTTGCCTGATTCCTGGTACAGGTAGTTGTAAAGCCTGGCCACATCCAGGCTGAAGACACCCACCAGCTGTGTCCCGGGGAAAGAGGGATTCACCATGGGACCGAGCATGTTGAAGAATGTCTTGATCCTCAGGCTTCGCCTTACCGGGGCCACATTTTTCATGGCGGGATTGAACAGGGGTGCATGCAAAAAGCAGATATGACACCGTTCAAGTTCCCGTTTCAGCCGGTCTGCATCACCGGTGAACTGATACCCGAAATATTCCAGCACATTGGAAGAGCCGCAGGCCGATGAAACGCTGTAGTTGCCATGTTTGGCCACCATCTCCCCTGCCCCTGCCACCACGAAGGAGGTGAGGGTGGAGATGTTGAAGGTGTTCTTTTCGTCTCCCCCTGTCCCGCAGACATCGATGGTATTAAACTCCGACAGGTCCACGGGCGTGCAGAGCTCAAGCAGTGCATCCCTGAAACCGGCCAGCTCCTCCACGGTAATGCTCCGCATGAGGTAGACTGAGATAAAGGCTGCTATCTCCGGGTCGTTGTACTTTCCCCGGGCCATGTTCCTCAGGATCATTTTCGCATCTTCTTTTCCAAGGGTCTTATAATCAAATAAATACTGCAGAATTTCTTTCATGGTCTATCTTTTTACCCAGTTCAGTATCATTCTCCCCCCGTACTCCGTCAGCACCGATTCAGGGTGAAACTGCACCCCCCTGACATCGTGTTGCCTGTGGCGGATCGCCATGATGAAACCTTCATCATTCTCCACGGTGATCTCGAGTTCACCGGGCAGCGTTCCGGGTTCCACCACCCATGAGTGATACCGCCCGGCATCAAATTCAACAGGGACCCCCTCCAGGAGGTAGTCCCCCGTTATGACCTGTTTCATCCGGCCCGTCACGCCATGGTAGACAGTCGGCAGGTTGTAAATGGATCCCCCGTACGCTTCGGCAATGGCCTGGTGGCCAAGACAGACCCCCAGGATGCTTTTGGTGGCACCATATCTCCTGATCACCTCCAGGGTGATCCCGGCCTCCACCGGTATCCCGGGGCCCGGGCTGATCAGGATCTTTTCATAACGCTCTGCCTCCTCCACCCCGATCTGGTCATTCCTGCGCACATCCACCGGCTCCCCGGTCACCCGTTCGATATACTGAACCAGGTTGTAGGTGAACGAATCATAATTATCCAGCACCAGAATCTTCATGCGGCCGCTATTTGTCACTGTTTATCTTACAGGCCATCTCAATGGCAGATTTCAATGCTGCCAGTTTGTTGTTCACCTCCTGCAGCTCACCCTCCTCCGTGGATTCTGAAACGATCCCAGCCCCGGCCTGGTAGTAAAGGACATGGTCCCGGGAGAGGAACGAACGGATCATGATGGCGTGGTTGATGTCGCCGTTGAACCGTATGAACCCGATGGTCCCCCCGTAATAACCCCTTCGCTTCCCCTCATAGAGGTCGATAAGCTCCATGGCCCTGTATTTCGGGGCCCCCGAGAGTGTCCCGGCCGGGAAGGACTCGGCCATGATCCTGATGGTATTGGCCCCCTCGGGAAGAATCCCGGATACCCTCGATACCATGTGGATCACATGTGAATAAAACTGGATCTCCCTGTATTCCTCCACGGTTACCCTGTCCGTTGTACGGCTCAGGTCATTCCTGGCCAGGTCTACCAGCATCACATGCTCGGCATTCTCCTTGTCGTCCTGTGCCAGCCTCCTTGCAAGTTCCTGGTCCTCCCGGTCATTGCCCGTCCTCCGGAAAGTGCCCGCAATGGGATTGATGTATGCCTTTCCGCCCTTCACTTCGATCTGGGCCTCGGGGGAAGAACCGAACAGCCTGTAACTGCCGTAATCAAAGTAGAACAGGTAAGGGGATGGATTGATGGAGCGCAGGGCCCGGTAGACATTGAACTCATCCCCGGTGAATGGCTGGAAATACTGGCGTGAAAGGACGATCTGGAACACATCCCCCCGGTAACAATGCTCCTTCCCCTTGGTCACCATGAGACGGTAATCCTCATCGGTGAGGTTGGATGATTCACTCCCTGATACCCCGAACCCATAGGTGGGAATGTTCCGGTTGTGGAGCAGGGCTGTCACCCTGTCTATTTCACTTTCACCGCCGTTTACGATGTTCTCAAACAGGATCAATTCGTTGGAGAGGTGGTTAATCGCAATCACAAAACGGAAGAAATTATAGCGTATTTCCGGGATTTCCTCCTTTTCCGGCCGTTCGGATTGAAGCCGGATATCTTCAAAGTACCGGACGGCGTCATAGGTGGAATAACCAAAAACCCCGTCAACGGTCATCTCCTCCTTACCGGCGGTAATCTCAAAGGAGGAGATGAAATCATTGAGCTGATCCACCACGCTGTTATCCCCGGTTACCATCTCCCGGACCATTTCCCGGCCGGGCAGGGAGATCCGGGCGATCCCGTCATTTACCATGAACTCGGACAGGGGATCCATGCAGATGAAGGAGAAGGAGTTCTCCTTGCTGTGGTAGTCCGAACTCTCAAGAAGCAGGGAGTTCGGATATATATCCCTTACCTTCAGGTATATGCTTACCGGAGTGATGATATCAGCCAGAATTCTTCTGGACTGGATCCTGACGGGTATTCTCTTCATTTCTTTCGGTTTTAACCATTAAAAAAAGGCTTCCGCCGAAGTGGAAGCCTTTCCGTATTGTATGCACAATGGGAGCTGACCCTACTCTCCGGCTTTTCGGAAATAGAGTTGCCACCACCAGTTTGTGCGAATCAAAATCATCTTGGATCGTTCTCCGGGATCAAAATAAAGGAAAGATTTTTATTAATCCAAATTTGATTACTTTCGACCTTCGAAATACCCGGGATGATCATGCTGAAGAAATACATCAGGAACCTCTCCCTCTTTTTTGGCATCTGGGTGATCGTCATGGTGATCTATTCCATTTCCGGGAGGGTGACGGACCTGGAATACCTCTGGAAATTCTTCCTGCTTCCGGCCCTGTTCCTGTCAGCAGTAGCAGTGGTGGCAACCGCCGTGGAACAGCTGTTCGAGGTCAGAATGGGGATCAACTGGATTTTTCTTCTTGTGGCCGTCGGGATCGACCAGGGCATAAAGGCCTGCCTCTTTTCGCTGGATTGGGAATCCATCTCCATTCCGCTCATCCGCCCTGTCTTCTATATTGAACCCACCCATAATACCCTGGGGTCATACCTGTGGGTGCTGCTGGGGCTCAAAAAGGGGTCACACCTTCTGAACATCCTCCTTTTCAGTCTCATCGGGATCCTGCTCATAGAGGTCTGGCGCTTTTATGTGCGGCGGAAAAGGAACAGTTTCTGGATCAACGGATTTATCCATCTCTTCCTGGCCGGGCTGGCCGCCAACCTGATCGACAATGCATTCTGGGGCGGGTCGCTGGACTACGTGACCATCAAACCTTTCTACACCTTTGACCTCAAGGACCTCTATATCACCCTCTGCGAGCTGTTCCTGATCACCGAGCTGGTCGACAACCGGTTGCTCGGGCGGTTCCTGAAAATGCCAAAGGCAGAGAGCCGGAGGATCAACAGGGAGTTCATCCGGTTCGTGAAAAGGGACTTCAGGATCGGCAGGAGAAAGGATTAGTCCTGCCCGTTGTTAAGGTTGAACTGGAAAAACTGTTCTTCTTGATTGAAGCGGATCCCGCGGCGCTGTTCCGTGAACTTGAAATCGAGGTTGATGACCTTTTTCTCCGTAAACTGTACCCGGTAACTTCCGCGCTCCAGCCTGAAGTTCTCTCCGAATACATTGTAAATGCTTACCTGGTATGAATCTGCTTTTGGAAGGTCCAGCACATAAGTGCCGAATCTGCCTGAAAGCGCCGTGTAGGTCTCCCCGGATTCACTCACCGCCGTGACCCTGATTCCCTCCGCGGAGACGACACCCTCCGTGGAGTTGGGGTCCCGTTCAATGATGATCTTACCCCTGATCTTGTAACTCTCCACCAGGGGCAGGTAGTAGACCATGTCGCCGCTGATCTCAAAAGTCTGGTGCTCCCCGTTCAGGAAATAGAGGTTTTCAAGGTTAGAAAGGGGAATGATGGAGAGGTCGTAGACCCCCACGGGGATGTTTTCGTAATAGATCTCACCTGCGGGGTCGGTGACCATGCTGATCTCGGCGAATCCCGTTCTGGTCTCCACGTTCTTATAGGGATCCCTGGAGATATTCACCAGCACATTGGAGATGGGTTTCTCCTCCCCGCTTTTTATCCCGTCCCCATCCGTGTCATTGAAACCAACTATGGTCAGGTCATAATATGCCAAACGGGGCTGCTTGATGTCAAAGGCTTTGCGGACCCCCAGGAAAAGGTTGAGATCACGGCTTGTCACCCTCCCTGTCTCCACATCTCTCCGGCTCACCCTGTAGACGTTGAAGCTTCCAAAGAAATTCCAGACACTGTTCACAATAACATTCCCCGTGAGGTTGAACAGCATGTTGTCCCGCATGGAGGGCATGTAATATGAATAATTGAAGTATGCGCTCAGCCGGAGTGTCTCCTTGAAAAAATACCTTTCATAATAGGGCCTGATATGAAAAGCCTGGTTCATTTCCGGGTCATGCTCGATGACCACTGTCCTGTAAACGTCCGCGGCTTCGCCTGATGTGTAGTATGCATGCAGCTTGAATGCCTGGTCATAATAGTTGATCCCCAGGGTATAGGTCCACCTGTTCTCCAGTCCCGACAGCTCCTCCCCGGGGTTCAGCCTTTCATAATTGAAGAACATCATATTGAAAGAGGCATTGGGGGAGATGCTTCGCTGGTTTCCCAGCCGGAACGAGACCGAGCCGAGGATCCCGGGCTGGTAGTTGACATAGCGGGTCCTGTAGTCGCCCGTGGGAACATAAATATTGCGGATGGTGCCAAAATACTGGGGTCCCCCCTGGTAGATGATCCTTCCACTGTTATAGGAGAAGAGGATCCTGGCATTGTCATTCACATTTGTATTGGCCGGATTCGAAAAATTGTAGGGATAACGGGTGGATGTATAATCGCTGCGGTAGTACCGGGCCTTCAGCAGGTATTTGTCACTGAACCTGTAGGTCCCCGAGAAATTGATCCGGTTTATGCCACTGTTCCTCAGGTAGGTAAAGAGGGTGTTGGTATTTTCCAGATTGATCCTTAACCGGCTTCCGTTATAACGGTAGAGGAACTGATAGGCAAAACCCAGCACCGTGGTATCCTTTTCAAGGTACCTGGAATCCCTATACCTGCTCAGGGAAGTGGCCGTCTGAAGATTAAAACTGTGCTTCTGTTTCAGCTGGTATGCACCTCCGAGGTGCAGGGAGTAGTGACTGAACGCCTGGTTTGTGGTGGTCTCGAGGGTAAATCCCGTGTTCCAGGCCACAGTGCCTATCCTTCCACCGTACCCTGCAAAACCACCGATATTCCTCGCATAAGGATTCTGTACCACATTCACCATGATCTGATTCCGGTCATTGATCTTGTGGGATGCCTTGATCCCACGGCCGGTCAGGGTATGAAGCTCACCCAGTCCGAGCCTGTCACCAAGCCACACCATCGATCTTTGATCGGTGTACCTGACCATATAGCGCAACTGCTGGTAAAGATCAACCTGCCTGTTCATTTCAGGGTCAAAATAGAGGTTAAAGTATCCCAGCGCATAGGAGAGCTGCTGGTCTTCAGGAAAAAGCACCGTTCCAAATACCCGCGCGGAGGCTTTCTTCCGCTGCTGTGAAAGCAGGTTGTAGACGGTTACTTCGGCATTCAGGGGAGAGTTCAGGATGGGGAGGCGGTTCACCATGCTGCTTCCCAGGTCCGTGGCACGGACCGATCCGAAAGCCGTCCGGTCAGCCGTGGAGGCCTTGATATTCAGGCTCCGGGATCTCCAGGAGGATTTCATTGACTGTTCTTCGGCATATGAAAGGTCCTTCCTGCGCTGGATCCGGAAACTGATGGAGGTATCCCTGTAAGCAGGCACATCCACGTAAAGAAAGCTGTCGGCCTCGATCTTATCCCTGAACTCGAGCATACCTCCCATATCAAGGGATAGTCTGATAAGCTCATTGGAGTTGCCTGTGTTATTGATGGTCACGAGGAACTCCCCGTAGGGCATATAATCGGAGAGGAAGACCTGCGTGGTGTTTAACCGCATCTCCCACCGGGATCTCTTCTGAATGGAAATATATGTGTTGGCATAGTCGTAAAGATCTTTCCCGAAAAGCTCCGCACCAATGACAAAAGAGATCCCTCCCGTTGTGTTGCGGGGAACAGAGACCCTCACCGGGATCAGCTTCGTCCCCCCGGGCGCCAATACCACGGAGTCCGTTACCGGTCCTATGAAACTCCAACCATCGGGACCGGTAAACCTGACCAGCCCGGAGAGAGTCTCCCTTTGATTGTTCTTCACCTCGAGCACATTGAAATAGGATCCCGGTTCAGTCAGCTCCACCTCGGTTTTTAGAAACCGTAACAAAGCAAGGCTGTCGGGATTGAACTGCCGGCCTGAAACATTGAAGTGCAGGAGGGATAACATCAGAACCAGCAGGGGAGGGATCCTGCTCCGGCCAGTTGCGCCGGTGTAAATCCGGGCACAGCGGATTATCATGCAAAAGGCATTCATCTAATGTCCGCATTAATCACTCAGAACCCGCCCCCTGTGGGGACCAGTTCCAACTCCACCTCCACCTGGTAGTAATCGGGCGGTTCCCCCAGCAGTGATCCATTCCCGCCTGCAGCAACCGGCTTCCCGCATTCATAGGAGATGGAGAGCTGGTGCGTGTCCCAGACCAGGTCATCAAACCCTCCGTCAGTATCTTCATAGGTACAGAGGAGCACAAAGCCAGGGCTGAGGTCCTGGTATCCTTCCGATGTAAAATCCGTACCAAATCCCAGGTAATCCTCTGCCTTGATCCTGATCATATTAAGGTCCAGGCTGTTTGCCTCTCCCAGTATCTCTGTGGCCCCGTTGAAGGCCCTGACGCTGAGTTCAAACCCGGTCAGGGTCTTCCCCGGTTGTGCTGAATCGGCCAGGGTCACCCCCAGGATCGTCCCATCCTCGATCTCCATTCCATCGGCATAGCGTTTGATGGAATTGAAGTTAAAAGGGATATTCCCCCCGTAGATCAATACCAGTCTTGCGTAGTTCCATTCCTGGGAAGCGGCGCCCGAGGCCAGAAAAAGCAATAACAGGAACAACCATGTTCTGGATCGCATAGCGGGGATCTTCACAAATTACAGGAGCAGGGGCTCTTTCATGTAAAAATAGAGATAGTCAACCAATGGTTGACTATCTCTTGAATGATAATACCAGTCGTCTTCCTGGTTGTCCTCTGCAATCCTGCAAAATATTATTTGATGCCAAGTTCAAAAATGACATTGGCTATATACCGGTCCGGGGCAGGGCTCGGATCCTGGTCGAGCAGGCTTGTGCTGACCATGGGCACCGGAGCTGCACCGGCTTCCACCGGCCCGGTACCGCACCTCCATACGATCTGGAAAGAGTTGTCAGTGGCATCCCCTGCATTGGCAGAACCTCCCAGGCCGAATGTATTGTCGTCGATCAGCAGGGCCGGGTAGTTCTCCAGCCCGGCGATTTCCGTGCCGTTTACAGTGGGAGCGCTCCACAACTCCGCATTCAGATCGGTCCCCTGGGCTGCTCCTGTTTCAAAGTCATGCGTTCCATTGGAAGTGAGTGAAAACCCCACATTGGCCAGGTCAAGCGTATTGGTCGGATCATCAGTACCGATAAAGGTGGCCTCTTCCGCCCCGTAGTTCAGGTCCCACCTGGTGGAAGATGCAACCGTAAAATCGGTCACGTAGAAAGCATCCGAGCTGGCGGGATTGGCAGACCCGGAAACGCCGGAATTACCTGACAGACCCAACCGGTAGTCATCAATGGAGTTGAAAACAAACTCGATATTCCCGCCGTTGGTGATGGTCATCCTCAGGACCTGGTTAAGGTTCACAGCTACAGGGATCACCTGCCTGTCTTTTACTGCCTGGGAAAAACCGACGATTCCAATGGCCAGCAATCCCAGGATCAACATAGCTCTTTTCTTCATAACTCTTGGGTTTAATTAAACAAAAAGGGTCGATTATTATTTGAGATTGTCGAAGTGTCGTATATTTTTGATCTAAATTAACCATATAATAGAGATTCGTTTTGACCAGCAACCTTTTTTTTTCAACAAAGGTTAAAATTAACCTGATTAATCTTCTATTTGCATCGACCATCTGTGGCTTTTCACAGGATTTTGAAGTGGCCCCTGTACTGGTCTCATTTGATGCCAATCCAGGGGAGAGCCAGACACAGGTGCTCACTGTGCGGAACCACAGCAATGAAAGACAGAAGTTTGTCCTGAACCTTGCGGATTACACCCTGACCATGGAGGGAGCTAAGAGTGCTGTGGAAGCCGGTTCCACGGAGAGGTCCCTGGCAGACTGGGTGAACGTGAATCCCTCTTTCGTGGAGCTGAATCCCAATGAATCGGCCAGCATCAACCTGATCATGACGGTTCCCCGGACAGGTTTCAACACCCGGTGGGGGATGATCCAGGTGGAATTGGCCAAAGAGCAGATGGCCCCAGAGGCCGACAAACAGCTCTCCACCGGGGTGATCATCGTGCCCCGCATCGTGGTGCTGGTAAAACAGAGCCCGAGGTCAAACCGGAATTACCGGGGGAGTGTTACCGGCCTGAGGGAAGTGGAAGGCCCGAACCCGGAATTCCGGAGTTTTGAGGCCATCCTGACCAATACGGGAGACAAGATCCTTGAAGCCAAGGTATTCCTCGCGCTGGCAAATCTGGAAACAGCCGAAGAGAAACAGTTCAATCCGGTATCGGTATCGGTCTATCCGGACCAGCAGCGCAAGGTTATGCTCACTTTGCAAGAGCATCCGGAACCCGGACAGTATGCACTGGCATTTTTGATGGATTACGGGCACCGCATGGCCATTGAGGGAGCACAGATCTTACTCACCGTGGAATGATCGTTCGCTCCCTTTGCATCATTCCCCCGGCATTCATCTCTGCGTGCCTTTTTTCCCAGGAGACCTTCACTTCCTACTGGGATCCCGGGCAGAGCCAGGTAAGGGAAACCTACCAGTACGTGCTTTCAGGATCGGATACCGTGCGCCACGGCCCTTACAGGATCTTCTTCGCTGATGGTACGCTGTGGCAGGAGGGGCATTATGAGCACGGATCGATGGAGGGTGGCTGGTACGATTACTATGAGGATGGCACCCTCAGGCAGCTTCTCCCGTATGCCAGAGGCCAGCTGAACGGAAAGCTCATCTATTACTATCCGGACGGCGCCGTATATCAGGAGGCGGCATACCGGAATGACCAGCTTCACGGGCAGACCGTCATCTACCATCAGAACGGAACGGTGAACGAAAGGGGGAATTACCTGAATGGGATGCGCCAAGGCGTTTTTGAAGGTTTCCACGAGAACGGAAGGAAGCGGTTCACAAGGGTCTACCGCAACGGCCTGGAATATGGCAGGCAGGAGGTCTACTTTGAGAACGGGAAGATCAGGGAAAGGTCCGAAATGGAGGCAGGAAAATATGAGGGTGAGTTCCGGGGGTATTACAGGGACTATAAGGATGGAACCTTGCAGAAGGTCTGTTCTTACCATAAGGGGATGCTCAATGGGCCATACACCGGATACTATCCCTCGGGGAACACCTTGGTGACGTGCACCTATGAGAAAGACACACTGGAAGGAGAGTGGACCAGGTACTATGACCTGGTGACCTGTGATTCCCTTCCGGCCGTCCAGGAAAAGGGATTGTATAAATCGGGCGAGAAAAGCGGGATCTGGAGGACTCTCTATCCCGGGGGGCAGCTCTACACGGAGGGCTGCTATCTGAACCGGAAGTTTGACGGAACATGGATCATCTATTATCCCTGCGGAACAGTGAAGCAGAAAGGGGACTACCGGAATGGGGCAGCATGGGGTGAATTCCTCATGTATTATGAGTCGGGACAGTTAAAGAACCGGGGCAACTACCTGGACGACAGGAAAACAGGGATCTGGACCACCTGCTATGAAACCGGGGAGATCATGTCGGAGATCCCCTTTCTGAATGGAAACCGGCACGGTGAAGCCAAAGCCTATGATAAATCAGGTAATCTTGTGGAGACGATCTGTTATGAAAACGGAGAGGAGGTCAGGTAAACGGCTCATCGGCCTGATGCTGGTCCTGTTACCGGCAGTTTCATGCGATCAGAGCGGCCCGCCGGCAACCTATGATTCGATTGAGGGAATCTTCAAATGCCAGGAGTCATCCCCGCACGCCGGGGTCAGGAACTACCTGGTTGAGATCGACGGGGTCAAGGATGCCGGGGGGCTCTACATCATCAGCAACTTCCATAACAAGGGAGAGAATGAGTTCCTTTACGCGGAACTGTCAGACGACACCCTCCGGATCCAGAACCAGCCTATTTCAGACATCACTGTGAATGGCAAGGGACCTGTGGGCACGGACTTCAGGACAATCCATCTGAATTACGTGACCGATGACGGGATCACCATCCTGGACTACTACGCAACCTACAGCCGTTAAATCTCGCTGCTGAGCTGGACCGGATACCTCTGGAAGATCTCTTTTACCACTTCCGGCAGCTTCTCGGCCCGTTCTGCTGGATCGTAGATCAGTTCTCCCACTGCAGCGCAGTGCCACACATGCCTTTTGGTCAGGTTATCATACATATCCACCGCAATGGCGCGCTCCATGTAGTTACGGCGGTAGGGACGATAAAAGTAGGGATCCACTGCTTCCCTGTGGTAGACCGTAATTTTTATGGAAATATCGCTGTTCCCTTCCGCGAAAGTGAGTCCCCGCTGTTCAAGTTCCCGGGCAAATGCCACCCGGATCCGTTCCAGTTCCATGCCAGGGATGGTCTTCTTATTGCCATCCGTAAAATCCATGAAACTGTAAGTGGAATAGCTTTCAAATGTCCCGGATTCATCCATATCTGAATAGATCCGCATCGGCGCCCCGCAGCCGGCAATGAGGCCCAATGCAAGAATTGACGAAAAGATAAGTATCCTGCCCATAATTCTGCTCTTTTTTCAGCAATGAAGGAACAAATATTATGCCAGTTTAATGAAAAAACAGCCTTTCAGCATAGGGTATTCCCCCCGGGATGCATCATACATACAGAAGGTGAAAGAGAGCTTTTTAATACTATAATCCATGAAAACCAGTTTGAAATCCAAAAGACCATGGCTGATGGCCGGTTTCCTCCTTATAGCCGCCTCCGTTCTCGCAGTTCAGGGCGAGGTTGAGGAATTTGCCGATACCGTGAATTTCAAAGCCTACAGGGGCAAGATTATCGATGCCGAGAGCGGTCGCAGCCTTCCCTTTGCAACCATCGAAGCCACCGGGACCAACACCGCCACCGTGTCCAACATTGATGGGGATTTTATCATCAAGATTGCCAGGGATGCCGGTGTGTCCGAGCTTAAGATTTCTTACGTTGGATTCAGCAACAAGAGTGTAAGCCTGGAACAGTTCCCGGGAGACGGGACAATCAACATTTCCCTCATCCCTACTTCTGTTCAGCTTGCTGCCATCACTGTCAGGCCGGAGGATGCCCTGGCACTGATCATGGACGCCCTGAACCATATCAGGGTCAACTACAGTCCCGGACCCATGATGATGCGCGGTTTCTACAGGGAGACCATTCAGAAGGGTCGTAATTATGTCTCGATTTCAGAGGCTGTCATTGATATATTCAAGGGCGCCTACTCCAACGAATTTCAAATTGACCAGGTGAAACTTTTCAAGGGCAGGAAAAGTGCCGATGTGGAGAAGATGGATACGGTCCTGTTCAAGGTACAGGGAGGGCCCAACACCACCATCCTCCTGGACGTTGTAAAGAATCCGTACATCCTTCTTTCGACGGAATACAGTGATATCTATGATTTTCGCCTCACCGATGTGATCTCCATTGACGACAGGCTCCATTATGTGGTCTCCTTCAACCAGAAAGCCCACGTGAATGAACCCTATTACCACGGGAAGCTCTATATCGATATGGACAGGCTGGCCATCACGGAAGCCGAGTTCGAACTGAATGTGGAGAACCAGGAGGAGGCTGCGAGGCTATTCATCCAGCGCAAGCCGATGGGGATGACCATTATTCCCGAGAAGGCTGTATACAGGACAAAATATACCATTGAAGGCGACCGCTGGTATTTCAGCTATGCCCGCGCCGAGGTGAAATTCAAGGTGGACTGGAGCAGGAAGCTTTTCAACACCACCTACTCTACAATGTCAGAGATGGCCATCACGGACCGGACATACGAGGATATTGAGAAGTTCTCCGGCAAGGAGCGTTTTAAAACCAGTGACGTGATGAACGACAAGGTATATATATTCTTCGACCAGGGGTTCTGGGAGGGCTACAATGTGATCGAGCCGGACCAGTCCATTGAGAGCGCCATCCGGAGGCTGAACCGGAAATACCTGAAACGGACTGGCTAGGCCAGCAGCAAACCCTATATATTACAAAGCGCTGTCTGTGGATATTGTGTAACTTTACCGTCCCAGTACAGACTCACAACAGGACAGCGCTTTTTATACATTTCCATGGTCCTTAAAGAACAACAGCAGCTCAGAAGAATAAGAAGAGGGGAGATCGGCTCCTTTGAAGCGCTCTTTCACAACTTTTACAGGGGTCTTCTGGGTTATGCAATGCATCTTTTGAGTTCGGAAGTGGTGGCCGAAGAAGTTGTGCAGGACGTGTTCTATAATGTCTGGAAGAACAGGGAATCATTAAGAATTACCCGGAGCTGGCAGAGTTACCTCTACAGGTCGGTGTATAACAATTCGATGATGTACCTGAGAAAAACCCGGAGGGAATACGCCATGGAGGAAGGAAAGTTGCCGGACCCGGAGGGCACATCCCCGGATCCTTTCCAGGAGATACAGTTCAGGGAGATGTCCGATCTGGTCTCTTTGACCATTGAGGAGCTGCCCGGGCGAACCCGGGAGATCTTCCTGCTGAACAGGCAGGAAGGGCTGAAATACAGGGAGATTGCCGACAGGCTCTCCATTTCGGTGAAAACGGTGGAAGCCAACATGGGAAAAGCGCTCAGGGCATTAAGAGAGAGCCTTGAAAAATACAGTCACGGATAGACCGACATGAAAAAGAGGGGACAAAAATGGATCAGGATGGCCCGTTACCTGGCCGGTGAAATGAATATGAATGAGGAGATAGCCTTCAGGAACCACCTGGAGCACAACCCTGAACAACAATCAGAACTGATACAAATGGAACAGAGCTGGAAACATATCAATGAATATCCGTCGCAGGCGGAGGGGGATACCGGGAAGGCCTGGAATAAACTCTATAAACGGCTCGAAACCGACGGTCTGCTGGATAAGCAGGTACCGGGAAGGGCAAAACCCAGGCTGGCCCCTGCCTTAAGGATTGCCGCATCTCTCCTGGTCATACTGGCCGTCGGTATCCCGGCAATCTACCTGGGCTATCTGCGACATGAACCCGCCGGATCTGCACAGCGGCACCATGCGGAAAAGGGTATCAGTACCGTGGACCTGCCTGATGGCAGCCGGGTATTCCTGAATCAGGGGGCCGAGATCACATACCCGGGCGGATTTGAGCAGGAACGGTCTGTGGAACTCAGGGGTGAAGCCTTTTTCGAGGTTATGTCAGACCCAGTCAATCCATTTTCAGTCCGTTCGGGCAATGTGGTGGTTTCCGTACTGGGTACCTCTTTCAATGTAAAAAGGATGCCTGAAACGGATGATGTGGAAGTCTATGTGGAAAGCGGGAAGGTACGGATGGCCCTGGAAGGATCCGGTGAATTCATCACCCTCGAACCCGGGGAGATGGGCCTTGCTGAGGGTACCCGTCTCACCAGTTCAGAACTGTCGGATCCCAACTATATTTCATGGAAGACAAAAGATTTTAAATTTGTAGACGAAGAGCTTTTGAGAGTCCTCCGGGAGCTGGAAGAATCATATCATGTGGTGATCCATACTGACGGGGTGGAACCGGGTGAAATGAGGATTACCACCACGTACAGGGAACAATCCATCGATGCGATCCTCGAAACCATTGGAACAGCATTTGGTCTGACAGTCAGCAAAAGGGAGGATCACTATTACCTGAAAAAATAACAGAAACGTATGGGATCCAGGCTTCTGCTTTTATTACAGATTGTGATCCTGTTCGTTCCCTCCTTCCTGGCAGGCCAGGAGAGACTGCCGGAGATCCCTGTCACGCTTTCGCCCAAAAGCCGTACTATCAACCAGGTACTGGATGAAATCACATTACAGACCGGTTATTATTTCACCTATAACGCTGCATTGATCGCAGGAGAGGAAAAGGTCCGCTTCCGCGCCACCGGCCTGCCCGTCGAAGAGGCACTTGATTCTTTGCTCAGGGATTCCCGCCTGGCGTACCGGTTGATCGGGCGGAACATTGTGATCTATCAGAAGAATGAAAAACCGCCCTCTCCCATTCAGGCTGAGATAGAGCGCTCGATCCTGAAAGGAAGGGTGATTGACAGCCGTTCGGGAAGGCCCCTTGCATACGCTACCATTGCGCTCTACGGCACCTCACTCGGTTCCATCTCCAATCAGAACGGTGAATTCTCCTTCAAGATACCCCCGGATCTACCGGACCCTATGCTGGTTGTGTCTTTCATGGGGTACAGAGATCTGATCCTCCCGGTGAATTACCCGGTTGACGGGGAGATGGTCCTCAGGCTGGAAAAAGAGCTGATACCCCTCCAGGAGGTGATCATCCGGTATACCGATCCGGTGGCGCTCCTGAAAGAGGCATTGCACCGCATTCCATCGAACTATCTTCAGGATCATTCGTCCATGACAGCCTATTACCGGGAATCGGTGAAACGTAACGACCACTGCATGGTCTTTTCCGAGGCTGTGCTTGATGTGGCAAAAGGACCCTATACACCCGACTCCCCGGTTGACCAGGTAAGGATCCGGAAAGGAAGGAAGATCTCAGATATATCGGCCCGGGATACGGTGATCATCAAGCTGCATTCAGGGATCTACAGCTCCCTGAGCCTGGATATCATGAAAGAACGGCCGGACTTCCTTTCCGGTGAGTTCCCGGAATTGTACGACCTTGAGTTTACCGACATGATGACCTACGGGGACAGGCTGGTATATGTGATCAGTTTCAAACAGAAGATCGAGATCCCCGATCTGATGTTCCGGGGAAGCATCTACCTCGACCAGGAGACCCTGGCGATCCTGGCCGCAGACTTTGAATACAATCCCGAGCTGATCCACAAAGATCCCGGGCTCTTCCTGGTAAGCAGCTCCCCGAGGATCCGGATCCGCCCCATCCAGGCCAGATACCATGTGGATTACCGGGCACTGGAAAACCGGTACTACCTGAGCCAGGTCCGGGCAGAGCTGGAAATGAAGGTCAGGAAGCGACGGCAATGGATCGGTGCACGGTACGACATTTCCGTCGAGATGGCCATCACCAGTGTGAACCCGGGAGAGCGTCTTCATATCAGCATGGGAGAAAGGGTCAGACCCAATACCATTCTTTCCGACCAGTCCTTCGAATTCGATCCCTTTTTCTGGGGCATCTACAATACCATCGAACCCGAAGCCACCCTGATGGAATCAGTGCAACGCATTGAACATAACCTCCAGGAGATCAATAAATAGTTATCAAATTCCGGGAACAGGACGATCCTATTCCTGTAATTACCACATTTCTTATATATAATATTTTCTTATATATTATATTTTTTTATATATTTGGATCAAACCTAATATCATGATTGGGAAAGAGCTGATTAAAGGCATGATAAAACCGATAGTTTTGCACCAGTTGCTATTGAAGGACAGAATGTACGGATATGAGATCACCCAGTCGGTCTATGAGCAGACCGCCGGGAAGATCACCCTCACACTGGGAGCGCTCTATCCCGTTCTTCACAAGCTTGAAGCCGGGGGAGAGCTGGCCACCACCACCGAGGCGGTGGATAACCGGCTGCGAAAATACTACAGGCTCACCAGGCAGGGCCGGAAGACAGCCCTGCAAAAGACCGGTGAGTTGAGCGATTTCATCGATGCCCTTCACCAGCTCTGGCACCAGAACCTTGAAACACGGCCATGAAACTACCAGCATCAACCATCGACAGGATCAAAGAAGAGCTCCACAGGCAGGGTATTCATAACAGCTACCTTCAACCAGAGCTCTGCGACCATATTGCCACCGATATGGAGCAGATGATGGACCAGGGCCTCGGGGAAGAGGAGGCCTGGGTCAATGCATTTGCAAAGACAAGCCGTTCAGAGATCGCGGACACTGCCAAACAGTACCAGGGCATCCTCAATACCCGGTTCCTCCGCCTGAAGATACTGCTGTGGATCAGTTTTTGCCTTTTCGCACTCAGCTGGCTTTTCGCCCCGCCGCTGGGCCCCTATGCTGCGCTTCTCTCCTTTCTGGCCATTGGGATCACTTTGATCCAGCTCTCTGCCGATTTCTTCCGGTCCCGCCGGAACCATGCAGGGAACCTGGGCTACGCGATCGGTTCACTCCTTTCCGCCCTGCTGGTCATGGCCGGCTACGCCTTGCTTTTCCTGATGATACGGTTCCGGATCAATACCCGCGGACACGGGGTTGACCTGATGATCTTCAGCTACCTCATCCTGGCAGGAGTGGTCTTTCTCTATTTTCTGAGACAGAGGAGACTGGCTGTTTCCAGGGAAGGGACCCGGAAGCTCTCCTGGTTCCTCCTGTTCAGTAGCATTCAGTTGCTTTTCGCCATCCTCTCCTTTTTATCCCTTCCCTTCTATGCCTGGGCGGTGGACCATATCTGGATCCTCATCTGGGCCATCCTTGCCGTCAACCTGGTCTCACTCATCCTGCTACTGATCAGGAGGATCCGCAACGTCCTTTTCATGGTCCTGCTGCTGTTATCCTTCATGATCACATTTATTCACAGCCCTTTAAGAAGGTTGCTTCCGGGGGGAATTGCCCCTGCACCAGCTGCCCTGGCTGCCGCACCTGAAACATCCGGACAACAGATGGAAGGGACCTGGCTGAGAATGGGGCCGCAGGGCCCCATCAGCCTGACATTTTCTTCGGATGGTACCGTATCCTGCGATTTTGGAATGGATCAATCCATCGAAATAATCTCCGCTTACACTCTGAATGATAGCACCATCAGCTTTACAGATATACAGGGAGCAACCTGCCCCGGCACCGGTGACTACTTTGTTACGGAAACCGGATATTACCTGGGGCTCGATCTTAAGAATGACAGCTGCGCGGGAAGGGTCAAAGCGACCATGGGATACTGGGTCAGGCCCGGTTTTGAACAGCAACTGAATGCCATTGCAGGGGAGATCGACAAATCAGGGGATCCTGACTGGTACCTCACCAGGGCCAGGATATTCCTTGCCACAGGGAAATCCCCTGAGGCCCGCAGGGACCTTGACCGTTACATCCAGGCTGATTCACTGAATGCAAGGGCTTACCTGAACAGGGCGGCTACCCGGTTTCCAGGGGACCCCCAAGGCGTTATACCCGATTGCAACCGGGTGATAGAACTGGAACCCGGGAACAAGAACGCCTATTTCCTGAGGGGACTTGCCCTCTACCAGCTTGGCAGGGAAGAGGAAGCCTGTGCCGATTTCTACAAGGCCATTGAACTTGGCTTCCATGTATTGAAGGAGGCAGAATTTGAGAGATGCAAGGAATTCTGGAAATCCACTCAACCTTAATCATACCATGAGATCTCTGTTCAGACTATTCCTGGTACTTGTCTCCATCACTGTGACTATCTTTGCCTTGATCACCCATCAGCTGGGCAATACTCGTGTACAGCTGCTTATCACTGCCCTTATTTCCATCAGTTTCCTGTCATTTCTGATCATCAACCTCGTTGAACACAGGGAACAGAGGAAAAGAAGGGAAGCCCGTGAATCCCTTTCCAAGGCAAATGAAAAGAGTGCAGTGAACCCGCGGACACCCTCTGATATGTCATTTGCCCAGAAGGAGCGAAAGGCGGGCCTGACCTGGGGCGGTGGCAACATCAAGGCCAGCGAGGCCACCAGGGGGACCAAACGGAAGTTCCTGGGAAGATAAATTTCTTCTACTTTTGATTCTTATCTACATGTTCGGGCACATTAGCTGAGCTCGTCCAGCAAGCTGGCCTTGGTTCCGCTAGCGCAGAACTTTTGTCTGCCCGCTGCTTCGCAGCTCTCGCATCCAAAAGAAATGTGCCCGAATGCGGCGCTAAACCAAATCGCATTTCATCCAGACTGTTATTTTCCGGATTTTGCCGTAACTTACTCAAACCAAACAGAGAACGTTCCAGAACAATGACGTTAAACGCAATTTGGATCCGCCCTTGCGGGCTTTACAGTCTGCCCGAGCAAGCTCGGCAGCCTTCGCCCTCAGTGCGGAACTACGTTTAGCGCCGCAATCAGGCCAACTCATGAAAACTGCTCAAATACTTAACCTGATCGCCATCATTTTTTGCGCAGCTTCGCTGATTATCTGGGAACCGGTACTCATCTACATCTCCATAGGTTTTCTCGTAGCCTCAATCATATTTTGGAGAGTTAAAGCGAACAAAAAATCCGGAGAGGAGTTGGGTTCCATCCGAAGTTAACATCAAGGCCGGCGAGGCAGCGAGGGGAACAAGGAGGGACTTCCTGTGGCGATAGTGATCTTGATTTTCTTGGTGGACTGTATTACCTTTGGCTCTTCACCCAAAAACAAAATCATGAAAAAGATCATCGGATTCATTGGGCTTGCCATGCTCATGGCATGTACTCAGGCTCCAAAGGAAGTAACCCACTATACCATTGAACAGTTCTTTGACAACCTCTCCATCGGCGGAGGGAGTTTTTCGGCCGACGAAACAAAGCTGCTGGTAACCAGCAACCAGACCGGCATCTACAATGTGTTTGCCATCCAGGTGGATGGTTCGGGGGAACAGCAGCTCACCTTTTCCGACAGTAGTTCGATCTTTGCCATCTCCTATTTCCCGGAGGATGACAGGTTCCTCTATTCGAGCGACCAAGAGGGGAACGAGAACGACCATATCTACATGCAGGAACCGGACGGAACGGTTACGGACATTACCCCCTGGGAAGGTGTGAAATCCCAGTTCGCAGGCTGGACGCGTGATTTCAACTATTTCTATTTTGCATCCAACAGAAGGGATGCACGGTTCTTTGATATGTACAGGATGGATATCGGCACCTTTCAGCCGGAGATGATCTATGAGAACAAGGAGAACCTTACACCCGGCATCATCTCGCCCAACGATCAGTTCATGGTGCTTACCCGGGAGATCACCACTTCCAACAATGAGATGTACCTGCTCGATCTCGGATCGGGAGAGATCAGTCATATCTCCCAGCATGAAGGGGATGCCACCTATTCCCCGAGCGATTTCTCCCTGGACAACCGGAAACTCTATTACCTGACCAACGAGGGCAGCGAGTTCACCTACCTGACTTCCTACGACCTGGCATCGGGAGAGAAAGAGGTGGAATTTGAGACCGATTGGGATGTCAGGTATGCCACCTTCTCCTTCAACGAGAAATACCTGGTGATCGGGATCAACCAGGATGCCAAGACAGTGGTGAAGATATTTGATGAATCCACGGGAGAGGAGGTAGAGACACCCGACTTCGGGAACAGGGATATTACGGGTGTTTCCATCTCCCGGTCCGAAAAGCTGTGCCGCCTGGCAGCCGCCAGTCCCACCTCACCGGTGGACCTCTATATCTACAGGTTCGGAGAGGAGGGATATACCCGACTTACCCACTCACTGAACAGAGAGATCGATGAAGCCGACCTGGTGGCAGGAGAGGTGATCCGTTATACCTCCTTCGACGGCCTGGAGATCCCGGCCATCCTTTGCAAGCCCAAGGAGGCCACAGTGAAGAACAGGGTACCGGCTCTGCTCTGGATACACGGAGGCCCCGGCGGTCAGAGCCGGCTCGGTTTCAACAACCTGATCCAGTACTTCGTGAACCATGGATATACGGTTCTGATGGTGAACAACCGGGGCAGCGAGGGTTACGGTAAAACATTTTACAACCTGGACAACCAGCGCCACGGCGAAGACGACCTGATGGATTGCGTGAAAGCAAAGGATTACCTGGCCGGACTGGGGTATGTCGACATGGAGAAGGTCGGGATCATCGGAGGTTCTTACGGGGGCTATATGGTCATGGCTGCACTGGCCTTTCAGCCGGAGGAGTTTGCTGTGGGGGTCGACATCTTCGGTGTGACAAACTGGCTCCGTACCCTCAAGTCTGTCCCCCCCTACTGGGAATCGGCCAGGAAGGCCCTCTATGATGAGCTGGGTGATCCCTTCACGGAGGACTCGGTAAGGCTCAGGAGGATCAGTCCCCTCTTCCACGCCGCTAACGTGACCAAACCCCTGATGGTCCTCCAGGGGGCCAACGATCCCAGGGTGCTGCAGGTTGAATCGGACGAGATCGTAGCCGCCGTAAGAAATAACGGGATCCCGGTGGAATATGTGATCTTCGACGACGAAGGGCACGGATTCCTGAAAAAGGAGAACCAGATAGAGGGATACGGCAAGGTGCTGAAGTTCCTGGACCGTTACCTGAAAGGGGAGCCGGTTTCATAGCATTCATCCATGGTTGACCTTCCTGAAATAAGGTGGGAGGAGCTGGCACGCGAGAAGCTGGAGGGGAAGAGCTATTCCGAAATCCGTGCTGAGCTTGCAGGATCGGGGCTGACAGAGGAAGAGGTTTCCCGGATCATCAGGAAGGTGGATGAAATAGTGCTGAAGGCTGAAACCGGGAAGAAACAGCAGGAACGTTCCAGGCTCTGGTACAGGGCCGGACTCTTCCTGGCCGTACTGGGCCTGATCATCGCCATAGCGTTCAACGCAGGAATTATCCTGGAGAACCTCTCCGCGCTGCTTGTATACAGCCCATTCCTGGCCGGCATCCTGGTCATGCTGGCCGGAAAAATGATGCGGCGCAGGCAACCGGGAACCCATGAAGGAGGCCCCGGGCCCATCAGGAAACGGAGGCCTTTCAAATAGACCCGGAACTGCCGGTTTTTAAAGCAATCTTCCTACCTTAGCAGCAAACAGCCACGATGGAAGAGGAGATCGTCAGGAAGCGCTTCCCCTTTTTTGAATCCGGGCTCCGGGACGCGATTCTGGAATCGGGTACTTACAGGGAGTTTGAAGAGGGAGAGGGATTGATCCGTGAGGACCAGTTTATCCGCTCGTTCCCCATTGTCATTTCGGGTCTGATCAAAGTTTGCAGGACCGATAATGCAGGGAACGAACTGCTTCTTTACTACCTCAGGCCGGGGGAGGTGTGCACCGTCTCACTGGTCTGCTGCATGGACCGTACGAGGAGCAGGGTCAAAGCGCTTGCCGAGGAATACACCACGGCTATCCTTATCCCGGTGGAACTGCTGGACAGCTGGATGACCCTCTACCAGACCTGGAAGGAGTATGTGATGCATTCGATGCAGAAACGTTTCGATGAACTGCTCGATGCCCTCGACAGCATTGCTTTCCTGAAGATGGATGAACGGCTTGAGAAATTCTTCACAGACCGTTTCAGATCCACAGGAAAGACCATTTTTGAGGGCTCCCACCAGGAGGTGGCCCAGGCCATGAACAGTTCCCGGGAGGTCATATCGCGTCTGCTGAAGCAGATGGAGAAACAGGGAATGGTGACCCTCTCAAGGGGGCGCATTGATTATTCGCCCTTGTGTGACAAAGGTTACTGACTACGATTCATTCCTTTTATTTCTTTGGTCCCTCAAATGTTCAGGGTGTCAAAACTTGGATTTGAAGCATGAAAACAGTTTCGATAGGATCATACGCCGAGCTGGAGCGCAGAATTTCGGGGATGGAGTATTCATTCCTACTCCTCTACAAGGGAGGAGCTGAACAGAGTGAATGCGCACTGAAGCGGATCACGGGGCTGGTTGTTCCGGGGGAACCTGCCGTTCTGAAAGCGGATGTGAACCAGGTCCGTGATATCCATGACAGGCTCGGTATCGATACCGCACCCAGCCTTGTGGTATTCAGGCTAAACAGGGTGGTGAATATCATCAAGGGCTGCCAGACCGAAGCGGCCTATGATTCCATCCTGGCGGGCCGTGAGATGGGTGCCGTCCGGGATGCCGGCAGCAAGAAGCCGAAACAGGTCACGGTATATACCACCCCCACCTGCTCATGGTGCAACACTTTGAAGACCTACCTGGAGAGCCGCCATGTTTCCTACCGGGAGGTAAATGTGGCTTCCGATACCTCGGCAGCTGAGGCCATGGTCAGGAAAAGCGGGCAGCAGGGGGTGCCGCAGACAGAGATAAACGGACAGGTGGTTGTGGGGTTCGACAGGGCCAGGATCAATCAGCTGCTTGAGATACAATGAGTTCGACTTGATTATTAAACCTAAAAACCAATGAAGATGAAAGAGTTACAGCCAATCAATCAGCATGTGCTTCTGGAAGTGGAAGCCTCTGAAGAGAAGACAGCTTCGGGCATTATCATTCCCGATACGGCCAAAGAGAAGCCCAGGTTCGCCAAAGTGCTGGCATTAAGCGGCATCGAGGACCCTGAGATTTCAGTGGGAGATGTGGTCTTCTACAAGAATTTCACAGGGACAGAACTGGAATTCGAAGGCAGGGAGTACCTGATGATGCCTTACGCCGATATTCTCGGCAGGATCGTTGAGACAGACAAAATCTGATTCAGGTTTTTCTGGCTGCTGGCAATTTCACCATTATCAAAATCTTTAGGTTTCTGCCGGAAGGGCTGTTACTCGACATGACAGCCCTTCCTTTTTATCATTATATTTAGCCGTTCAAAATCAGAACCGGCATGAGAAAACGATTTACACCCCTTGCAGCTTTATTGATCCTGCTGTCGGGATGCCAGACGAAAACAGATCAGAGCATTAATCCCTTCCTGTCAACATATGACACACCTTTCGGCGTTCCACCTTTCGACCTGATAAAAAATGAGCACTTCCTCCCTGCTTTCAAAGAGGGGATCCGTCAGCAAGAAGCTGAAATTGAAGCCATTGTAGCCAATATGCAAGCTCCTGATTTCGAAAACACCATTGCTGCATTCGATATCAGCGGAGAGGTGCTGCGCAAAGTGAAAGGGGTGTTTTACAGGCTGCGTTCAGCAGAGACCAGTGATGAGATTGATTCCATTGCCAAAATACTGGTTCCGATCACCTCCGCTCACCAGAGCAACATGATGCTCAATGAAGCACTTTTCCGGAAAGTGAAAGCGGTTTACGAGAACCGGGAGACCGCCGGTCTCTCCACTGAGCAATCCAGGGTCGTGGAAAAGATCTATCAGCGGTTTGAAAGGGGAGGCGCCAGCCTGAATGAAGAGGGGAAGGCCAGGATCAGGGAGATCGATGAGAAGCTTTCCATGCTCACCCTGCAGTTTGGAAACAACCTGCTGGAAGAGACCAACAATTACAGGCTGTATATTGAGGATGAGGCTGACCTGACGGGTCTGCCCGTGTCGGTGCGGACGGCAGCAGCTGAAGCAGCCGCCGATGCAGGGCAGGAAGGAAAGTGGCTCTTTACGCTCCAGAAGCCCAGCTGGATCCCGTTCCTGCAATATGCTGAGAACCGTCAGCTCCGGGAGGAGATCTTCAAGGCCATGTTCATGCGCGGCAACAACGGAAATGAATATGACAACAAAGAGATCATCAAGGAGATCCTGGCACTGCGCCTTGAGAGGGCCAACCTTCTGGGATATGAAACATATGCTGACTTTGCGCTGGCCGACCGGATGGCCAGGGAACCGGAGAATGTGTATGACCTGCTCATGAGGATCTGGGAACCGGCCCTTAAAAAAGCTGTTGAGGAAGCATCCATGATGCAGGAGATGATCCTTAAGGAGGGCGGCGGATTCGAACTGGAGTCATGGGACTGGTGGTACTATGCTGAGAAGATCCGGAAAGAGAGATACGATCTGGATGAGGAGGAGGTCCGGGCATACTTCAGCCTGGAAGCAGTAACAGAGGGCCTCTTCAATGTAGTGAACAACCTTTACGGCCTCACTTTCGTTGAGAGGAAAGACCTGCCGGTTTATCATGAAGAGGTGATGGCATACGAGGTGAAGGAGAAGGATGGTTCACACCTGGGAATCCTTTATATGGACTTTTATCCCAGGCCCGGGAAAAGGAGCGGGGCATGGAGCGCTGAGATCCGGCAGGCACATGTGGAAAACGGGAAGCGGATTACCCCTGTCCACCTGATCGTGATGAACTTCACCAGGCCCACCGAAGGCAAACCGGCACTGCTGAGTTTCGACGAGACAGAGACCTTCTTCCACGAGTTTGGCCATGCCCTTCATTCCATGATGACAAAGTGTGCCTATCTAACCACCAGTGCTGAAATGGCACAGGATTTTGTGGAGCTTCCTTCCCAGATCATGGAGAACTGGGCGGCTCATCCGGATGTGCTGAAGAGCTATGCGAAGCACTATGAAACCGGGGAGATGATCCCGGCTGAAATCATCCGTAAACTGGAAGCTGCCGGCAAATTCAACCAGGGTTTTGGAACTGTCGAAATCCTGGCGGCTTCCATTCTTGATATGGATTATCACACCCTCAAAGATGCTGCGGGCATCGATGTCATTGAATTCGAGAAAGAGTCAGTGGAACGGATCGGACTGATCGATGAAATTATTCCCCGTTACCGTTCCACCTATTTCCGGCATATTTTCTCCGGAGGCGATTATGCTGCCGGTTACTACAGCTATATCTGGGCAGAGGTGCTGGATAAGGATGCATTCAACGCCTTCCTTGAAACCAGCCTGTACGACCAGAAAACGGCCATGGCGTTCAGAGTGAATATCCTGGAAAAAGGAGGATCAGAGGATGAGATGGAAATGTATGTGAAATTCAGGGGCAGGGAGCCCACCATTGAACCGCTGCTCAAGGGACGGGGGTTACAGTAGGAAGAGCGGAGCAGGAGATCAGGACAAGGGGGGTTTGGCTGTGCTACACCCCCCTTCCCTTTACAATGGTAATGGCCGTATAGAACAGGATCTTCAGGTCCACGAACAGGGACATGTTCTCAATGTAGAGGATGTCATACCTGAGGCGCTTGATCATCTCCTCCACACTTTCGGCATACCCGTACTTCACCTGTCCCCATGAAGTGATTCCCGGTTTTACTTTGTGCAGGTGTATATAGTGCGGGGCCTGCTCGGTGATCTTATTGATGAAATACTCACGTTCAGGCCTTGGACCCACCAGTGCCATATCCCCTTTCAGGACATTGATGAAATTGGGGATCTCATCCAGCCTGTGCCTGCGCATGAACTGGCCGAACCGTGTCACCCTGGGATCGTGTTTTGAGGATAATTCCGGACCGTTCTCTTCGGCATTGTGGTACATTGACCTGAACTTGTAGATCTTAAAGTGTTTGCCAAACCGTCCAACCCTCTGCTGCCTGTAGAGAACAGGACCCGGCGAGGACATTTTTACACCGATGACAAGGAAAATGATCAGCGGCAGCAGAACGATCAGTGAAATGATGGAGAGTACCATATCCAGCATCTGCTTCACATTCTGCTGCCAGACCGGCATCAATTCATGGGTGACCTCCTGAAGCGGTGTGCCGAAAATGGTGGTGCTCTTCACCTTCCCGCTGAGGATATCGGTCATGCTCGGGATCGCACTGATACGCACATCCAGCAGGGAGAGCCTGTTGATGATATCGCCTATCTTCCCCTGTTCTGAAGGTTCCAGTGCAATAATCACCTCTTCCACTTCCAGGTCGCGAAGAATGGTTTCCATGTTTTCATGGCCCCCGAGGTGGGCAATATGGTCCTGCAGCTGGTAATGATCCTTCTGGTGGACACTGATAAATCCCAGGATTTCGTGTCCGCTCGATCTCTTCTGGTCCTTGATATCCGTATAGACATCCACTGCGCTCTCATTGCTGCCTATCATGACGGTCTTAAAACCTATCTTTCTCTGGTGAACCCGGCTCACCGTTATGCCGGTGATGAACATCCGCGGTATGAGCGTCAGGAAGAAATGCAGCAGGAAGAGGGTGAAGAACAAACTGTAATAGTTGGTATAATCCACAATGGTGTCATCCAGGATCAGCAGGAAGAAGATCAGGATAACCCCCAGCAGGGAGGTCAGGAATGTCCGTGTGAAATCATCCAGGCGCGAGCGCCGGAACACATTGTTGTAGAATCCGGTAAAATAGTAGAAAATGATCCATGCGAAGGGCAGGCCAATAGCACCGGCCCAGAAACGTGAACCAAGCGTGATGGGGACATCCACACCGAATACCAGGGGCTCGATCTGGACCTTCCGGAACATGTAAAAGAGGATCCACGCCGCGGCAGCAGCCAGGAAGTCGAACAGAATGTAAAGAAGGCGTTGGTTCCTGTGGTTTTTCATTCAGTAGCTGACCTCTTCATTGTATAACTGCAAACCACTATAAATAATTGCATCAGGGATCAAAAAAAATGGTCATATATGTTCAATAATATGAACTATATTTAACTCTTCGTGCAGGACAAATGGACAGCTATCGCCATAAAGGTCTCAGAAAGAAACTGATAGACTCTATCCGTTCCAAGGGGATCATGGATGAAAACGTGCTTGAAGCCATGAACCGGGTTCCCAGGCACCTCTTTATGGACAGCAGTTTCATCAACTTCTCCTATACGGATAAAGCCTTTCCCATATCCGCCGGCCAGACCATCTCGCAACCCTATACGGTTGCCTTCCAGACCGAACTCCTGGCAGTGCAGAAACACCATAAGGTCCTGGAGGTTGGAACCGGTTCCGGCTACCAGACCGCGGTCCTGCTGGAGCTGGGTGCACGGGTCTATACCATTGAACGCCAGAGGCAGCTTTTCCTGGATGCACAGAAAACACTGGCACCCCTGAACTACAAACCTGTCTTCTTTTACGGGGACGGGTATGAAGGGCTTCCCGCCTATGCCCCGTTTGACAGGATCCTGGTCACCGCAGCCGCCACTGAGGTCCCCCGCCTGCTCCTGGAACAGCTGAATGTGGGCGGGATCCTGGTGATTCCTGAAGGAGGGTTCTCGGGTCAGAGGATGGTGCGTGTCATCCGTGAATCTGAGGACCAGTTTCACCGGACCGAACACGGGTACTTCACCTTTGTTCCACTGCTGCGGGGGAAAGACAGCTGAAATGATAAGGACCGAAGCCATTGCATTCAATGCCTTCCAGGTGAATACATACCTGGTCTGGGATGAAACCGGGGATTGCCTGGTGGTGGACCCCGCCTTCTATTCGGACGGGGAAAAGGAGGAATTTGAAGCCATCATCGCGGCAAAAGGCCTGGCGATCAAAGGAATGATCAATACCCACTGCCATGTGGACCATGTGCTCGGTATCCGGTATATGAAATCGAAGCACGGCTGCAGCTTCAGGGCTCACAGGGATGAGGGTCCGGTGGTGGAGAGTGTGCCCATGCTGGGGGAGCTGTTCGGATGGCGCGTGGAGCCCCTGGAAGGGATCGATGAATTCCTGGAAGACAACGAATCCGTTACCATAGGGAACCACACCCTGCTGTCCATTCATGTTCCCGGGCACTCCATGGGGAGCCTGGCATTCTACTCAAGCGAGGGCAGATTTGTGATCACCGGGGATGCCCTCTTCCAGGGGAGCATCGGGAGGACAGACCTGCCGGGCGGTGATTATGACACACTCATTGAATCGATCCGGAAGCGTTTGATGGTACTGCCCCCTGAAACGGTGGTCCATCCAGGCCACGGGCCCTCCACTTCCATAGGGAAGGAGGCTGCTGAAAATCCATTCCTCAGGGGGTTTCTATAACATGGTTCCTGACCCGGGGATTGAAGTCCCTTTTGACTATATTTGGGCTTCAATTCCATGCGGTATACTTCAACTTTCAAATAGATGAAACCTGATAGCTTTCGCCAGCGTCACCTGGGCCCGCGGCAGTCCGAAGCCGATGAAATGCTTCAAAAGATTGGCGTCTCCTCCCTGGACGAACTGGTAAAGAAGACCATTCCCCCCGCCATCTTCAATCCCCTTCCGCTCAACCTCCCGGAAGGGATCGGTGAGCATGCCTATATACGGAAAATGAGGGAGGTCGCAGGGAAGAACAGGCTGTTCAGATCTTACATCGGACTTGGGTTTTACAATACATACCTGCCGGCCGTCATACAGCGCAACATCCTGGAGAACCCGAACTGGTACACCTCCTATACGCCCTACCAGGCTGAGATCTCACAGGGGAGGCTCGAGGCACTGCTCAATTTCCAGACCATGGTCATGGATCTCACCGGGATGGAGATCGCCAATGCATCCCTTCTGGACGAGGCTTCTGCCTCCGCCGAAGCTATGATCATGCTGTTCAATGCACGGCCGAGGGAAGCGGTCAGGGCAGGAAAGAACAGCTTCTTCGTGGACGGGAACATATTCCCCCAGACCAGGGCGGTGTTGATGACCAGGGCCGAAGCGCTCGGGATCGAACTCTCTTTCGGATCCTATACTGACACTGCGTTCGACGATCAAATATTCGGCTGTTTTGTCCAGTACCCTGCAGCGGACGGGAGTATCCGGGACTACAGGGATCTTGTTCGGTCCGCGCACGAGAATGGGATCCCGGTGGCCGTGGCCGCGGATCTCATGAGCCTGGTGCTGATCACCCCCCCCGGTGAATGGGGTGCCGATGTGGTGGTGGGTTCCACCCAGCGCTTCGGGATCCCCATGTTCTACGGCGGACCGCACGCCGCCTATTTTGCCACCAGTGAGCGCTTTAAAAGGCATATGCCCGGCAGGATCATCGGGATCTCCATCGATGAGAACGCAAAGCCTGCCCTGAGGATGGCCCTGCAAACCAGGGAGCAGCACATAAAAAGGGAGCGGGCCACTTCAAATATCTGTACTGCCCAGGCCCTGCTGGCCAGCATGGCCGGCATGTACGGGGTGTTCTATGGCCCGGAAGGTCTGCAGAGGATCGCATCCAACATTCACACCGGTGCCGCCTACCTCGCGGAACAATTGAAGGAACTGGGCTACAGGGTGGTCCATGACAACTTCTTTGACACCCTGCAGGTGGAGCTTCCCGGCGGAATGACCACCGGGGCCATCAGGGAAAAAGCGCTTGAAGAGCAGGTTAACTTTTACTATCCATCCGAAAACATCGTCCAGATGTCAACGGATGAGACTGCCGATGAGGAGAGGCTTAACGAGATCCTGGGTATCTTTTCGGCGGCAGTGAAAAAGGCTGTGCACTTCGAGGATTCCCTTGAAACCACCGTTGCATTCGACCCCGCATTTGCCCGGAATTCCCCTTTTCTGAAGCAGGAAATATTCAACAGGTTCAGGTCTGAAACGGACCTGATGCGCTATATCAGGATGCTGGAACACAAAGACATCTCCCTGACCCAGTCCATGATACCCCTGGGCTCATGCACCATGAAACTGAATGCGGCCACCCAGCTGATGCCGGTCAGCTGGCCAGAATTCGCCAATGTCCATCCCTTTGTCCCCATCGACCAGACGGAAGGCTACCACCAGCTGATCAATGAACTGGAATATGCCCTGAAGGAGATCACGGGTTTTGAGACCATTTCGTTCCAGCCCAATTCCGGCGCATCGGGGGAGTATACCGGACTGATGGTGATCCAGGCGTACCACAGGGACCGGGGTGACGGCCACAGGAATATCGTCCTTATCCCCGCTTCGGCACACGGGACCAACCCGGCCAGCGCAGTGATGGCGGGACTGGAGGTGAAAGTGGTCAACTTCGATGATCGCGGGAACATTGACACGCACCACCTGAGGGAGCTGGCCGAAACCCACAGGGATGCGCTCTCATCCATCATGATCACCTATCCCTCCACCCACGGGGTGTTCGAGGATAACATCCGCGAGATCATCGACATTGTGCATGAAAACGGGGGACAGGTCTACATGGACGGTGCCAATATGAATGCCCAGGTAGGCCTCACCAGCCCGGCCTTCATCGGGGCCGATGTGTGCCACCTCAACCTGCACAAGACCTTCGCCATTCCCCACGGGGGAGGCGGCCCGGGGGCAGGCCCCATCGGTGTGGCCAGCCACCTGGTGGAGTTCCTTCCCACCCATCCCCTGGTCGAGACTGGAGGCATGAAGGGCATCGGTTCCGTGGCTGCCGCACCTTACGGCAGCGCGGGGATCCTTGCCATCTCACACGCGTACATCCATCTGCTGGGGGCGGAGGGCCTGGCCGAATCGACCCGGATGGCCATCCTGAATGCCAACTACGTGGCGGCCTGCCTGAAAGACCATTACGATATCCTCTACAGGGGAACCGGGGGGTTCGTGGCCCACGAGATGATCCTGGACTGCAGGAAATTCAAGGCCCTGGCGGATATCACAGAGGCCGATATTGCCAAAAGGCTGATGGATTACGGCTTCCACGCCCCTACCCTCTCCTTCCCGGTACACGGCACCCTGATGATGGAACCCACCGAAAGCGAATCGAAAGCCGAGCTGGACCGTTTTATCCAGGCCATGACCGATATCCATCAGGAGATCATGGAGATCGCCGAAGGAAGGCAGGAGGTGGAGGGAAGCGCGCTTCGGAAAGCACCCCATACAGCCGAAGTGCTGCTTGCGGATGACTGGTGGCGGGACTATTCCAGGGAGAAGGCAGCGTTCCCCCTGCCCTGGGTAAGGGAGAACAAGTTCTGGCCCCCGGTCAGCCGCATCAACGATGGCTACGGCGACAGGAACCTGGTCTGCTCCTGTGAACCGCTGGAATCCTACCGCAACCGGGATCCTGTTTAATAGCTTCTTGACTTGGAGGCTTCCAGTTCGTAAATTGTTGCATAAACCTGCAACAGTTGATCATGTCCGGCTGGTGGAGGATCTACTCCCCGGCCACTACTAAAACCATATGCAATGAAAATAGATCTCAAACGACTCCTCGTAACATTCTCCTTAATTTCCCTGATCCTTCCCGGAGCATCTTTTGCCCAGGAGGGCGGAGAGCTTATTACCGCTGTGATGTACCAGGACCTGGACCAGGTGAAAAAACTGGTTGAAGCAGGTGTTGATATCAACTTCAAGGATCCGAATTACGGATCCACTGCGCTGATCGTTGCGTGCCAGTACAACATGGTAGATATAGGGAAGTACCTGATTGAGAAGGGAGCAGATCTGAACATGCCCGCCAATTCCGGGCATACCCCCCTGATGGCAGCCTCTGCCAGGTCCGAAGAGCTGGTTAACCTCCTGCTCTCAAAAGGGGCTGATGCATCCGCGGCCCTGCCGGACGGCACCACCGCCTTTACCACCGCGGTGACCGGGATATTATCAGAAAACATCTCGTTTAATGTGACTGACAAACTCCTGGAAATGGGTGCCAATGTGGATGAATCGGCCAGCTCAGGGTATATCAAGGGATATACGTGCCTGATGATGGCGGCCAGGAATAACCGGCCCGACCTGGTGAAATACCTGGTTGAAAAAGGTGCCGATATCAATGCAAAAGCCGGGGACGGCAACACTCCCCTGAGCCTTGCTGAAAAAGAGGATGACCAGGAGATGGTCGCCCTGTTGAAAGGCCTGGGCGCCCGCTAGGCACTACTCTTCCCCTGGTTCACCATTATTTTTGGGTGAAAGGAACAGGAAATTGTCGCAGACGATCTCCGTGCTGTAATGCTTGTTCCCCTCCTTGTCATCCCAGGAATTGGTGGAGATCTTCCCCTCCACGTAGAGGGCATCCCCCTTTTTCACGTGCTGCTTCACAATTTCAGCCGCCCTGTTCCACACCACGATCCGGTGCCATTCAGTGCGCCTGACCTCCTCTCCCTCCTTGTCACGCCACACCTCATTGGTCGCAAGCGGGAAATTGGCCACAAAAGCCTCCCCGTCCCGTTCCGACACCCTGGGCACCTCGCCCACATTCCCGACGAGGGTGACCCGGTTTACTCCGTATTTCATAATGCTCAAGATTTGGTTACAGGGATTAATGTGACAAGGGGCCGGGAGATCGGTCAGGGAATCAATATTCGTCCAATTCTAGCATATGTATCCATCATTTTATTGTACCTTTAGAGTAATCGATCGAAAATAAACTTCATAATTCCAGCCATTTACCAAAATCAGTGGCCCAAACAAAACATGAGAAAACCATGAAAAGAATAGGATTACTCATAGCTGCGATCTTTTTTATATGTCTTTCAGCTTATGGACAGACCGATGATTTAGTTGCATACTACCCCTTTAACGGTAATGCCAATGACGAAAGCGGAAACGGGCATGATGGAACAGTAAATGGAGCCACCTTGACAACGGACAGATTTGGAAATGAAAACAGCGCTTATAGTTTCG
>CAYXUD010000109.1:0-3744 GCA_964467775.1 uncultured Bacteroides sp. | reverse complement strand
CTGAAAGGACTGGGCCGGCAGGAAGCCATGAAGCGGCTGAAGCTCTGGTTCGAAAAGCTTGAGCTTGGGGCATGGTGGGACAGAAAGGTGGAGGAGCTCTCCAAGGGGATGGCCCAGAAGGTGCAGTTCATCACCACGGTGCTCCATGAACCCAGCCTGCTGATCTTCGATGAACCCTTCAGCGGCTTTGACCCCATCAATGTGGACCTGCTGAAGAACGAGATCCTCCGGATGAGAGAGCAGGGTGCCACGATCATCTTCTCCACCCACAACATGGCCTCCGTGGAGGAGCTGTGCGACCACATCACCCTGATCAATGCCTCGGAAACCATCCTTCAGGGCGAGATAACCGCCATCAGGGAAAGGTACCGGGACAACAAGTACCAGGTGACCTTCTCGGGTGATCCCGGTAAGCTGGCCGGCGGGCTCGGGCCTGGATTTGAACTGCTCCGGGTGGACAGTAACGGGATGGGGCAACAGGCCACCATCCGGATCAGAAAGGGGGGGAGCTCCAGCGACCTCCTGCGCAGTCTGCTGGCCATTACGGAGATCAGGGCCTTCCACGAGATCCTGCCCAGCATGAATGAGATCTTCATCCAGGTGGTCAAAGAGGCAACCCATACAAACAGCCGGGCAAGATGAGCAAGACGCTACTGATCATACAGCGCGAGTACCTGACCAGGATCCGGAAGAAATCATTCATCATCATGTCCGTTCTCGGGCCCTTTATCTTTGCAGCCTATGTGCTGATCCCCATGTACTTTGCCACACTGGAGGACAAGCAGGAGAAGACCATAGCAGTGCTGGATGATTCCAGGCTCTTCACCGATTACGGGCCGGAGGGCCCATCCTGCGTGATCACAGACACGGAATACCTGAAATTCAAGGTGATCGAAAATGTGCCCCTGGAGAGCTTCAAGGCGGGATTCGATGAAACGGGATATTACGCGGTCCTCTTTATCCCTGCCAACATCCTGGCTTCGGAGTCCACCCTGATCTACTCCACGAAACAGGTTTCCCTCGAGGTGACAAGCTACATCAAGAGGTTCATGGAAAATGAGATCGAGCATCTGAAGCTTTCCACCCATGACATTGAGGACCTTGAGCGGATCCTGGCCGAAGTGGAGACCACGCTGAATTTCCGCAGCATCAAGTGGACCAGGGAGGGAGAGACCCGGGAGACCAACACCGGTGTGGTGATGGGGGTGGGTTACCTGGGCGGCCTGCTGGTCTTTTTCTTTATCTTTTTCTTCGGTTCCCAGGTCATGCGCGGGGTGATCGAGGAGAAGGTCAGCCGGATCATCGAGGTGATCGTAAGCTCTGTAAGGCCTTTCCAGCTGATGCTTGGGAAGATCGCCGGGGTGGGACTGACCGGGCTGACGCAGTTCGTCATCTGGATCGTCTTCTCCTTTGTCCTGGTGGCCGGACTGAAGGCAGCATTCTTCCCCGAGGTGAACCGGACAGCCACCGAACAGGTGGTGGCCCCGGACCTTTTCAGCGGGGAAGGGGACAACACCGGGGACCAGGCCATTATCGGGGAGGGGCCGGAGATGGCACAGGAGCTCTTCGATGCCCTGGATACCATCAATGCCGGCGTCATGCTCGGTTCTTTCCTCTTCTTCTTCATTTTCGGCTACCTCCTCTACGCGGCCATGTTCGCTGTGATCGGATCGGCTGCGGACAATGAGACCGATACCCAGCAGCTGATCCTGCCCGTGATCCTGCCCCTGATCCTGGGCATCTATGTGATGATCAGCGCGGTGAACAATCCGGACGGATCACTGGCCTTCTGGTTCAGCATCATCCCTTTCACCTCCCCCGTGGTCATGATGGTCCGGATCCCCTTCGGGGTACCGTGGTGGCAGGTGACTGTCTCCGGGTCCCTGCTGGTGGGAACCTTCCTGGGGATGACCTGGGTGGCAGGGAAGGTTTACCGCACCGGGATCCTGATGTATGGCAAGAAAAACAGCTACAGGGAGATCTGGAAATGGCTCCGCTACCCTTCATAATGCACAGTGATGATCGCCATCCTTGACTTCGGGACCAACACCTTCAACCTTCTGATCGCAGAGATGAAGGAGCGCAGCTTTGAGATCCTCCATTCCAGCAAGCAGCCGGTGAAGCTGGGCCGCGGGGGCATCCAGATCAACCGGATCATGCCGGATGCCTTCGAAAGGGGATTTGTGGCCATCCAGAACCATATGGAGACCATCAGGAAGTTCGGGGTGGAGGAGATCAGGGTCTTTGCCACCTCGGCCATCCGCAATGCCAGCAACGGAAAGCAGTTTGTGAGCGAGGTGGAGAAGCGGTTCGGGTTACGGGTAAGGGTGATCCCGGGCGACCGGGAGGCGGAACTTATCTTCAAGGGTGTCCGGCAGGCGGTTCCTCTCACCGACAAAAAGGTGATGATCCTTGATATCGGGGGCGGAAGCAACGAGTTCATCATCTGCAACCGCGAGGGGATCATCTGGAAACGCAGTTTCGAGCTGGGCATGGCCAGGATCCTGGAGCTTTTCGACCTGTCGGATCCCATCACCGGCGAAGAGGTGCATGCCCTTGAATTCTATTTCCGCCAGGAACTTCAGCCCCTCTTCGAGGCCGTTGAAAGGGAAAAGCCCCGCACCCTGATCGGAGCCTCCGGCTCCTTTGATACATTTTATGCCCTGATCAGGCACCGGTCGGGCATGGTGGAGGATGTGGGCCACGGAAGGGAGATCGCCATGGAGGATTTCAGGAAGATGCACGGTGTCCTTCTCCGTTCAGCCCTGGAAGAGAGAAAGATCATGCCGGGAATGGAGCCGGTGCGCGTGGAGATGATTGTGGCCGCATCGATTTTTGTTAGTTTTGTGATACGTGCATGCCAAATCAGGAAACTGGTCCAGTCCGAATTTGCGCTCAAGGAGGGTGTGATTGCCGAGCTGGTGGGCATCTAACCAATACCGATCATGGCAAATATCCTGGTCATAGACGACGAGAAAAGCATCAGGAATACCCTCAGGGAGATCCTCGAATATGAGAAATTCACCGTGGAGCTTGCAGAACACGGCGCAGAGGGACTTGAAAAATACAGGTCAGGCAGTTATGATATCGTGCTCTGCGATATCAAGATGCCGGAGATGGACGGACTGGAGGTCCTGGAGAAGATCTTCGAATCGGAGGGCGATACCCAGGTGATCATGATCTCGGGTCACGGGAACATTGACAACGCGGTGGAGGCCATCAAGAAGGGGGCCTATGATTTTATCGAGAAACCCCTGGATTTGAACCGGCTGCTGATCACCATCCGCAATGCGCTGGACAAGACCAGCCTGATCACGGAGACCAGGGTGCTGAAGAAAAAGGTGAGCAGGGCCTATGAGATGGTGGGTGAATCCGCTGCCATCCGCCAGGTAAAGGAGATCATCCAGAAGGTGGCCCCCACCGATGCAAGGGTCCTGATCACCGGCGACAACGGGACCGGGAAGGAGCTTGTGGCCCGTTCGCTCCATGAGAGCAGCGGGCGTTCGGCGGGCCCCTTTATCGAGGTGAACTGTGCCGCCATCCCTTCGGAGCTGATCGAAAGTGAACTGTTCGGACATGAGAAGGGAGCCTTCACCTCGGCCATCAAGCAGCGAAAGGGGAAATTCGAGCAGGCCGACGGGGGCACCATTTTCCTGGATGAGATCGGGGATATGAGCCTTTCGGCACAGGCCAAGGTGCTCCGGGCGCTGCAGGAGAACAAGATCACCCGGGTGGGGAGCGACA
>CAYXUD010000108.1:0-7353 GCA_964467775.1 uncultured Bacteroides sp. | reverse complement strand
ACCTGCTTCGGGTGTAGGGCTGACCCATCTCCCCCTGCGTATCCCTTGAAAATACATCCCTGAGGAAGGTGTTGTGACTTTCGTCATAGGGATGGGTCCATGCCCAGTTCTGGGCAGTCCTCAGGTCGATCTTGTCAAACCGGTCCACACCCTCATCCCCGAAAAGCGGAAAATAGAGTTTGGAATCCCCGTAATCCGACCTGAAGAAAAGGCGGAAAGCATGCTTGGGAAATTCAGGGTGGCGGCTCCATCCTCCCCTGATCCTCAAACCCGCATTGACATTGAATCCTTCCGTCCCGTCGGGATTGATCAGCTCCACGGAACACTCCCGCTCCCAGGCAAAACCGTGTCCCCAGGCATTTACATAGATACCTGTTTCCGGATTGAACAGGTTGTCCAGGTCGGTAATGACAGAAATGGAGGGTATATCTGTCATGGCGAGGATCATGTCATCTTCATAATAGGGGTGATAAACAATCCTCTGATCCATCACAAGGTCGATCGCCTGGTTATTTACCGGCCCGGTAGGCCAGCCCCCGCCCGGATCCTCCTGTGCTAGCACTTCGTCAAGGAAAATAAAGGTTCGCGATTCCGGCACCGAGGGGATGATCCCGTCCACAGAGGAAGAAGCCCTTACGATGAAAGCTCCGGTCCGGGGCCGCCCGTCATAGGATCCCGGATCAACCCAGATCCTGGCGGTATCGGTTTCCACAACAGCAGTCGCTGATGTCTGCGGGTTGCTCCCGTCAATCGTGTAGAGCACGTTCCATAAAGGATTGGATGGCATGATCTCCAGGTAGAACGGATTCTCGTAAAATCCTGATTGAACGCTGAATTTCAGTCCGGCCGTATCATGCAGGACCGGGGGGGTCGCTTCTGCATGTATGGCAATGTCAATGAGAAAATCGGTGCTTTCAAGGTTCTGGTTGAATCCCATGATGGCCAGGGTATTCTCTCCCTCGACCAGGTCAGCCTGTCCCGGTTCCAGAAGGAATGACTCGAACTGGCCCGACTCATGAAGTTCCGTGGCAAATCCGTCATAGGTCAGAAGAGCGGGGGCATACTGGCTCAGGACCATTTTCCCGTTGATCCAGATCACAAATCCGTCATCGTAGTTGACCAGCAGACTGATGGCCGTGAGGGAATCGACCCGCTGTGCCAGGAATGAGGAGCGCATATATACCGTTGAATAGCTGTTCTGCATATCGTCAAGCACCGTGCCGCCTTCCCCGTCACCATACCTGATGGGTGCATCCCCCGCGCTCCAGCCCGAGTCGTCAAAACTGCCATAGATCCAGTTCGGGGATAGGTTGGCAGCGTCTTTCCCCTTGAGGTACCTGAATCCGGAACCTGCCGGGAAATCGATCTGCCCTGAGGCATGAGGGACGGCCAGAAGAAGAAAGAGGCCGACAGCCGGGATCTTTTTTATTATATGACTGTCTCGCATAAGCACTACTGATACGATTTATACGGAAAATCGTTGCTGAAATTGCCGGATAAATCCGGGATTAAAGTCCCAGGAACTGCATGCCGACTCCAGCCAGCAGTATCACCAGGCCGGCCAGCAGGTGGATCTGGTACTCTTTCCCCCTGAACCTGAGAAGTGATGCCCCCCTGTAGCCGAGCCATACCACCATTAGCATGGTCCCTATGGTGGCAATTCCGAAGACCAGTGCCACCAGGATCACGCCCATTGTGTTGTGTTCGGCGGCCGGATAGATCAGCATCGGGATCAATACCTCGCAGGGCCCGAAGACAAAGATAAGAAAAAGGATCCACGGGGTCAGTCTTCCCGCATCTTTTGATTCTTCAATCTCCCCGGCCAGGTGCAGGTCGCTGTGGCGGATGGACCGCGGACGCATGAAGGAGGGAAGGTGGAGATGGGCCCCCTTTTTGAAATATTTATAGAGACCATATGCGCTGTACAATACCCCGAAGGCAATGAGCATCCAGCCCACCAGGCTTCCCCGCCTGGCTTCAATGGCCTCCAGTCTGCTCAGGCTGATGCCCAAGGCGATCCCGATCAGGCCCAGGACGACCGATCCGCCCACATGACCGACCCCCGAGATAAAGGTGATCCAGAGGGTCCGGGTCCGGGTCCAGTTCCGCGCCCTGCTCAGCACAATAAAGGGCAGGTAATGGTCAGGCCCCAGCAGGGTGTGGATCACCCCGATCGTCGCCGCCGACATCACCAGCACACTGATCTCACTCATGCTTCAGATTATGATTGATGAGGCTGGCCTGGCACGCTGCCCCGAATCCGTTATCGATGTTCACCACGCTTACTCCGGTAGCACAGCTGTTCAGCATGGCGAGCAGGGCGGAAACCCCTCCGAAATTGGCCCCGTAGCCGGTACTGCATGGCACCCCGATCACGGGTTTGTCCACCAGGCCCCCCACCACGCTGGCCAGTGCCCCTTCCATACCGGCCACCACGATGATCACGCCGGCCCCTTTGATCAGCTCCATCTTGTTGAGCAGCCTGTGGATACCGGCCACTCCCACATCATATACCCGCTCCACCCGGTTTCCCAGGAACTCTGCTGTCACCACGGCCTCCTCGGCCACCGGGATATCCGAAGTTCCCGCCGAGACCACGGCGATATAACCCCCGCTCATTTCCAACTTCCGGGACTGGTACACGATGGCCCTGGCCTGCTCATGGTACTCGGCATCCGGGATCTTCTCCGCCACCGCCCTGTAAACTCCGGGATCGGCACGCGTGGCCAGTACGGGGATACCCCTTTTGTGCATTCGTTCAGCGATCTCAGCCACCTGTTCAGGGCTCTTGCCCGAGGAGTAGATCACCTCGGGAATCCCGGTCCGGGCCAACCGGTCCGTATCGATGGAAGCATAACCAAGGGATTCCACACCGGGGCTCATCAGCCGTTCAGCGATCTCCTCCTCTCCTGCCTCCCCGTTCTTAAATTGCCGCAGCAACCGGATGATTTCGGCTTTCTCCATTACAAATTCCTGAATATTTCCTTCTGAACCTCTTCGAGGGTCAGCCTCTGTTCCAGCGCCAGCTTCCTGCACTGCTCGTATTCCGGCTTCTCATTCACGAGCCTTCCCCCGTAATAGCTCCGTTTTACGTTCACATCCCCGAACCGGGTATGCACCACGATTACCTCCCGCCTGAGCATGCTCTTGGTTACAGGGTACTCCCTGAGGCCGATCGTGGAAGTTTCTGTCAGAATGATCTCCTTCAACCGCTCCACAACGCCGGGGTCACACAACACACTGAGCATATGGGCCGGCCTCGATTTTTTCATGATGACCGGAACCATGAACACATCCGCGGCTCCCGCTTCGAACAAAAGCTCATGCACATGCGGGAACCACTCGGGTTTCATGTCATCGATATTGCATTCCAGCATGACGGCATGTTCCACCCTGAGGTCCTCTACCTCCTGCTCACCGGTCCGGGCAAGGTAAACCCGGAGGACATTGGGGATCTCGCCGTCCCTCTGACCGATCCCGTATCCGGTACGGGAGATGGTCATCTCCGCTGCCGGTGAAAAAGAGTCCACGGTCGCAGCAAGGATGGCGGCGCCCGTCGGGGTGGTCGCCTCATAGTCCACCAGTCCGGACCTGACCGGGATGCCTTCCAGGATCTCGGCGGTGGCAGGTGCCGGGACCGGCATCTTCCCGTGGGCACACTGGACGAACCCTCCCCCCAGCTGCACCGGCGACGAGCGGATCTCATCCACTTCAAGGCACTCCTGGCATATGGCTGCCCCCACGATGTCAGCGATGGAATCGAGTGCTCCCACCTCATGAAAATGCACCTGCTCCACAGGGATGTTGTGCACCTTGGCCTCGGCCCCGGCCACCAGCCTGAAAATGGCCAGGGACTTCTCCTTGATCCGGCCGGACAGTGCACTGCCATTGATGATCGCTTCAATGTGGCGAAGGTGCCTGTGCTTTTCATTCTCCGGGTGATCGATGCGCACCGTCACCCTGGTGCCGCTGATCCCCTTCCTGACATCGGGTTGTACCTCCAGGCGAAACCCCTCAATGTTCAGTTTTTCCAGCTCCTGTTTCAGGAAATCCGGATCAACCCCCACATCCACCAGCGCCCCCAGGTTCATGTCCCCGCTGATACCGGCAAAACAATCGTAATACAATATCCTCTTCACTGTGGAAAATTTATGGTTTTATCTCTTTACGGACTGAATGACCCTGTTCATTTTCCCTGAGACCAATCCCTCCTGATCGATCACCACCTTCTCAAACCCGATCCCCCTGATCTTTTCCACCACCGATGCTGACATCTCCATCAGCCTCGGGAGATCCTCCTTTGCGACCTCAACCCTTCCATGGTTGCCGTAATGCCTGACCCTTACATCTTTAAAGCCGAAGGAATTGAGCAACTCCTCCGCCCGCTCGATCTCCATAAGTTTCTTCCGCGTAATCCGGTGGTTGTAGGGTATCCTGGAACTGAGACAGGGACTGGCGGGCTTGTCCCAGTTGGGCAGTTCAAAGTGCCTGGCAATCTGCCTGACCTCATCCTTCGTGAGGCCGTACTCCGCCAGCGGCGAATGCACCCGGTAACTCTCCGCTGCCTTCTGTCCGGGCCGGTAATCACCCCGGTCGTCCGCATTGGTGCCGCTGACCACCTCAAAACCGGGATACCGGTCGCGGATGACCTGCAGGTCATGGTAAAGATGGTCCTTGCAGAAAAAGCAACGGTCAATGGAGTTCCTGTTATACCGTTCATCTTCCAGCTCGCGGGTTACGATCACCTCCATATGGATGTCAAACTGCCTGCTGAAGGATCGGGCAAGCTCAAAATCTTTCGCTTTGAGGCTTTCTGACCTGGAGATCACCCCGATGGCCCTCTCCCTTCCCTGCCATTTCCTGGCCAGGTAGAGGACCAGCGATGAATCCACCCCGCCGGAAAATGCCACGATGGATCCGGGCAGTTTACTGAACCACTGCTCCATTGTATCCAGCTTCCTCCATGTCTCCTTACCTATACTGACCTCCATGTTCCATATCCCTTTTTCCAATTACCAATTACCATTTACCAATTACTACTTACCATTTCCATTTACTTCCCTAATCAAACCTTGTCATGGTCAGTTTCCCGTGCTGGATCCCCTTTTCAGAGATCAGCTTCTCGGAGAGCTCGGTCAGTCTTGCCGAGATCCCGTTCAGGACGATCACCTCCATGCTGAGGTTCTCGTTGAGCGTATAACGCTGCACCGAAAGGATCTCCTTGCTGTACTCAAGCTGGATCCCGGCCAGGTGGTTGGCTATATCACGCTTATGGTGGTCATAGACAAGGGTTACCGCGCCGGCCACCCGGTTGTTGCACAGCCATTTCTTCTCCACGATGTGCCTGTTCACCAGGTGCCGGAGCGCCTGAGAACGGTTGGAGAACTTGTTTTCGAGGACATATTCATCCAGTGCATCCAGCACCTCCTTTTCGAATGAAACGCCAAAACGGACAACCGGCATCGTGTTACCTTTTTCTGCAATAGTGTTAACGCGGGCGAATATAGGGAAAATATTCCTTGCAGGAAAAAGAAAACGTTGACTTCTATGCACAGAGGTTGTAAATTGCAGTAAACCAATAAATCCAATATTATGTCAAACAGCGTCTACAAAATCATCGAACTGGTCGGCACCAGTACCACTTCATGGGAGGATGCGGCCAATAATGCGGTCAAGAAGGCCTCGCAGACACTCCGGGACCTCCGGATCGCGGAGGTTTCCGCCATGGACATGCAGATCAAGGACGGGAAGATCGAGTCCTACCGCACCAAGGTGAAGCTCTCCTTTAAGTTCGAGGGGTAATGCAGTGATTTTCCGCCGTAATGAAATCATTATTTCACAGGTTACTGGTGATCCTGCTGTTGCTGACCTGTGAATTTGGATATTCAGTGGTTGCCCAGTGCGCCTCAGAAGAGGATGTCCACCAGTTTACCTTCAATGGACACAAGTACGAGGTGATCCGGACCACGATGACATGGGCCGCGGCATCTGCATGTGCAGTGGAGAGGGGCGGATACCTGGCTGAAATCAACACCCGGGAGGAACAGGATACCATTTACCAGGCAGTCATTGTCGGAGCAGCCGTTCCGGCAGACTACACCTCCGTAATGGACGGAGGGGGGATAGCCTATGTGTGGATCGGGGCAACGGATCAGCAAACAGAGGGTACCTGGCTCTGGGATGGTGACGGGGACAACATCGGCATCCATTTCTGGAGTGGACAGGGCAGCGCCGGAACCGGTGACGGGACCGCTGTGGATGAACTGTACCAACACTGGGGTGGATCCTCATCCGGGGACCCGAACGAGCCTGACGATTATGGTGC
Organism: uncultured Bacteroides sp.; assembly: GCA_964467775.1. GTDB lineage: Bacteria > Bacteroidota > Bacteroidia > Bacteroidales. Next base: position 1,028 of record CAYXUD010000108.1, on the reverse strand, counting down.
CGGACAGGACGGGGCTGCCATTGCCCTTGCGAAATGGCCCGCGGGGTCTGATTTAACACTGGGTATAGCTTCTGAATGGAACGATATCAGTATCGATAACAGCCTCTATTTCGTGGTGGAACATAACTGTGTCGATACTTACTTTCATGTGGATGTTGAAATGGCATGCAAATTCTATGTGACCCCTGATGGCGAGATCTGGACCACCTCGGGTTCCTATATGGATACCATTCGCACCGCAGAAGGGTGTGACTCCATATATGCTGAATTCTTCAATGTAATCACTGTGGACACAGCGGTCGTTCAGGATGTGAATACCCTCACCGCCGGCTCTGCCGGAGCAACCTATCAGTGGCTGGACTGCAACAACGGGTATGCTGTTATGGAGGGAGAGACCGGCCAGTCATTCACTCCTTCGTCCAGTGGCAGTTACGCCGTGGAAATTACAGCCTTCGGTTTTTGCGCGGATACCTCCTCCTGTCACACCGCCGGATCAACCGTGGGGATTGGCGGCAGGTCCACCAGGCCTGTAACTGCCCGCCAGCTGGCTGGTACCGGTGAAATCGTTGTGGACCTGGGAGATGTCCATCCCGAGGTGATCGTGCAGGTGATCGATATCACTGGCAGGATGGTCTACAGTGGTAATCACGCCCGGACACGGGAGATCAGGTTTCAGCTGGATGAGCCACCGGGGATCTACTTTATCCGTGTGAAAACCGGGGATGACTTGTCCATTATCAGACTGATGCGCGATTAAGGTCACTCACTCGTACCTCAGGCTCTTCGACGGGTTGGAGCGGGCGGTGCGGAATGCATGGTATACCACCGTGATCAGTGAGAGGCAAACGGAGAGGAGGAAGACAGCAACAAACACCAAGGCCTTCAGCTCCACACAGTAGCTGAATATCTGCAAAAGCCTTTTCACCAGCAGATAGGCCAGCGGCATGGCGATCAGGTTGGAGAGCACTACCAGTTTGATGAAATCCGACAGCAGAAGCCTCATGATGACCCCGGTATCGGCTCCCATC
>CAYXUD010000107.1:0-22590 GCA_964467775.1 uncultured Bacteroides sp. | reverse complement strand
AACAACCTGAACCCGGCTGCTTCGGCTGCCCTGGACAGTACATCGGTCTATTTCGATTTCGGGGCCAATGCCTTTTTCAGCCAATATTCTTTCGAGAACCAGTCAGGCCAGGGCACGCCATCCATTTCGAACACCTGGTGGAACATGAACCTGCACCACGTGGCATTTGCCACCTCCATGGGAAAACACCTCGGATTCTCAGCAGGGATCGTCCCCTACAGCAGCATCGGCTACAACATCAAACAGGAGTACAATGATTATGAGGCAGGGAGCGCCATGGATACCTATTACACCGGGGACGGGGGCATCATGGATTTTTTCCTGGGAGCCTCCATGAAGTTCTTTGACAGGGTTTCACTGGGAGTGACCATGAACTACCTGATGGGAAGGCTGACCAGGGAGCGCCTCGTTGAATTCCCTATGAATCCGGACTATTCAACTGCCTCTTCCCGGGAAAATTTTGATCTCAGGCAGCCTGTTTTCGGCCTCGGCCTGCAGTACAACGAGGTGATCAGGGACAAATATTTCTTCACTTTCGGCGCTATATATGATCTGAAGGCAGATGCCAGTGCAAAACTGAAATATGAGGTGGTGAACAGCATCTACCCGATGGATCCCATCAGCCTGAACGATTCTGTCACCATCACTCCGGAATACTACCTGGCCCAGGATACAATCACCAGGGATTTTACCATTCCCCGGAAGGTCGGGATTGGTCTAGCCCTGGGAATCCGGGACAAACTGACCATTACGGGGGATTACTACAGGCAGAACTGGACAGGTGCCATGTCAGAAATGGGTGGCGTTCAGGGCAATTACCAGACATCCGATGCCTCCTCCGTCCATGTTGGCCTTGAATTCATCCCCGACGTAGAGGCCCTGCGGGGTTACCACCATTACATTGCCTACCGGATAGGGGGTTACCATTCCAACACCTATCTTTCCGTGCTAAAGCCCGGTACAACAGATGGTTACTACCAGCTGAAAGACTATGGCATAACATTTGGAGTAGGTTTGCCGGTGAAGTCGCTGAAGTCAAGCATCAATGTGGCTTTCACGCTGGGTACCAGGGGTACAACTGAATATAATTTAGTGAAAGAAAATTATGGAATTATCACATTTAATGTAACTTTGCACGATCTATGGTTCCGGAAACGGAGATTTGAATAAACCTGGAAAACAACAGAATGGTATGAAAACAAAAGTCCTCAAACCCATGTACATGGCAACACTGTCCCTTTTGTTTGTCCTACCTTCAATTGCACAGAAAGGAATAGAGAACGGGTCAAAGTACGGGAAAGGAGAGGACAGCATCAACTGTATTAAAAACCTTTCACTTTACAGGGAGTTCTTCAAACACAGCAACTACAAGGATGCCATCGGGCCCTGGAGGCGTGTTTTTGGTGAGTGTCCCGCTTCCAGCGAAAGGATGTATGTTGAGGGGGTGACCATGTACAGGTCTTTCATTGAATCGGCCCCGACTCCTGAACGCAGGGAGGAGTTTATCGATACCATGATGCTTATCTATGACCGGCGCATGGAGTACTACCCGGAGAACAACGGGAGCACCATAGGCCGCAAGGGCATTGACCTGCTCCGTTACCGGAGGACCGACACGGATGCCATGGAGGAGGGTTATGGATGCCTGAAGAAGAGCATCGAAATGGAAAAGAGTGAATCCCGCGATGCGGTGATGGTGACCTTCGTGAATGCCAGTATCACCCTGAATAAAGCGGGCAGGCTTGATGATAACCAGGTGATCGAAGACTATTTCATGGTAACGGCCATTGTCGATAAGCTCCTGGCCAAGAGCTCGAGATGGAAAACGGCCAAGGAGAACATCGATGACCTGATGCTGAGCAGCGGACTGCTCACCTGCGATGCCCTGAACAGATATTTTGAGCCCAAATTTGCAGCCAGTAAGACCGACCAGAAATTCCTTGAAAAAGTGATCCATTTCTACGGTGCTTCAGGCTGTGACCGGTCAGACCTGTACGTAGCCGCCACGGAGCAGATGTATATGATTGATCCCGGTCCGTATTCGGCCCACCAGCTTGCTGTGCTGTTCATTGCCAAGAACGATTTCAACAAGGCGGCCAGCTATCTGAAAGAGGCTGTGAGGGGGACCGGCATTGACAATGCGACAAGGGCCGACTGGTATTATGAACTGGCCATTGTCACACGGTATAACAAGGATTATTGTGAAGCCATCAGGTATGCCAGGGAGGCTGTATCCAACAACCCCAACCACGGAAAGGCCTATATCGTGATGGGTGACGCGATCATCGACAGCCGGCTTGACCTGGGAGAAGATTTTGAACAGCGCACGGCATTCTGGGTGGCAGCAGATAAATATGCCAAGGCCAGGGAGGTGGACCCTTCGGTGAATGAGGAAGCCACCAAGAAGATCAATGATTACGCCAGCCAGTATCCCAACCACGAAGAGGTCTTCTTCCGTGATATGAAAGAGGGGGACCCCTACCAGGTGAAGGGATGCATCAACGAATACACCACAGTAAGAGCAAGGAAGTAAACATTATTCTGATAGCATCTTCAAAAGGCTGTTCGACCCCGGACAGCCTTTTACTTTGATGTTTTGTGATTATCTTTGCAAAGATGTCCCGGGGATCTGGAAATATCGCTTTTTTCCTCACTCTCTTCGCCCTCCTGCTGGCAGGGTGCGAGAATGATATTGAGCGGGTGAATATGCTGACCGATGAAACGGTGATCCCGAAGATCAGGGGTACCAATGTGAAGGTCATATACAGCGATTCTGCAAGGGTTAAGGTGCAGATCCTGGCCCCCTCTTTCCAGCAGTTTCCCGATGCGGAAAGGCCCTACATGGAATTCCCGGATGGCCTGGAGGTTTTCTTTTACAGCGACTCCATGAAGATCGAATCAGAGATCAGGGCCGATTATACCATTTACTACTCCGAAGAGAGGCTGTGGCATGCCATGGGGAACGTGGTGGCCCTGCGCCTGGATAACGGGGATGCGCTGCATACGGAAGAACTTTTCTGGGATGAGGGGGCCGAGAGGATCTTCTCAAATGCCTTTACCAGGGTACAGAATGAAGATGGCACATTTTATGGCAAGAAGGGGTTTGAATCAGATCAGGATCTTTCCAACTGGCAGCTCAAGGGAACCAGCGGAACAGTGAACGTACAGGATGAAGAGTAGCGTATCGGGCATATTTGAAATCATCTGGTTTGTACTGGGGGGGGTCATGCTGTTCATGGCCGTGGATGCTACACTTGACAACGGAATCGCTCAGAGCTGGTACTACTACCTCTTTTCCATACTGGCCTATTTGATGTACTTTCTCAGAAGAAGGATGCGGATTTCGCAACGTTAAAACCCACTGGCATTGTTACTCATTATACCCATCCTGGTTTCCATCCTCTTCTCGGCCTTCTTCTCCGGGATGGAGATCGCGTTTGTCACCTCCAATAAGCTTCGCATCGAGATTGACCGGAAGCAGGAGAAATTCCTTTCCGGGATCGTCTCCTTTTTCACCAAGAATCCAGCCAAGTTTATTGCCACCATGCTTGTGGGCAATAACATTGCCCTTGTGATCTACGGTATGACATTTGCCATATTGCTGGAGGACCCTGTCCGGAAGCTGACCGGAAGCAACTCCGAAGCGACCATCATGCTGATCCAGACCCTGGTTTCCACCCTGATCATCCTGCTCACTGCCGAGTTCCTGCCCAAAACCCTTTTCAGGCTCAACCCCAATAACTCTCTTCGTTTGCTGAGCGTTCCTACCCTGATTTTCTATGTGTTGCTCTATCCTGTGACCATCCTCACTATCGGCTTCTCCAATTTTACAATAAGGTACCTGCTGAGGGTAAGGCCCGATAACAGGACCCGTGAGCCGGTATTCAGCAAAATCGATCTTGACCATTTCCTGACCACGGTTCAGCCGGAGCAGGAGACCGGAACAGAAAAGACAGAGGAGCTGAAGATCTTCAAGAATGCGCTTGAATTCTCCGGCCTGAAGGTAAGGGATTGTATGATCCCACGCACCGATGTGACCGCCCTGGAGGAAAATGCTTCTGTAGAGGACCTGGTTCAGCGGTTTGTGGATACGGGCCTCAGCAGGATCCTGATATACGGCGATACGATCGATAACGTGATCGGGTATGTGAACTCCAAGGACCTTTTCAGAAAACCGGCAAGCATCAAAACCCATCTGAAGCCCATACAGATTGTGCCCGAAACACTTCCCGTGAACAGGCTGCTTACCGGTTTTATCAAGGATGGGAAAGGCATCGCCCTGGTGGTGGACGAATTCGGCGGCACTTCGGGGGTGATCACCACAGAGGACATCATCGAGGAGATCTTCGGGGAGATTGAGGACGAGCACGATACCAGCGACCTGGTTGAGAGGCAACTGGATGAGCACCGGTTCCTGCTCTCCGGGCGCCACGAGATCGATTACCTCAACGAAAAGTACCTGCTCTCCATCCCGGAGTCCGAAGAGTACGATACCCTGGCGGGTTATATCATCTATCATTATGAGAGCATACCCGAGAAAAACACCTCCGTACTGCTGGACAACTTCCTGATAACCATAACAGATGTAAGCTCCAACCGCATTGAAGAGGTGGACTTGCAGCTGGTCAATACCTGAGCAGGCAAATTTCACACCTGCAATTTTTATGATACCTCTAAATATTACTATATTCGTACGCTTGAATTTAAAGGAAGACAATACATATAATCAGAATGATAAATGGCCACATTACAGAAGATTAGAAACAGGGCGGGATTACTGGTAGCCATCGTGATCGGACTGGCCCTTTTTGCTTTTATCCTGGGAGACATGCTGGGATCAGGGGCCCCCAAGATGGGGAAGAGAACTGTCGCCGAAATTAACGGAAAGGCGATCGGGGTTTCCGACTATATAGAGCGTGAGAAGAGCCTTCGCGAATTCTACCAGCTCAATGCCGGTGGACAGTCGCTTGATGCCGAGACGGAACGGCAGATACAGCAGGAAACCTGGAGGAGGCTGGTACGGGAGACCATCATGGACCGCTCTTACCATAAACTGGGGATCCATGTCAGCACCGACGAACTGAAGACCATGGTGACGGGTGCCCAGACCATGGGGCTGGGCGCCAATCCTGCGTTCAGTGAACCGCATCCGATTGTCCGCCAGATGTTTTCCAATCCTGAGACCGGACAGCTGAACCGGGCGGTCATGACCAACTATTTCAATGCACTGGACAATCCCCAGTTTGCCCAGGAGAAGAAACGCTGGCTGTTCATTGAGAATGAGATTGTGGACGAGAAGATGAACGAGAAGTATTTCAACCTGGTCAGGAAAGGGTTCCAGCCATCGTCGCTCGACCTGAAGGACTATGAAGCTGAAAGCGGGAAAAGCGTAGATTTTATCTACATTTCCAAACCCTTTTCCGGGATACCTGACCAGGAGATCACCTTCACCGAATCGGACCTGAAAGAGTACTACAGGCAGCATAAAGAGAGCTACAAGCAGGATGCTTCCAGGACATTCCAGTATGTGGTGTTCGAAGTGGTTCCCAGTGAAAGGGATGTGGAGAATGCAAGGCTCTGGACCGGGCAGACCAAGACAGAGTTTCAGCGGATCACAGGCAGTGAGGTCCCCAGGTATGTCAACGGGACTTCCGACGAGCCTTTCGATCCCATCTATTACACCATTGCGGAGCTCCCGGAGATCATCAGCGATTCGGTGGCTGATGCCACCACCGATAAGGTATTCGGTCCCTACAGGGAGGAGGATGCCTATAAGCTGGCCCGTGTGCACGATATCCAGATGCGCCCCGATTCTGTCAGGGTCAGGCATATCCTGTTGTCCCTGCAGGCATACCAGGGAAACCGTTCCCTGGTGGCCAGCCTGGCCGACAGCCTGGTGGGTGTCATAGAGAACGGGGGTAATTTCAACCAGCTTGCACTGGAATATTCCGCCGATGAAAGCAACCGGGCCATCGGGGGCGACCTGGGCTGGTTCAGGGAAGAGATGATGGTCAGTGAATTCACCGATCCCTGCTTCAGGAACAAGGCCGGGGATGTGATCACCGCCACTACTCAGTTCGGGACCCACATCATCCGGATCGAGGATCAGAGCAGGCCTGAGAAAAAATTCCAGGTGGCCTTCATCACCAGGAACATCTACGCCAGCGACGAGACCAACCAGGATTACTATAACCGTGCCGTTAAGTTCAGGGGAAAGGCCACCAACCTGGAGAAATTCACGGAACAGGCACGCGAGTTCGGCCTCAGCCCAAGGTTTGCACCCAATATCAGTAAAGACCAGCAGTCCATTCCCGGGATTGAAGAACCTACCAGCCTGATCAAATGGGCCTACAACGCGGATCTCAACAGTGTCAGCACCATATTCAGCCAGTCTGATGAAAAATACATTATCGCCGTGCTCACCGCGGTCAGGGAAGCGGGCTATGCCGACCTGGACGATGTGAGGGCCGAGATCACACTGGCCGTCAAGAAGGAGAAGAAAGCCGAAGTCCTCGTCTCAAGGCTGAATGAGGAGCTTGCCGGTGTCACCGACCTCTCCGGGTTCGGCGCCGGGAACAATGAGAACCTCGGGGAAGCCACCCAGGTGAAGTTTGCCAATACCTACGTATCGGGAATTGGCCTTGAACCCTATATCGTGGGTGCATCGATGTACCTTCCCGTGGACCAGGTTTCGAGACCCATGGTCGGGGAGAGCGGGGTATTCGTTGTGTCGGTCACCAACCGCACTGAAACACCCCCGGGAATAGTGGCCGATCCGGCCGTCAGATCGAGGCTCAAGTACAGCATGGAATCGAGGAGCAACTACGAGGCCTATAACGCCCTGCTCGATGCAGCTGAGGTGAAGGATAACCGGCTGGATATCTTCTACAACTAGCTCCGGGATATCGTATTCGTCACTTAAAAACGCCGAAGACGGCGTTTTGTAGGTTCCCTCATCCGATATCCCTCCGCAGGGGAAGGCTTCCTCGTTCAAAACCCCTCCGCAGGGGAAGGCTTTTCCCTTGCAAGGGGATATCGGAGGAGGAGCCCATGAGGCTGTCTTACAAATCCAGTTTATCAATATTCTGAGGGATGCAATTGAAGTAACCTGGCATTTTTTACGCAGTAAATAAGCACGTTACGAAATGCATCCCTCAGAAACCATTAAGAGGCTGCTCCTTTTAAGACAGCCTCTCAGCGATGAAACGATATCCCCGAGCTCAGTCTACATTGTCATGCAGATAGCTGTTATCGGGCTTCAGTTTAGGGCCCTCCCCGTCTTCGCCATCTTCGGTGAGGCGGTAGCGTGAGACCTCCTGCTCCTCCGAATGCTTCTGCTGGTCGATGGAAACATTCTTTCGCACAAAGGCAGGCACGTTCTCAAGCTCCTCGATCTCATCATTTTCCTGGCTGGCCAGATAACCCCTCTCCCTTAGTTTTTCATGGGTATCCTTCAGGTGGCGTACCCTTTCGGCCATCTTTTTCTCCCTCTCTTCCTGGCCTGTTTCTGCAGATTTTTCCATGAGGATGTACTCTTCAGCATCCTCCTTGTCCCTGACCCCGAACTCAAGGGATCCCTGCTGCGGGATGACATTTGAATGCTGCCCGGCCCGCTGCCTCTCCTGCCTGGTCTCCCTCAGCGGGACCTTGTGCTTCTCCTTCCTGTCCACATAGAGTTCGGGAATGCTGTTCATCTTAAACCCGGTGGCAATGATGGTGACGCTGATCTGCTCCCCCAGGGATTCGTCGCTGCCCATCCCCCAGATCAGGGTCGTGTTCCTGGAAGCGGCACTGACCACATAGTCGGTGATCTCCGAGATCTCATCCATGGTGATCTCCGCTGTTCCCGAGGTGATATTGAGCAGCACGCTCCGGGCCCCGGTGATGTCATTGTTGTTCAGCAGGGGGGAGGTTAGTGCTGCGGCAATGGCCTGCGAGGCACGGTTTTCCCCTGAAGCGGTGGCGGATCCCATGATGGCCACACCGCTGTTGTACATAACCGTCTGCACATCGGCAAAATCCACGTTGATGTAACCGTGTACGGTGATGATCTCGGCAATCCCCTTGGCTGCAATCGCGAGGACGTCATCTGCCTTTTCAAAGGCATTGCTCACTTTCAGGTTCCCGTAGATCTCCCGGAGTTTTTCATTGTTGATCACCAAAAGGGAATCCACATGGCTTTTCAGTTCATTGATGCCTTCAATGGCCTGACTGATCCGCTCCGGGCCCTCAAACCGGAAGGGAATGGTTACTATGGCAACGGTCAGTATTCCCATCTCCTTTGCGACCCTTGCAATCACGGGAGCCGCCCCGGTCCCTGTTCCACCCCCCATGCCGGCGGTGATAAAGATCATGTTGGTGTTGCTTGAAAGCACCTCCTTGATCCTGTCCAGGCTCTCCATGGCAGCTTCCCTTCCAACCTCAGCCCTGCTTCCTGCGCCCTTCCCCTCGGTCAGGGCGTCCCCCAGCTGGAGCTTGATGGCAACGGGACTGTTGTGCAGTGCCTGTGCATCGGTGTTGCACACCACGAAATTGACATCCTGGATGCCCTTTCGGTACATGTGGTTCACCGCATTACTGCCTCCGCCTCCGACACCGATCACCTTGATGATGGATGACCGTTCGGGCGGCAGGTCGAAATTCATTAAATCTTCCATGGCTGCGCTGTTCTACATTTTCACATCTGTCTCATCAAAAATATCGCTGAGGGTGTTCTTCAGGCTCTCAAAAATCCTCCCTTTCTTGCTCCCCTTTCTGGGTTTCCCATCCTGCCCTGCCTCCAGGACAGCTTCATTCTCCTGTTCAGGGCCTGTTTCCGCCAGCACCATCTCCTCCTTCTTCTCGCAGTAATACTCCAGCCCCTTGAGCAGAAGGCCCACTGAAGTGGAGAACATGGGCTGGTTGATTTCATCGGAGGTGTCAGCCGCCATCCTCTCCCCGGGGAAACCGATGCGTACATCCATGCCTGTCTTGAATTTGACCAGCTGGTTGAGATGCTTCAGCATGGATCCGCCGCCCGTGAGCACGATGCCGGCACTCAGCTTATCCATATAGCCCGAGTTCTCAATTTCGTAGATCACCGCATCGATGATCTCCTCCATCCTTGACTGGATGATATAGGCCAGGCTTTTGAAGCTGATCTCCTTGGGATCGCGTCCCGAGATCCCCGGGATGGTGACCACCTTGTCCTCCTGGGCCAGGTCCCCCAGTGCGGAACCGAACTGGATCTTCAATGATTCTGCCTGGCGCTGCAAAATGGAACAGCCCTCCTTGATATCGCGGGTAATCACGTTCCCCCCGAAGGGGATCACAGCGGTATGCCTGATCACATCATCGTAGTAGACAGCCACATCGGTGGTGCCGCCTCCGATATCCACCAGGGCCACGCCGGCCTCCTTCTCATCTTCGGTGAGAACGGCTGCACTGGATGCAAGCGGTTCGAGGACCAGCTGCTTCACATCCAGCCCGACCCTGTTGATGCACTTTTCAATGTTCCTTGCCGAGGAGGTCTGGCCGATCACAATGTGAAAATTAGCTTCCAGCCGCTTGCCGAACATGCCCACCGGGTTCTTCACACCGGTCTCATTATCCACGATGTAGCTCTGGGGCAGCACATGGATGATCTCCTCCCCGGTATCCACGGGGATCTTATGCATATCGTCGATCAGGTTCTGGAGGTCATCCCTGGTGATCTCATCATCATAGGAATCCCTGTTGATATACCCCCTGTTCTTGACAGATTTGATATGCTGGCCCGCGATTCCCACAAAAACCTCATTGAACCTGATGCCTGATTGTTCCATCGCTTCGGATGAAGTGGTCTGGATCGCGTTGACGGTCTCCTCTATATTGAGGACGACCCCCCGTTTGACCCCTTTGGAGGCAGTCTGGCTGATGCCCAGGACCTCAAGCTTGTCCTGCTCGTTCAGACGGCCCACCAGGCTTACGATCTTGGTGGTACCGATGTCAACCGCCGCTACGATTTTTCCATTTGTTGCCATAGTTTTACCTTTTAGTACATATTACCTGATTTTTATACTTCAGATTGATGGTCTCATAAGTGTTCCATCCATACCTGGAGAGGCCCTGTGAATAGAGCAGCTCCAGGTTCCTCAGTTTTGTCTCCCATTGGTCAAGGCTGCCCAGCAGGATGTGGTGCGCACCCACTCTCGGGATCAATTCGTACTCACCCTGGTCGTTCACATAGATCTGTACTACCTGGTCCTTCCAGAAAGGGTGTACGGCCAGCCGGGAACAGAAACTGAAGAGCTCAGCCAGCTTTCCGGAAAGCTCACCGCCGCCGGAAGGATACGGGATGTTGCCCGATGCCAGCATGATCAGGGGGGTGAAATGATCCGCCAGGGGAAGCACTTTCCCTTCACTGTCCAGGTAGAATCCCCGGCTGCCGCCGGGCAGGATCCTGACCAGGGGAACACGCTGTTCCACCCGGACTTCCAGTTTTCCCGAAATATCTTTGCTCACCTCGGCATTCCGGATATATGGATTTTCTTCCAGCCGGCTTTCCAGCTCCCGGGTATTGATCCCGGATAACGGGTAACCCTGCAGCTGCAGGTCTGAGTTTTCCAGCATGGACCGTACCTGGCTGTGGGTTACAAAGCGGTTTTGAACCGTGTCCGAGATGATCACATCGATGCGGTTACAGAGGATCTCCTCCGACTCACCGGCCACAAATCCCATGACCACCGCAAACCAAACGGCAATCCCGGCCCAGGTCAATATTTTAATGATCTTCTGAATCATCTTCGTTCCATCCACCCCTTGATGGGTGCCACAAACTGGTTAATATCGCCGGCCCCCATGGTGACCAGCAGCTCCGGGTCAAGTTCCGCAATTACCTTGAGGACCTGCTCCCACGATACAAGGTATTTCTCCTTCAGCTCCACCTTGTCAAAGATCAGCGAAGAGGTCACGCCCGGCATGGGTTCCTCCCGTGCAGGATAGATCTCCATAAGGATAAGCAGATCCAGCAGCTCCAGGCTCCTGGCAAACTCCTCGGCAAAATCGCGTGTCCGTGAATAGAGGTGGGGCTGGAAGATCCCGGTGATTTTCCTGCCCGGAAAGAGTGCCCTGACCGATCGGAGAAAAGCCCTGATCTCCTCGGGGTGGTGGGCATAATCATCGATATAGACCCGCCCTTCACCCAGGAACTGCAGGTCGAATCTTCGCTCCACCCCCTTATAGCCCGACAGGTTCCTGGCAATGACCTCCGGTGCCAGTCCCAGCTGGTGGGCAACGGCCACAGCTGCCAGTGCATTTTCAACATTCAGCAATCCCGGGATCCCCAGCCTGATCTGCGGGATGATCATATCGGGTGTTACCGCTGTAAAGCGGATACCCAGTCCCTGCATCTTCAGGCCCCTGATGTGATAATCGGCCCTGTGATCTTCCACCGAATAGGTATAACGCTCCACATGATCGGGGACCTCGGGGGTCAGCCCGGATTTATGGATCAGTTTCCCTTTCCCGGTGATCTGGGCAATGTATGATTCGAAGGCCTTCCGGATATTCTCCTCCGAATGGTAAATATCCAGGTGGTCGGCATCCATTGATGAGACCACGGCAATCTCAGGGAAAAGGGTCAGAAATGAGCGGTCGTATTCGTCGGCCTCGGCAATGATCACCTTTGAGGCGGGATCCAGGTAGAAGTTGCTTCCCGTATTCTTGCTGATCCCTCCCAGGAAGGCATTGCATCCCAGCGTGGAATTGTGAAGGATGTGCGCCAGCATGGTCGATATGGAGGTTTTTCCATGGGTCCCGGCCACGCCGATCCCCCTTCCGGTATTGAACACCTCTCCCAATGCCACCGCACGCTTGATCACCCTGAACCCCCGTTTCCGGAAGTACTTGAGCTGCTGGTGACTTTCCGGGACCGCCGGGGTATAGATCACCAGGGTCCGCTCGGGGTTCCGGAAGGCCTCCGGGATCAGCACCGAACGGTCCTCAAAATGGATATCGATCCCCTCCCTTGCCAGCTGATCGGTAAGGCTGGAGGACACCCGGTCATAACCGGCCACCTGCTTGCCCTGGCTCACAAAATAGCGCGCCAGCGCACTCATCCCGATGCCTCCCGCACCGATAAAATAGACGCTATCCAGGTTAGCCCAGATCATTTTGATGTTGCAAGTTTCAGGACCTCCGCCGCAATCCTTTCAGATGCGTCGGGGATCCCCAGTTTTTTTATATTCTCCGATAGCTGCCGCATCGCGCGATCATCCCCGATCAGTCCCAGCATGGCATCCACCATCCGCTCCCGGGCCTCGCTGTCGGGGATCATCACCGCCGCTCCCCTTGAAACCAGGGCCTCGGCATTCCTGGTCTGGTGATCCTCGGCCACATTGGGTGAAGGGACCAGGATCGCAGGCTTCCCGGTAATGCACAGCTCTGAAATGGTGATGGCCCCCGCCCTGGCAATGATCAGATCCGCCACCCTGTAGGCACTCTCCATTTTCGATATGAAGGGGAGAACCCTGATGTTTTTCAGCCCGCTTGCGCTTACATACCCATCCACCTCTGCGAAATAGAGCTTCCCGCACTGCCAGATCACCTGCAGGTCCTCCCGGTCCAGCTTTCCAAGTCCGTCTTTCATACCATCATTGATGGTCCTGGCACCAAGGCTCCCGCCGATCACCAGGCAGCTCTTTCTGCCCTCTTCCAGCCCGAACGTCTCCAGGTCGCTTGCACGGCTGCCGCTGTTGCGGAGAAGCTGCTGCCTGACCGGGTTACCCGTCAGCACGATCCTCCCGGCGGGGAAGTAGCGTTGCATCCCTTCATAGGCCACACAGATGGTCCTGGCCGACCGGCCAAGCAACCGGTTGGTGACCCCGGCAAAGGAGTTCTGCTCCTGGATCAGGATCGGGATCCCCATCCTGGCCGCAGCTTTCAGCACCGGCCCGCTGGCGTACCCGCCCACCCCGACTGCCACATGGGGCCTGAACCGCCGCACGATCCGGCGGGACTGCACCATACTGGCAGCCAGTTTATAAAAGAATGCGATATGCTTCAGTGTAAGCCTTCTCTGGAATCCGGCTACGGGCAGCCCTTCAATGTTGTACCCTGCCTCGGGGACCTTCTCCATTTCCAGCTTCCCCCTGGCCCCCACGAACAGTAATTCGGCCTGCGGGCAGGCCGCCCGGATGGCCTCCGCAATGGCAATGGCCGGGAATACGTGTCCCCCGGTGCCTCCCCCTCCTATGAGGATCCTGTATGCCTGGTCCCTATTCATTCGATTTAAATTCTGTTCTCCGGTTTGCTTTTTCAGCAGCCTGCCTCACGGTTCCCGGCTGAGCCTGTGCCGCACCATCACCCTCCCCGGGTCCACCTGTTCCAACCTCCCCATTGCCCGGCTCTTCACCTTCTGACAGGGTATTTTCCGGTTCCTTCGTGCCCCAGCTCACCGAGAGGATCATCCCGGTCGCCATGCTGGTGAAGAATATGGAGGATCCGCCCATGCTCACCAGGGGCAGGGTCTGCCCTGTCACAGGCAGCAGTCCCACCGCCACCGCCATGTTGACAAAAGCCTGGAGGACCAGGCCCATACAGAGCCCGAAGGCAAGGAAGGCGCCGTAGGTGCTCCGGCTGCGCCTGATGATCAGGCCCGCCCTGAAGAAAAGCCACAGGTAGAGCGCCAGCACAAGCACTCCGCCGATCAGGCTCCCGTACTCCTCAATGATGATGGCATAGATGAAATCCGAATAGGGATGGGGAAGCAGGTTCCGCTGCGTGCTGTTCCCGGGACCTTTTCCGAAGAGTCCGCCCTGCACAATGGCCACCTTGGCCTGGTCGGCCTGGTAACTGTCCCCCTCCCCGGCCACGTAGGTTTCGATACGCTGTTTCCACGTGGCGATCCGTCCCTCCCGGTTGAACAGGAGGGAACCACCCACAAACAGGAAAAGGGCAAAAGCCCCGGTAAAGATCATCAGCGCAAGGTATTTCAAAGGGATCCGGCCCACGAACATCAGGGCAAACGCCGTGACGAAAAGGAGCACCGCGGTGGAGAAATTGGCCGGAAGGATCAGTGCACAGATGACAAGAATGGCCAGTGAAGCCCGTCCGAACACCTCCCTGAACTCCCCGATGTTGTGCTGGTTCACCGAAAGCACCTTGGCCAGGTACATGACCAGCGCGATCTTTGCAAAATCGGAGGTCTGGACGGTGAGCCCGGTCCCCGGTATCTGCAGCCACCTGGCAGCCTCGTTAATGCTTTTGCCTGCCACAAGAGTGAGGACCAGCAACGGGATGGCCGCATAGAGCGCGATCACCGACACCCGGCTGAAGACGCGGTAGGGGACCAGGTGGACAAAAAAGATAATCAGCAGGCCAAGGAGAATGAACTTTAACTGCCTGAAAAGGTAAAAGAAGGTGTTGCCTCCCCGGTGCTGGTAGGCAAGGGAACCGGTGGAGCTGTATACCGACAGCAGGGAGATCACCAGCAGGATCAAGACCACTATCCAGATGATCCTGTCGCCTTTTATGTACCTTCTGAACTTCACTTTATATCTCCTTCAATTCACTAACTTTCAATTGAGCATCGGGCCATATCCGCCCGTGCCTACAAGGCCCGGACCGCTGCCTTGAACTGGCGCCCGCGGTCCTCGAAGCTCTCGAACAGATCGAAGCTTGCGCATGCGGGGGAAAGCAATACCGTCTCTCCGTCCCTGGCCAGGTAATAAGCCGCCTTGACCGCCTCCTCCATGCTTGTGGTTTCAACGATCGATTCGACCTTTCCTGCAAAGGCCTTTACAATGCGCTGGTTATCCTTGCCAAGACAGACAATGGCCTTGATCTTGTTTTCCACCAGGTTGAACAGTTCGTTGTAATCATTGCCTTTGTCCACGCCCCCGGCGATCCAGACTGCCTTTCCCTTCACACTTTCAAGGGCATACCAGGTGGCATTCACATTGGTGGCCTTTGAATCGTTGATGAAATGGATGCCATGTACTTTCATCACCGGTTCAAGCCTGTGCTCCACCCCCTGGAAATCCATCAACGCTTCCCGGATCACATCGTTCCGGATCTTCAGCACATTGCCGGCGATCCCGGCGGCCATGCTGTTGTATGTATTGTGCCTGCCCCTGAGTGAAAGTTCCTGCACCGACATGGAAAAATCCACGTCATCGAATTCGATCCGCATCAATTCATCCTCTTCCACCCAGGCGACATCATGCTCTTTTCTCTCGTAGGCAAAGGGAAGCTGCTGCGCCCGGGAAACGATCTTCTCCAGCTCCTTGATGGTGATCTCATCGTCGGAGCAGAAGACGAAGTACTCATCCTCGGTCAGGTTCTGGCTTACCCTGAATTTTGAGTCCACATAGTTCTGGAAATTGTAATCATAGCGGTCCAGGTGGTCAGGGGTTATATTCAGGAGGATGGCAATATCGGCCCTGAATTCATACATCCCGTCCAGCTGGAAACTGCTTAGCTCCAGTACGTAATAATCATAGGCCTCGGTGGCCACCTGGTAGGCAAAGCTCCGGCCCACATTCCCTGCCATGCCCACATTCAGTCCGGCCTTGCGCATCATATGATGAATCAGCGAGGTGGTGGTGGTCTTCCCGTTGCTCCCCGTGATGCAGATCTTCTTGGAACTGGTGTACCGGCCTGCAAATTCGATCTCAGAAATGATCCTTATGCCCTTCTTCCGCAGGATCTTTACGATGGGAGCACTTTCAGGGATCCCCGGGCTCTTGATCACCTCTGTGGCATTAACGATGAGCCGTTCCGTATGTCCTCCCGATTCATACAGAATATGGTACTCATCCATCATATCACGGTAAAAAGGCTTGATCCTGCCTGCATCGGAAACAAACACATCAAATCCCTTCAGCCGGGCAAGTATGGCTGCACCTGTCCCGCTTTCACCGGCACCGAGTATCACTATACGTTCTCTGTTTTCCATAGATTGTTGGTGCTTAGGGTTATCTTATCTTCAGGGTTACGATGGAGATCAACGCCAGCATGATCCCCACGATCCAGAACCTGGTTACAATCTTGGGCTCCGGGTATCCCTTCTTCTGGTAGTGGTGGTGGATGGGCGCCATCAGAAAGATCCGGCGGCCCTCCCCGTATTTTTTCCTGGTCCGTTTGAAATAACTTATCTGCAGGACCACAGAAAGGCTCTCCACCAGGTAGACCCCGCAAAGGATGGGGATCAGCAGCTCCTTCCGGATGACCACGGCAAAGACAGCGATGATCCCGCCCAGTGCAAGGCTGCCGGTATCCCCCATGAATACCTGTGCAGGGAATGAGTTATACCAGAGGAACCCGATGGTTGCCCCGATAAAGGCTCCGGCAAAGATCACCAGTTCTCCTGCATATGGTATATGCATGATATTTAAGTAATTGGAATAAATTGCGTTACCTGATAACCAGGCGAGGATCCCCAGTGTTACCCCGATGATGGCCGCCGAACCGGTGGCCAGTCCGTCCAGCCCGTCGGTAAGATTGGCCCCGTTTGAAACGGCAGTCACAATAAAGATGACAGCCAGCACGAAAACGATCCACACCAGATGATCGGCATATTTACCGGCGAACCAGACCAGCCAGGTATAATCGAATTCATTGTTCTTCACGAAGGGGATGGTGGTCAGGGGCCGCTTGTGCTCCCTGACCACGTAAAGCCTGCCCGCGTTGTCCACATGCATCTCCTGCGTGCTGTACTCCTTGAAATTCTCTTCAGTGATCGTGACCCGTTCCCGGATCATCACGTCGCTGCTGAGATAGAGGGTGATCCCGACGATCAGCCCCAGGCCTACCTGGCCGATGATCTTGAATGTCCCGCGGAGACCCTCTTTGTTCTTCTTGAAGACCTTGATATAGTCATCCAGGAATCCGATCATCCCCAGCCATATGGTGGTGATCAGCATCAGGATGATATAGATATTGGTCAGGTTGGCAAAGAGCAGTACCGGGACCACGATGGAGGCCAGGATGATGACCCCGCCCATGGTGGGGGTTCCCTGTTTCCGGGATTGACCCTCCAGCCCCAGGTTCCTGACCGATTCGCCGATCTGTTTGCGGTGAAGGATCTGGATGATCCTTTTGCCTATGACCATGGAGATCACCAGGGAGGTGATCACCGTCAGAAAGGCCCTGAAGGAGAGGTACTGGAACAGCCCGGCTCCCGGGAGATCAAACTGGTCTAGGTATGCAAACAGGTGGTAGATCATAGGCCGTTTCAGTTTAAATGCTGCCGGAGGATCTTCATATCATCAAAGGCGATCTTCCGGTCGCCGATCACCTGGTAATCTTCATGCCCCTTCCCGGCCAGCAGTATTATGTCCCCCTTTCCGGCCAGCATGCAGGCTGTGCGGATGGCCTCCTTCCGGTTCGCGATCCGCAGCGTCCGGTCCCTGAGCGCGGGCGGTACTCCCTCCATCATATCATCCAGGATCCTTTCAGGATCTTCGTTTCTCGGATTGTCCGAGGTAAGGATCACCTTATGGCTGGCCTCCACCGCAATCCGGGCCATCAGCGGCCGTTTTCCCCGGTCGCGGTTTCCTCCCGCACCCACCACGGTGATGATCTCACCTCCCGTCACGTTCACCTCCCGGATGGTCTCCAGCACATTGCTGAGGGCATCAGGGGTGTGGGCATAATCCACGATCCCTGTGGTGCCTTCTTCCGACCGGAAGGTCTCAAAACGCCCCTTCACCGGATCCAGCTGGCTGAGTTCCCGGAGCACGTCACCGGGGTGCTGACCCAGAAGCACGGAAACGGCATAGGCACAGAGCAGGTTGCTTGCATTGAACCGCCCGGGCAGTCTGACCCAGACCTCAGTGCCGTCGATCTCCATGGAAGAACCTTCCATGTGCATCTCGATGATCTTTCCCCTGAATTCACATACCGATCTGAGGCTGAAGGTGTTCTTGGCGGCCCGGCAATTCTGCAGCATGACCGCCCCATGACTGTCATCCCCGTTTACCAGTGCAAATGCCCCGGCGGGCAGGCGATCGAAAAAGCGTTTCTTGACCTTCAGGTAGGAGTTGAAGTCCGCGTGGTAATCGAGGTGATCCCGGGTAAGGTTGGTGAACACGCCCCCGTCAAAATCAAGCCCTTCAATCCGGTCCTGGTCAATGGCATGTGACGACACCTCCATGAAACAGTACCCGCAGCCTGATTCCACCATTCTTTTCAAAAAACCGTTTACCTGGAGCGGATCGGGAGTGGTGTGGGTGGCAGGAGAGGCATCTTCCCCGACCAGCACCTGTATGGTGGAGATCAGTCCGGCCCGGAATCCCAGCCTGGTAAATATCCGGTGAAGCAGGGTGGCGATGGTGGTCTTCCCGTTGGTACCTGTGATCCCCACCAGGCGCAGGTCCCTCGAGGGATACCCGTAATAGGCGGATGCCATCAGGGCCAGTGCGGTCCGGGAACAGGGAACCCGGATCCAGGTAACCCGGTCATGACCCGCCACGGGGCCCTCCTCGGAAACCACGGCAACGGCTCCCTTTGAAAGGGCCTGATCAATAAAATCATGCCCGTCCGCACCGGTACCCCTGATGGCCACGAAGAGGTCTCCCTCTTCCACCCTGCGGGAATCAAAAGTGATCCCCGCGATGTCACGGTCTGTCACTCCCGTAACATTCACCCTCTCCAGCTCCGGTATGATCTTCTCTAAATTCAATTATCCTGCTTTAATGCTCATCTCCAACCTGATCTCCATTCCCTTCTGGATCCTTGTCCCTGCCTGCACCGATTGCCCCCGGACGGTTCCCCGTCCGTCAGCCACCACCCTGAGGCCCCTGCTTTCCAGCAGGTAGAGCGCGTCCCTGAGCCCCATGTCCACCACATTGGGCACCAGCGCATCAGGAATCACCCGGGTGCTGAGGACTATCGCTTCCGGAGTGCTGAGGGTGGATACCACGGGGCCCCCGGATTCATCCTCCTCAAAAGGCAGACCCAGGTAACCGAAGGCGGATTCGACCGACTCCCTGATGCCACTCTTGGTGTAGGGGACCTGGACAGGCTCCCCGGCCAGCTCTTCCCGGCTGTTCTGCATGTTGTATTCGCGTACGTAGATCCGGTCGGTCACCTCCCTGAAAATCGGTCCTGCCACCAGGTTCCCGTAATAGATGTGCCTGGAGGGTGCGTTGACCACAACGATGCATGAATATTTCGGATCATCTGCCGGAAAATAGCCTACGAAAGAGGCCTGGTAGAGCGATCTGGAATACCCCTCCTTGCTGAGGGAGACCTGCGCGGTACCGGTTTTCCCTGCGATCTTGTAATGGCTGTTGGAAAGGTTCCGGGCAGTCCCGTTCTTCACCACACCTTCCAGCATCGCTCTCATTTGCGCGAGGGTCTCCCTTGAACAGATGTGGTTGTTCAGCACCTCCGTATGGAATCGTTTCACCGTTTTGCCATGGGAGCGCATCTCCTCAACGAAGACCGGTTTCACCATTTTTCCGTCATTGGCCACCGCGTTGTAGAAAGCCAGTATCTGAAGGGGTGTCATGCGGACTTCGTACCCGATGGACATCCACGGCAGGGAGAGGCCCGACCACAGTTCACTGTCGGTATACCTGATTTCGGGTTTCCCCTCCCCCCTGATCTCGATCCCCAGCTTCCTGTTCAGTCCCATTTCATAGAGGCGGTCAATGAACTGCTCCGGCCTCTTTTTATAGCTTTCATTCACCAGCTTTGAGATCCCCACGTTGGAAGAGGCTTCAAAGGCATGCTGAACGCTGATCACACCCAATCCTTCATCCCCGCTGTCCTCCATCCTCTGTCCGTAATAGTAGGTAACCCCGTCACCCACATCGACCCTGTCATCCGGCTTCACACACCCGTCCTCCAGCAGGGCGATCATGGAGGCAAGCTTGAAGGTGGACCCGGGCTCGGTGCTTTCGCCGATGGCAAAGTTGTAGTTTTCACCATAGTTCCCGTCCCCGTCCCTGGCCAGGTTGGCTATGGCCCGCACCTTCCCGGTCTTCACCTCCATCAGGATCACCGTCCCGTGGTCGGCACCATGCCGCAGCAGCTGGGTATGGAGGGCATTCTCCGCCACATCCTGGAGATCCACATCAATGGTGGTCACAATATCGTATCCGTCCTGCGGCTCGATCTCATTGGCATCGTTGATGGGCATCCAGATCTCTCCCCGTATCTTTCTCATCAGGCGGTACCCCTCCACCCCTTTCAGCTCTTTCTCATAGGCCCCTTCAATGCCCACCACGCTCCTCAGGTCCCCGCTCATGGTGTATCCCACCGTTCTGGCGGCAAGCATCCCGTAAGGCCGGACCCTTCTGTTCTGCTGAACATAGATGACCCCCCCCTTGTACCTGCCCAGGTTGTAAATGGGAAACTTCTTGACCTGCTGCAGCTGGGTATAGGTGACATTCCTTTTCACCAGGAAATAGCGGTTCCCGCTCTCCCTGGCCCTGACCAGCTCACGCTTGTAGGTTGTCCAGTGCCGGTCCCGGAAAAGGCCCGAAAGGGATTTGGAGAGCTGGTCGACCCCGGCGTCGAAGATCTCGTTCGTAAAGGACTCCGACTGGAAATCCATCCGGATCTCGTAGAAAGGGACCGAGACCGCCAGCAGCCGGCCATCGGACGAATAGATATTACCCCGGTTCGGCTCGATGACCATATGGCGCACGGAACTGTTCTCCTCCTGTGCCCATTGCTCCTTTTCGAAAAATTGAAGGTGCAGCGCCTTCCCGAATATGAGCAGCCCCATGACCAACATCAGGATGTAAACCAGCGATGTGCGAACCAGTATGTCCCGTTTCAATGACATGTTACTCTTTTCTGTCGATCAGTTTTTTGGGAGGATCCAGGTTCTCCTCCAGTTCAAGCCCGTACCGGTTCACCAGCCTGACCACCTCGCTCTGGCGGCTGATCCTCACCAGGTCGGAAGAGATGGTGATGGACTTGGCCCTCAGCTCCTTCACATCATCCTGGAGCTGGTTCAGCCGGATGACCGTTTTTTCTGCATGGTTCCTGTTGGCGATGGAGAAAAAGGCGATCACGACCAGCAGCAGGATAAAGCGGGACTGCCTGAGCACCGCCTTGCGCGTAAGCACGTTCCCATCCAACAGGTCACGGAAGGAAAAAGCCTTCTCCTTCTCCTCTATGGAGGAGTCAAACTCGATGTTCTGTTTCTCCTTTATCATCAGTCAATCCTCTCTGCAATTCTCAGTTTTGCACTCCTGGCCCTGCTGTTCTTTTTTATCTCCTCCCCGGAGGGTGTGATCACACTGCGGTTCACCAGCTTCCAGGGAGTCTCCGGCCGGCCATAGAAGTCCTTCTCCAGTATACCCTCCAGGTTCCCGGTACGCATGAAGTTCTTCACCATGCGGTCCTCAATGGAATGGTAGGTGATCACCACCAGTCTGCCCCCCTTCGCCATACAACCGGTGGTCTGAAGCAGCATCTCCCGGAGCGATTCTATTTCAGCATTCACCTCTATCCTGAGTGCCTGGTAAACCCGGGCCAGGAACCTGCTGGGCTGCCCCCTGGGTATCATTCCCTTCAGTGCCTCCTCCAGGTCACCCGCTGTCACAAGCATGCGATCCTTCCTGGCATGGTCAATGGCGGCAGCTATGGCCCTGGCATTGTTCAGTTCCCCGTATCTCCTGAACAGATCCGCAAGCTCCCGGGAAGTGTAGTCATTCACCACCTGTGAGGCTCTCTTTCTGCCCCGCACATCCATGCGCATGTCAAGCTCACTGTCTGATTTGAATGAAAATCCCCGGCCGGGAGTGTCAATCTGATGAGAAGAGATACCCAGGTCAGCCAATATTCCATCCACCTTCGCTATGGCATGGTATCTCAGGTAATTTCTTAAATATCTGAAGTTTGCCCCGATAAAGATGATTCGCTTATCATCTGGAACATTGGCCTCGGCATCCTGATCCTGATCAAATGCTAAAAGCCTGCCATTTTTCCCCAACTTTTTAAGAACTTCGAGGGAGTGCCCCCCTCCACCAAAGGTCAGGTCCGCGTAAATGCCCTTTGGTCTGATATTTAATCCATCGATGCTTTCATGCAACAATACCGGCTTATGATAGCCCATTATGTGTCTGGTTCATCGAATGATCCGCCCAATATTTTTTCAGCCATGGCCGCAAAATCGTCATCAGCCACGCTTACAGTGCCATACCTGTCTGACGCCCATACCTCGATCTTGCCGGACTGTCCGGCCAGAACCACCTCGCTCCTGATATCTGCATATTCCAGCAACCTTTTCGGGATCAGCATGCGGTTGTTGGTATCAAGGAACACCTCCGCCGTGCCCGAGAAGAACATCCTCAGGAAACGGGCATGCTCCTTGTTATAGGGATTTGTCCGCGCACGGATGATCCTGTTCTGCCGTTCCCACTCCTCCATGGGATACATGATCAGGCACCTTTCAAAGACATCCCGCTTCAGCACAAAACCGTCCTGGACCGCTTCCCTGATCTGCTTCTTGAATGCAGCGGGAAAGGAGAGCCTGCCTTTCGGATCCAGCCGTACGGTATAGTCTCCAATAAAGGTTATCATAGAGTTTCCGCGGGTTTGAAGGTAAAAATAGTACTTTTTCACCACTTTGTACCATTTCATCCCACTTTTTCCCACTTTGTTAATAAC
>CAYXUD010000106.1:0-22371 GCA_964467775.1 uncultured Bacteroides sp. | reverse complement strand
CCATGTTATTGGGAGGTATTTTCTTGGGGGCCATGATGGCCTTTGTATTCTGCGCCATGACCATGAAGGCCGTGGGGCGTGCTGCCGGCTCCATGGTGGATGAGGTGCGCAGGCAGTTCCGCGAGATCCCGGGCATCATGGAAGGGAAGGCCACACCCGAGTATGCCAAGTGCGTGGCCATCTCCACCAGGGGCGCCCAGCGTGAGATGATCCTTCCTTCGCTCCTGGCCATCATCGTCCCCATTGTCATTGGCGTTTCACTTGGTGTGGCAGGTGTTGTGGGCCTGCTTGTCGGCGGACTGACCACAGGGTTCACCCTGGCGGTGATGCTCAACAACGCAGGGGGTGCCTGGGACAATGCCAAGAAATTCATCGAAAAGGGCAACTACGGGGGCAAGGGCAGCGATGCCCACAAAGCCGGGGTCGTAGGCGATACTGTAGGGGATCCCTTCAAGGACACCTCCGGCCCTTCCCTGAACATCCTGATCAAGCTGATGACCATGGTATCTGTCGTGATGGCAGGCCTCACGGTGACCATCGGGCTGTTCAGCTAAGTTCAGATCCAGGCACCAGAGAAAAGAGGCTGTCCCGATAACCGGGACAGCTTTTTTTTGGTTAAAGGGAGATGATCTCTCCCCGGTCCTCGAAGAACTTCTTCAGGTGCAGCTCCTCCCCGTCGAAGACCGCATAGGTGAAGTTTGAGATCCAGTCCCCGATGCAGAACACCTGGCAGGTTTCTGTGAGGCGGATCTGAAATGCCACGTGGCGGTGCCCGAATACAAAATAATTCATGCCGGGTTCCTCCTGGAGGATCTTTTTTGCGTACCTGACCTGGTGCTCCTTTTCAGCCCCCAGGAACGGGACATAGGCCCCCTTCTTATCCCTGCTTTTCCTGGACCACCACTGTGCGAATGCAATGGTCCCGTTGGGGTGCAGGCGGGCATAGAGCCACTGCAGGGCCCTGTTACTGAAAATGGCCTGCAAAAGGCGGTATCCCCGGTCAGAGGCAAGCAGTCCGTCCCCGTGCCCGATCAGGAAGTGCTTGTCATTCCAGATCCGGGTGACCGGTTTCCGGTGGACGGTCAGGCCGATCTCCCCGGGCAGGTAGTCAAAGATCCACACATCGTGGTTGCCCGTGAAGATATGGATCTCCACCCCATCGTCACTCAGGGTGGCCAGTTTCCCCAGGAATCTGGTAAAGCCCCTGGGAATCACCTTCCGGTATTCAAACCAGTAATCGAAGACATCCCCCAGCAGCCACAGCTCCCTGGCATCGCCGCGGATCTGTTCCAGCCACTCCACGAACCAGCGTTCCCTTTCAAGGCTCTCGCTGCGGGGTTCCATCCCCAGGTGAAGGTCAGAGGCGAAATATATGCGTGTTCTTTCAGCCATAAAGGTTTCAGAGAAGGTTATCGAGCCAGGTCTCCAGCGTCCTTCCATACAGGTTCTTCGCCACGATGTCCCCTTCCCGGTTGACCAGGAAGACCGCGGGCAGCCCGGTAACGTTATACAAAACGTTTGCATGCGAGTCCGGGTAGTTCAGCTCTGATACGTTGATCCATCCGAACTCATTGAAATCGATGGCACTCATCCACCGGATCTTATCATTGTCCAGGGAGATGGCGTAAATTTCGAACCCCTTCGGATGGTAGCGGTTGTAAAGGGGCCTCAGCCGCAGCAGCGCCCTGATGCTCTCCTCGTTACCGGAGGCCCAGAAGGCCACCAGGACCACCTTCCCCTTGAGCGAGGAAAGGGCAATCTGCTTCCCGTCCCGGTCCGGAATGGTCACATCCAGGATACCTGTGAAAACTTCTGCCTTTTCCAGCAGTGAGCTCATGTGACTCATCTGCTTCAGGGCAGCCTCCCGCTCTTCAATATCTGCCCGGAGGGAGCGGGTCAGGGATGAATTAGGATAGACCGTTTCAAGGGAATCGGCCAGCACCTTGAAGTACTGGAGATCCGGCTCCTGTCCCAGCACCGGGGTCGCTTCATCGTACTTCTGGTAGAGTGCGTACACGCTGGAGAGGGAGGTCATATGTTCAACCAGGTACCTGATGGTGAAGCGTTTTTGCCTGACGATGGCCCGGGTATAAGCCGAACGGACCAGCTCCATCTGCGGAGATTCCTTGTCTTCAATCGATCCTGCCACGGTGAGCAGTGAATCGAGCTCGGCCCTGGTCGACTGCAGCTGTTCCACCAGGATCCGGATGTTTTCGGATTCTTCGGATCCCTCCACCCGGTAGCCGCTGCTGAATGATCCGGCAGAGGTGTAGACAGATACATCGTCGCCGGGATATAAAAGGAGGTTCAGCACCTTCCCGCTGCTGCTTTTCAGGATGAACAGCTCGGGATCCTCCAGGCTTGTGGAAAATGAGAACCGGCCATCTTTCCGGATCTTCATGGAATCGGTCACAATGGTCCTGTTCACATCCAGCATTTCAAAGGAGATGGTTTCACCGGCACCTCCTTCCACGGTTCCCCGGACCACCACCCTGTTCCTGTTACAGGCAGTGCCGGCCAGCAGCAATATCAGAAGGGGAAGAAGCTGAATTTTCATATGGTTAATCATGGCTAAACAGTATATCCAGACGCTTGATGAGCGTATCCCCGAAAAGATCCGCCCCGATGATCCTGCCCCCCGGATCGATCAGGTAATTGGAGGGGATCCTCTCCACCAGGTAAAGATCGGCTACCGGAGACTCCCACCGCATGAGGTCGCTTACATGGTCCCACTCCGGGCCCTCTTCCTCAATGGCTTTCAGCCACACCCGCCTTTCTCCGTCAAAAGATACCTGCAGGATCCTGAATGGCTTGACCCGGTGCTTTTCCCAGGCTTCCCTGAGAGCCCCGTTCTCCTCCCTGCTCACCTTGCTCCATCCCGCCCAGAAGGCCAGAAGGACATAGTTGCCTTTCAGATCCGAAAGGGCCATCCTCTGCCCGTCGGGACGTGAAGATACAAAATCAGGGGCTATCTCCCCGATTGTAAGACCGGGAAGCTGTTGCGGCCTCGTGAAAGATGCTTCAGCTTCCAGCAGCTGTGCATGCAAAAGCTCCACGGCTTCAAAACCACTGTACCTGCCGGAAAGAACTGAATCGACAAACCGGTAAACCTGAAGGTCCTTTTCGGGGTGAAATACCGGGAGACCCTGTCCGTAAAGATTGTAC
This sequence comes from uncultured Bacteroides sp., assembly GCA_964467775.1. Classification (GTDB taxonomy): domain Bacteria; phylum Bacteroidota; class Bacteroidia; order Bacteroidales. The sequence goes on along the minus strand of CAYXUD010000106.1, from coordinate 19,206 downwards.
AGGGCAATCAGTATAGCCAGGGATTCCTGGTTCCGTTCTATGAAACCGAGGGAAAAATCGTGAAATGCCAGGGTGATGGAATCAAATTGCCGGTCCAGGTCCGGCTTCAGCTGCGCATACCCGGGCGAGGAGCGGAGCTCCATATTCCTCCGTGCGATCAGGGCCAGTGCCTCCAGCGCCTTTTTGTGCTCGCCGGCCAGGTCCATCAGCAGTTCAGAGCCTGACGAACCTTCCACCAGGCAGCGATCAGGCTGGCCGTAATCTCCTTTCAAAGTAACCTTCTCCCCCGGTTCTATCAAAAGTGTGATATATCCCGCCGGCCCGGTCCTGAGCACATAGAAGGCTGTCTCTCCGGGTTCAAAACTGATCTGAAAGGTTCCGTCCTCGCGGCAGGTGACACTATCGATGGGGATGAACTCCCTGGCTGCCATCTCCTCAAGGATCACCTCGCGTCCTGCTCCCTCCTGCAATATTCCCCTGATCTCTGTGATCCCTGAACCGGATTCACTTGGCGGTTCTGAACCGCCCCCCCTTTTGCACGCAATAAGGGACATTAATACTACCACGAGGCAAATGGAAATCGTCCTTCCTGTCATTTTTGAAATTTAATGCTGGTGCAAAAATAACAACAATACAATTTATGGTAATTAGTTATTACATTTGCACGACAAAACTGATACTTCTGCTACTGTAAACTTCTTGTTTTATTAACGCCGGATTGGCATGTTTTATATAACATTGCAGTCCTTTTTTTTTGTACTTTACCATCTAATTCCCTTATCAATGAGTTACCTGAAGTTTGAAAAGTCCGAGCTGGTCAACCTTGAATATGCCCTCTCAAGGGAAGTGATCAGATCAAACCGTGCAGGTTCATACGCTTCCACCACCATCATCGGATGTAATACACGCAAATACCATGGCCTCCTTGTATGTCCCCTGGAGGAGATAGACGGAGATCATCATGTCCTGCTCTCCACCCTGGATGCCACGGTCATACAGCACGAAAAGGCCTTTAACCTCGGGATCCATAAGTATGAGGGGGATAATTACGTTCCGAAGGGGCACAAATACGTCCGGGACTATGATGCCACGAAGGGTTCATACCTGATCTACAGGGTCGGGGGAGTGGTCCTTTCCAGGGAGATCCTGATGGTCTCAAAAGCCGAACAGGTGCTTGTCAAATACACACTGCTGGAGGCGCACTCCAAAACGCTGCTGAGGCTCACCCCTTTCCTCGCATTCCGGAACTTTCATCAACTGAGCAAGTCAAACCTTTATGCCAATACCCGTTACTCCGAGGTACCCAACGGGATCATGTCAAGGTTGTATGACGGCTATCCGGGGCTCTACATGCAGTGCTCCAAGAAGGCAGAGTTTGTACCGGTTCCCGACTGGTACTTCAACATCGAGTATATGGAGGAGCAGAAGCGGGGCTATGACTACAAGGAGGACCTCTATGTGCCCGGTTATTTTGAAATGCCGATCAGAAAAGGAGAGTCCATCTTCTTTTCTGCTTCCACCTCCAAGGCATTACCATCAGGCCTGAAACGAAAATTCACTGCCGAACTCGACCTGAGGATCCCGAAGGACAGTTACAGGAATTGCCTCCTGAATGCGGCGCAGCAATTCATTGTCAGGAAGAAGAACAGTACCGAGATCAAAGCCGGTTTCCCGTGGTTCGGGACGTGGGGAAGGGATACTTTCATGGCTCTGCCCGGCCTGACACTGACCACCGGGGATTTTACCACAGCACGCGAGGTGATCGATTCCATGGTGGTCCGGATGAACAACGGCCTGTTCCCCAATTTGCTGGTCAGGGGGGAACCTGCCTTTACCTCGGCGGATGCCCCGCTCTGGTTTGTCTGGTCCCTTCAGCAATATGCCCTGTATGATCCGGATTATGATATCTGGAAGAGATACGGGAAGGCTGTGAAATCTGTGCTTGAAACCTACCGGAATGGCACCTCCGGCATCATCCGTATGCTGGATAACGGACTGGTGCATGCCGAACAGGAAGGGACCCCGCTTACCTGGATGGATGCCGTGGTGGATGGCAAACCGGTCACCCAGAGGGCAGGATGCCCCGTAGAGGTGAATGCGCTCTGGTACAATGCCGTGTGCCAGGCACTGCAGTGGACTGAAAAGAGGGATCCCCGTTTCCGTAAAGAGTGGGCACCCCTGCCGGAACTGATCAGATCCAGCTTTATCAGCCAGTTCTGGAGCGAAGAAAAAGGGTACCTGGCCGATTACGTCCAGGGGACCTTCCGGGATTTTGCGGTACGGCCCAGCCAGGTGATCGCAACCGCCATGGAATATTCCCCTCTGACCATTGAGATGAAGAAGTCCGTACTGGATGTGGTGGAGGGAGAACTGCTGACCATCCGGGGACTGAGAAGCCTTTCACCCAAGAACGAAGCCTACCAGGGCGTGTGTGAAGGGAACCAGGCACAGCGTGACCTGGCTTATCACCAGGGGACCGCCTGGCCATGGTTGCTTGAACATTTTGCAAAGGGCTACCTGGAGGTGCACAAGAAATCGGGCCACACCCTGATCAAGCGTATCTACGACGGTTTCGAGGAGGAACTGTCCAACAGGGGGATCGGGAGCATCTCAGAGGTATACGACGGGAACCCTCCCCACGATCCCCGCGGCACCATCTCCCAGGCAACCGGTGTGGCTGCCCTGCTCCGGACCGGAGAGATGATAGAGGGCTTTAACGATTAAAAAGAATGGCATGAGGGTACTGATGTTCGGGTGGGAATTCCCGCCACATATTTCAGGAGGTCTGGGAACAGCTTGTTACGGGCTGACCCGCGGCATGTCTTCCATCCCAGGCCTGGAGATCCTGTTTGTGGTGCCTAAAACCTACGGGGATGAGGACCAGTCCAGGATCCGGCTGCTGGGTGCGGGGGATGTGCCCATTGACCTTCGCAGAACGAAAAAAAGAGAGTTCCTGAAGGACCTCGCGTACATTGAGATCAACTCCACCCTGGTCCCCTATACCACACCTGAAGAGTACGAGCAGCTGGTCAAGAAAGCTGAACACCGGGGGAAGCGTTTCGTGGAGACAACAATGGGAGGAACACTCAGGTTCACAGGGGAGTACGGGAAGGATCTTTTCGAGGAGATTGCTAATTATGCAGTGGTTGCAGGGGAAATTGCCCTGAAATACGATTTCGATGTCATTCATTCGCATGACTGGCTCACCTATCCTGCAGGGATCGCGGCGAAAAGGGCCTCGGGGAAACCGCTGGTGATCCATGTGCACGCCACCGATTTTGACCGGAGCGGGGGGAATGTGAATCCCACTGTGTTCGAGATCGAAAAAACAGGGATGTACCTGGCTGACAAGATCATTGCCGTGAGCAACCTGACCCGCAATACGATCATAGATAAGTACGGGATCCATCCCGATAAGGTGGTCACCGTTTACAATGCTGTGGATCCGCTGCCCGATCATGAAAAATTGAAGCTGAAACGGGGGATCAGCGACAAGGTGGTTACCTTCCTGGGGAGGATCACCCTTCAGAAAGGCCCCGAGTACTTTATCATGGCAGCCCACAAGGTGCTCCAGAAGATGGATAATGTAAGGTTCGTCATGGCGGGGAGCGGGGAGCTGATGGAGAAGATGATCCTCTGGACAGCCTCCCTGGGCATATCGGACAGGTTCCATTTTACGGGATTCCTGAAGGGGGAAGATGTATTCCGCATGTTCTCCCTGAGCGATGTATACGTAATGCCTTCAGTTTCGGAACCGTTTGGCATTTCTCCCCTGGAAGCCATGCAATCCAACGTGCCATCGATCATCTCTCACCAGTCCGGAGTGTCAGAGGTCCTCAGGCATGCCTTCAAGGTCGACTTCTGGGACGTGGATGCGCTGGCCGATGCGATCTATGGAGTGCTGAACTACCCTGCCCTTTCAGTAATGTTCCGAAAATTCGGGGTCCAGGAGGTAAACGACATGAAGTGGGAGAATTCGGGAAAGAAAGTATTCAGTGTCTACCAGGAATTTGTTCATTAATCTGAGAATGAAATAACATGAGAACTATCTGTTTCTATTTCCAGGTCCACCAGCCATTCCGATTCCGGAGGTACCGTTTTTTCGATATTGGGAATGACCACTACTATTATGATGATTATTCCAATGAGGCGATCCTTCAGAAAGTGGCACAGAAGTGTTACCTGCCAGCTAATGCGATGATGCTGGATCTGATCCGGAAACACGAGGGCAAATTCAAGATCGCCTACTCCATTTCCGGCATTGCCATGGAGCAATTCAGGCTCTATGCGCCCGAGGTTTTAGAGAGTTTCAAGGAGCTTGCCGCCACGGATCATGTGGAGTTCCTGTCGGAGACCTATTCCCATTCCCTGAGTTCGCTCAAGGGGAAGGAGGAATTTGAACGCCAGGTCCTTGCCCACAGGGCTCTGATAGAGGAGCATTTCGGCCAGAAACCAACGGTATTCAGGAACACCGAACTGATCTATTCGGACGAAATTGGCTCGATGGTTGCCGATATGGGATTCAAGGCGATGCTCACCGAAGGGGCGAAGCATATCCTGGGATGGAAAAGCCCCAATCTACTCTATTGCAATGCCATCAAACCGAAACTCAAACTGCTCCTGAAGAATTTCAAGCTCAGTGATGACATCGCATTCAGGTTCTCCAACATGGGATGGTCCGAATACCCCCTGACAGCAGAAAAATATGTAAAGTGGCTGAACCAGACCCCGAAAAACGAGGAGGTGATCAACCTCTTCATGGATTATGAAACCTTCGGTGAGCACCAGTGGGAGGGAACCGGGATTTTCGAATTCATGAAAGCCCTGCCAGGCATGGTTTTCAAGCATTCGAAGTTTACCTTCAGCACCCCCTCCGAGGTGACCCGGCAGCTGCAGGTGGTGGCAGCCGCTCATGTGCCCAATCCCATTTCATGGGCGGATGAGGAGCGGGATTTGACCGCCTGGCTGGGAAATGAAATGCAGCATGAAGCATTTGAAAAACTCTATTCCCTTGGTGAAAAGGTCTATGCATCCGGTGATGAGGCACTTCAGCAGGACTATACATACCTGCAGGTAAGCGACCACTTCTACTATATGTCCACCAAGTTCTTCTCTGACGGGGAGGTACACTCCTATTTCAATCCGTTCAATTCACCCTATGATGCCTTTATCAACTACATGAATATACTGAGCGATTTTGAGATCCGGGTCAATGCGGCCATCCGTTCCCACGTGGATGATGCTGTGGCCAGGCTGAGCAAGATTATCGGGGAGAAGGATGAACAGCTTGCAAGGCTCGAAAAGCGCCTTGCGGCAAAGAGCCGCGCTCCGGAGAAAAAAAGAGCCGCCGTTATCGGGGGTACAGATCCGGAGAGAGGTCCTGCTAGGGTGGGCAGAGCGGCAAAAACAGGCGGTGATACGAAAAAGGAACCCGCCGCGAAAAAGGAACCCGCCGCGAAAAAGGAACCCGCCGCGAAAAAGGAACCCGCTGCGAAAAAGGAACCCGTTGCCGGGGCGGGTTTGGCTGTAAAGAAAGAAGCCCCTGTGAAGAAATCGGCAGCTGCAAAAAAAAACGCACCTGATAGAAAAAGCGCACCTGCAAAAAAAAGTGCACCTGCCAAAAAAGGCGCCTCTGCCAAAGAAGGCGCTCCCGAAAAGAAGAAACGTTAATACTCTCACAAACATAGCAAAGGATGAACAGACCTGAACACCTATTCGAGGTTAGTTGGGAAGTGTGCAATAAGATCGGAGGGATCCACACGGTCATCTCCACCAAGGCGTTGACCGTTGTGGAGCAGCTGGGGGGCCACTACATCACCATTGGGCCGGATGTTTGGAGAGAGAACCAGGAGCACCCGGAATTTGAGGAGGATCTAACCCTCTTTTCCGACTGGAGGGAGCAGTCGGCCCGTGACGGGATCCGGGTCAGGACGGGGCGCTGGAAAATCGCCGGGAGACCGCTGGCCGTGCTGGTTGACTTCACCCCTTTCTTCAATCAGAAGGATGAAATATTCGCGAGCCTCTGGGAGTCATACAAGCTTGATTCCCTGAGCGGTCAGTGGGATTACATCGAACCGGCACTGTTTGGGTATACAGCCGGGAAAGCGATCGAAAGCTTCATCCGGTTCTATGATCTGGACGAAAAGAAGATCGTTGCGCATTTCCATGAGTGGCAGACGGGTGCAGGGCTCCTCTACCTGGAACATTCCCAGCCAGCTATCGGGACGGTATTTACCACCCATGCAACCTCGGTGGGGCGTTCCATCGCCGGGAACAACCAGCCTCTTTACAGCCAGATGGACCAGATAAACGGGGATCAGAAGGCACGTGAGCTGAATATTGTGGCCAAACACTCCATGGAGAAGAATGCTGCAAACCATGCAGATGCGTTCACCACGGTCAGCGAACTGACCGCCAGGGAGTGCAAGCAGTTTCACCAGAGGGAGGTGGACGTGGTGCTCCCCAATGGATTTGAGGACAGCTTTGTGCCGGAGAAAAAGGAACACAGGCAGAAGTGCGATAATGCACGCAAGAAATTGATCCAGGTGGCATCAGCCCTGACCGGTGAAACCATTGCTGAAAATGCCCTGCTCATAGCCACAAGCGGAAGGTATGAGTTCCGGAACAAAGGGCTCGACCTTCTTATCGATGCCCTGGGCGAACTGAACAAAAAAAAGGATTGTCCCGGTCAGGCTGTGGCATTCTTCCTGATACCTGCCAATCATTACGGGCCGCGGAGGGACCTGCTGGAGGTGCTGAACGGCACCACGCAGGAGCCACTGACCGAGAAGTACCTTACCCACAACCTCCACTATGCGGAACATGACCAGATACTGAACAGGTTACGTGAAAAAGGACTCCTGAATGGCAAGGATGATCAGGTGAAAGTAGTATTTGTCCCTTCCTACCTCAACGGGAATGACGGGGTCTTTAACCTGGCCTATTATGACGTGCTGATCGGCCTCGATATAACGGTGTTCCCCTCCTATTATGAACCCTGGGGCTACACCCCGCTGGAGAGCCTGGCATTCAGCGTTCCCACTGTGACCACATCCCTGACGGGGTTCGGTCTTTGGGTGAAAAATGAGTACAAAAAGGAGATCCAGGGCATCACAGTCATCCCGCGGGATGATTTCAATGACCAGGAGGTGGTGGCCGGGATCAGCCATGCCATTCTTGATCACTGCCATCTGAGGGACAAATCGGAGGAGCAGTACCGTGACGGGGCCTACCAGGTCTCCAGGATCGTCCTGTGGAAAAACCTTTTTGACCACTACTGGAGGGCCTACGATTTCGCTCTCGAAAAGGCAGCCGGCAAGGAGATTGTCTACTATGAAAAGGAGCGCATCGAGAAGCTGCCTGAAACCGAGCAAACCCTGATAGATATCCAGCCGCTCTGGAGGCGTGTACTGGTGCAGCAGAACATTCCCGATAAACTCAAGCCGCTGGAGGAACTCTCACGGAACCTCTGGTGGTCATGGAACCAGGATGCCCTCGACCTGTTTTCATCCATTGACACTTCCCTCTGGGAACAGGTGGGTGAGAATCCGGTTGAGATGGTGGAGAGGCTTCCATACGATATGCTTAAGAAGCTTGAGAAGGATGAGGGTTTCATCCGGAACCTTGAAAAGGTGCATGGCACATTCAAGGTATACATGTCGGAAAAGCCCGGTGATGAAATGCCCTCCATTACCTATTTCAGCATGGAGTTCGGGATCCATAATTCCCTGAGAATCTACTCCGGCGGGCTGGGACTGCTGGCAGGGGACTACCTGAAGGAGGCCAGCGACTACAACGTCCCCATGATCGGGATCGGCCTCCTTTACCGTTACGGTTATTTCAGGCAGGTGATCTCGGCAAGGGGCGAACAGGTAGCGCTCAATGACGCCCAGGACTTCTCCCGTCTTCCGGTTATCCCGGTCAGGGATGCCAATGGAAACTGGAGAGATATCAGGATCGTGTTCCCGGGCAGGACCCTCTTTGCAAGGATCTGGAAGGTCCAGGTGGGAAGGGTACCGCTCTACCTGCTTGATACGGACTATGAGGCCAACCAGGAAGGAGACCGTTCCATCACCCACAGTCTCTACGGCGGGGATAATGAAAACAGGCTGAAACAGGAGATGCTGCTGGGGATCGGGGGTATCCGGGCGCTGAGGAGCATCGGGCTGGACACCGACCTCTATCACTGCAACGAGGGCCACGCCGCGTTTACCAGCCTGGAGAGGTTAAGGGAGTATATCCAGCATGAGAACATGACATTCCCGGAAGCTGTGGAGCTGGTCAGGGCTTCCAGCCTCTTTACCACGCATACCCCGGTACCGGCCGGTCACGATTCTTTTGAGGAGGACCTGCTCCGCACCTATGTGGCCCACTACCCGGAGAGGCTGAAGATCACCTGGAGCCAGTTCATGAACCTGGGCAGGTTCCATCCCAATGCTAAAAATGAAAAGTTCTCCATGAGCGTACTGGCTGTGAAGCTTTCCCAGGAGGTCAACGGCGTGAGCAAGCTGCATGGCCAGGTATCAAGGGAGATGTTCACCGGGTTGTGGCCGGGGTATATGACCGAGGAACTGCACATCGGACATGTGACCAACGGGGTTCATCTGCCCACCTGGCTGAGTGCAGAATGGAAGAAATTGTACCTAAAGACATTTGGGACGGATTGCTTTACCCGCCAGCATGAAAGGTTGATGTGGGACCGGATCAAGCTGGCACCCGATCACGAAATCTGGGACCTTAAGTCGGAGGAACGGGAAGGCCTGATCAATTATATCAAGAACCTGCTCTCAAAGGCCTCCTCGAAAATGATGGACAATCCAGGGCGCATGCTGGAGATATCCACGGCGCTGAACAAGGATGCACTGACCATTGGCTTTGCCAGGAGGTTTGCCACCTACAAACGGGCCCACCTGCTGTTCAAGGACCTGGACAGGCTGGCCAGGATCGTGAACAACCCGGAGAAACCGGTGCAGTTCGTCTTCGCGGGCAAGGCTCATCCAAGGGACATCCCGGGCCAGGACCTGATCAAGATGATCGTTGAGATCTCCAGGAAACCGCAGTTTACCGGGAAGATCGTGTTCCTCGAGAATTATGATATCATGCTGGCCAAAAGGCTCCTGCGGGGAGTGGACATCTGGCTCAATACGCCAACCCGGCCTCTGGAGGCTTCGGGGACCAGCGGTGAAAAGGCGGTGATGAACGGGACCATGCATTTCAGTGTACTAGACGGCTGGTGGGCAGAAGGGTACCGGGCCGATGCCGGATGGGCCCTGCCCATCGATCGCTCTTTCGACAACCAGGAACTGCAGGATGAACTGGATGCTGAAAGGATATATACCATGCTGGAGAATGATATCACAGAGAAATTCTACCAGCGGAACAAGGATGGCATACCTGAAGACTGGGTCGACATGATCCGTTCCACCATTGCCCATGTGGCCCCGGAATTTACCATGAACCGGATGCTCAGGGATTATATCGAGCGCTATTACAAGGTACTCTACCGCAGGACCCTTCTGTTGAAGGAGAAAGACTACCAGCTCCCCAAGGAGCTGGCGTACTGGAAACACAATATTCTCAGTCACTGGAAGGGCATACAGGTGCTTGAATATGATTTCCCCGATGTGACCAGGGAGGAATTCACCGTGGGGAAGACTTACACCGGCAAGGTGATGCTGGACCTGGACGGCCTGAATGCCGATGAGATCGGGGTGGAACTGGTGCTTACCAAGAGTGCCAGCGGGTATGAGGGGGCGGTTTTCAGGGGAACCCAGGAATTCGAATGCACCCAGATGAACGGATCCAAGGCAGAATATACCTTCAAACTGGATGCGGATGAAACCGGGGTATTCGACGTGGGATTCAGGATCTTCCCCAAGCACGCAAACTTACCGCACCGCATGGATTTCCCGCTTGTAAGGTGGATCTGAACTGCCCGTGGAGGGAGAGGCACCGGGGCGGGCCTACCTCACGCGAGGGATCTCCTGTCTCTGCAGGACCATGCCCGTACGTGAAGGTATGTAGAGCTTCAGGTTGTGTTTGAGCCCGAAGGACTTTTCCACCACGGACCTGTAGGTGATCGATGTGTCAAAACGCCCGAATCCCCCGTATTCAGGCTGGTCGGTACAGAGGAGTGTCTTATATTTCCCGGCATCCACAGCCAGGCCGTAATCGGTGTAGGAACGGGAGGGATGGAAATTGAAAACAAACAGCAGGCCGCTCCTCTCATAGGCAATCACCAGGTCACCCTGGTCTGTCTTAACGTGACTGCATGGCCCGCTGTAGATCCCGAATTTTGCGATGATTTCAAGCATTGCCCTGTCAAAATCGGAAAGATAGTGGTACCTCAGTTCCCCGTTCCCGATCAGGCTCCACTGGCGCCGGGCATACTGGTATGACCAGTTGTTCCCCTCCCTTGGGAAATCGATCCACTCCGGGTGGCCGAACTCATTTCCCATGAAATTCAGGTAACCGTTGCCGGCGGTTGTCGCCGTAATCAGGCGGATCATCTTGTGCAGGGCAATGCCCCTGTCAACCACCAGGTTCTCAGAAGCCTTGTTCATGTGCCAGTACATCTCCTTGTCGATCAGCCGGAAGATGATGGTCTTGTCCCCCACCAGGGCCTGGTCGTGCGATTCGGCATATCCGATGGTTTTTTCATCAGCCCGCTTTGAGGTAAGTTCGTGGTAGATCTGCTGCATGTTCCAATCCTCATCGGACCGCTCCTTGATGGTCTTGATCCAGTAATCAGGGGTGCCCATGGCCAGGCGGTAATTGAAACCCACACCCCCTTCCCGGACAGGTACGGCCAGTCCGGGATACCCGCTCATATCCTCTGCGATCGAAATGGCCCCCGGCCTGATCTCCTGGATCATTTTGTTGGCCAGGGAAAGGTAGGTGATGGCATCCTCATCCTGTCCCCCGTCAAAGTAGAAATCATAGCTGGTGAAATCCTGGCCGAGCCCATGGCTGTAATAGAGCATGCTGGTGACCCCGTCAAACCTGAAGCCGTCAAACCGGAATTCGGTGAGCCAGTAATTCACGTTGGATAGCAGAAAATGGGATACCTCGTTCTTGCCGTAATCAAAGCAGAGAGAGTCCCAGGCCACATGCTCGCGCCTGTGGTCGCCGTGAAAGAACTGTGCCGGATCCCCATCGAACCTGCCCAGTCCCTCCACCTCGTTTCTCACAGCGTGGGAGTGGACAATATCCATGATCACTGCCAGGCCCTGTCCATGAGCCTCATCAATAAGTTCCTTTAACTCTTCCGGGGTCCCGAACCTGGAACTGGGTGCAAAGAAACTGGAGACGTGGTAGCCGAAGGATCCGTAATAGGGATGCTCCTGGATGGCCATGATCTGCAGGGTATTGTATCCACACCTGATCACATGAGGCAATACCTTCTCACGGAATTCCGCGTAGCTCCCCACCCTGTGATCCTCGGTGGCCATCCCGATGTGGGCTTCATAGATCAGCGGCTGGAAATCATCCAGGCAGGGAATGGGATGCTTCCACCGGTAGGGCTGGCCGGGGTACCAAACCTGTGCGTCAAACACCTTTGTATCCGGAGCCTGTACCACCCGGTTGCACCAGGCAGGGATCCGTTCGCCTTCGCCTCCTTCCCACCGGACCAGCAGCTTGTAGTGGTCCCCGTGGGTAACGGTCCCCTTCCTGAGAACGATCTCCCATGCACCGTGTTCCAGCCTTTTAAACCTGTATGTCTCCTCGATTTTCCAGTGGTTGAAATCCCCCAAAAGGTAAATCTCGGTGGCATGGGGTGCCCACTCCCGCATCACGCAGCCCTCCTTGTGCCCGTGCAGGCCAAACCAAAGGTGCCCGCTGGCAAACGATTGTAATGATCCACTCCCTGCAAGTTCCTTTTCTCTTGCCAGGGTTTTCTCCATCCGGCGAATGATGGTCGCCCGGTATGGTTCCAGCCAGGGATCGTTCCTGATCAGTTCGGGTTCTTTCATAACAGCTCTTTAAAATTATTAAATTTGACCACTTAAACACAATGTCCGGTTGGATCTGTATGAAAAATAATAGATGAAGGTTTGGTCAATCCACGAAACGATTTCCATCCACAGGCCGGTGGCCACCATAGGTATCTTTGATGGTGTGCACCGCGGTCACCGTTTTATCCTGGAGCATCTGAGAGAGCAGGCCAGGATCAACAAGGGTGAATCGGTGGTGGTGACCCTCTGGCCCCATCCGCAGCTGGTTCTGAACCAGGAGCTGCAGTATTTCCAGCTGCTCCACACCCGGGAAGAGAAGATCCGGGAACTGGGACGGTCAGGGATTGACCACCTGGTCATGATCCCCTTTGACAGGAAGATTGCCTCGATGACTGCCAGCGAGTTTACCCAGGCTTACCTGGTGGACCGCCTTGGTATTAAAGTGCTGCTTCTGGGATATGACAACAGGTTCGGACGTGACAGAATAGAAGATCCGGAAGGGCTGGTGCTGTGTGCTGAGCGAAATTCCTTCAGGATCGAGAAGGTGCCCGGGTTCAGCACCGGGCACGGAACGGTAAGCTCCACCGCCATCAGGGATGCCATATCGAAAGGTGACCTGCAGACGGCCAGGGATCAGCTGGGATACCACTACTACCTGTCAGGGAGGATCCTTGAGGGAAGCCATCTGGGCCGTAAGCTGGGATTCCCGACCGCCAACATACATCCCACTGATCCGAACAAACTGATCCCCATGAACGGAGTCTATGCCATCAGGGCCGAACTGGTGGGAAGGGTCCTTCAAGGAATGCTGAACATCGGATTCCGCCCTACCATTGACAGCGCTTCGGCGGTTAAAACCATTGAAGCCCACCTTTTTGACATTTCAGGTGACTTCTACGGTGAACAGATCGTGATCCATTTTGTCAAAAGAGTACGTGACGAGATGAAATTCAGCGGAATGGACAAGCTTAAATCCCAGCTTGAGCTTGACCAGGCAACAGTACGGAAGATACTGAAGGATTTTTGACTATTTTTGCATACCAAACCAGTGAAACAGATGGAACCAATGACCTATACGGAAACCCTTCCCTATAAAGTGGCCGATATCAAGCTGGCCGGCTTTGGGAGGAAAGAGATGGAGATAGCGGAGAAAGAGATGCCCGGACTGATGTCAATCAGAAAGAGGTGGGCTGCGCAGAAACCCCTGAAGGGGGCACGGATCACGGGGTCGCTGCATATGACCATCCAGACGGCGGTTTTAATTGAAACCTTTTCTGAACTCGGCGCCGATGTCCGGTGGGCAAGCTGTAATATTTTCAGCACCCAGGATCATGCAGCCGCAGCTATTGCAGCGGCAGGCATCCCGGTATTTGCCTGGAAGGGCGAAACCCTTGCGGAGTACTGGTGGTGTACTGCTCAGGCGCTGAACTTCCCCGGCGGAAAAGGGCCCAACCTGATCGTGGATGACGGGGGTGACGCTACCCTGCTGGTTCATAAGGGCTATCAGGCAGAGGATGATCCATCCCTGCTGGAAGTGAAAGCCTCCGGCAGGGAGGAGGAGGTGGTAATCTCCACGCTCAGGGAGATCCTGCAGGAGGACCCAGGAAGGTGGCACAGGATCGTGCCGGAGATACGGGGCGTTTCAGAAGAGACCACTACAGGGGTTAACCGGCTCTACCAGATGATGGAACAGGGAAAGCTGCTCTTCCCGGCGATCAATGTGAATGACTCGGTGACCAAATCAAAGTTTGACAACCTTTACGGCTGCCGGGAGTCCCTGGCTGACGGCATCAAGCGGGCCACTGATGTGATGGTGGCCGGCAAGGTGGTGGTGATTGCAGGGTACGGGGATGTGGGCAAGGGCTGTGCCCAGTCCATGAAATCCTATGGTGCCAGGGTACTGGTTACCGAGATCGATCCCATCTGTGCTCTGCAGGCTGCCATGGAGGGATACGAGGTCACCACCATGGACGAGGCTTTGAAAGAGGGGAATATCTTTGTAACCGCCACCGGCAACAGGGATGTCATCACCGCGGAAGATATGGCCAGGATGAAGGATCAGTCCATCGTCTGTAACATCGGCCATTTCGATAACGAGATCCAGGTGGACCGGATGCAGGTGTGGCCGGGGATCCGGAAGATCACCATCAAGCCGCAGGTGGACAAATATCTCTACGAGGACGGGCATGCCATCTTCCTGCTGGCGGAAGGCAGACTGGTTAACCTCGGGTGTGCCACGGGTCATCCCTCGTTTGTGATGAGCAACTCATTTTCCAACCAGACACTGGCCCAGCTGGACCTGTGGAGGAACAGGTACAAGATTGATGTCTACATGCTGCCGAAGCAGCTGGATGAAGAGGTGGCCCGGCTGCACCTGGCGCAACTCGGCGTGAAACTGACGAAACTCACCCCGGAACAGGCGGAGTATATCGGGGTGAAGGTGGAAGGCCCCTTTAAACCGGATCATTACAGGTATTAGGACTAATTAAAGATGTGCAGCACATCCCCCTGGATGGAGGTGTTGTACTGCACCAGTGGGAACCGGGCTGGCCCCGAATTGGGCTCTGCCCCGTTCATTAACAGGTAGGTGGAGTGGCAAACCGGGCACTCGAAGACGCCGAAAAAATTAGGATCCTCCACAACCGCCGCATCATGGTCCGGGAACCGGGTGCAGGTCCTGTCGAAAGCATAGAAGACCAGGTCGGCCTCCCTGTACAGCACGATGCCCTTCCAGCCGCCGTTGATCAGCCTGGTCGTCCCGATCCCCATGTCTGCCAGGTCGGCATACAACAGCAGGTATTCATCCACCCTGACATACGGGATCAGTTCCTCGCGGCTGGTTTCACATGAGGGAGTAAGCAGAGCGGGCAGTGACAGTAAACAGAGGGTGCCGGTGATGATCCTGAAGATTCGCATTTTGATGCAAATGTAAATAAATCAGCTATTTTTTGTAATTTTAACTCTCCAATTCACAGAATATTGCTCTTGTGGCAGAACGAATGGATTTTGAAATAGGGAACATACTGTATGTGGTCATCATGCTGGTGGCAGTGATCATTAGTCTGCTCGGAAGGAAGAAGAGATCTTCCCGCAAGGCTTTCGAGCAGGGGGAGCCAGCTGGCGAAACCAGGCAGGGTTTCCTCGAGAACCTTGAAAAGGTCCTGACCATGGGCCAGGAGGAGCCGCAGGTAGCGGACCTGCAGGCATATGAACCTGACTTTCCCGGTGAAGAGGGGCCGGAGCCTGCTTCTGCAGCCGATGAAACGGCCGATAAAACTGTCCCTTCTTCGAGGGGGATCCTGGAGGATTATGAGCGGATTATGAAAAGGGGAAGGGAAACTGAAACGAGCCCTTTTTTTGCGGAAGGGGAGAGGAGTACTGAGCCGCTGGAGGTGATCGAGCTGGATGCGGAGAGGGGGACAGACTATTTTGAAATAGTCAGAGATTTTAATGCCGGGACGGCGGTGGTTTACTCAGCCATCATCAACCGGCTTGATTATTAATATTTTTTTGTAATTTTACATCAGAAGAGTTCCGGAATATGCGGGATTCTTTTTGTTTTAAAGTAATGAAGGGATTTAATAATGGGGCAAGCTGCTTATATGACTGAAGAGGGTCTGGCCAATCTGAAAAAGGAACTGGACCACCTGATCTCTGTGGAAAGGCCTGCCATTTCGTTACAGATTGCTGAGGCGAGGGACAAGGGGGACCTCTCTGAGAATGCAGAATATGATGCAGCCAAAGATGCACAGGGTTTACTCGAGATGAAGATAGCCAGACTGGAAGAGATGATTGCCAATGCAAGGATCATTGATGAATCGAAAATAGATACCTCCCGGGTCCAGATCCTCAACAAGGTGAAGATCAAGAATACCAGGAACAACAAACAGTTGGTGTACACCCTGGTTTCGGAGAGTGAATCGGATATCAAGAACGGCAAGATCTCCGTGGCCACGCCCATAGCCAGGGGACTGCTGGGAAAGAAAGTGGGTGACATCGTGGACATCCAGGTACCCTCCGGACTGATCTCTTTTGAGATTTTAGAGATTTCCCTTTAACCCTCAGATGATGGCAACCATATTCTCAAAGATCATAAAAGGTGAGATCCCCTCCTACAGGATCCACGAGGATGAGCGGTATTACGCCTTCCTGGACATCCATCCCCTGGCCAGGGGACATACCCTGGTGATCCCCAAGGTGGAAACCGATTACCTGTTCGATTTGGAGGATGACCTGCTGGGGGATATGATGGTTTTTGCAAAGAAAGTGGCACTTGCCATTGATGAGACCATGGATTGTAAAAGGGTAGGGATTGCGGTGCTGGGGCTGGAAGTTCCACATGCACATATACACCTGATCCCCATCAATGGCCTATATGACATAGAGTTCAGCAGGCCCAAGCTCCAGCTGTCAAAACAGGAGTTCACAGCGATAGCCGGAAAGATCTCGGCTGCCATCCGGTAACCTCACTTCACCCTTCCGGGGTTTTTACGGATGAAGCCCTCCCAGCTTTGTGCCCCGTGATTCCTTTCGGGACTAGCCTTCCGGTAAAAATGACACACCGCCACGGCGAGACCGTCGGTGGCATCCAGGTTTTCCGGTTTCTGATTCAGCCCGAAGATGTGTGCAAGCATGCCGGCAACCTGCTCCTTGGAAGCATTCCCGGAGCCAGTGATGGCCAGTTTGATCTTCCGTGGCGCATACTCGGATACCGGGATGTCCCTTGACAGTACTGCGGCGATGGCAACCCCCTGGGCCCTGCC
This sequence comes from uncultured Bacteroides sp., assembly GCA_964467775.1. Lineage (GTDB taxonomy): Bacteria > Bacteroidota > Bacteroidia > Bacteroidales. The sequence goes on along the minus strand of CAYXUD010000106.1, from coordinate 2,489 downwards.
CAGTTTCAGCATGGACTGCACGTTCTTTCCGTAAAACGGCGCTTCAATGGCCACTTCGTCGGGAAGGTATTTTTCGATCAGTTCCAGTGTGCTTTCCAGGATTTTTCGCAGTTTCATGTATGGGTCACCGTGCTTCTTCAGGTCCACCACCCCCATATCCAGATAGGCAGGGTCCTTACCTGCTGCCCGGATCACCCCGTAACCCATGATGTTTGTCCCGGGATCTATCCCCAGGATGATTCTGTCACCCGTTTCTTGCATGCCTGCTTATCATATTTTGGATCAGGATCCCGGCCACCAGCAAAATGATCCCGAATACCGTTGTCTGGTAGATACGCTCGTGAAGCACCAGCCTGACGATGAAAAGATTCAGGAAAGGGGCCACATAGACCAGGTTGCTGATACGGTCGGGGGCCCGGGCATATTGCATGGCCCGCAGCCACCATACAAATGTAACACCCATTTCAAAAATACCCACATATACGGAGGTATACAAGGCGGGCCCGCTGAGGGCGAACTGCTCACCCCTGAGAATGCTTCCCGCAACCAGGTAGAGGGATCCGAACAGGAAATTGAGGAAGAGCCTTGCCACAGGGTCTTTGCTATCCCTTTTGTTGCAGATCCAGTAGATGGCCCATATGACGGAGGTAGAGAGCGCCAGGGCAATACCCAGCCTGTTTTGCGGATCCCTCTCGATATCCCCGCCCTGAAGGGAAATCACCACAACACCGGAAAAACTTATAAACATGGCCCCGATGCTTTTCCAGCTGACCCCCTGGCGAAGCATCGGGATGGAGATGACCACCAGGACGATGGGCCAGACCATGTTCAGGGGCTGGGCCACCTGCGCCGGGAGGATGGAGTAGGCCCTGAACAGGATCAGGTAATATGCCAGTGGGTTAAGCAGGCCCATGACGGCTGAGAAACCTACCTCTTTCCGGCTGAAGCCTGCCAGTTGCCTGAACCTGCCGGTCAAAAGCAGGATCAGCCCCAGTATGATGAATGAAGTGATACTGGCGGCTGTGAGAAGCTGGTAACCCTCCTGGTGCCTCAATCCCAGCTTGAACGCTGTGGGGGAGGTGGACCAGCAAAGCACGGCCATCACCGCAAAGAGATAGGCTTTCCTGTGGGATTTCCCGTTCATCAACTGGGAAAATGATTAAGAGATGATCTCATTTCCAGGGCCCATATACCCGTGCAGCACTTCGGGGATCACGATACCCTCAGGGGTCTGGTTGTTTTCCAGAATGGCAGCCAGGATCCTGGGAAGCGCCAGTGCACTTCCGTTCAGGGTATGGGCCAGCTGCGGCCTTTTTTCACCGGCCTCCCTGAACCTGAGCTTCAGGCGGTTTGCCTGGAACGATTCGAAGTTAGAGACTGAACTGACTTCCAGCCATTTATTCTGGGCAGCCGCGAACACCTCGAAATCATAGGTAAGTGCAGATGTAAAACTGAGATCCCCCCCGCAGAGCTGGATGATCCGGTAGGGCAGCCCCAGGCTGTTCACCAGCCGCTCCACGTGAGCAACCATCTCATCGAGCGCCTCATAAGATTTTGAGGGATGCTGGATCTGGACAATCTCCACCTTGTCAAACTGGTGCACCCGGTTCAGGCCCCTCACATCTTTCCCGTAGGAGCCTGCTTCACGCCTGAAACAGGGGGTATAGGCCGTATTCTTGATGGGCAGCTCCTCTGCCCTGAGGATCTCATCCCTGTACATATTGGTGACCGGCACCTCCGCGGTGGGGATCAGGTAAAGGTTATCCCCGGCCACATGATACATCTGCCCCTCCTTGTCAGGAAGCTGGCCGGTACCAAAACCGGAAGCCTCATTCACCATCAGGGGAGGGAGGACCTCCTCGTACCCTGCCCGGGTGTTCTGGTCAAGGAAATAGGTGATCAGTGCCCGCTGGAGCCTTGCCCCTTTACCCCTGTATAGAGGGAATCCTCCACCTGTGATCTTTACGCCGAGGTCAAAATCGATCAGGTTGTAGCGGGTGCCCAGGTCCCAGTGGGGAACGGCACCCTCATGCAGAGCAGGAATGGTGCCGCCCTGCCGGATAATTCTGTTATCTTCCTCGCCCTTTCCGCGGGGGACCGAAGGGTGGGGAACATTGGGCACCTGTACCAGCAATTCGTTCAGTTCTCTTTCCGATTCCTGCAGATCGCCCTCCAGGGTTTCCAGCTCCTTTTTGATCCCCGTGGTGCGGTCCCTCACCTGGTCCGCCTTCTCCCTTTCACCCGATTTGAACAGTTGACCGATCTCTTTGCTGAGCCTGTTCATTTCTGCTTGCAGCTCGTTGGTCCGAACCTGGAGGGACCGCCGCTCATCGTCCCTGGCGATGATATTTTCGATCAGTTCAGGTTCATTGAAGTTCCTGATCTTTAGCCGGTCGGTGATGGTATCGCGGTGATCCCGGATAAACTGGAGGGTCAGCATTTCTGAAGCATAAAAAAACCTGTAATACACATTAAAGGTAGTGCATTAC
>CAYXUD010000105.1:0-12990 GCA_964467775.1 uncultured Bacteroides sp. | reverse complement strand
AACCAGATCTTCCTGATGGTGTTCCTTTCCATCTGGCTGCGCAGGTCCAATGCAACCACCGGGGCTGAATGGATCGGCACCCGCTTCGGATCCGGACGGGGCGGTATACTATCCCACTGGATCGTGGTGGTCTTTGCCCTGATCAGCTGCCTGGGATTCCTGGCCTATGGTTTCATCGGGCTGGGAAAATTCGTGGAGATCTTCATTCCGTGGGAAATCATCTCTCCCCATATCCCCTTTCACGTGCCCCCCGAGTACGTGGCCCATGTATACGGGGTGGTGTTCACCCTCTTTGCCATGTTCTATGCCATCCTGGGCGGGATGACCAGCATCGTCTGGGCCGATGTGATCCAGTACACCATCATGACCGTGTCGGCCGTCGTGATCGGTGTGATCGCCATGAATGCCCTGGCCGACAATCCGCTGATCGTGCCGGAGGGGTGGATGAACCCGTTCTTCGGTGCCCGGCTCGACCTGGACTGGTCGGATATCATCGCCGAGGTGAACAGCAAGATCGCCAGCGACGGCTACTCCCTTTTCAGCATCTTTTTCTCCATGATGCTCTTCAAGGGGATCCTGGTGAGTGCTGCGGGCCCCGCCCCCAATTATGACATGCAGAAGATCCTCTCCACCAGGTCCCCCAAAGAGGCCGCCAAGATGTCTGGATTCGTTTCGGTGGTGCTGATGCCTTCGAGGTATTTCATGATCGCCGGCTTTGCCATCCTGGGACTGATCTTCTATGACAGGCTCGACCTGATCGTGGGCAACCGGATCGATTTTGAGCAGATCCTGCCCTCGGCCATCAGCGAGTTTGTCCCCGTGGGCCTGATGGGCCTGTTGCTGGCCGGCCTGCTGGCGGCTTTCATGTCCACCTTCGCGGGCACGCTCAATGCTGCCCAGGCTTATATTGTCAACGATATCTACCTGAAGTACATGCGGCCCAGGGCTACCAAAAGGCAGGTGAGCCGCACCAACTACACCACCGGTATCATAGTGGTGGCCGTCAGTATCGTGTTCGGCATCTTTGCGCTCGATGTGAACGACATCCTTCAGTGGATCGTCTCTGCCCTGTGGGGTGCCTATACAGCCTCCAACGTGCTGAAATGGTACTGGTGGCGTTTCAATGGTTCAGGCTTTTTCTGGGGCATGGTCGCCGGTATTGTCCCGGCCCTTGTATTCCCCTATATTTTCGACACCCTCGAACTTTACTATTTCCCGCTGATCCTCGTCATCTCACTGGCAGGGGCGCTCATAGGCACCTATAACGCTCCGCCGACAGACGAGGAGACCCTGAAGAATTTTTATAAAAACGTGAGGCCATGGGGGTTCTGGAAGCCCATTCATGACAAGGTGGTGGCCGATGACCCTTCCTTCCGCAAAAACAAGGATTTCTGGAGGGATATGTTCAACATCGTGGTGGGAACCGTGGCTCAGACCGCCCTGGTGATCTTTCCCATCTACATCGTGCTGAAGAAAGTGCTGCCCCTGGGCATCTCCCTGGCCATTATCGCGGTCTGTCTCATCATCATGAAGAAGACATGGTGGGACAGGCTCCCCGATGAAAGACCAGCAGTCAAATGACCGGAGAGCGCCTCAGAGAGCTTCAGCACGAACTGGAGCGGGAGCTGAGGGGGAACATCCTGCCCTGGTGGATGGAACATAGCCCCGACAGGGAATCCGGGGGATTTCACGGTCACATCACCCACACCAACCAGGTGGTGGGCGGTGCCGGGAAAGGTGCCATCCTCAATGCAAGGATCCTCTGGACCTTTTCAGCAGCCTGCAGGGTCTACCCGGACCAGGGGTACCTGGGTATGGCCCGGAGGGCGTTCGATTATATCATGGACCGGTTTTTGGACAGGGAGTACGGGGGAGTCTTCTGGGAGCTTGATCACCAGGGCGCTGTTTGCAGCTCACGCAAGCAGATCTATGCCATCGCCTTTGCCATCTATGCCCTGGCCGAGTACCGGATGGCCTTCGGGGATGAGAGGGCCCTGGAGACAGCCACCCGCCTTTTCAATGATATCGAGTCACACGCCCTGGACCCTGCACGGAACGGTTACACCGAAGCACTCTCCAGGGAGTGGAAACCGCTGGAGGAGGTGCGGCTCAGCGAAAAGGACCAGAACGAAAGCAAGACCATGAATACCCACCTCCACATCATGGAGGCCTATGCCAATCTCTACCGCGCCCGGAAGTACCCCCTCCTGGGCAAAGCCCTGGGGAATCTCATCGGGATGTTCCTTGAAAAGTTTGTTGACCGCAAATCCCGCCACCTGAACCTTTTTTTTGATGATGAGTGGAACCTGCGCTCCTCCCTGGTCTCCTTCGGCCACGACATCGAGTGTGCCTGGCTGCTGCATGAAGCAGCCGTGGTGCTCGGGGATCCGGCACTGCTGGAGCAGTCCCGGAAACTGTCCGTGGATATGGCGCGGGAGAGCTTTACCGGGCTCGATTCGGACGGCGGACTCTTCTATGAATACTTTCCGGAAGAGAAAAGGTTCGACACCGATAAGCACTGGTGGCCCCAGGCCGAGGCCATGGTGGGCTATTTCAACGCTTACCAGCTGTCGGGGCAGGAGGAGTTTGCCCTGAAGTCCATACAGTGCTGGGATTTCATCAAGAAACGGATCATTGACCGCCGCTACGGGGAGTGGTACTGGGGCGTGGACCGGGAAGGGGTCCCCCAGACCGGGAAGGAGAAGGCGGGATTCTGGAAATGCCCCTACCACAACGCAAGGGCATGCATGGAGATGATCCGCAGGATCGGCCAGACTGCTCACTGATAAACCCGGAAGAAAATGAAAGAAAACCTGTTCCAGGAACGCATGGAAACCATCCGGAAGCAACACGAGGCACTGTTGTCCCGGAAGAATGAAAAGCTGTTCAGTACCAACGGGATATTCAACCGTTACAGATACCCGGTGCTCACGCGGGATCACTTCCCCCTGGAGTGGCGGTATGATTTCAACCCGGAGACCAATCCATTCTTCATGGAGCGCATCGGGTTCAATGCCGCGTTCAATGCAGGGGCCATCAAATGGAAGGGCAGATACCTGGTGGCGGTCAGGGGAGAGGGAAATGACCGGAAATCCCTCTTTGCCATTGCGGAAAGCCCCAACGGGATCGATCAGTTCAGGTTCTGGGAGCGGCCCGTTACCCTGCCGGAGACCGATGATCCCGATACCAACGTCTATGATATACGTCTGACCCGGCACGAGGACGGCTACATCTACGGGGTCTTCTGTACCGAGCGGAAGGACCCCGGCGCCCCGGAGGGGGATACCAGCAGTGCGGTGGCTGCTGCAGGGATCGCCCGCACCCGCGACCTGGTGGAGTGGGAAAGGCTGCCCGACCTGGTCACCCATGGCGGCCAGCAGCGCAACGTGGTGCTGCACCCCGAATTCATTGACGGCAAATATGCGTTCTACACCCGCCCCCAGGAAGGATTCATCGAGACGGGCAAGGGGGGCGGCATCGCTTTCGGCCTCTCCGGATCCATGGTCAACGCGGAGGTTGAAAAGGAGGAGGTCATGGATGCCAAGACCTACCACACCGTTTATGAACTGAAGAACGGGCAGGGCCCTCCGCCCATTAAGACTGATAACGGCTGGCTCAACCTGGCGCATGGTGTCCGGGCCTGCGCGGCCGGACTGAGGTACACGCTCTACATGTTCATGACGGCACCGGATGATCCCTCCAGGGTGATCCACAAACCGGCGGGACTCTTCATGGGGCCCCTGAAGGAGGAGCGCGTGGGGGATGTCTCCAACGTGCTGTTCACCAACGGCTGGATCGCCGATGAAGACGGCACCGTGTTCATCTATTATGCATCCTCCGATACCCGCCTGCATGTTGCCACCTCGACCATAGACCAGCTGGTGGACTACTGCATCAACACCCCGGAGGACGGGCTCAGGTCGGCCGCCTCGGTACAGGCCATTAACGAACTTATCACCAAGAACAGATCGCTATGACAACCCCGGGACAATAATGGATCAGGCCATGAGAACCATCCGGGTATTACTGATCTTCGCCATGCTGGCCGGGTGCCATACAGGCAAAGGCCTGGAGCCGGACAGCGGGAACTATATCACCGGCCAGATGAAGCCGGGGCATTTCACGATCGCTTCGGCAGGAAAAGCCGTTCCCATCTGGGCCTGTGAAAAGGAGTACGAGGGCGTTACAAGGGCGCTGGGGGACCTGCGATCGGATATTGGCATGGTGACCGGGATCCTGCCTGACCAGGTGGTTATGGAGAATGTTCCGGACGTGGCCCCGGGTCCTGATCATGAGATCATCGTGGCGGGCACCATCGGGTTGAATCCGCTTGTTGACCGGCTGATCGGGCAGCAGAAACTGGACGTATCGCGTATCAGGGGCCAGTGGGAGGCCTCCCTGACCACGGTGGTCAGAGATCCCTTCCCGGGGGTCTCCGCAGCACTGGTGATTGCAGGAAGCGACAAACGGGGGACCATCTTTGGCATCTATGAACTATCCCGGCAGATCGGTGTCTCCCCCTGGTACTGGTGGGCGGATGTGGTGCCCGCGCACCGCGATGAGATCCATGTCATCCCCGGATCCTATTTCCTGGATGAACCCGGGGTGAAGTACAGGGGGATCTTCATCAATGATGAAGCCCCGGCCCTTGCCGGGTGGGTCGGGGAGAATTTCGGGGCATTCAACCACGATTTCTACGCCCACGTCTTTGAGCTGATCCTTCGCATGAAGGGGAATTACCTCTGGCCGGCCATGTGGGGAAGGGCATTCTTTGATGATGACTCCCTGAATGCACCCCTGGCTGACCGGTACGGGATCGTGATCGGGACCACCCATCATGAACCACTGATGAGGGCCCACGTGGAATGGTCCAGGTACGGGAGCGGGCCCTGGGATTACACCAGGAACGCGGATACGCTCCGGGCCTTCTGGAGGAAAGGGATCGAACGGATGGGGAGCTGTGAGAGCATCGTCTCCCTTGGAATGAGGGGTGATGGCGATGCACCCATGACGCAGGGTACAGCCATCGCACTGCTGGAAAGGATCGTGGCGGACCAGCGCAGGATCATCGGCGAGGTTACGGGGAAAGATCCCTCTGAAACACCCCAGTTGTGGGCCCTCTATAAGGAGGTCCAGGAGTATTACGACAGGGGCATGCGGGTACCGGATGACGTGACACTCCTTCTCTGCGACGATAACTGGGGCAATATCCGGAAGCTTCCCCACCCTGACGAAGCTGAACGGCAGGGGGGGTACGGCATCTATTACCATTTTGACTACGTGGGGGGACCGAGGAATTATAAATGGCTCAACACCAACCAGATCGAACGGGTATGGGAACAGATGAACATGGCTCACCGGTACGGGGCCAACCGGATCTGGATCGTGAATGTGGGGGACATCAAGCCGATGGAGTTCCCGATCCAGTTTTTCCTGGAGATGGCATGGGACCCCGGCAGGTGGGATGCCGGTGACCTCCCGGGCTACTATGAAGGGTGGGCGGCACAGCAGTTCGGTGCAGAATACGCCACGGAGATAGCCGGGATCCTGAGAGCCTATACCAAATTCAACGCCCGGCGCAAGCCCGAGCTGCTTTCACCCGGAACCTACAGCCTGGTCCGTTTCAGGGAGGCGGAAAAGGTGGTGGCAGACTACAACGCGCTTGCCGGCAAGGCGGAGGAGATCTGCAGGCAGATCCCCGGTGAGCTGAAAGATGCCTTTTTCCAGCTCGTCCTTTTCCCGGTCAGCGCCTGTGCCAGCCTGAACGATCTCTATGTGTCCGCCGCAAGGAACAGGCTCTGCGCCGCCCAGGGAAGGGCATCCACCAACCGGATGGCTGAGCGGGTCCGGCAGCTGTTTCAGGCGGACGGCGACCTGACCCGGCAGTACCACCAGCTTGCCGGCGGAAAATGGAACCACATGATGTCCCAGACACATATCGGGTACACTACCTGGCAGGAACCTCCGCAGAACAGGATGCCTGAAGTGACCGAGATCACGGTTCCGGAAGAGGCCATCATGGGCATAGCGCTGGAGGGTTCTGAAAACTGGTGGCCCCGGAGTGATGCGGTCCCCGTCCTGCCGTGCTTTGATGCGGCCGGGAACCAGGATCATTATGTCGAGATATTCAACAGGGGGGACACACCTTTTGAATGTACCATCATCCCGTCCGAACCATGGATCATACCCTCCGGAAGAAGCTTCCCGGTTGAACAGGAGACCAGGGTCCACTTTCAGGTGGACTGGCAGCAGGCCCCGGAAGGTTTCAGCCGGGTCCCGGTGGAAATCACCGGCACCGGCCGGAACCTGACCATCTTCCTGGAGGTTGACAACCGGGAGGTCCCGCTGGCAGGGCTTCCCCGGGGAACCTTCATCGAAAGCAACGGGATCATCTCCATGGAGGCGGGCCATTACCAGGGATCCTCAGAAACGGGGGGGATCAGCTGGATGGAGGTCCCGAACCTCGGAAAAACCCGCTCGGCGGTGATCTCACTCCCGGTCGATGCAGGGCCGACGGTGCCAGGCGGGGATTCCCCGCACCTGGAATACCGGTTCTATGCCAGGGACACGGGGACAGTGGTGATCCATGCCTACCTCAGCCCCACCCTTAATTTTCATCATACGGAAGGCCTCCGCTTCGCCATCTCCCTGGATGGCGCAACCCCGCAAACGGTGAACATGCATGACCCGGACAACCCGGGGATCTGGGAAAGGTGGGTGGCCGACAATATCATTATCAAGCCGACGCAGCACCATATCGGCGAAGCAGGCCTCCATACCCTGAAATTCTGGCGGATCGATCCGGGGGTGGTGCTGCAGAAAATGGTGATCCAGACCGGTGGAACCGAAGCCGCGGTTTACCTGGGTCCGCCGGAGAGTCCCCGGATCATCCCATGACCACCGTCACCTCGTTGACGCTTCCGGCATCGCAGATGGGGACCAGGGAACCCTCCAGGGGCTCCCCGTTGAGCAGGATCTCCCTGACGCCGCAGGAGATATGCCCGGGATTGGTCACCCCGATGTGGTAGGTGGCCCCCCTGAATTTACGGGTGACCCTGTAGCCCTCCCACGAGGAGGGGATCACGGGGTTGATCTGCAGGCCGTCAAAATCGGGCCGGATCCCGAGTATGAACTGTGAAATGGCATAGAAGTTCCAGGCCGCGGTGCCTGTCAGCCAGCTGTTCTTCGCCTCTCCCGGTCTGTGGGCATCCTTCCCGGCGATCATCTGGGCATAGACATAGGGCTCCGTTTTGTGAAGATCACTGATCTCCTCCAGGTAGGGGGGGCAGATCTTCCTGAAATACTCCCAGGCAGCCTCCCCGTTCCCGGTCAGGGTCTCCGCGATCATGATCCAGGGATTGTTGTGGCAGAAGATCCCGGCATTCTCCTTGTAGCCTTCCGGGTACGAACTGATCTCCCCGTACTTCACGATGTAACGGGTAAAGGCAGGATTGTTCAGCACGATCCCGTATGCACAGTCGAGCCGCTCGCTGACAGCATACAGTGCCTTCCCGGCGCGGCCATCCTCCAGGCCGATGCCTGCCATGATGCACATTCCCTGGGACTCAATGAAGATCTTGCCCTCCCCGCACTGGTCACTTCCCACCTTCTCCCCGAAGTGGTCGTAGGCACGGATGAACCACTCCCCGTCCCATCCGTGCCTGTCGATCACCTCCCTCATGCGTGCCATGTGGCCGGCAGCCTGGTCAGCCTCCCCCTCCATTCCGAGCCTTCGGAAAATCCTCTCAAGCGCGGCGCCGTAAAGCACGAACATCCCGGCGATAAATACCGACTCGGCCACTCCGCCCTCCCTGTTCTCCGTGGTCTGGAACGACTCCCCGGGTGTTTCCGAGAAGCAGTTGAGGTTCAGGCAGTCGTTCCAGTCCGCCCTTCCGATCAAAGGCAGCCCGTGGGGTCCCAGGTTGTTGACCACGTGGTAAAATGACCTTTTGAGATGCTCCAGCAGGGAGGCCCTGTTGGTTTCATCGTTGTCGAAGGGGACCATCTCATCCAGGATGCCCCAGTCACCCGTCTCCCTGATATACTCATCGGTGGAGAGTATGAGCCAGAGGGGATCGTCATTGAAGTTGCTTCCCACGGCATCGTTCCCCTTTTTGGTCAGCGGCTGGTACTGGTGGTAGGCTCCGCCATCCTCAAACTGGGTGGATGCGATATCGATGATGCGCTCCCTGGCACGTTCCGGCACCTGGTGCACAAACCCGATCAGGTCCTGGTTGGAATCCCTGAAACCCATGCCCCTGCCGATCCCCGATTCGAAAAAAGAGGCGCTGCGGCTGAAGTTGAAGGTCACCATGCACTGGTACTGGTTCCAGATGTTCACCGCACGGTTCAGCTCCTCCTCCGGGTGCTCAAGGTGGTAGACCGACAGCAGGTTGTCCCAGAAGGCACGCAGCTCCTCAAATGCCCTCTCCACATCCCCGGGGGTCCGGAACCGGGAGATCATCTCCTCTGCAGGGGCCTTGTTGATCACCTGGTGACCCGTGAACTTATCCTTCACCGGCACCTCCACGTAGCCGAGGATAAAAACCATCTGCTTCTCCTCCCCCGGTCCCAGCTCAACCTTCAGATGGTGTGACGCAACCGGTGACCACCCGTGGGCGTGGGAATTGCGGGACCGGCACTCCCGGACCGCATCGGGGGAATCGAACCCGTTGTACAATCCCAGGAATGCTTCCCGGTCCGTATCCAGACCCTCCACTGCCTGGTTGACAGTGTAGAATGCATAGTGGTCCCTCCGTTCCCGGTATTCTGTCTTGTGATAGATGGTGGGCCCCACGATCTCCACCTGGCCGGTCGAGAAATTGCGCTGGAAATTGGAGGCATCATCGAGTGCATCCCAGAGGCACCACTCCACGAACGAGAAGAGGGAGAAGGAGCGTCTCCTGTCACTCCTGTTGGTCAGCCTCACCCGCTGAACCTCGCCCCGGAAGCCAGGGGGGACCATGTAAAGCACTTCGGCCTCCAGATGGTCCGACTCCCCCGTGATCACCGTATACCCCATTCCGTGCCGGCACTCATACCTGTCAAGCTCCCTCTTCACCGGCTTCCAGCCGGGTGACCAGATCTTTCCATTCTCATTGATATAGAAATACTTGCCGCCGTCATCCACCGGCACATTGTTATAGCGGTACCTGGTGATGCGCCTCAACCGGGCATCCTTGTAAAAACTGTAGCCGCCCCCAGTGTTGGTGATGATGGAGAAGAACTCCTCGCAGCCGAGGTAGTTGATCCATGGATAGGGTGTCCGGGGGTTGGTAATGACATACTCTCTTTGGTTGTCCTCGAAATGACCGTATTTCATATGATGCCCAGTTTACGTGATGTGGTTTTTCCCTGCAAAGTAATCAAAACAATCCTTAATTTTACACAAAAGACGAGTCTCCATGGAGCACGAAAAGTATCTCGGACTGGCCATCCGGGAAGCTGCAGCCGGTATGAGGGCCGGCGAAGGAGGGCCTTTCGGGGCCATTATTGTCAGGGAGGGCAGGATCATCGGAAGGGGCCATAACCGCGTGATTGCCACCCACGATCCCACTGCCCACGCCGAGGTGAATGCCATCAGGGATGCCTGTGCCCGGGTGCGGGACCACCACCTGACCGGTTCGGTCATCTATACCAATTTCGAACCGTGCCCCATGTGCCTGGCTGCCATCTACTGGGCGGATATCAGGTCGGTCTGTTTCAGCGCCGGAAGGGATGAAGCCGAGAAAGCAGGGTTCATGGATAAGCGGATCTATGAGGAGCTGTCGCTCCCCGCCGGATCCAGGGAGATCGCCTCCACCCGGATCTATATGAAGGAGATGGAGCAGCTGATGGAGGAGTGGGACCGGATGGAGGGGAAGGTCACCTATTAATATCCCCCTGAAATATTGCATTTCCGCTTTCATCTGCTAATTTTATGCTTTCATTTTCAACCCCCCAGAGTATGAAGAGACGTGATTTCATCGGTGCAACGGCACTCGGAGCAGGTGCCATTACAGTTATTCCGGGCCGTGTTCTGGGAAGGTCCGGGATGCCCCCGCCAGGAGAGAGGGTTACCCTGGGTTATATCGGCACGGGGAAGCAGAGCCTCGATCTGATGAGAAGCATCAACGGCTGTCCTGAGACCATCGTGCTGGCAGCCTGCGACGTGGACCGGAAAAAACTGGCCCGTTTCAAAAACAGGGCGGAAGCCGCCAATGCGGAGAAGCTGGAGGGGGGAAAGCAGGTGGTGGAAACCTATGAAAATTACAGGGAACTGCTTGAAAGGAAGGATATTGATGCGGTGGTGATCGTTTCACCCGACCACTGGCATGCCCAGATGGCTGTGGATGCCGCCAGGGCGGGGAAAGACATCTATTGCGAAAAACCCCTCGCACTGACCGTGGCCGAAGGAAGGGCCATGGTCTCCGCTGCCCGGAAATTTGACCGTGTGTTTCAGACAGGAAACATGCAACGTTCCTGGAGGAATTTCAGACATGCATGTGAAATGGTCTATAACGGTTACATCGGAGAGGTCAGGGAGGTCAATGTGCAGGTCGGGGATCCCGTGCAGGCGTGCGAGCTTCCGGCGGAACCCGAACCCGGCTGCCTGAACTGGGATCTCTGGGTGGGGCCCTCCATGTTCAGGAACTACAACGCGATCCTTTCCCCTCCCATCGAGTATGAAGGATGGCCCATGTGGAGGCTCTACCGCGATTTCGGCGGAGGGGCGATCGCTGACTGGGGGGCACACATGTTTGACATCGGGCAATGGGCCCTTGGAATGGACAGATCGGGCCCCGTTGAATTTATCCCGCCGGAAACCCGTGCAAAGAGAGGGCTGCAGATGAGATACGCCAGCGGGGTGGTGATGAACCACGTGGACTGGGGCGAATTCGAGGCGGTGCAGTTCATTGGTTCAGAGGGGAAGATCGAAGTGAGCAGGAGTTTTTACCGGTCCGATATCGAAGGATTGACGGAACTGGAGCTGAAGGCAGGTGACCGGCCGCTCTATCACAGCGATAACCACTACCAGGACTGGGTGGATGCCATTAAGACCAGGAGCCGCCCGGTTTCGGATGTGGAAACAGGGCACAGGACAGCCACCGTCTGCAACATTGCCAACATTGCATATACCCTTGAGAGGCCCCTGAAGTGGGCTCCGGCACATGAGAGATTCATCGGTGATGAAGATGCCGACAGGATGCTGACGAGGCCATTCCGGGGAGGCTGGGATTTTAATGACTTTTAATTTTTTTTCATAAATTTCAAATATGAAAATAGGGGCACGGTGGCTCTTCATATCATTTCTGCTCTGGTTTCTGCCCCGGGTCGGGATGGGGCAGATCACATGTATTTACGGTGAGAACATCAGCAATTTTTCGACCGATCAATGGTGTTCCCCGGTCCAGGTCGTCTACTGGACTATGTCATATACCGATGTGGATAACGGAGGAGCCCCGGTCAGCATCCGTTATGTATGGGGTGACGGGAGTACCGAGACCAAGCCGGCAACAGAGGGCCCGGCAGGCACTTTTACCGCCAATGCCAACCATCTCTATGTGTCCAACAACAACATATGTAAATACTATGCAACAGCCTCCATGGTCATTGGCGGTGAGATCTGTGAAAACTCCACAGTGGAAAAAAATGTGCCTGTCTGGGATGTGGATAACAAGAACGGGGCCTATGTGAATGCAAGTCCCAACGTCTATCCCGTTTGCATCGGTAACGGGGCCACCATGAGGTTTAATGACGATACCCGTTACAACTGCGTCCCCCCCCAGGAGGACGACATCCGGAATGAAAGCACCCGGTGGATCCAGTGGGTCTATGGCACCAGCAACTCGATGTCATCGGCCACACCGGTCAGTGTGAACGGGTACACGGGGCCCTGGCCCTATACCACACCGGTCATCACGTTGCCGGGTCCCAGCTGGGGATCGGATGAGCGCAGCCTTCCGATCACTGTGGCGGATGACAACCAGATCGGTGAGGAATTTCAGGTGGAGCTCCGGTACTGGAATTACTGCAACAAATACACCGATGGCAAACCGCCTGTAGTAGACAGGTCTGTGATCCGCATTGTCGATCTCCCCGATCCCACCATCACCCCTGTCGCTGACCTGTGCGAATATGATGACAGCATCATCCTTACAGCTGCCTCAGGGGGAGGCACCTGGAGCGGAAATGGTATTACCGACGGAGCCACAGGGGAATTCTCACCCTCCGCAGCAGGGCCCGGCACGCACGAGATCAGGTACGAAGTCACGGACGGCAACTCCTGCTCTGCCGAGGATACGGTCCTGATCGTAGTGAATGATGCCCCCGAGGCAATCATCACTCCCGTGGATCCTTTCTGTTCCAACGATCCGCCCTATGACCTGGAAGTCTCCCCGGCGCTGGGCACCTGGTCAGGCACGGGGATCACCAATCCCTCCACCGGGGTGTTCGATCCGGTCATCGCAGGAATAGGAAGCCATGAAATCATATTCAATACCGATCCTGATCCTTCGGGCTGTTTCGGGTCCGATACAACCACCATCCACGTGATGGAACTGCCGTTTGCTGAATTCATCACCCCCGACTCCGCCTGGTGCGAACAGGCAACCAACCACTCCTTCGGGCAGATTGCACTCACGGGGACCGATTCCAGCACCTATGACCTGGTGATAAATATGGCCGGGAGCGTGGAAACCCTGACCGGTCTGCCCGCTGACACCTTCGACCTTCTCCTGAACAATGTGACGGGGGTGAACGAGTATATCCTGACGAAGGTGATCGAGCACCACGGGAGCAGCAGCTGTGAAACGGACCTGGCCGATACGCTGGTCATGACGGTCAATCCCATCCCTGAGGCAACCATAACGATAAGTTACGGGGACCCCTGCAGCCCGGTAGAGGTACAGTTTGAATCTGAGCCCGGTTTCAAGACCTACTCCTGGGACTTCGGCGAGGGGGACATCGAGACCGCCTCTCACCAGATCTCGCAGCTGTTCACCTATGATT
>CAYXUD010000104.1:0-11049 GCA_964467775.1 uncultured Bacteroides sp. | reverse complement strand
CCGGGATCCGGGAGAACCCGGAATCGATGATCACCCGGATCAGGGTTTTCAGG
This sequence comes from uncultured Bacteroides sp., assembly GCA_964467775.1. Classification (GTDB taxonomy): domain Bacteria; phylum Bacteroidota; class Bacteroidia; order Bacteroidales. The sequence continues at coordinate 10,996 of CAYXUD010000104.1, read as the reverse complement.
TCGGTGTCAATGTCCACGGCTGTCACGTCTGTCCGCGGTTTCATGATCTCGCAGACCTCCAGGTTGCTGAAACGTACAATTCCTTCGAGCATCTCCTTTTCATCCTGCACCACACCGGTGGTCAGGTCGAGCGCCTCGGAAAGGTCATCCATGGAGATATTCTGCCCCTTTTTGGCCAGCCTCCGGTTCACCAGTCTCGTTGACCGGATCAGGATAAAGATCAGCGGCTGGAACACCCGGTCCAGGACCGCCAGCGGCATGGCCATCCTGAGGGCGAACCGGAGGGCAAAGCGGTTGGCATAGATCTTCGGGAGGATCTCCCCGAAGAGCAGCAGCAGGAAGGTGATCACCACCACCTTGATCAGGAACCCCAGCACCGGGCTGCCTGAGAAGTCAAAGAGGGTGCCGGTCACGAAGGAGGCGATGATCACAATACCGACATTGATGAAATTATTGGTTATCAGGATGTTGGCCAGAAGCCTGTCGGGCCTCTCAAGATGCCTTAACACCACGTGCTCACTGCGGGTGGTCTGCTCTTTCAGCATGCTGATCTGCTGCGGGGTCAGGCTGAAGAAAGCCACTTCCGACCCGGAGATCATGGCCGAGCAGAACAGCAGGACGGCCACCACCACCATTCCGGTAATGGCCCCCGGGGTGAAAGGCGTAATCACCGCCTCAGGCAAGATGGATAGAAACGCTGGTTCCAAACCTGCATGTAAGGGTTAATGATAGCATCAGAACGGAAGGTCATCGGGGCCGTCGTCGCCTCCCTCAAAAGGATCTGCGGAGTCTTCCGGGAAGCTGGTTTCGTCATCCCCGCCGGGTGCCCCGCCGGGTGTCACGCCGGATCTCCCTGCCTGGCTGCCGCCCTGTTCCTGGGCCTGGCTTCCGCCGCCCTGTGCCTGTACCTGGCCTCCGCCGCCCTGTTCCTGGGCCTGGCCTCCGCCGCCCTGTGCCTGTACCTGGCCTCCGCCGCCCTGTGCCTGTACCTGGCCTCTGGCGGCCTGTTGCTGGCCTCCCTGGTAGGCCTGGGCATCCTGGTCACCCCCTTCATCGGGCCTCCTGCCCAGCAGCTGCATCTGGTCACCCACGATCTCTGTGATGTACTTCTTGTTCCCGTCGGGATCATCATAGGAGCGGGTCTTGATCCGCCCCTCGATATAGAGCTGCGTACCCTTCTTCACGTATTTCTCAGCCACCTGTGCGAGTCCCCTCCAGAGGACCACGTTGTGCCACTCGGTCGTTGAGACACGCTCACCAGCCCTGTTCTTATAGGTCTCACTGGTGGCAAGGGGGAATTTCGAAATGGCCGTCCCCTCATCCAGGTAACGCGTATCAGGATCTTTTCCCACGTTTCCCACCAGGATTACTTTGTTTACGGACATTGGTTTTCTGTGATTGATGATTGTTCACAAAGATATTAAAATTTGACTGATTCCATGTACCGGTGAATGAGCCGGGGGACCGGGTATTCATCCAGCCGGTCAACGGGAACCCTGATCCATCCCGGCGGAAGGGAAGCAGGCAGGGTCTCCAGTTCCGCATGGATGAACCGGGCATGGATGGTCCGGTGGGTCAGCTGGTGGCGGATGGGCCCCGAGATCCGCCGGATCGTCCACCCACCGGTCAGGAGGCGGCCGGGGATCTCCCCTTCCGGCAGTGCCGCGGCGGATTCGACGGCCGGGAACTGGTAGAGCGATCTCCATATATCCTTTCCATCCCGCCGGATGATCCATGTATCACCACGATAGAGAGGGATAAGGAAATAGATCCAGCGCTCCACCGGCCTGCGCTTCGGGATCCTTACAGGGATCCTCTCCACCTCCCCGTCCTGGTATGCTTTGCAGAGGCCCGACAGGGGACAGCTGGTGCAACCGGGTGCGGTTGGGAGGCACTGGAGCGCACCGAACTCCATCATGGCCTGGTTGTGGGTGCCGGGATCACCCCCTGCTGCCATCTCCTCCTCCATCAGAGCGCCGGCCAGGGATTCAACGGCCCTGATCCCCGCACTGCTGTTGACCGCCTCCTTCATTCCCGACAGCCTGGCGATCACCCTCGATACATTTCCGTCCACCACCGCCCTTGCTTCCCCGTAACAGATGGAGGCGATGGCCGATGCGGTGTAGGCACCCACCCCCTTCAGCCCGAGCAGCCCGCCGTATGTCCGGGGCAACCGGCCGTTGTGCCTCTCCACAATCTCCCGGGCCGCATGGTGCAGGTTACGGGCCCTGCTGTAATAACCGAGTCCCTGCCAGGCTTTTAATACGGCATCTTCGCCGGCGCCGGCAAGCGATCTCACATCCGGAAAGCTTTCGATGAACCTGTTGTAGTAATCAAGGCCCTGTGAGACCCGGGTCTGCTGAAGGATAACCTCCGAGACCCAGATCCGGTAGGGATCCCGGGTATGGCGCCATGGAAGTTCCCTTCTATTTTTTTCGTACCACCTCCCGATTTTTCCGTTAATTTTCATTACCTTCGCCGGCGCTTATTTATAATTCACTTATATTTAGCACACTAAAATAAAAAATCATCCAATTCGATTTCATATTCACGTAAAAGTATTTATATTTGCAAATCCAAGGGAAAGAACTAATGTAAATCATTGATAATTAAAGGTTTTTTAAAATGACAAAAGCAGATATCGTTAACGAGATTTCCAAGTCCACGGGAATAGAAAAGGTAACTGTTCAGAAAACAGTTGAAGCATTCATGGAAACAGTAAAAGGTTCACTCAGTAAAAACAAGAATGTATACCTGAGGGGATTTGGCAGTTTCATCGTGAAGAAAAGGGCAAAGAAGACTGCCCGGAACATTTCCAAAAACACAACCATCATTATTCCCGAACATTCCATTCCTGCTTTTAAGCCTGCTAAAACTTTTGTTAGCAAAGTGAAAGCTAATGTGAAGTAAAGTTTTAAACATGCCGAGCGGAAAGAAGCGTAAAAGACATAAAATGGCTACCCACAAGCGCAAGAAGCGCCTGCGGAAGAACAGACATAAGAAGCGGAAATAATATCTGCTTCTCTTTCAAGGAACTAAACCTAAAGTACCAACCCTGGTCTTTAGGTTTATTTCTGTGTACTTATCAGCTTAATCTTCGTAAATGCGGATATTGTGAGCAGCGAACTGGTAATCAATTCCACCAAAGAGAGGGTTTCGATTGCACTACTAGAAGATGGAAAGCTTGTTGAATTAAATCAGCCGTCACTTAAGCAGCAGTTTTCAGTAGGGGAGATATACCTGGCAAAGGTCAAGAAGATCATGCCGGGGCTGAATGCTGCGTTCATTGATGTTGGGTATGAGAAGGACGCTTTCCTTCACTACCTGGACCTGGGTCCGCAGTTCAGTTCCCTGAACAGGTACCTCTCCATGGCCATCTCAAGGAAGGGGAGGCCCATCCCCATCAGCAAATTCAAGCGCCTCCCCGATATCAACAAGCACGGAAAGATCAACGAGGTCCTCAAGCAGGGGCAGTATATCCTCGTGCAGATCGCCAAGGAACCCATCTCCACCAAGGGACCCAGGCTCAGTTCGGAGATCTCCATTCCCGGAAGGAACATCGTACTGATCCCTTTTGCGGACAAGATCTCCGTCTCTTCCAAGATATCTTCCCAGGAGGAAAAGGAGAGGCTGAAAAACCTGCTGCAGGCCATCCGGCCGCAGAATTTCGGGATCATCGTCAGGACTGTCGCCGAAGGGAAAAAGGTGGCAGAGCTGGATGCCGAGCTACGCAGCCTGGTGAAGAAGTGGGAGAAGGCATTTGAGAACCTGCCCGTGCGGAATGTGCCCAACCTGGTCATCAGTGAACTGAGCCGGGAAGCGGCCGTGGTGCGGGACCACCTGAACAGGAACTTCGACGGGATACACATCAGCGACGAGAATGTCTTCAACGAGGTGAGGGCCTATATCCGTGAAGTGGCTCCGGAGAAGGAGAAGATCGTCAGGCTCTACACGGGCAAGGAGCCCATCTTTGACCGGATGGGCATTGTGAAGCAGATCAAGGCCTCCTTTGGAAAGACCGTCTCCATCAAGCAGGGTGCCTACCTGATCATCGAGCACACCGAGGCACTGCATGTGATCGATGTGAACAGCGGGAACCGCTCCAAATCTGCCAGTGACCAGGAGACCAACGCCATCGAGGTGAACCTGGCGGCGGCAGAAGAGATCGCCAGGCAGCTCAGGCTGCGGGATATGGGGGGGATCATCGTGGTGGATTTCATCGATATGCACAAGAACGACCATAAGCAGAAGGTGTTCGACCGGATGAAGGAGGCCATGGCGGCGGACAAGACCAAGCACAACATCCTTCCGCTGAGCAAATTCGGGCTGATGCAGATCACCCGGCAGCGGGTGCGCCCCGAGATGCATATCGATACGGCCGAGAACTGTCCCACCTGCAACGGCAGCGGGAAAGTGCAGCCACCCATCCTCTTCCCGGAGGTGGTCAAGAACGTACTTGCCCTGCTGATCAAGGAGCACAAGCTCGCGAAAGTGGAGGTCCAGCTCCATCCCTTCGTGGCCCATTACCTGAAGAGGGGATTCAATTCAGAAGAGAAGAAATGGAGGCGGGAGCTGGGATGCAAGGTGAAGATACAGCCCGTGGATGAGCTCCATTTCCTGGAGTACAGGGTTTTCAGCGGGGATGGCCAGGAGCTGCAACTGCACCGGAGCTGACCATATGTAAAAAGCAGAACGGATGAAACGGACCCTCGCAACAGCCGGACTGGCCCTCTGGATGGTCCTCCATGGAAATGCACAGATCGCAGATCCGGTAAAGTGGACCTTTTCCCATGAAAATACAGGAGAGATGGAGGCCGAGCTGGTCTTCAGGGCCACCATTGACAGGCCCTGGCACCTCTATTCAGCCTACCTGCCGGAAGGCGGCCCCATCGCCACCACGGCAACCTTCGAAGAATCGGAAGAGTACTCACTGGTGGGCGGGATCATCGAGGTAACCCGGCCGGAGAAGAAATATGACGAGGGGTTCAGGATGGAGCTGGGGACCATCTCGGGCCGTGCCGAACTCCGCCAGAAGGTAAGGTTCTTCAGCCGGGGCACCCACACCATCAGCGGCGGGATCGAGTTCCAGGTGTGCAACGATGTCACCTGCCTGCCCCCCAGGTTCGAGGAGTTTACATTCACCGTAACTGCCGGGGAGGAAGGTCCAGCCGCCTCTGCCGGACAGCCGGCTGCAGAACGGACCGGCCCGGAGACGGGTGAGGGTTCCGCCCAATCCCTTTCCGGGCTGATCCGGCAGGGGCCACAGGCCGGGCCCGGTACATCCCCCGACTCCATCGTGGAGCAGGCCCCGGAGGGATCCACCGCCGCCATTGCCGGGGTTCCCGCCATGGAGGGTGAGAGATCGCTCTGGCGGTTCTTCTGGCTGGCCTTCGGGCTCGGACTGCTGGCGCTGCTGACGCCCTGCGTCTTCCCCATGATACCCATGACCGTGAGCTTCTTCATGCAGGGAGGGGATCACAGGGCACGGGGATTCTTCCGCGGGCTCGTATTCGGGCTCTCCATCGTGGCGATATACACCTCGCTCGGTGTGATCGTGAGTATTTCGAATGTGGGTCCCAGTGCAGCCAATGCGCTCAGTACCCACTGGATCCCAAACCTGATCTTCTTTGCCCTTTTTGTCATCTTTGCCTTCTCCTTCTTCGGGATGTTCGAACTGGTGCTGCCGGCCAGCTGGGTGAACAAGGCGGACAGCAGGGCGGACAGAGGCGGGTTCGGCGGGGCATTCTTCATGGCCCTCACCACCGTGCTTGTCTCCTTCTCCTGCACCGGTCCCATCGTGGGCGCGCTGCTGGTGGAAGCTGCGGGCGGGCTGGCCCTGAAACCCATCCTGGGTATGTTCGGGTTTGCCCTTGCCTTTGCGATCCCCTTCACCCTGTTTGCCATCTTTCCCTCCTGGCTGAAAGGACTGCCCAAATCGGGCGGCTGGCTCAATTCGGTGAAAGTGGTGCTGGGATTCATCGTCCTGGCCTTCAGCATGAAATTCCTGCTGGCCCTGGATCCCTCCGGCAGGATCCTAACCCGTGAACTTTACCTGGCCATCTGGATCGTACTCTTCTTCATGCTCGGGATGTACTTCCTGGGCAGGATCAGGTTCGCCCACGACAGCGACCTCACCCGCGTGACGGTCCCCAGGCTCCTGCTGAGCATTGCATCGTTCACCTTCGTGGTCTACCTCTTTATGGGACTCTTCGGCTATGAGCTGAAGAACATCGCACCCCTGCTGCCCCCAAAATCCCCCAACGGGCTGGACCTGACCCGGCAGGCCGGGTACCGGGAGGCTCCCGCCGCCGGGGCTGAAAGCCGGGAGGAGTGTACCCCGGCCAGGTATGCAGAGCTGTTCCGCATGCCCCTGGGACTGAACGGGTTCTTTGACCTTGAGGAGGGCCTGGCCTGCGCCCGGGCCACCGGCAAACCGGTGCTGATCGACTTCAAGGGACACTTCTGCAGCAACTGCAAGAGGATGGAGGCGGCCGTCTGGTCGGATCCGGAGGTACTCAGCACCCTGAGGAACGATTTTGTGATCGTGGCCCTCTATACCGACGACCGCACCAGGCTGCCCGAGGAGGAGTGGTATATCTCGGAGGTGGACGGGAAGGAGAAGAAGACGATCGGGCAGCAGAACGTGGACTTCGAGATCAGGCGGTTCCGGACCAACACCATCCCCCTCTATGTGATCATGGATCCAGGGGGCAGCGTGGTGGGCCTGCCCAGGGGCACCGACCTCGATGTGCAGTCCTACCTCCACTGGCTGAAGGAGGGGCTCCGGGCTGCCAGGTAAGTTAAAATTTCTTCATCAGGACGCGTTCCGGACACCTTCTGGAACCTGGTGGACCAAAGGGTATGGGCGATTAAAGGCTTCTTGTGACAGTTTGAAATGATTGGACAGTCTCCTGATGGTCTCTTTTGACAAACCTTTCTGATAGTTCAATATCTTTGATACTGTCCCTTTGGATAATCCAAGGATACCAACCAAGTCCTTGGATCTCAATTCATGATCTGCCATCAAACCTTGAAGGATTTCAACAGGATTAAGATCTCTGAAAGTATTGTGATCCCGATCCCATTTTTCGATCAGGAGTTCAAGTAATTCAATCTCTTCACTGCATTCACTATTATCCTGGAATATCATATTTTCCAAGGTGTTACAGTAATTAAAATACTGCTTCTTTGTCTTTATCACCGTATATTTGAGCTGTTTCATCTAATAATCTGCGTCTGAACCCTTTCCCAGAAAGTTAACATTATTTAATGAAAAGGTCACATCAGATGGTTTGTCCCAATCTGCATGTTGTATTATGGAAAGCCAATTTTCAAAGGCAATCCTGCTTTGGCTGTTTATTACAACAAAACCTTCAATGGTCTCCCTCCTGACAAGATGGATCCTCATCCATTTGGCTATAAAAATACAAAAAAAGTTTCACAAAAGGAAACTATGGATCAATGGTCTACCCGGAATCCTATCATTTTATGTGATGCGCCTAGTAATATCAGTCAAAACGTGGGGGAAAAGTATTAGCTGGATGTTATCACTAAAGTTCCTGCGATACTTCATTTGATCCGGTCAGCAGGCCAGAAGCGAAAAGGAAGGGCCGGGCGGTGTGGTGACTCACAACCTTTGCCCGGCCCTGTCAAGCCCGAACCAACCTAAAACTCTGGAGAGGCGTGCGCGGTGAAGTGTCGGGCCGCGTCCACCGCGTTACTTTCTGACTGCGCGACTGCGCAGCTACCCGACTGCAGAGCTACCCGACTGCGCAGCTACCTGACTGCGCAGCTACCTGACTGCGCGACTCAGAAACTGCCGAACTTGAACCGCACCCCTGCGCTCCAGCCTGTCATGGCATCCGGGGTCACTTTGTAGGTGGTTCCGTCCGGGTACGGTTCAGGGATCCCGTAATAGCCCCTCATCTCCAGGTCGGGGGTCCACCGGTAATTCCCGAACAGGGTGAGCCTGACAGACCTGACCAGGTTGAACTCCAGTTCGGCACCGACCTCGGCCACGAAAAACGCGGCGTAGGTCATGAATTCAGGCTCGTAGTTCTCATTGTATGAATAGTCCGCATTCACGGCGTAGCTGCTCACTCCCCCGGCTCCGATCAGCACGGGCAGGGCGATATGGACCGGGAACCAGCCCAGTATGATGGGTTCCATCACGAGCCCGCCGTATCCTCCTGCAAGGCCGAACCTGTACTCCCCGTCTGTCACCTGGTCACTGGCGAACCCGACACCGGCGATGCCCACCCCGAAACCGTGTCCGAGCACCCATTCAGCGCGTGCGCCCATCAACACGGAAGGCTGCCTGTTGATCTCCGTATAGCCGATGGAGAGGGCTCCGAACCCGCCGCTTCCGGTCATCAGGGTCTGCACCTCCCTGGGCTGCCGGGTTTGATGCTCCTCCTGCGGGGAGCTTTCCCACTGCACCGGCCCGCTTGTCCACTCCTGCTGCTCCCCGCCTGCCGGTTCCTGTTCAGCACCCCCGGTGGCCTCCTCAATCACCTGGTCAATCTGCTGTTCTTCATTTGCAGATGGTTCGGCCTCCTGGGCCATCAATGGCGCTACAGCCATCACCATGATTACCATCCAAGTTGTGATTTGCTTCATTTTCGGTATCTGTTTAAAATCTGTATTTAAAATGTATCCCAAAATCCCAGAGATTGATCGCGAAGATCTGTATCAGCGAGATCTCCATGTGGGGCTGGTAACTGATCCCAAAACTCAGGGGCAGGTATTCAAGCCTGTAATCGAACCCCATATAGCCGTCCACACCGATCACCGGTGTGAAGAGGTTCTGGTTGTAATGGATCTCCTGGAAAAAGATGCGGTAACTGTCGGTCATGTAGAAGCCAAAATGAACCCCCATGCCGTAGAGGAATTCCCAGTTCCCGTACCTGTCCATCCCGATCTCCCTGTGGTTCTGCCGGAACATGGTGAAAATGGCACCCTGGTTGCGGTAGCACAGCTGGGCCTCGTAGGAGAGTGCATCCTCGATGTTCACCCGGAAGGTGAATCCGGCCGTGTAACCTCCGCGCAAACCGAACTCCCTCGGGTAATACTGCGGGAAGGCGCCGGTTGAAAGGCAGAGGAGTATGATGATACAGATGTTTCTCATAACAGTACTACTTGATGGAGAGGTTGATGAAACACTTCTGAAGGGCATTGATGGTCACCTGGCTTTTCGGGTTCTCACCCCCCATGGTGCCCCTGGTCCGGAAATGCTCCTTTCCGTCGGACGAATCCTCTGCACTGATCCCCTCTCCCGGCAGCCTGAGCACCGATTTCTCGTGGTACAGGATGTCAAAGGCAAACCTGCTGCGGCTGTCAAACAGGAGCGTTACATCGGTAAAGTACGATTCCACGAAGATCTTGCTGAACCCGGGGATCACATGCTCGACGGTCAGCTCCCCGTATTTCATGTAAACATCGCTCTCTTTGAGGAAATCGTAGATCCGGACCTGGGAGAAATTGCTGTTCCCGAAGAAGTACTCCACCCTCTTGAAATGAAGCTTGTCCCGCCTTGATTCGATCTTCAGGACATTCACGCTGTCGGCATGCACGGTGGATGATTTGCTTTCCAGTTCAAGCTGTCCCGCATCCCCGACGGTCATATCGGAATAGAGAAGCTTCATGCTGGAGGAGCCCAGCGACTTGACCATGCCGCTGGCAAAGCTGAGTGTCATGCTGGTACTCCCCTCCAGCTGTCCGGTTTTCAGCGCCCCGTTGGAGAGCTCAATATCCACCTGCCCCTTCAGGTTGTCCAGATAGATATCCCCGAACTTGTTCTGAAGGACCACATCCAGGTATTCAGGGATGCGGACCAGGTAATTGATCTCCACCTGCTTGTTGGACCCTGAGATGGTGTGTGACACCGATTTCAGCTCGGAGGCTATCCGCCCGCTTTCGCTTTCGATCCGGGTCCGGGCAATGATATAGTTGCCGGTCGCGGTAAAATCGATGCTGATGTCCTCCTTCAGCTTCCTCAGCTTGGAGGGGTTCGACTCGGTAAGGATGATATCCACGTCCACCGTCACCTCGTTCCTATCCCACGTCACCACCTGGATCTTACCGTATTTATTCATCACCTCGAGCGTGCTCTCCCTCGATACCGGGAACCGCTTGCTCACACTGCGCTTCTCCGTGTGGTCCTGTCCAAGGAGCGTGGTCCCCGCCAGCAGCACCACAGCCGGAAGCAGCCTCGCGGATCTAAAGAGAATATGATTCATCTTTCTCATAATCCTGATTCTCCTTTTCTTTAAGTTGGTTTAGCAGGTCTTCCAGTATTCCCAGTTTCACCTTGTAGTTCAGTATCATGGCCTCGATCACTTCGGGGTTCGATACATTGTCCTTCAGGTCCTCCTTCAGCTCCTTGTAGACCATGTCCAGTTCCTCCATATCGGCCTTCAACATCTCATCTGCCACCGGATCTGCTGCCAGAAAGGGCCGGAGTTCGTCATAGCGCCGGGCTACCAGCCGGCTGTAATAGTGCTCGGTCTCCTGCATCTCCGTGTAAAGCTCCCTCCCGTGCTGGTCCGCCCCGCTCCTTTCCCCTGCGAGGAAATAGAAGCCCGCCGATGATCCTGCAAAGATCATGGCAACAGCGGCTGCCACCCGCAGCCAGCGCATGCTCTTCCTGCCCCTGACCACGGGCATACTGGCGGGATTGATCTTCAGCCAGATGGATGGGCCGGGTTCGCGGAGATCAAACTGCTCCCGGTGCTGCTTCACAAAATCTTCTAATCTGTCACTCATGGCACATCAAGATTTCCTTAATTTTCTGTTTGGCTCTTAAAAACTGGCTTTTCGAGGTCGATTCCGTGATCCCGAGGATCTCCGAGATCTCTGCATGGTTATATCCCTCGAGCATATAGAGAGAAAAGACGACCCGGTAACCATGGGGCAGCTGTTCCATTGCCCTGATCACGCTCTCCACCCTGAAGCTGATCCCCGCGTAATCCACATTGTCATCCTCCGCTGCCGGATC
>CAYXUD010000103.1:0-22374 GCA_964467775.1 uncultured Bacteroides sp. | reverse complement strand
ATATCTCCATCAAGAGCTGGGATGAGTATTAGTCCCGTTGCAAAAGAGTCCCCGATGTTGCCGGCCTCGCCCGAAGAAGGCTGCGCCGCCACTCATTCGCCGGCCGGGAAGCTATGCATCATTCCTGATTTCTTTGTATATTTAAGTTGCAACCAAACAGCGGGACCGGGCGTCTTCACTGTATGCTTCTGTATCCTCTGACGGGTTGGAAAATATATTTGGTAACCGGATAAGAACTTCCATTCATAGTAGCAATAAAGTAACAAAAATGAAGACTACCACTCGCATTTTCAGGATTTCCGCAGCTGCCTGCCTGTTCATCTTATTCAACTGTGCGGGCCTGATTGCCCAGCAGGGTTTTACCTATCAGGCTGTTGCACGTAATGCATCCTGGGAGCCCCTCCGCAACCAGGACCTGTCGGTGAAGATCGCCATCCATGCCAACGACCAGTACGGAGAACTGATCTGGGAGGAAGAGCACCAGCAGGTCCGGACCAATCCGGTGGGCATCTTTTCGCTGACCGTAGGCGGACCGGATGCCACGAACCAGTCCGGGAGTGCAGGCTCATTCGACCAGATCAACTGGTCCGCCGGTCCGTATTACCTGAAAGTCTGGATCAATTCCGGCGGGGAATTCCAGGATATGGGGGGATCTCCCATCCAGACCGTTCCCATGGCTCAGTATGCAGCCACTGCCAGCAGTGCCACAACCAGTTTCAGCGTTCAACCCGCTGAAGAGGCTCAGGATGGTGAAGCCCTGTTTGAAGTGAAAAGAAAAGATGGCCAGCCTGTCTTCGCCGTTTACGAGGACATGGTCTGGGTATACGTGGACACTGCAGAAAGCAAGGGAGTAAAGGGCGGTTTTGCCGTTGGCGGATACAGCAGGGGCACCAAAGGTGTTACCCAGGAGTACATGCGGGTCACCCCTGACAGCGTCCGGGTCTATGTCATTGAGGATGACTCTAAAGGAAAAAAGGGAGGATTTGCGGTAGGTGGTTACAGCAGGAGCGCCAAGGGTAGCCCGCAGGAATTCCTCCGGGTCTCGCCCGACAGCATCCGGGTCTATATTGATACGGATGGCCAGTCCAAAGGAGTGAAGGGCGGTTTTGCCGTTGGCGGATACAGCAGGGGCTCCAAAGGTTCAGCAAATGACCTCTTTTTCAATCTTTCTCCGAAAGATGATGCGGAGGTGATTGCACATAAATCACAGATCCTGTTCTATCCGGCCAAAGATGCTTTTTTTGCAGGGACCATCCATGTCGGCTCACCTGACAGCGTTGGATTAAACTCCACTTCCCTGGGTTACGAGTCGGTGGCCATGGGACAGTATTCCCAGGGCTTTGGATACAAAAGCATGGCTTTGGGGGATTACTCCACAGCCATCGGCCGTGAAGCTGTTGCCATGGAAAATTCGTTTGCCCTGGGAAATACCTCAAAAGCAATGGGAGATGATTCGTACGCATTTGGCTCGGGTGCCAGGGCGTCCGGTGACAAGAGCTTTGCGTTCGGATCGGTGGGGATTGACACCCTTGGTATACCTACGGGAGTTTCAACCTCCGCCACGGGTAATTATTCCATTGCATTCGGGATGGGTGCACGCGCCCTCAATTCCGGGGCGATGAGCATGGGCCCCAGCAGCACCGCTGAAGGTTTTCAGTCCATCGCCATCGGGTCCGGGGCCTCGGCCAGCGGAAGTTACTCCACGGGGATCGGGTACCGTTCCAAGGCCTACGGCTATAAATCGATCTCCATCGGTGCACATTACAGCTATGTCATCTATGGTAAGCCGACCTGGCCCCCTTCCAAACCTCGCACTATTACCCGCGAAAACAGCGCCAATGGAGATTACTCCATATCATTCGGGAACGGTAACTATTCCAATGACGGCGGCCTTGCCCTGGGAACCTATAACAATGCCAATGACCAGGGCAGTGTTGCCCTGGGTGTTTCAAACACAGCCGACAGGAAGTACTCCCTTGCAGCCGGGTATAATAATGATGCAACAGGCTACTATTCCATGGCGATCGGGGCGAACCTGACCTCCCAGTCCATGAATTCCCTGGCCATAGGTAGATACAATGAAATTCTGGGTGATACGGCCGAATGGATCGGGACCGATCCCCTGTTCCAGATCGGGAACGGGAGCGGCAGCGATGACCGGCATGATGCATTCAGGGTGGATAAGAACGGAGGAGTGAACATATACCCGGTTAACGCCACTTTCGGGAACTACGTATACAGTAACATAGATGCTGACTTTGGGTCCGCTACTGCATATGGAATGAGGTCCATCATATCCAGGGGAAAAGAGGGTGTCTCTTATTACTCGGGCTATTTCAGCGATAAGGGTTCCCTCGGAACCTACAATGGACTATGGGCCGATGTCCGTACGGGAGGTTCAATAGATATAGCAGAGTATATTCATGATACCAACGGCGATACGGGGGCAGGTGATGTGCTGGTGGCAGATCCTGTGAAGAGTGAAAGCGTGGTCAAATCAAGTGAACCATACCAGACTTCCGTACTCGGCGTAGTCTCCACCAAGCCGCATATGGTGATAGGAATGGAACTGGTCACGGACGAGCAGACAGGACAGCCCCTTGAGGGTGTCAGTGCCACGCGGCTTGCACTCACTGGCCGCGTGCCGGTGAAGGTGACCGAGGAGAACGGCCCCATCCGGCCGGGGGATCTCTTGACCACCTCTTCCACCCCGGGGCATGCCATGAAATGGAGCCTGCTTGATGTGGGCTCAGCCAACGATTTTGAAGATTTGAAAAGAGTGCTGGCTGAAAACGAGCGCCGCCGGAATGCCGTCATAGGCAAGGCATTGGGCTTCTCGGGCACAGGCACGGGAACCGTCATGGCATTAATATCTTTGCAGTGAACTATGAATTACGAAAATCTTCATTACCGCAGACAATTCCTGCTGACAAATTCAAGCATCGGAATGCAAAACGGATGGCCCCGCGAAGACATATCCGCCGAAGGAGGGTCATTCAGCCTTATTTACCATCATGACCTCGAGTTTGAATACAGCCGGAAAAAGCTGGGCATTTATTTACTGGGATACCTGCTTGATCCCTTCAATCCGTCCCTGTCGAACAGCGATATCATTAATGAAATGGCGGATTATCAGGATTACAGGGATGTGATAAAAAGGACCCATGCACTGAACGGCAAATATGTCCTGGTTATTTCGGATCATAATCATCTGTATGTCCTGAATGATGCCACTGCCTCAAAACAGGTCTGCTATTATTTTGCCGACGGGGAGGCCTGGATAGCCTCCACCCCTAACCTTATATCGGAATATAAAAAACTTGAAGAAACGGAAAACCCGGGGATCCTGGAGTATTTGAACTCCCCCTATTTCAGGAACCAGAATAAAGCCTGGTTTGGCACCGAGACCCCTTACCGGGACCTGTACATCCTTTCCCCGAATCATCTGATAGATATACAAAACAGAAAGACAGAACGATTCTGGCCTGATGGCCGGCCCCCGGGAAGGTCACTCCATGAATCTGTTGATATAGCGGCAACTATTCTGAAGGGGACCATTGAGGGTGCCGCCTCAAGGTATAAGCTCCATATTTCTCTAACGGGGGGGTGGGATTCCCGCATGATACTATCCTCATCCAGGAATGTCTGTAAGGATGCCGAGTTCTATACCCTCAAATCACCCGGCAATTATGAAAAGAATATCTGGGACTTCCTGATCCCGCGGAAACTGGCTGACACGTACAACCTGAATTACCGTGTCATCGACCTGGATCATGTGGCACCCGATGCTGAATTCCTCGATATCTTCAGCAAGAACAGCGTTTTCAACCGCAATGTTTTCACCGACGTCTATTATCAATATATCAAACTCGGGTATGAAGACAGAATGAATGTAACCGGGGTGATGGGAGATCAGCTATTGCGCGCTTTTTACAGGTTCAAGGGAGAAACTACGGCAGAGAAGATCGCCAGCAGGTTCAGGGTTTCTGAATACCCTCATATTATCCAATCGATCAATGATTACCTTGAATCCGTCAAGCCTCTGTTGAGTACTACCGGAATTCACATGATCGACTGGTTTAACTGGGAGTATTTTTCCGCCAACTGGGGGGGCATTGCAGCCACTGAGCATGATATCGCCAGGGATGAGCTGCGGATGGTCAACTGCCGGGAGCTTATCTCCACCTTTATGCTGATCCCTGATAAGTACAGGTACAGGGATAATCCCAGGGCGCACAGGTTAATAGTGAAAAGAAACTGGCCGGAACTGCTTGATACCAGTATCGAGCCTTCGAACATCCAGCACCGGAAACTGAAAAAGATACTGAGATTCCTTCATGTTGAAAGGTTGGTGGAGCGTATCTATACTGGGATGAAGTCTTCCTAACCCTTCAGGGCTTCAGCACCGCTGACGATCTCCAGGATCTCTCTGGTGATGGATGCCTGGCGGGCCTTGTTGAACTGAAGGCTCAGCTCCTTTAACAGTTCGGTTGCGTTATCGGTCGCCTTGTGCATGGCAGTCATCCTCGCCCCATGCTCGGCTGCGTGTGAATCCAGGATGGCCTTGTAAAACTGGAGCTTCAGGGACCTGGGGATCAGTTCCTGTACGATGTATTCCTTGGAGGGTTCAAAAATATAATCCGCATGTGAGGAGGAAGCGGTTTTATTTGCCAGGTCATCGATCTTGATCGGCAGGAATTGCTCCTCTGTAAGTACCTGGGTTGCTGCATTCTTAAATGCATTGTAGATCATGTCCACATGATCGTACTCCTCTTCCGTGAAGAGTTTCATCGTCATCTCTGCCAGCATGGCCACCCGGTCAAAGGTCAGGTCATCGAATATCTTACTGCCATCAAAAATGACATTATATCCCTTTTTCCTGAGGAAATCATTGCCCTTCTTCCCAATGGCAATGAAATCAACCTGATGGGCCATCATCTGGCTGCCATACTGGGTCAGTGCACGGTGGATGGTCGATTTTATGGCATTTGAATTGAACGCACCGCACAACCCCCGGTTGGATGTGATCAGTATCATCAGGATCCGCTCCTTCTCCCGCTGCATGGCATACTGATTATCCTCATCATCCTTCAGACTGTCACCCACGCTTGCCAGGATTTCCTTGAGCTTATCGGCATAAGGGCGGAACTTCACAATGGCCACCTGGGCTTTTTTAAGCTTGGCTGCAGAGACCATTTTCATGGCACTGGTGATCTGCCTGGTAGAGGCCACAGAGGCCTTTCTTACCCTGATCTCTTTTAAATTGGCCATGCGCTACTTCATTTTTTCAACGATCTCCCTGGCCGCCTCTTCAAGGGTACGGGTAATGTCATCTGTCAGTTTTCCCTGGGCAAGGGCAGCCAGGGTGCTCTTATGCTTCAGTTCCATGAAATCGAGGAACTCAGTCTGAAACTCCTTCACTTTGTCCACCGGAATATCACTCAGCAATCCCTGGGTGCCACAGTATATAATGGCGATCTGTTTCTCCACGGGCATGGGGGCATACTGTGCTTGTTTCAGTATCTCAACATTTTTCCTTCCCTTGTCGAGCACAGCCATGGTGGCGGCATCCAGATCAGATCCGAATTTTGAAAAAGCCTCCAGTTCCCTGAACTGTGCCTGGTCCAGCTTCAGTGTTCCGGCTATTTTCTTCATGGATTTGATCTGGGCATTTCCACCCACCCTGGACACGGAAATCCCCACATTGATGGCAGGGCGCACCCCTGCGTTGAAAAGGTTCGATTCCAAAAAAATCTGCCCGTCGGTAATGGAGATCACGTTGGTCGGAATATAGGCAGAAACATCCCCGGCCTGTGTTTCAATGATAGGAAGGGCCGTGAGCGAACCTCCTCCCTTTACAAGCGGTTTCAGCTGTTCCGGCAGGTCGTTCATGGTCCTGGCCACCTCATCCGACTGGATGATCTTTGCAGCACGCTCCAGCAATCGTGAATGGAGGTAGAATACATCCCCGGGATAAGCTTCCCTGCCCGGTGGCCGCCTCAGGAGCAGGGATACCTCCCTGTAAGAGACAGCCTGTTTCGACAGGTCATCGTATATAATCAGGGCCGGCCTTCCGGTATCCCTGAAGTATTCCCCGATGGAACATCCTGCAAACGGCGCATAGAACTGCAGTGCTGCCGGATCCGAAGCCGTCGCGGAGACGATCACCGTATAGTCCATGGCACCTGCCGCCTCCAGTGTCTTCTGGATATTGGCCACTGTGGAACCTTTTTGTCCGACAGCCACGTATATACAATACACCGGCTCTCCCCTTTCGAAAAACTCTTTCTGGTTGATAATGGTATCAACTGCAATGGCGGTCTTTCCGGTCTGACGGTCCCCGATGATCAGTTCCCGTTGTCCCCTTCCAATGGGGATCATGGCATCAATGGGCTTAATACCGGTCTGCAGGGGCTCATGCACGGGCTGACGGAAAATGACACCAGGGGCTTTCCGCTCCAGGGGCATGTCGATCATCTCCCCGGTGATGGCTCCCTTTCCGTCCAACGGTTCACCCAGGGTATTGATCACCCTTCCCAGCAACGGCTCACCTACACGGATAGAGGCAATCTTCTTGGTACGCTTCACGGAATCACCCTCTTTGATCAATTCCGAGGACCCCAGCAGAACGGCTCCCACATTGTCCTCCTCGAGGTTCAGAACGATCCCCATCACACCACTGTCGAATTCAATCAGCTCATTTGCCTGGACCCTGTTCAATCCATAGATACGGGCAATCCCGTCTCCAACCTGAAGAACAGACCCCACTTCTTCAAGTTCAATTTCGCTTTTGAATCCTTCAATCTGTTTTTTAAGTATTTCCGATACTTCGGACGGCTTAATCTGAGACATATGCTATTTTTTTTCAATACTGGTCTGGAGCAACTGTTTCTTCATCTTCTTCAGGCTGGTGGCCACACTGGCATCATACTGCATATCCTCAATGGTCAGGATAAATCCCCCGATCAGATCCTGATCGATGGATGAGGAGAGCTCAATACCTGAATCATATGCTCTTGTTATCAGTTTCCTCACTTTTTCGATGGCAGCATCATCCACGGATTGTGCCGTCACCAGTGAAGCTGTGCGTATTCCCCTGGCTCTTCGGTACAACTCCCTGAAGTTCCTGGCGATGGCAGGCAGGTATACCTCCCTTTTATTCTGAATCACCAGGTTGATCATGGCAAGGGAGATATCTGTGGCATGTGCTTTCAGAACAGCCTCAACCAGCTTCGATTTCCGGCTCGGTTGCAATGAAGGAAGCATCAGCAGATATCTAAAGTTTTCAAGCGCACAGATTCCCGACAGAAGCTCCATGTCCTTATTGACCATGTCCAGGATCTGCTTTTCAGAGGCGCTCTGAAAAAGTGCCCTTGCATACCTTACCGAGATCTGGCTTTCGTTCATACAGGCATCAATTCAGGTCCGCTTCATTGATCAGTTTATTTACCAGCTTTTTCTGCGCTTTGCTGTCCTCCAGTCTGGCCCTGAGGATCTTTTCGGCGATATCCACTGAAAGGCTGGCCACCTGATCTTTCATCTCGTTGATAGCGGCGATTTTTTCATTCCGGATAGACTCCCTTGCACCCTGCACCATCTTCTTGGCTTCCTCGGCCGCTTTTTCCCTGGCTTCCGTGATCAGTTTATCTTTGATCTGCTTGGCCTCCCTTAACATGGCATCCCTTTCAGCTTTGGCTTCGGCCAGTATCCTTTCGTTATCAGCTGTAAGCTGGGCCATCTCTTTTTTTGCCCTTTCCGCTGCATCCAGGGCTTTTCGTATGCTTTCATTCCTGGCTTTCACCGCGGTAAGGATCGCAGGCCAGGCGAATTTCCCAAGGATGAAAAGCAGGACAAGGAAGAAAAGCGTGGACCAGAATATCAGTCCAATTCCCGGTGTTACTAGATCCATGGTATCTTTCTTTAAATTGTTTTCAATGAAGGACCTGCAACCAACCGTTGCAGGTCCGTCCGGTTCTTCTGCAATGTCAGCCCATCATGGCAACCACAACGGCAAACAGAGCAACCCCCTCAATCAAAGCAGCAGAAATAATCATGGCGGTCTGTATCTTACCCCCGGCTTCGGGCTGACGGGCAATGGCATCCATGGCCTGTCCCCCGATTCTTCCGATCCCCAGGCCCGCACCGATTACGGCGAGTCCTGCTCCGATTGCTGCTAATGTTCCAGTCATAACAAATAGATATTAGATGAATAATCAGTCATGGTGATGCCCGGGCATCGCCAATCCAATAAACAATGCTGATAACAGTGTGAAAATATAGGCCTGCAGAAAGGCCACCAGTATCTCAATACAATCCATGAATATGACCATCACCAGGGATGGTACCGACATAAAGAGTGATTTAAAGATAAAGATCATGGATATCAGGCTGAGAACAACAATGTGCCCTGCGGTAATGTTCGCAAAAAGCCGGATCATCAGGGCAAAGGGTTTGGTAATGAGCCCGATGATCTCCACCGGGATCATGATGGGAGCAAGCCATAGCGGCACACCGGGAGTATTGAAAACATGCTGCCAGTGCCCCCTGTTGCTGCTGAACTGTGTGATCAGGAATGTGAAGGATGCCAGTACAAAAGTGACGGCAATATTACCGGTTACATTTGCCCCGAAAGGGAAGAACGGGATCAATCCCATCAGGTTATTCAGCAGAATAAAGAAAAAAACGGTCAGCAGATACGGCATGAACCTGCGGTATTTTTCCTCCCCGAGGTTGGGTATGGCTACATCCTCCTCGATGAATACGATCACAGGCTCAATAAAACCCTGTAGTCCTCTTGGTTCACTGATGCCGGACCGTTTATAGGACCTGGCCAGGGAAAGGAAGACCCACAGCAGCAGGATCACCGAGAGGAGCATCATAAATACATTTTTGGTAACCGAGAAATCCAGCGGCAACCCGGCTTCCACCATTTCACCTTCTTCATCCACCTCTATGATCCTGCCCTCGAGGCTCTTCTCCACAGGCTTTCCCTTCCTCTTCTCAACCATGATGCTTCCATGCCCCATCTGAAAACCCATATAGGATTGATCGTGCGCTATCTTTTTGGAGGAGAATATATGAAACCCTGAATGTTTGCTATAAAGAATGACAGGCAGGTAGATGCTTACATGATGACCATCTTCTTTGGTAATGATATGCCATTCATGCGAGTCTTTCACATGATCCACTATGAACTCACTGGCGTTGAACTCTTCATGATGTGCATCCTCGCCGCCGGCCTCTGATGCTCCGTGACCGCCATTATCCATCTCATGGTGCTGTTCCGGAGCATCCTGCCGGTTACCCTCTCTGTTTTCCGGGTGACCTGGTGTTAACTGCTGGGTGTGTTCTTCGCGGTGACTGTTCTGTCCGTACATTTGTGCTGCCGAACTTAACAGTACAAATCCAATTACTAAAGTGGCCAGGGCAGTAGGGAACCTCACGCTCACAATCAGTGTAATTATTTATTTTTCAGCAGTTTAAGCAGGTGTACCGCCAGTAAAAAAGTAAACCCTAAATATAGTGCAAAAAACACAACGATAAAGGGTTTTGAGATAATTTTTGTCACCATCCAAAAAACCAGGATATAGAGGAGATAGAGCACAAATTTGAGCCCGATTCCTGCCAGCAGAAGCACCATTCCCTCACGCTCTCCTCTCCTGATCCCACGGGTGATGACAAACCATGCCGCCAGGTTGATCCCTGTCACAGAAATCACCGTGATCATGTATGAATGAAGGTCCAGATCAAGGTCCATGCGGGGAATGGCAAGGATCCCGAGGATCAGCAGGGATAAAGAGAGCACCAGCAGTTGCCAGATATACCTGATCTGATCAATCATTTTTCTTCCCGATAAAATCTCTCAGGACAATATAGAGCCCGGCAAAGACACCCAGCACGGTAAGGATGGCGGTATAGACAGGTTTTTCATTGGATGCCCGCTCGTCAAGCTTGGAACCGGCCCAGTAGAAAAGCAGGATGATCAGAATCATCTGAAATCCCATACCCGAATAGCGGGTAAAAGACTTCAATCCGGATGTGGGGTTATTCTCCTTCTTTTGGTTTTGAGAGCGGTTCTGTGTTGATCTCTTTTTTTCCACCCATATCGCATTTACCGGTAAATGTGGCTCCCGGCTCTATGGCCAGCTTACCTGTTTTGATCTCTCCGTATAACTTGGAGACTGAACGAAGCGACAGCAGTTCATCCACAACGACCTTCCCGTCCACCACACCCTCAATCTCACAATTCTTGCACCTGATCTCACCGGTAACCTTTCCGGTCTGCCCGATAAAAACCTTTCCTTTTGTGTTGAGGTTCCCAAGAAGATTGCCGTCAAACCGGATGTTCTCGTTAGAAGAAATACTGCCCTCGATGGTTGTTCCAACCCCGATCATGTTGATCCTGCTGGTGTTATCTGCCTCAGCCATTTTTGCCATTTCCTGCTGTTTTATGCTGCTAAATTAATCAATATTCCCGTTATAGGCCCATCTGAGATAGATGGATCCCCAGGTGAATCCGCCTCCGAATGCTGTCAGGATCAGGTTATCTCCCTTTTTCAGTTCCGATTCCCATTCCCAGAGACAAAGGGGAATCGTTGCTGCGGTTGTATTGCCGTATTTTTCAATATTGACCATCACCTTCTCCCTCGGGATCCCCATACGGCGGGCGACCGCCTCAATAATCCTCATATTGGCCTGATGGGGTACCAGCCAATCAAGGGTTTCCGGTTTCAGCCCATTTCTTTTCATGATCTCAATGGAGACATCGGCCATTTTGGATACCGCTACCTTGAACACCGCCTGTCCTTCCTGGAATACGAAGTGTTCCCTGTTTTCGACCGTCTCAAAGGAGGCGGGCCGGGCAGAACCTCCGGCCTTCATCAGCAGATGCTTTACGCCGCTGCCATCAGCCTGAAGGATGGAATCACGAACACCCAGTCCATCCTCGACAGGTTCCATCAGAACCGCTGCTGCCCCATCGCCGAAAAGAGGACAGGTGGTGCGGTCGGTATAATCGGTAATGGCGGACATCATATCCGCTCCCACCAGAACAACCTTTTTATAAGCACCCGACTGCACCAGTGAAGCTGCAGTTTGAAGTCCGTACAGAAACCCGGAACATGCAGCTGCCATATCAAAACTCCAGGCATTGACCATCCCCACCTTGTCACTGATCAGGTTGGCTGTTGATGGAAAATGGTAGTCGGCGGTGATCGTGGCACATATCACGATCTCAATGTCACCCGGTTTTGTTCCTGTCTTTTTCAAAAGGCCGCTGACTGCCTCCGAGGCCATGTCGGAGGTGGCCCCCTCCTTCAGGATCCTTCTCTCCTTGATGCCGATGCGCTGCATGATCCACTCATCGGTGGTTTCCACCATGGTGCTCAGCTCATCGTTCGTCAGCCTGTATTCCGGTATGAATCCGTGAATCCCTGTTATGCCAGCCTCAATTTTGCTCATCTGTCCAGTTCTTCGTTTATCCGGATGGCAGGGCGCATCAGCCCGGAAATGGAGATTGCGATTTGCATCGGTCCCTGGTTGCCTGTCACTTGGGAAGGGGACTAACCTTATTTGGATTCTGATTCAATTACTAACTTTCCTTTGTAATAGAGGTTCCCATCCACGTAGTAGGCACGGTGACGTTCGTGAACCGTTCCGGTTGTGGAACAGGTTGACAAAGTCGGAGCCTCAGCCTTATAATGGGTCCTTCTTTTGTCCCTCCTGGTTTTTGAGGTTTTTCTTTTCGGATGTGCCATATCTAATTGCTTTTCCCAATAATTCCTTTCAGTGCATCCCATCTGGGATCTGTTTGTTCCTCCGGAACCTTTTTCCCGCTATGGGCGTCCAGTTTACGGATCATATCCGGATTACAGGCCTCAGCCCCCCGGCCACGGCCCGTGTGAATCTTCTTAATGGGCAATGCAAGCACGATGAACTCGTATATGAATTGCCCTACTTCGATCTCGTGATCATCTTGGTGGATCATCACCACATCATCCTCAATCTCGCCCGGGGTATCCCCCATCTTTACAAAGATCGTATGTGAGGCTTCAATCTTTGCCATAAAGGGCTCCAGGCACCTGTCACAAATTACTTCCACCTCTCCGGCAATTGCAAAATGAAGTGACAGGACTCCCGGCTCTTTCACAAGGAGCAGGTGTACTTTTACATTTCCGTTTTCAATCTCCGGCTCTTCCAAAGAAGCAAAGAACTGATGATCAAGCTCAAACAGAAAATCGTGATTCCCATCTGCCAACCCCGAAATGCGCACGGCATATGAACCCTTCCTGCTCACGATTCTTCAATTTGGGTGTGCAAAAGTAAAAATTAATATCATATAAAAAAACAAATCCGGCGCATTAATTGATGATTTCTAGCCTATTAATAGTGAACCGGGAAAGGATTGAAAGAAGGCGGGTTTGTCAGATGATCACCTGCTGGATGGTTTCGATCAGAGAGTCAATGAAAAAGTCATCCTTGGTGAGATAACGGTTGGCTCCATTCTCCATGAATTCCGAAAGCAGGGCATCATCCCCCTGTCCGGTCAACACCACTACAGGAACCTCTTTGTCAACCTTTCTGATCTCGATGAGCGTTTCCAGGCCACTCAGCCGTTTTTCCCCGGGCCCGGCAAGGATGTGATCGAGAACGATCAGGCTGGGTCGCTTCCGAAGGTTCTTAAGACACTCTTCACCGGTCAGGTAGGTGATCACTCTGTAATCATGCCTGCTCTGGAATGTATATTCCAACAGGTTAAGTATCATCCTATCGTCATCAACAAAGAAAATTAACTTACTCATTGAGGATAAAGATCACCATTCTGCATCATTGGTAAAAATAACAAATATATTGATACGGTAAAAAGCCATACCACATGGCCGCTTCCCTGTGAGGAGTGTCCGGATCCGTATACCCAGGTGTACGCAACCGGACTATATGTGAAAAAGTTAAATACATTATTACATTGATGAAAAGGATATTAGAGGATTTGGCATCAAGATTGAACTTCTTTCAAGTTACAACATTCTAAAACCCTTGCTCCGATGTCATTACTTAAAAACTACCTGCTTTCCCTGGCCCGGAACGCTGCCAGGGATAAATTCTTTACCATTCTCAACCTGCTTGGCCTGGCTGTGGGAATCACAGCCTCGATCCTGATCTTCATCTATATCCGGGACCAGCTTACCTATGACAGACACCATGAGCATTATGACCGCATCTACAGGCTGGAAAGCGATTTCTTCATCAATGAGAAACAGGACCTGTTTGCTGTAACGCAACTCCCGATGGCTCCAACGCTGAAGGACGAGTATCCTGAAGTGGAAGAGTATGCAAGGATCCTGCCTCAGCAGGATCTCTATTTTGAACGGGATGAGGACACTTTCAAGGAAGACAGCCTTGCATTCGCTGATTCCACCATTTTTAAGGTATTCACCATTCCTTTTGTCACGGGCGACCCGGCCACTGCACTTGTTGAGCCATTTACCATGGTGATCAGTGAAACCATGGCCAGAAAGTACTTCGGTACCTGGGATGTGGTCGGCAGGAGCATGAAGGCGCTGGACGGATCCAACTATACGATCACCGGGGTCTTCAGGGATCTTCCCGACAATGTACACCAGCGGTTTAACGGTCTTCTGTCAAGTGCAACCGTAGAGGAACGGATCGGGTCCGAACGGTTCAATGACCGGCGCGCAGTCTCTTTCTGGAATGTTGGAGTCTATTCCTACATTTTAATGGCCGAGAATACCACCCCCGAGATGGTGTTGTCAAAATTCCCTGAATTCTATGATAAATACATGGCCCAGCTGGGGGATCAGTTAAAGGCCTCTTTCAATCTCAGGATCACCCCGCTGGCAGAGATCCACTTTCAGAAAGACGAGCTCCAGTATGACCAGCCCAGGGGCAGCATGAACTATGTGTATATCATGGGCATTATCGGAGTCCTGCTGGTGGTGATCGCCAGCATCAACTATACCAACCTGACCACAGCGCGGGCCACCAGGAGGGGAAAGGAGATCGGTATCAGGAAGGTTGGGGGGGCGACCAGAAAGCTCCTCCGCCTCCAGTTCCTCGGAGAATCCGTGATCATGGCACTTGTGGCAGGCCTGCTTGCCGCCTTCATCACCATCGCGGTGCTTCCCCTGTTCAATGATCTTACTTCCAGTGTGTTCAACTGGAGACTGCTGCTGCAACCCCCGGTTTTTCTGTTCATTCTCGGGATCTCCCTGATCACGGGTTTTCTGTCGGGGATGTACCCTTCGATCTACCTGGCATCATTCAACCCGGTGAGGATGCTGAAAGGGAACGGGGTGAACAGTTCGGACAGGGGCTGGCTGAGAAGGGGGCTTGTAATCGTACAGTTCCTTGTCTCTGCTGTCATGGTGATCGGGTCGATCATCATCGCACTTCAGCTGCGGTACATCCAGCACAAGGACCTTGGATTCGACGATGAAAAGATCATACTTGTAACACTCAATGATACTGCTGTTTTCAACAATGTAAACGCCTTCAGGGAGGAGATCGAGAGACATCCGGCCATAGAAGAAACCGCATTGTCCTTTACAGCGCCCGGCAGGTTCTTCGGGAAAAATGCCATGACGGCTGAGGACAAGAACGGGGAGATGCAGGAAAAGGTATTCAACAATATCATCACCAATTATGAGTACCTGGATGCCATGGGAATGGAGATGGCTGAAGGCCGCTTTTACAGCCGTGAATTCGGCTCTGATGAAACCAACTCGGTGGTGGTCAATGAAGCGCTCGTCCGTGAAATGCAGTGGGGAGATAAGGCCATCGGAAAGAAGTTCATTGTCGGGGTCAATATCGAAGGAGCCAATATCCCGGAGGCCGAGATCATCGGGGTGGTAAAGGATTTTCATTACGGCTCCCTCCACAACCCGATCCAGCCTCTTGTGTTCATCTGCCGGGGTGATGCCCCGTTCCTGCGTATCCTGCACGTCAGGGTAAACAACAACCAGATGCAGGAAGCGCTTGAATGGATCAAGGAGAAGCGTGCAGCCTTCAATCCCTCCTTTCCATTCCAGTACAGCTACCTGAGCGATGAACTTGATGCCCTTTATGAAGAGGAACAGGTGGTATTTACCCTTGTTATCTCCTTTACAGTGCTGATCATTTTTATTGCAGCACTCGGACTGCTGGGACTGTCAGCTTTCATGACTGTAAAACGCACCCATGAAACCGGGATCAGGAGGGTCATGGGGGCTTCGCAGAACCAGATCCTTTTCCTGTTCCTGATGCAGTTCTCAAAGTGGGTGATCATATCCAATGTCATCGCTTGGCCGGTCTCCTATTTTGTGATCAACCCCTGGCTGCAGAATTTCGCTTACCGGATCGATTTTCCATTCTGGACCTTTATCCTATCTTTGCTGTTATCAATAACCATCGCCGTGATCACCGTAAGCTGGCAATCCGTGAAGGCTTCCAGGATGAATCCGGCAGCCTCCATCAGGGTGGAATGACAACAGGGAAGATCCTGGGAAGGAAATATATCATCAACGGACAACCGGCAGACTTATCGGCATTTACACCCGATATGTCTGCCGATCTCTATTACGAAGTGCTCCGGCTGATCGATGGCAGGTTCCTTTTCCTGAAGGATCATCTTGACAGATTCCGGAATTCTCTCTCCGGTTCCGGGCTTGACTACCCGGGAGATCCCGTGATACGGGAGAACCTCAGGTTGCTTCAGGAGTGTAATGATTTCCCGGTGGGGAATATCAGGATCTGCCTGCAGAAAACCGGCGGCACCGAACCTGATATTCTGTGTTATTTTGTACCCTATGTATACCCCGGGGAATACACATATCTAACAGGTGTGCGAATGGTAAGTTATTCATATGAGCGTTCGAACCCGGGGATCAAGAAATGGGATAATTACTTCCGTGTATCGGTACAGGACCATATCCGCAAACATGGTGTTTACGAGGCAGCCCTGATGAACAACCGTGGTGAGATTACGGAAGGAAGCCGTTCCAATATTTTTTTTATCGACCCCCTGAATCGTTTGATTACCCCTCCACTGAAGGACATTCTCCCCGGGATTACCAGGAAATATGTGCTTCAGATCTGCATGGAAGAGGACATCGGGGTGATCGAACGGCCTGTGAAAAGGAATGAACTGGATGAGCTGACCTCCTGCTTTATCTCGGGAACATCCCCGAAAGTCCTGCCGGTACGGAAGCTGGATGGATTTCAGTTCAGGGTGGATCATCCGCTCACAAAGAGAATCATGGCACGCTTTGAGTCATTGCTTCAAAATAACCTGACAGATCTCCGGGTAGCGGTTCGGGACTGAAAATAATCCAGCATTGTCGCAGAGCTATATTACCTCCCGGGCTTTTTCTTGAAGAGCCTGTATGAAGCATTATTATTCTAACTTTATGGGAGCAATTAACGGACAGGTAACTTAAACTATGCACTGTGAAAAGAACATTGACAAGTTTTATGCTTGTGGTCTCAATGACCCTTTTTGCCCAGGATGAAAAGCCAACTGCAAAAGGCAACATGATGGCCGGGGGATCAGGGAGTTTTGGATATGGCTTTGACATTCTGGAATCCTCATCGGGACACATCAATTTCTCCCTTCATCCTACCGTCGGATTTTTCCTGTCCGATGGTTTTGCCCTTGGAGCCTCTCCTTTATTCAGTATATACAGCCGTCTTGGAAACACTGATTACAGCAGTGTCTCTTTTGGACTGGGTATATTTCTTGCCAAATACTTTAATATCGGGATTTTCATCAAGGGGCTGGTGGGTTATGACCTGGCCCGTACCAGTTATTCTTCTGCCGGTTATTCCAACGCAAACATAACCCATTCTGTCCAGTTCATTCCCGAAGTTGGATACGCCTTTTTTCTGGGACCTAATGTGGCACTGGAGCTTTCCCTCTACAACAGGCTTGAACTGCAACCAGCGGAAACAGCTTCATTGCTTAGTGATACCTATATCTCAGCCGGATTCCAGGTATTCCTGTGATCACGCTAAAAGATAAATGATCATTGTCGGCACTTGGCAAAAATGGAAAGAAGGGATTTTATTAAGAAGTCGGGAATCACCACAGCGCTATTAGGCACCGGTTTTTACAATTTCCTCCAGGCATCCACCAACCCGGTAATGGGTGAAAGATTCAGCTTCATCATGCCGGAATGGAAGATCCATGAAAACGGGCAATTCGATCTGGTCCTGCCCGGAATAAAGCTCTCGGGGTGCATTCCATCGATGGATAACGATCCAATTATACCATTGAAGGCTGAAGTCACAACCTCTGAAGGGGGTTTTCGGATTGACTATCTCCTTGAAGACGGTTCCAGGGTTGTGCTGGTGCTGAGATCTGACGAAAATGGCGCCATCCTCTCTTCCCGGATCAGCGGGGATGATCATACCCCCCATTATTTCTACCCGCTCTCCCAGGCTAAGATTGAAGGCGCGGACAGGTTCTTCAAGCAGGGAATGGGATTTGCCGGGCCGAGCGGAGTGTATGAGTTCCCCGTCCCGAGGGCAAAAATTGAACGTGCGGTCCTGAAAGAGGAGGCCTGGAGCCATGACTCCTACCTGGTGTCTGGGTTTCTTTCAGATGAGATCACCCTGGCCATGGGTGCTTTTGACCATGCACGTTACCTGCAAAGAAGTACTTTCTACAACCGCCAGCACAGGTTCGGGTTGATTGACAGGCACCTGAATGACAACCAGAACCTGTTTGAAGCCGGTTTTTCTACCGAAGAAATTCCGTTCAGTGCTGAGATCGAGCTACCGGACCTCTATTTCATGGCAGGTACAGCGCCTTTCTCCACCTTCCGGGAGATGGCAAAGCGTATGGCTGCCTGCAATCAGGTAAGCCTTCCCCATATACCAAGATACTACTACTGCTCCTGGTATGATAAGGGCCGCGATTTCTCCATGGGTGACCTGGAAGGGGTGCTTGCCGGATTAAACACCATCAAACCTGAAGTGCCCGTCCAGGCCATTCAGATCGATGCCGGGTACTGCTACCTGGGTGAATGGCTGATAGCCAATGAGCGTTTCCCCCAGGGAATGGAGAAGGCGTTCCGTGCGATCAGGAAAGCCGGTTACGAACCGGGCATCTGGGTCGGCCCCTTCATGGTGAACAGCAACAGCTTCATCTTCAGGGAACATAAGGACTGGCTGCTCAGGGACTCCGAGGGGAAGATCATCATGGAAATGGAACAGGATTACCATACAGGTGGCAGCGTGCATGTCCTTGATTCGAGCCATCCCGACGCATTCGCTTATCTGCGCAGCGTATTCAGGCAAATGAGGGCCTGGGGTGCAACAACCTACAAAACGGATTTCATGGATTGGGGCCTGCGCGATTCCACCAAAGTTACCCGGTATTCTCCCGGTAAAACGGGCTCCCAGTATTTTACTGAAGTGGCAGCCATGATCCGGGAAGAGATCGGGGAAGAGAGTTACTGGCTTGGCTGTATTTCACCCTATCAGCCTCTGATCGGCAAGGTAGATGCAGTCAGGGTATCCAATGATGTCGGGGGCAGATGGAACCTGGAATCTGCAGGGAACATGATCAGGGAGATGGTTGCCTGCCACTACATGAACCATATACTCTGGCAAAATGATCCGGATGTCCTGTACTGCCGGTCATATAACCTGGAACTTACCCGCGACCAGAAACTTCTGATCGCCTATTTCGACGGCATCATGGGAGGTGTGGTGAATACTTCGGATGCATTCCACAGGCTCTCAGATGAGGAACTGAAACTGTGGCGGTTCACTCAGCCCGCAACTGACAGATCCCAGGCGGTCCTGCCTTACTGGGGCAAGGCGGAAAAGGATGTTTTCGTGGCGGCAAGGGCATACCCACTTCACCATGCATGGGGGGTGTTGATCGTGAATATATCCCCTGTCCCGCAAAACAGGACTTACCCTCTTTCAGAATTGATCGGGAAAAACAGCGCATACGTATTTGACTGGGCTCCGGCATGCAGCTCTCCGGCCGGGCTGCTGGATCAACTGGAAGTCAACCTGGATAAACAGAGCTGCAGGCTGTTCTTTATCACTGAATCTGATACACCCCCTCCTGTGAGCCTTGGCCTGTCAGGTACGGAGATAAAAGGACTTGAATCATGAAAACAGACAGAATCATCCAATCCCTGCTGGCCGCCAGCATTGTTCTTCCCTCCTGCCAGGATATCAATGACCGGTACCTGGTCATTTCCCGTGAGGAGTACCTTGACAGGATGAAGGCTGCCTGGGTGGGCCAGATGGCAGGTGTCGGGTGGGGCCTTCCCACAGAGTTCGATTACATCACTGAAATGATCCCGCCTGAAGAGGTCCCCGAGTGGAACAATAACATGGTGAACCAGCAGGGGAACGATGATCTCTATGTGGAGATGACCTTCCTCGCCTCCATGGAAAAACATGGCCTGGATGTCTCCATCCGGCAGGCCGGCATTGACTTCGCCAATACAGGTTACACGCTCTGGGCTGCCAACAGGGAGGGCCGTGAGAATCTGCGCTATGGCATTGCGCCCCCCGAATCGAGCCATCCCTGCTTCAATGACCATTGTGATGATATCGATTACCAGATAGAAGCCGATTACAGCGGCATCATTGCACCGGGAATGCCCAATATGGCCATCACTTTCGGGGAGAAATTCGGCCGGCTGATGAACTACGGTGACGGGCTCTATGGCGGGCTCTTTGTGGGCAGCATGTATTCGCTTGCCTATTTTGAGAACGACCTGGAAAAGATCATTACCGGCGGCCTGCAAAGCATCCCGGCGAAAAGCCATTATGCCACCTGTATCAGGGATGTGCTCAGGTGGCATGAGCAGTTTCCGGATGACTGGAAGACAACCTGGAACCTGATCGAAGATAAATACCATCACAGTACTGAATATCAAAAGTTTGCGGAACAGAAAAATGCCTGGATCCCGATTGACGCCAAGCTGAACGGAGCTTACATTGTCATGGGACTTCTGTATGGCAAGGGGGAGATGGACAGCACCATCGTGATCTCCATGCGCGGAGGCAAGGACTCTGACTGCAATCCATCCAATGCAGCCGGCATCCTGGCCACCACCATCGGTTTTGACAACCTGCCCGCCAGGTTCAAAGAGGGACTGGACACTGCCAGGAGGTTTTCATACAGCGAATACAATTTTACGGATCTGCTGGAGGTATGTGAGGATCTGACCAGGCAGGTCATTGAAAATTCCGGGGGAAAAATAGTCAGGGGTCGGGACGGTCATGAGTATTTCTACATAGCACGCACAATCCCCGGGCCTCCTCCATTCACGCCCAGTTATGACCCGGGGCCCTGTGATCCGGGCAATCGCTATACCGGTCCTGAAATGAGCGAGATCAATTATTACTCCGTGCACCATTTCGAACTGGTGACGGAAGAACTGGGATTTTCGATGGAGATCAGCAACTGTGGCAAATCAGTGGTCCCCGGGATCATCTGGTGGAACCACAGGGAGAGGGTGATATCAACCTCTCCGGTCAACAGGGAAAGGGGAGTAAAGATCCAGGTCAGTGTTGAGATTTCCAACCAGGATGCCGCAGGCGGGGTATTCCGTTTTTCAGCAGGCCATGAGCCGGACCAGCAGTGGAGGCTCAGGGTCAGAAAAGAGGGAAAGACCGTGGAGGATGTTCTGGTGAATGCCGCGAACAGCAACCATGGATGGATGGACTTCAGCATCGACCTGGGGGATCTGGACGGGAGGGAAAATATGAACATTACCCTCCTTGCCGACCAGCTGGATGAGAGGCCGGTGGTAAACTACTGGTCTGATTTCAGCACGATCATGGAATGAGTTACCTGAAAAACTCTTACTTTTGTATCCGGCCGGGGTGTTAGCTCAGTTGGTTCAGAGCGCATGCTTGACAGGCATGAGGTCACTGGTTCGATTCCAGTACATCCCACTGCTGAGAATAAAGGAGTTAGAAATAATCTAATTTTACGTGAACATGAGAATCTCTGGCAAACCGTTCTGCCTCATTGGTAAAGCGACCAGACGTTACAAATAGCCCAATATCACCTTCTTTATTCAATAGTCCAATTAGGCTACGAATTTCATCAACAGAAATTGCTGTGTCTGGTCTATGTTTAACTTGTATTTTAATTCTGGGGGATTTTGCACCTAATGGGTCTTGGTATGCGACAATGTCAAGCCCACCATCTCGTCCTTTCGGTGAAATGAAAGGTGTATAATATTTCATTGCTCGTAGTAATGCAGCAACTATATCTTGAAACTCGTAAGGATTCTTATTATTGATATACTCCTTAATTCCTTGCATGGCAAGTTCTTCAAGTTGATCAAGATTCGCTTTTTGTAATTGTTCTTGGCCTGATTCAATATAGTCAACTGCAACTTGTCCATCAGTAGTCTTCGTTTCTTCCACGTCCTTAATTCGCTGCTTATCTCACTGTCTATAAGCAGCCATTGCGCTCTCTAATAGTTTTACTGGTCCTAATTTCATCGCTTTCTCACCTTCCTCAGTTAAATACCAAACTCCCTTATTCTTTCGAAGAAATCTGGCCTTAACGCAATCAACAGTGTTGAAATGCAATATTGATTCCCAGCGAACATATCCTGTTCTTTCAAAGATTTCTTTCTCCCAGTCAGTGAGGTCGTCCTCCAGTTTTTTTTGATCGACTAAATAAAAATGAGGTCGTCCTCCAGTTTTTTTTGATCGATTAAATAAAAATCTGGCTGGGTTATTTATGCGCTGAAATTCTCCCCCGGTTACTCCATTGCTTCGCAATGTCGTGAGCTCGGCAACTGTGTTGTCTCAGTTCATGCTGGGGATTTTTCTTTTAAGCCGTTAAAAATCAACTAAATACTTGACTGATATACCCTTCTTGCAGTAACTTGTTCTATCCTATCCCTACAACCCAGTAGTCATGAAGACATAATTCAGAATATTGTTCCTTCCGTTGACACTGATTTTATTGTTCTCCCAGTGCGAAAAGGACCCGGAACCTGTTGACATACCTGATCAAGCATTTTTAGATGCGCTTATTAAGGTTGGCGTTGATACAAATAGAGATGGCATAATAAGTTTTGAAGAAGCTGAAGCCATCGATACATTATTAGTCTATGGAGAGGATATTACCGATTTGACAGGTATAGAAGCATTTATCAATTTAATTGTTTTGGGTTGCGGGGACAACAAATAATCCTCTCTGGATGTTTCAAATTGTACTGATTTAAAGTCTTTGAATTGCTATGATAACCAATTAACGAGCCTGGATGTTTCTACGAATACTGCTTTAACTGGATTGTTTTGTGATCAAAATCTATTAACCAGTCTCGATGTTTCTAATAATACTGCTTTGAAATTTCTAACTAGGGTTTGCTGATTTTCTCG
>CAYXUD010000102.1:0-18388 GCA_964467775.1 uncultured Bacteroides sp. | reverse complement strand
TGTGATCAACCAGCTGATGGAGTTTAATGCTTATAACAGGATGCTTCTGAGGGTTATTGAAGGGATCCTTGACCTCCGGTTCACGGAAACGATCCGGGAAGAAGAGGGCGGCACCTATGGTGTCAGCATCAGGACCAGTCTGTTACACTGGCCCCTTGAACAGGGCCGTATGCAGATCAGTTTTGACTGCGATCCCGGTAAAGCAGATAATCTGAAAGCAAAGGTCTACAAAGAACTCGAAAAGGTGGCTAAGAAGGGCCCGACCGACGGGGATCTTTCCAAAACCGTGGAAAACCTGTTAAAGACCCGGGAACAGAGCAAGGAGCACAATGCATACTACATGAATGCCATTTATGACTATTATGTCCACGGGATCAACAATGACGATCCGGCCAATTATGAGGATATCCTGGACAACCTCACCGTTAAGGAGGTGAAAAAAGTCATGAAGGCTCTCTATAAAGAGCCCAACATCGTCGATGTGGTATTTGTTCCGCTCGAAGAGGAAAGTTCAAATCTGTAGGGCAGATTCGCCTTACTTGAGAATATCCTGGAGAAATTTGCTTCAAGGATTCAGAAGAGCCCGTGGATATGGGCATTGATCTTGTCGATGATAGAGCTCAGGTCTTCCGGTTTGTCACGGAAATTATAATTATCCACATCCACAATCAGCATATTGCCCAGGTTGTAGGTCTCGACCCACGCTTCATAGCGCTCGTTAAGGTGCTTCAGGTAATCGAGCCTGATGTTATTCTCATATTTACGGCCCCTGTTCTGGATCTGTTCGACCAGCGTCGGAATGGTAGCACGAAGGTAAATCAGAAGGTCGGGCGGTTCGATAAGCGAGCTCATCAGGTTGAACAGCGCAAAGTAGTTCTCGAAGTCCCGGGTACTCATTAGACCCATGCTGTGCAGATTGGGAGCAAAGATATAGGCATCCTCGTAGATGGTCCTGTCCTGGATGATCTTCTTGCCGGATTGCCGGATCTTGACAATCTGGCTGAAACGGCTGTTGAGAAAATAGATCTGAAGGTTAAAAGACCATCGCTGCATGTCCTGGTAAAAATCGTTCAGATATGGATTGTCATCCACATCTTCATACTGTGCTTCCCAGCCATAGTTCTTGGCAAGGAGGCTGGTCAGAGTGGTTTTACCAGATCCGATGTTTCCAGCAACGGCTACATGCATGTTCAACGGTTTTATTGGTCAATCAGACCCCAAGATAATAACTTTTATCGGGTTAAAAGATCATGCAGTTCATCTAAATATTTCCGGTCATTTGACAGCCTGGGAATTTTATTCTGACCACCCAGTTTTCCACGTTTCCGCATCCAGCGATAGAAGGTCCCGGCCTCCAGGGAAACGATCCGGGGATCTTCCAGGGTAATACCTTTGTACCGCTTCGCCTCGTAGTCCGAATTTAGCTGGCACAGGGCCTTGTCGAGGGTTTTGGCGAACAGGCCAAGATTATCCGGCGGAGTATCAAATTCAATCATCCATTCATGGGCCCCTTTCGTATGCGTGCCCATATAGAGAGGGCCTGCCGTATACTCCTTGATGATGGCCCCGGTTTGCCGGCATGCTGACATCAGGGCTTTTTCTGCATTATCTTCGATCACCTCCTCCCCGAAGGCATTGATGAAATACTTGGTCCTTCCCGAGATCTTGATCTTATGGGGGCTGAGTGATGTAAATACCACCGTATCACCGATCATATAGCGCCAAAGACCGCCGTTGGTGGTGATGATCATGGCATAGTTCACTCCTTGTTCAACCTCCCTGACGGTATAGGCTGGCGGGTTGGGATCCTCCAGCCGGTCCACCGGGATAAATTCATAGAATACCCCCAGATCCAGCATCAGGAGCATATCATCGCAGGCCAGTTCATCCTGGATCCCGAAGAACCCTTCGGAAGCGTTATAGGTCTCCAGGTAGTTCATTTTTTCTGAGGGTATCAGTTGCCTGTACAGTTCCCGATAAGGAGCGAAGCTGATACCTCCATGAGTGAAAAGTTCCAGGTTCGGCCAAACCTCCAGGATATTGCTTTTGCCTGTGTAATCGAGGATGGCCCGCAGCAGGACCAGGTTCCATGATGGAACCCCGGCAATGCTGGTTACGTTTTCGTTCACCGTATGACTGATGATCTTATGCAGCTTCTCTTCGAAATCGGGAAGCAGCGCAATTTCGGCAGCAGGGGTCCGGATAAACTGGGCCCAGAAAGGCAGGTTCTCTATGATCACGGCCGAGAGGTCCCCGTAATAGGACTGGTTGCTGAAATTGTTGACTTCGGCACTTCCTCCCAGGGTCAGGGCTTTACCTTTTAAAATGGCATTATCGGGACGCTCTCTGGTGTAAAATGCGATCACATCCTTTCCTCCCCTGAAATGGCACTCCTCCAGCGCTTCGTTACTTACGGGTATGAATTTGCTTTTATCCGAGGTTGTACCCGATGATTTGGCAAACCATTTGATCTCAGAGGGCCAGAGCAGGTTCTGCTCCCCTTCCCTGAGACGGTTGATATAGGGTTTAAGGTCGTCATAGGTGCTGACAGGTACCCTTTGTTGATAATCCTCAATGGAATAGATCGAATCGTAACCATACTGGATTCCCCAGGTGGTTTTTGCCGCCTGTTCGATCAGCTTCTGGAATACCTCCTGCTGTACGTCAAATGGATATTTCTTAAAAAGGTCTATCTGGTGAAGTCTCTTCACATTCACCCAGGAGATAATGGAGTTCAGAAGCGGCATTAAAGGTTGGTTACAGGATCAGCATGGCATCTCCGTATGTCCCGAATTTGTATTTCTCCTTAATGGCCACCTGGTATGCATCCATCAGGAAATTGTATCCCGCAAATGCTGAAACCATCATAAGCAGGGTGGAGTATGGAAGGTGAAAATTAGATACCATCCTGTTGGGAACGCTGAATTCATAAGGTGGAAAGATGAATTTATTGGTCCAGCCGTCATACTCCTTCAGATATCCATCCGTTGAAACAGAACTCTCAAGGGTGCGCATCACCGTGGTTCCCACCGCGCATATGTTCCGCCTCTTTTCCTTCGCGGCGTTGACCAGCCTGACCGCTTCCTCCGTGATCTTAATCCTTTCCGAATCCATCTTGTGCTTGGTCAGGTCTTCCACATCCACGGTCCGGAAATTGCCCAGTCCAACGTGAAGCGTAATGTAGGCAAAATTTATCCCCTTGATCTCCAGGCGTTTCAATAATTCGCGACTAAAGTGCATTCCGGCTGTTGGGGCAGCCACCGCTCCCTCATGCTTTGCATAGACTGTCTGGTACCGTTCCCTGTCTTCCGGCTCGACCTTTCTTTCGATAAACTTCGGAAGGGGCGTTTCTCCCAGCTCAAAAAGTGTTTTTTTGAAATCATCATAGTCACCGTCATACAGAAACCTCAGGGTCCTTCCGCGGGATGTCGTATTATCGATCACCTCGGCAACCAGTACGTCATCATCCCCGAAATAGAGCTTGTTGCCTATCCGGATCTTTCGGGCCGGATCAACCAGGACATCCCAGAGCCGCTGTTCCCTGTTCAGTTCCCTGAGCAGAAAAACCTCAATCTCTGCACCTGTCTTTTCCTTATTTCCGTAAAGACGTGCAGGGAACACCTTGGTGTCGTTAAAAACCATCACATCCTGGTCAATAAAATAGTCAATGATATCTTTGAAAGTCCTGTGCTCTATATTTTCAGTAGCCCGGTCCAGAATCATCAATCTCGATTCATCGCGATTCTTTGCCGGGAACTTAGCCACCAATTCCGGAGGTAAGATGAATTTGTACTGGGATAACTTCATTTCAGGACGATGGTTGTTTGATTTATTGCGAGCCTCGTTATACGTAAAAAACGCAAATTTGTTACAAATGTTTAAGATTTTCTATAAAGTTATCAATGGAAATTGCTTCAGATACATGATGGGGCCCGATGCGGGTTCTTCTAAGGGCGGTCAAATGGCCTCCTGAATTCAGTTGCTGCCCCAGATCCCGGGCAAGGGAACGAATATAGGTCCCTTTGCTGCACTCCACCCGGACCGAGAGTTCGGGGGCATCAAATGAGATGATTTCCAGATCATAAATTTGGATGTCCTGAAGCTTTAGTTCCACATCTTTCCCCTTCCTGGCCAGTATGTACGCCCTTTTTCCCTGTACATTCTTGGCAGAATAGATGGGAGGGAGCTGAACCTGTTTCCCGACAAATGCCTTGAGTGCACTTTCCGCCATATCCCTGCTGATATGCTCCCAGGGGAAAAGATGATCCACTTCGGTCTCCAGGTCGAATGATGGAGTGGTGGCACCCAGTCTGATCCTGGCTTCATACTCTTTGTCCATCTCCTGGTACTGCACGATCTGCCTGGTCGCTTTTCCTGTACAGATAATCACCAGTCCGGTTGCAAGAGGGTCCAGCGTACCTGCATGACCGACTTTGATCTTCTGGATCCCCAGGGTCTGCATCAGTGTCTTCCGGATCTTATTGACAAGATCAAAAGAGGTCCATGTCAGCGGTTTATCGATGCACAGGACCTGACCATCAAGGTATGTTTCCGCGAGGCGGTAATTCATCCGGTCAGGCAAATACAATTGAAATAATCCCCACCAGGGCGCAGTAGATGGCAAACCAGTAAAGATTCCCCTTCTTCACAATCCGGATCATCCACCTGCAGGCCAGGAAACCCGAAATATAGGCTGCCACAAATCCTGCAGCCAGGACACCGGCCTGAATGACACGTTCCTCCTCATGGGAGGAGAAAGAAAGAATATCCAAAAGGGCGGCCCCGATGATGGGCAGCAACACCATCAGAAATGAAAACCGGGCCACTTCACCCCGGTCATTCCTCAGCAGTAATCCGGTTGAAATGGTGAAGCCTGATCTGGAGATACCGGGTACCACGGCGGCAGCCTGCGCCAATCCCATTAAAAACGCATCCAGGAAGGCTAACTTTTTGGTGCCCGCCTTCACCAGCTGCGTGGAGATCAGCAATGCTGCTGTCACCAGAAGCGCCACTCCCACGAGGACCAGGTTCCCGGAAAAGAGGGATTCCACCTCCTCCCTGAAAAGGATCCCAATGACCAGGACCGGGATCATGGAAATGAGGATCATGGACACATACCGCGTTTCACTGTTCCACCTGAAGGCGAATGTACCGCGTGCAAGGTCCCTGATCTCACTGTAAAATACCGTAATGGTGCTGAGAACGGTGGCAAAGTGGACCAGTACGGTAAAGGTAAGGTCTGTTTTCACATCGACATCCAGCAGAACCTTTCCGATCTCAAGGTGTCCGCTGCTGCTTACGGGTAAAAACTCTGTGAGCCCCTGGACAATACCAAGGATTACTGCTTCAATCCAGGTCATAAAACCGCGGGTATCTAATCTTTATCGCCTGGGGATTTCGGCTTCTTCATGATGGCCCAGATCTCGAAAATAAATCCTGCAAGGACCACCAATGGAGCCAGGGTTATACGGCGGAAACTGAATATTTCCTTTTCATTAAAGACAGCAGGATCTTCAGATTTCCCCCCGATCATCAGGATAAAACCAATAACGATGATGGCAAATCCGATCAGCAGGAGAACATAGTTCTCCTTCCCCAGTGCGAAGTTCTCTTTGCCAATGTTTTTCTTGCTCATATCGGGTAATATTTTAATACAGCTTATCGGTCTTTATGTTCAGGTATTTATTAACAGCAAAAAATGTGGAGATCCAGGTGATCAGCATCCCGATGAAAATCACCCCGAGCGCCAGTATGGCCAGCATGTCATAATCCTTAATTGAGATCACCCCTTCGAACTCTTCCTGCAGCAGATAAACCAGGCTGAACAGGATGACCAGAGCAATGAGGCTCGCCGTGAACCCGTTGGCAGCACCCTTGTACAGGAAGGGCCTGCGGATAAAACTGCGGGTGGCTCCCACCAGCTGCATGGTGTTGATGATAAAGCGTTTGGAATATATGGACAGCCTGATGGTGTTGTTGATCAGAGTAACAGAGATCAGCGTGAGTAGTATGGAGAACCCGAAGATGACCAGTGAGATCTGCCGGATGTTCTCATTGACGGCATAAAGAAGGGATTTTTTGTAATATACCTCCTCGATGGAGTCAAATTGAAGCAGGTCCTGTTCGATCATCATCACCGAGTCGGGATTGGTCCAGGGCTGGTGGAGCCTTACCCGGATGGATGGAGGAAGTGGATTGTATCCGAGAAATCTGATAAAATCCTCTCCGAGCATCTGTTCCGTTTCCAGGGCTGCCTCCTCTTTTGTGATGTACTCGGTGGAGAGGATATACTCCCGGGCATCAAGGATCTTCTGCAACTGGTAGATATCAGCTTCTTTGATGTTTTCTTTGAGGATCACGTTAAACCCAATGCTTTCCATCACCTGTTTCCTGATGTTCCGGCCGTTGATCAGCAACAGCCCCACCAGTCCGAGCAACAGCAAGACCAGGGAGATACTGATAATGGAAGTAATGGCCGAACTTCGTATCCTCCGGGTATATGTCCTGCTCTCCTTCTTTGACATAGCCTTAAAATTGGCTGTGGCAAATATAGGAATTTAATCAAGAATCCTGGTCCAGCCGAATCTGTCTTCAATATCCCCGTTTTGGATCCCGGTCAGGGTTTCGTAGAGTTTTATGGTAACCGGCCCGGGGTTTTTTCCGTCCCCGATCGTATAAGTAATATCCATTACCGGATCGACCACCCTGCGGATGGGCGTGATCACAGCAGCAGTCCCGCATGCGCCTGCCTCTTCAAAATCTGCCAGTTCTTCAAGCCGGACCTGACGCCTTTCCACTTTCATTCCCATCTCTTCTGCCAGGGTCTGCAGGCTCATATTTGTGATGGATGGAAGGATGGAGTTGGACCTGGGTGTGATATAGGTATTATCCCTGATCCCGAAGAAGTTTGCAGGTCCGCATTCATCAATGTACTTCTTTTCCTTGGAGTCCAGGTACATGGCTGTTGCAAATCCTTTCTGGTGCGCTTCAGCAACAGAGCTCATGCTGGCAGCATAATTCCCTCCCACCTTGAGGTGGCCGGTCCCCTGCGGTGCCGCACGGTCATGATCCCTGCAGATCATCATGTCCACAGGCCTGAAACCCTCTTTAAAGTACGGACCGACAGGCATGGAAAATACCAGGAATGTATACTCCCTGGCTGGCCTGACCCCCACTTGGGGACCTGTTCCGATAAGCAGCGGGCGAATATAGAGGGAGGCTCCGGTCCCATAGGGCGGAATGAACTTCCTGTTGAGCATGACAACCTTTTCAACCGCCTGCATGAATAACGATACCGGGACTTCCGCAAGCAGGATCCCGCGGGCAGAACGCTGCATACGTCTGGCATTCTCATCATGGCGGAAAAGCCTGATCCTGCCGTCAGCCCCGGTATAGGCTTTCAACCCTTCGAAAGATTCCTGCCCGTAATGAAGACATGTGGCACCGATGTGAATAGGGATGGTATCCTCTGAAAAGACCTCCAGGTCACCCCATTTCCCGTCACGGAAAACACACCTGACATTGAAATCCGTCTTCATGATATTAAAGCCAAGGTTTTTCCAGTCAAGCTCCATCGTAATCAATATAAAGAATGTACAAGGCCTTAAAAGTAAACATTCAAACCCTGAGCACCAACTCCGAAATCATGTTATAAAAGAATGTTTTAGATCCACCTCTCCTTTTCCAGTACGGTCATCTGGTTCTCCCCGGGCACCTCCCTCAGCCTCCTGGCGGCCTGGGTAAAGAAGTCAAATTCGTAAAGGAGCTCCAGTTGTTGTTTTTTAAATTGCTGTCCGTTGATCCTGGCACCTGTCTCCAACAGCTCCTGGAACAGTAATTTGATCTGGGTGGGATAATCGGGGCGTCCGATATACTCCATCCTGGCATCGATCAGTATCTTCTCCAGGAGGTTATTGGGATGGAACGGCGGCTTGGTGGCCATGATCAGGTTGCAAATCTGGTCGATCTGGGGTTCAGCGTACTTGAAACCGGGAAGCAGTTCCCGGGCAATGACCGAAGACCTGTTCTCGAAATTATGGTATGCCTGTGTAAGACCTGTAAAAAGCATCAGGGCAGCAGTCCTGACCAGCAACCGGTCCTCCTGTTCCACCTCCTCGGCACGGCATAACAGGAAGGCCTGGTTGTATACCCTTTGTGCATATTCGAGACGGTGAAAATGAAGAGATGACGGCAGGTCAGGGAGAACCGTTTCAAAAATCCTTTCTTCAAGGTCAATCAGTCTGAGCAGTTGAAGCTTGGTGAAAAACCGTTTATTCGGAATACCTTTCAGATCGACTGCCAGTTCCGGCCGCAGCCCGTTCACAAAATACATGTCGATGTTCCCTTTGTATTTCACGGGAAGTTTGCCCCTGTATTCGCAGATAAAATACTCCTTCACCATCCCGTAGGTGATCCCCGAAATATTTACTTTCCCCGGCATGCCTGATGATTCCATACGTGACGCAGTATTCACAGTATCACCCCAGATATCATAGGAGATTTTTTTGTGGCCCACAACCCCCGCAATGACCGGTCCGGTGTGGATCCCGATCCTGAGATCCCAGATGTCGGTCTTGGATGATTTCAGCTGTTGCATATAGGTTTGCATTTCAAGTGCGGCAAGAACCACTTCAACAGGATTGGTACTGTTCTTCTCCGGGATCCCTCCGGCAGCCATGTAAGCGTCTCCGATGGTTTTGATCTTCTCAATATTGTATTTCTCCACCACTGAATCAAAATGGAAAAAGAATTTATCCAGTTCGTCGATCAGGGCTTCAGGATTCATCTCCTCGGCGATCTTGGTAAATCCCTGGATATCGGAAAACAGGACTGTAGCCCTTTCGTATTTATCCCATTTGGCCTTGCCTGTTGATCTGATCTGGGCCGCGGTCTTTTCCGGCAGGACTTCTGCCACCAGCCTGTCCGATTTCTCCTTCTCCACGACAAGATCATCCAGCTTGGTTTGCATTCGCTGTGATACCCTCGTTTCAGCCTTCTGGTAGCTAAGCAGCCGCATTTTCTGGATCAGGAATAGAATGATCAGCAGGACCAGTCCATAACATGTATAGGCATACCAGGTCAAGTAAAACGGGGCGTGAATATTAAACTGAAATATTTCAGGTTTGGAGGTCCTTCCAAAAAGATCCTTTGCCTGAGCCGTCAGGATATAGTCCCCGGGCCTTAATCTGTCAAAGGTGAGGTTACGGTTGCTGTTCCATTCTGACCATGTTTCGTGGCCGGGTTCAAGCTTGAACCTGAAGACAGGCTCAGGTGCACTCTGGAACTCAAGCCCGGCCAGATAGAACCCGGCTGAACGCCCCTGAGCAGATGCATCAACTGATTCCACACGGACAGGTACACATTCGCGGCAGGGAGTAATCGCTTTCAGGTCAAACATGGTGATTTTGTCCATACCTGTCAGGTAAAGCACACTGTCCCTGATGTCTATATCGATAATCTCTCCCAGGTATTGCAGAACGGGATAACTCTTGCTTGCCTGGCCTGGATCCAGGTTCTCTTCGGCCTGGATCACCTGCGACCTGTATTTCCCCTGGTTCCGGACCATCCAGTACCCTCCAGTTTCATCCGGGATGATCATATCAGAGGCAAACAGGATCCTGGTTTTATGGTCCTTT
This sequence comes from uncultured Bacteroides sp., assembly GCA_964467775.1. Classification (GTDB taxonomy): domain Bacteria; phylum Bacteroidota; class Bacteroidia; order Bacteroidales. Next base: position 8,753 of record CAYXUD010000102.1, on the reverse strand, counting down.
GCCAGCGGCAGGAATGTTTCCTCACTTTCTTCAAACCGATAGACCTGTACATCTGATTCCAGGTATAGTTCTCCATCCAAGGGGATCAGCCTGAAAAGGAACTCCTCCCTGTGAAACGGAATCTGGATCAGGTTCTCAAGATCGTTTGATAACCTGAAAACCCCATTGTTGCATAAAAAGAAAACACTTCCATTACGCCGGGCAAATGAATAGGAGCAAGAGAGTGAAGGATAAATGGTGGTGGAATCCCATTCATCCCCGCGCTGGTTGTAAAGGTAAATGCCTTCTTTCCCGGAAGCAATGATCCGATCCCTTTGAATGGCCTGAAGGCCTGTGAAGTTCCCATTCGATATTACCTCGGTGGTTCCATCCTGTATCAGGACCAGCTGATTCGTACCGGCGGCAAATACACGGTTATCCAACCTGTCCAGCAGGTGAAACGCCCCCGGGTCATCCCCGGTAACGTTCTTAATGATCCATTGTCCGCTGCGGCCATTCTGTGGCTCCATGATAAAGACTCCATGGCTTGTGCCCAGTACAATCTGGGGATTGGTCACAGTGGACGCATATATCCTGCCAATGAACTCAGGATCCATTTCCAGGATATCCAGGGAGGAGGGATGGTTAATCTTATGAAGTGTATGAGGTCCCAGTAGCCAAAGCTCATCTCCTGAACGTGTCATAATCTGCCTGATATACCGATCAGGCAGCCCCATTCTGTTTCCAAGAACCCTTATTTTTCTGCCCTGGCGGTCCATGATCATAATTCCTTCATCCGGAGAAACAACCAGGGCCTCTATGCTATTTATGAAGTCAATAAAGATAAAACCCGGCCGGGCATTGACCATCTCCATCAGTTTCGCAGGCGAATCCCCGGCCTCTTCCCGGAAAGGAATATCAGCGAAACCTTCACCTGTCCACTCCAGCACATCTATCTCATTCACCCTGAGCAGGAGAGTATGGCCGACTTTGAACAACCTGGTTTCAACTGTTGGATATGGAAAGATCTCCATGTGACCATTTTCCAGGTGATAGATACCCTGATCCGAATTCATGAAAATGGCATGATGATCACAGATCAGCTGGGAGGGAGTAAAATCACGGTACTTCCTGGGTATCATTTCCTTAAAAGAGCGGGTAAGGAACTTGTCATCAAAATCTCTGAGCAGGATCCCCAGGTCGTTCTGGCAGGTAAAATAGACAGTATCGGAATCGTTGCCGGAAATGAACACAGGTCCATCCATATGGAGGTGAACCGCCCGGTTTTCATTCATGATTGTCAATCCGTTCTCCTTCCCCAGATAGAGGTTTCCCAGGTGGTCCAGATAGAAAGATTCATTGGCAATATCGGCATAGTAAGCGGGGAGTTTTATCTCCTGGATCCAGGGCAGAGGATAAGAACTTGATTCCTTCGCCATTCCGCAATTGAAGCAGGGTTCCCAAGTTATGAGGAGAAAAAAAATCAAGCAATTTCTGTATGACTTGAAAAATAAATTCATAACTTGTGAGACTGAGCTCAACCACTGGACATAGAGATAATCAAAAATATAAAAATATATTAACCCTTCATTGATAACCAAACGATAGGATATTTATGGAAAAGTTAGAAAGGCCAATTATCGTACCGTGGGATTTCTCGCAGGTAGCTGAGAACGCTTTTCAGCATGCTGTAAATATTTCCAAAGCCCTGAACCGGGATATTCTCCTTCTTCATATTGTATCGGACCCAAAGGATGCCGGCTCAAAGAAGGTTGAAATGGAGGCTTCAGCCGACAAGCTTGGGAACGAATATGGGAAGAAACCTCATGTGGAAGTTGTCGATGGCAGCATCTTTCATGCTATTGGGGAAACCTCCAAGGAGTTGAAGGCTGAAATGATCATCATGGGAACCCATGGGATGAAAGGTGCACAGAAGTTATTCGGGAGCAAGGCCCTGAAGGTTGTGGTCTCATCCAGGATACCTTTTTTCATTGTCCAGGGCAAACCTGTCAAAGATAAGATCGATACCATCCTGCTTCCCATTGATTTCAAGAGAGAGAACAAAGAGAAGGCCAACTGGATCTATTACCTGGCCAGGAATTTCGACGCCAGGTTTATCATCCTGAAATCAAAGGCCAAAGACAAAGGGTTCCGTAAGAAGATTCTTTCGAACATCAAGTACATCGAATCATTCCTGAAAGGGCATGATGTAAATTACGAAATTGTCACAACGGATGGGAAAGAGAGCTTCAAGAAGGAGATTGTTGGTTTTGCTAAAAGTCACAATGCGGACCTGATCCTGGTGATGGCCACCAGGGATATCAGGTGGATTGACTATCTGCTTGGAGCGCCGGAGCAGTACCTGATTGCCAACCCGGAAGGCCTGCCGGTAATGTGCATGAATCCACACCCTGCAAAAATCGCCGGTGGATTCAGGGCCACAGGAAGCCGATGATCGCACTTTTTTCATAATTTCGGGGCCATCTTACCAATGGCCCTTTTTTGTGCAATGGAAATTGTATTTGCCACAAATAACCCTCATAAACTTTTAGAGATCAGCACCCTGCTTGGGGAAAATTTCAAGATAGTTGGATTGGAAGATCTGGGTATCTCTTTTGAGATCCCGGAGGATTATGATACACTTGAACAGAATGCCTCCCAGAAGGCCTGGTACATTTACAGGGAGACAGGAAGAGACTGCTTTGCCGATGACACGGGCCTGGAGGTGAAAGCCCTGGGCGGGGCCCCGGGAGTATTTTCAGCCAGGTATTCAAGAATCGGAAATCCGGTTTTTCCTGAAATGGAACCAGCGGAGGGAAACATCCGGAAACTACTTCTAAAGATGAAAGAAGTCACCAAGAGGGAGGCACAGTTCAGGACAATTATAGCTTTGGTAATGAACGGAATAGAATATCGATTTGAAGGAATAGTTAAAGGTGTGATTTCCACTGAACCAGCAGGAACCGGAGGCTTTGGCTATGACCCGGTATTCAGACCCGCTGGCCGGTCTATCACCTTTGCTGAAATGGATCTTTCAGAAAAAAACCGCATAAGCCACCGGGCAAGGGCAGTCAATGAACTGGTTCAATTTCTGAAGGGGATGTAATATGTCGGGATAAACTGCGTATTTATAGAAACCATAGTTCATATGCGATACTGGCTCCTTAGACTTTTTGTCACCCTGCTTTTCTTGCAGTCAATTTACATGAAAGGGCAGTCCAGGCTGGGGCAGTGGAGAACACACCTGCCCTATAAATACTGCAACCTGGCCGAAGTGACCGACGAACTTGTATTCTGTTCATCCACCGGGGGATTGTTCACCTATAACCTGAAAGACAATTCGGTGGAAAAACTATCCAAAATTGACGGGTTATCGGACATTGGTATCTCGGCCATGAGGTGGAGTGACGAACTGAAGACCCTGATCATTGCCTATCAGAATTCTAACCTTGATATCATAAGGGATGGTGTGATCCTGAACCTGCCCGACATTATGAAAAAGCAGATTGCCGGAGATAAATCTGTCTTTGACATATTCTATTCAGGGAATAGTGCATACTTAGCCACAGGATTTGGGATTGTGGTACTGAACCTGGAAAAGGATGAAATCAAGGAGACCTATTACATTGGAGAGATGGGTAATGCACTCAAGGTAAACCAGGTGACTTCTGATGGAACATATCTCTATGCGGCCACTGATCAGGGAGTAAAAAAGGGTTTGCTCTCGGATCCCTTCCTGGTTGATTTCAACACCTGGGAGGCGATTTCAGATATCCCCAATGCCAGCGGCGTTTTCAATCATATTGCCTTTTTCACAGATGCACTGTTTGCTTCATACCAGGATCCCGCAGGTATCCAGGACCAGGTCTATTATCATACAGGAACCGGGTGGAGTGCCTATCCATATTTTACGGGAGCCAAATGCAGGGAGCTCCTGAACAAGGGCGATTACCTGATCCTGGTCGATGATACGCAGGTGAATCTGATCAGCAGTGATTACCTGGTGATTCAGCAGCTGCGTACAGGTAAACCCATGTCTGCCTCGCTGGATGACGGAGGAAGTATCTGGGCCGCAGATTTTGGAAGCGGGCTGGTGACCAACCAGGGAGGAGGGATGTGGTCTGTTGTTCCAAATGGTCCGCACTCAACGAGTGTATTTGACATGGCATCTGCCGGCAACATTCTGTATACTGTCCTGGGGGGGGTGACAGGATCGTGGAACAACCAGTTTAATGTGGCTACCCTGGAAACCTTCAGTGAAGAAAACTGGGATTATCGTGCCAACTGGGAGAGCCGTGACCTGATCACCCTGGCGGTGGATCCGGCTGACCCGGAACATCTGTTTGCAGGTTCATGGGGCTACGGGCTTCACGAGTACAGCGCAGGAGAAGAGGTTGCCCGGTACAAAGAATCAAACAGTTCATTGCAGAGCATTATCCCGGGCGGGGATTTTGTCAGGATCGGAGGTGTGGCGTATGATCCTCTGGGGAACCTCTGGATGACCAATTCAAATGTTTCAGAGCCTATTTCTGTGTTGAAAAAGGATGGTACCTGGCAGAGTTACCGGGCCGGCAACCAGATCACCGAATTCGATGCCCTCGGGGAAATACTGGTGACCCAGTCCGGACATAAATGGGTAATCATTCCGCGGGGATATGGCCTTTTTGCCATGGATGACAACGGAACCATTGATGATCCCTCGGACGATGAATACAAGCGTATAAGCGTGGTGGACAAATACGGGAAAGTCATCACCAATGATGTCCGGTCTTTTGCTGAAGACCAGAACGGAAACCTCTGGCTAGGGACCAACCGTGGCATTCTTGTGATCTACAGTCCGTACCAGCTCTTTACAGAAGGTTCCGTATACGCACATGAGATCATCGTTCCCCGCAACGATGGTACTGATAAAGGCGATGTACTTCTTGGGGAACAGATCGTTACTTCAATTGAAGTGGATGGAGCCAATCGGAAATGGCTGGGAACATCCGGTGGAGGGGCATATCTTGTTTCGGAAGACGGGCTGGAACAGATCAGGCATTTCAATGCCGTCAACAGTCCGATGCTCTCTGACAACATCATCGATATCTGTGTGGATGGAATAACCGGGGAGGTGTTTTTCGGGACTGATAAAGGTATCATTTCTTATATGGGGGATGCAATCACAGGGAGCAGCGCGTATGACCATGTGGTTGTATTTCCAAATCCTGTGAGGGAGACTTACCACGGACCGGTAGCGATCAAAGGACTGGTCGAAACGACGACAGTAAAAATAACTGATATGGGCGGGAACCTGGTTTATGAGACTGAATCACTGGGGGGCCAGGCCATCTGGGATGGGAGAAACTTCAGGGGTGAGAGGGTGGCAACCGGGGTCTATATCATCTTTCTTTCAAACTCGAACGGTAATCTTACGCATGTTACAAAACTGCTTTTTATCCATTAAATCATGATCCGGAAAACCAGGGGCATTGTGCTGCACACAACCCGGTACGGTGAATCGAGCCTGGTGATTAATTGCTATACAGAGCAGCATGGGCGCCAGGCCTATATGGTAAAAGGAGTGCGAAAGTCCCGCAAGAACAACCGTTCAAACCTGTTCCAGCCCCTTTTTATTCTCGATTTCGAAGTGTATCACAAAGATTCCCGTGATATACAGTTGGTCAAGGAGGTAACCAGGGCAGTTCCGATCAATTCTATCCCCTATGACATCACAAAAAGCACCCAGGCAATTTTTATGGCAGAGATACTGTACCGGGCAGTGAAAGAGGAAGAGCCCAATCCCATGCTGGCCCATTACCTGATGAATTCCATTGAGTACCTCGATGCATTGGGGGAGCCATTACCAGATTTTCACGTGATTTTCCTGTTTCACCTCTCCCGGCACCTGGGTTTTTTTCCACAGAACAATTATGGAGAAGAAAACCCCTACTTTGACCTGATAAGCGGTCAGTTCACACCTATGTTCACTGACCCGGAAACACAGCTGGACGAGGACACCAGCAGGTTATGGAGTATGTACATCAAGTGTGATTTTCAGGGATCAACCACCATGGGGATGAACAGCACGCAAAGAAAAAATATACTTGATCAACTGATCAGGTATTACAAAAACCATGTGGATGGAATGGGAGATGTCCGGTCCCTCGAAGTGCTCCATGATTTTTTTCACAATCTGTAATTCAAATATCCCGTTTAATTTACCTAGATTCGGGTAACATACACATATATAATGCGTATAAGCAACGAAACTAACTTGGTTCAGGTCCTGTAAGCAGGACATATTATACATTTGATCCAGGTACTTGGCAGTGCCTGGATACAACTATTTTTAGAGAGGTGGTCATCACCGGGAAGGGGATCAAAAATACCAGCCTGAAGCCTCCGTCAGTCACTGCTGGCCGGGGGAAGGTATGTCTTACCCGAATGTCATTTTCACCCCTGTTCTGCCGGTCTTTCTTTCTGGTCCTGTTGTCTCTCGTTGCACTGATCACAGAGGTGAGCGGTCAGTGGTACAGTGATTACTACTACCGAAAACTGATCATCATTCCCGATGATAATGTAACCGGTACGGGCAACCATACCAATTTCCCGGTGTTGATCGATGAAACCCATGATGACCTGAAATCAGCCTCCAACGAGGGACTGGTCCAGAGTGAAAGCGGGTATGATATCATTTTTACTGCATCAGACGGGACCACGCTGCTTAATCACGAGGTTGAATCCTATGATGCTGCGACAGGTCACCTCATCGCCTGGGTTCAGATACCTTCGCTTGCCACATCCTCCGACAACTACCTCTACCTCTATTTTGGTAAACCGGGGATAGTGACAGATCCCTCAACCTCCGATACCTGGGATGATGATGCCTATGTGGCGGTATACCATTTACACGATGATTTTGCGGATGCCACCGGGAATAACCCGGATGCTACAAATCAGGGAAGCACAGATATAGGTGGATTAATAGCAGATGCGCAGGATTTTCAGGAAGGGGACAATACAGATCGCGTTGAGCTTGGGAACCTGATTGTTTCAGATGCCTCACTGACCATCTCTGCCTGGATCAGGCCTTCCCCTAAGACAATTTCGGATGCCCGGATCGTTTCAAAGGCTGATGGCACTGCCGCCTCCAATCATTGGTGGATGTTAAGTGCTAATGATTACACCGATTTGCGATTCAGGCTGAAAACAGGTGGGACGACAACCACCTATCTCCCCACCGATAACGTATTGGTCGATAATATCTGGCAATACGTAGGAGCCATCTATGATGGAGTCACCATGGAGGTGTTCCATGACGGCACCATTTATGGATTCGGTCAGGCGAAAACCGGAACCATCAATCCTGGCCCGACAATTGGAGCAGCCATCGGAAACCAGCCTTCTCCGGACACGTATGGATATCGTCCGTTTGAAGGGATCATTGATGAGGTAAGGATTCAGAAAGTGGCCCGTTCACAGGATTGGATCATCACAGAACGGGACAACCAGGGAGATCCCTCCTCATTCCATCAGATCCCCGATACCGCTGAAGTGTTCAATGATGACCCATGCAATACTATTCAGCTGACCATCTCTGAATGTTATTCATCCCAGGTCTTTTCCAATCTCGGGGCCACTGGCTCTGGAGTTTCTGACCCTGGTTGTGGCACCTATTCAGGGGGTGATGTTTGGTTCAAGACTACCGTTCCTGCTTCCGGAAAGATTGCTGTTGAGGTAGTTACAGAGGCCAGTAACCAGTATCCATCCAACAATGGCTGGGCATACATGCCTGAACATGCCATTTACTATGATGCTTGTGTGAGCCCAACCCTGCTGAACTGTAATTCAGACAGCAGCTATATCCTTCAGGGCCGGGGTTCCAGGTCGGTTCTGGAGAACCTGACACCCGGGGCTGATATTTATATCAGGGTGTGGGAGAATTCCAATGACGATAACGGTAAGTTCAAGATCGCCGTGATGGATGACGTAACTGATCCGGTTATTCCGGATTGTCCTGCAGAGATCAACACGGTGAATGACCCCGGGCAATGTGATGCAGTTGTTACGTGGACTGCCCCAACTGCAACGGATAATTGCACATATGCACCTGAAATCACCTGGTGGAATTCCCACGATCCCGGAGATTCTTTCCCCATCGATACCACAACAGTCACCTATTTTGCCATAGACCTGGCTGGAGATACAGCTGTTTGCACGTTTGATGTGATCGTAGCCGATGATGAGGATCCATTGATCACCACCTGCGTAGCGGATAAGGAGATTGTCCTGGATGCGTCCTGTAATGCCAGCCTTCCTGATTACACTTCTGAGCCGGAGCTGGCTATCACCGAGTGCAGCCCCTATGTGGTCACGCAGTCGCCACTGGCCGGCACGGTGATCAGTGACACGACAGTAGTGACGATCACAGTCACCGATGAGTACGGCAATGATGCCACCTGCCAGTTCACGGTGAACACCCAGGACAACATTGATCCGATCATTACAACATGTGTGGCAGATAAGGAGATCGTCCTGGATGCAAGCTGCAATGCCAGCCTTCCTGATTACACTTCAGAGCCTGAGCTGGCGATCACCGAATGCAGCCCCTATGTGGTCACGCAGTCGCCGATAGCCGGGACCGTTATATCAGATACCACGGTTGTTACCATAACTGTCACCGATGAGTATGGCAATGATGCCACCTGCCAGTTCACGGTGAACACGCAGGATAACACTGATCCGATTATAACGACATGCGTGGCAGATAAGGAGATCATCCTGGATGCCTC